>JAZKBN010000026.1:0-38224 GCA_040388605.1 Bacteroidota bacterium | reverse complement strand
CAAAGCCAAATTAGCATTTTGAGTATATTCAGATAAACCACTATAAAGTTTATACAATTTTTCGTGGTCTGCTAAAGACCGCTTAGATAAGGCTGATGCCATTTTTGTGTTTAGAGGGCTTGTAGCTGAGACCACATGAATTGTTGGGACTTTGGTCCCTTTATAGTCGTGAAAAAACCCCATCCCAATAACTCCAAGGACAAGGCATAGAAGCCCCACTTGGATAGAATTCTTCTCCATTACTTTTTCTCCTCTTCTTTTTTGTCAACAACCTCTTCACCGTTTTTGAGCTTTTTGCTCACGGTTAAGAACGGACCACTGATTATTATATCCCCTTCTTTAAGGCCTTCCATAATTTCAATATTCTCGAAATCGGAAATACCTGTTTTAACCTGGGTACGAACAGCTTTGCCGGAGCTAAGAATGAAAACAACTTCCTTCATTTCTTCTTTTTTACCCGCGCTTTCTTTTTCATCTTTAACAGTAGGAGCGTCGTTTCCGCCCGGGCCATCACCGTTACGCGACTCTGTTTTAACCACATCTTCCGCATTGGCAACTTTATCTGATAAGGTACGCATGGTTACAGCTGCCAATGGCACTGCCAAAACTCCTGATTTACGGTTCGTAATAATATCAACCGATGCCGTCATGCCCGGCCTGAAAGGGCTGCTGTTACCTGTTTTAATCAGGTCTTTATATGACTCCTGCAAAATCCTGATTTTCACTTCGAACTCGGTAACCGCATCTGTTGCCGTGGTAGACTTGGCGGTATTGGCAATAGATGTTACAAGGCCCTTAAACTTGCGGCCGGTAGATGTATAGCTGTCAACATCTATTTCGGCAGTGTCGCCAAGATGCACGCGAACAATGTCATTTTCATTTACGTCTACCAATACTTCCATTTCCCGGAGGTCGGCAATACGCATTATTTCGGTACCTGTCATTTGGGCGGTACCTACTACGCGTTCGCCTTTTTCAACATTCAGCTTGCTGATTGTGCCGCTTACGGGGGAATAAATTTCTGTTTTACGCAAAGTTTCTGAAGCATCTTTTAATGCTGCCTGTGCACTTTGTACGCTGAACCCGGCTGCCTCCACATTCTGCTTTGCCGATTCAAGGTCCTGGGTAGCCACATCGTAGTCAGCTTTAATCTGCTCGAAATCGGCGTCTGAGATAACCTTTTGGTCGTGCAGCTTGGCGTTTCTTTCAAAGTTCTGCTTAGCCCTGATAAGCCTGGCTTCAGATTGTGCCAAAACTGCCTTAGACTGCGTAGCCGATGCCTTGCTGGAATTAACAGTAGCCCTAGCGCGGTCAAGCAGGCTTTGATAATTATCCGGGCGAATTCGCAGCAAAAACTGCCCTTTACGAACAGAATCGCCTTCCTGTACAGTCATATCAATAATTTCGCCTGATACGTCAGGGCTTATTTTTACTTCTATTTCCGGCTGAATTTTACCGCTGGCGCTTACACGCTCAATAATATCGGTTTTAATAACCTTTGCGGTAGTAACCTCGGTCTTTTCAACCTTGCCGGTCCAGCCCTGCCTTTTCGAAACTACTGCAAGTATGATAAGCAGCACAAGTGCTCCGCCTAAAATATACCAAATGGTTCTTGACTTTTTTTTCATTGCGTGTTCAGCTCCCGGTTGCCGGTACCGGGCTACGGCGTTTTTTTTGATGATGTTATCCTGTATGTCCGCGTATTGTTGCTTAGAAAATCTTTAAAATTTCAGCCTTTTCTGCCAAAATCTGCCGGATTTTCGCCCCAAACGGTGGTTTCCCATTTAAGGAGCGGGTTTTGCCAGGTATTATTATGAAGCCAAACTACGGCCCTGTCGAGCAGTACCCAAAGGCTTTCGGTATCAGCGGTGCGTGGTAAATTTGATCGGACTTTTTTTTGTTTAACCCAACTCATTGCCAATACCGAATCGGAGTACACAGGCCTTAAACTGCCCTGTGCTTTAAGCATGGCAAGGGCATGTACTATGGCCAAAAACTCACCAATATTATTTGTCCCTTTTTTAACCGGCCCGAAATGGAACAGCTGCTCACCTGTTAAATTATCTATGCCCTTATATTCCATGGGCCCCGGGTTTCCGCTGCATGCCGCATCAACAGATACGCTGTCTTTAATAAAAGGCTTTACTTTTTTAACAGGCTTGGCTGTCGCGGTTTTTGTTCCGCCAAAAGTGCCGCTGCCCATGCCGGGTAAAGATGTTTTAGCCATGCCCGCGTACAGGTTTTTGGCCTGCCATGCTTTGGCTGCATCGCTTTGGCTTTCATAGCTTTTATAAACTGCTTTCTCGAAACCGCGCACCTGTGCGCTGCATTCTTCCCAATCAGTATAAACGCCGGGTTTGTGGCCTTTAAGAACCACGTACCATTTTGGCTTTTTCTCTTTACCCAATTTTATAAGCTATTATCATTTGTAAACCTGCCTTCGCCTGCAATTTGGCACCGCAAAACCGATTCTAAAAATGCAGGTGCGTTTTAAATATCCTGATGGCGAGGGCAAGCAGTACCGTGCCGAATACTTTACGTAAAATGTCGGCCCCGGCAGTACCCAGCTTATTCTCAAGCCAGCCTGAAACTTTAAGCACTATGTACACAATAAGCAGGTTCAGCATGATGCCGAAGAATATGTTTATTACAGCATAATCTGCACGCAGCGATATAATGGTGGTCATAGTACCCGTTCCGGCAATGAGCGGGAAAGCAAGTGGTATAATGCTGGTTGTCCGCGTATCGGCAGTAGGGGTGAAAATGTGCTTACCTAAAACCATTTCCAAACCTATCAGGAACATGATAAGCCCGCCTGCAATGGCAAAGCTCTCCACATCTACCCCAAAGAGATTAAGTATGCTTTCGCCGAGGAACAGGAAGCTAATCATGATTACCCCTGCTGCCAGGGTAGCCTTGCCGGAGTTTATTGAGCCGGACTTCTTCCTTAAGTCTATAATTATTGGAATGCAGCCCAAAATATCTATTACCGAAAACAGGATTAGGGTTATGGAAAGGGCTTCGCGGAAGTTGAAAAGGTAATTGTCGCGCATAGGAGGGCAAAAAGGGTAGGAATTTCCCGAACCGGTTTAATTCATATAACCGGCAGGTTTGCCAAAGGTTGGCACCCAATTAAAATCGGCCTGCAATTTACTACCCTAATCCGGATTGCAGGCTATGAAATAATGCACGAATTTTACAGCAAGCCCCAATGCCATGCCTTTAAACTCTGAAACTTTCGAACACTTTCAAATGAAGCAACACGCATTTATTGTTACTCATTCAGACCTGGCTACCTTTACGGCAGGCCCTGTACACCCTGTGTGCAGCACCTTTGCCCTGGCCCGCGAGGCCGAATGGGCAGGCCGCTTATTTATTCTTGATATTAAAAGCGAGGCAGAGGAAGGCATAGGTACCTTTCTTGAAATAAGGCACAAAGGCCCGGCGTTTGAAGGCGACAGAGTTACAATTGTCGCTGAATATGAATCAGTTGAAAACGGCGAGCTAATTGTGGCTTTCAGGGCATTGGCAGGGGAAAGGCTTATTGCTGAAGGCAAAACCGGGCAGCGCCTGCTTTCAATTGAAAAAATTGCGACCATTTTTAAACGCTGAAAGCCGCAGGTTTTGACCGGCGGCTTTCATTAATCTTGACTTTACATTGGCTGCTTAGAACGAAAGATCTTTGCCCTGGTAAAAATCAAGTACTTTGGCTTTTACCACGAAATCATATTTGGCCCTTATCAGGTCTGTTTCAGCTTTGTTCAGGTTGTTTTTTGCCTGGTTATAATCAACTGAGTTCATTGAGCCCACATTAAAGCGTTGCTCGTTGGCCCTGAAAGACTCCCGCAACGATCCTACCTGCTTTACATTGGCATTATACTGCTTGCTGCTCAGCTTGGCGGCAAGGTAGGCCTGCTCAATAGTTTGCCTAAGGGTGTTTTTGGCGGCATCGCGGTTCAGCTCTGCATTGCGTTCTGTTATGCGTGCGTTATAGATTTGAGAACGTGCGCTCAGGCCGTTGAAAATGGGTATGCTCAGGTTAAAGGTCAGGTTGCTGCGCAGGTTATTGTCGAACTGGTCTCCGAAGCTGATATTGGTAGTGGTACCGGGATACCCGTAAGTATAGATTGGTGATTCAACACCGCTGCCGTTATCGTAAAGAAATGGTTGGAATTGTTTAACAAGTCCCTGGCTTTTATCATAAGTAACACTTTTAGCCAATTGAGAGTAGCTGGTATAATAGCCCGCAGATACCGATAATGTAGGCGCCAAAGCCCCGGTAGCTATTCTTTTAGATAACATGGCGCTTTGAATACGTGCATTTGCCGCTTTAATTACCGGCTGATGTACTTCGGCAAAGCTGTAAATTTCGCGGGCAGTGTTTTCAAGCGCATAATTGCTTGGCGGCTCTACACCCGGCACCGATATGTCGAAGGGCTCATCGGCCGGCTTCTGCATAATCTGCAAAAGGCTAAGGCGGGCCAGCTCCACGTTGTTTTCGTAAGTAATTATATTTACTTCTTCGGTGGCAGCCTGTGCAACAAGGTTTAGGAGGTTGGCTTCGGCAAGGGCCCCGGCAGTTACCAGCACTTTAGAGCGATCAACCTGCAGGGTGGTAGTGGCCAGCTGCAGTTTTGCCGCGTTCAACTGTTCGCGGCTGCTGAGTATGTTTACATAAGCCTGCACAAGATTCAGTATGGTGGTGTTTGTTCGGTCCTGTATATCAAGCAGGCTTGCTTCAAGATTTACCTTGTTTCGCCTGATGGCATTGGTATTCTGCATGCCGTTATAAATGTTCATTCCGGCATTAATGTTCATACTGTTGGTTCTGAAGGTGGTATTCTCAACAACAGTATTATCATAAGGGTTAACTGATCTGCCGCCGGCATTATAGCTTTGATTGCCGGCTGCGTTTACAGAAGGCAGGGCATTGTAATAGCTTTGGTTCAGGGCAATTTTGCTGCTTTCGGCATTCAGGGCCTGTTGTTTGAGCTGTATATTGTTTTTCATTGCATAATCTATGCAATCCTGCAGGCTCCATTTTTTTGCGCTCACCGGCAATACCTGCTCATGGCTTACATTGGGTACCACCTGCGCCTGTAGGCTTGCAGGCAATATTGCCACAGCCATTGCAGTAAAAAATATGGATTTAATGAACTTATCTGCTTTCATTTTTAATGTTTGAATTGCGTTAATATTTCCCGACGACTGTTTTTAATTAACCCAGCCTGTCCATATAATGTATTTCCCTTACCCACCTTAGCGACTCCATATACTGAACCGACAGCTTGCGTGGCTCAGAATCGGTTTCAATAAAAAGGCAGGCTATATCGTTTTTACCCTTGCGCGAACAGGTCATGGTGGCAATATTGCAGTCATCGTGCGACAGAATATCGGCTATAAAGGCAATGCTGCCTTTCACGTCATCGGCAAGAATCATAAGCGTGCTGGTATTGCCGCTTATATTGGCAGTAAAGCCGTTCACTTCTTTTATATTAATTACACCGCCGCCCAGGCTTTCGCCCAAAACTTCGGCGCTGTGCTCGCCCGCCGTAAGCTTCAGCCTGATGCTGTTCGGGTGCAGCGTGCCTGCATTGCCTACCGGTTTGAACTGCCACTTTAGCCCGGCTTCTTCGGCATGGCTAGCTGCATCACGAATGCGTGCATCATCGGTGCTGTAGCCAAGCAGGCCGGCAAGAGCAGCCCTGTCAGAGCCATGGCCTTCGTATGTGGTGGCAAACGAATTATAGAAGGTTATTACAGCCGTTTCAGGCTGCATGCCTAAAATTCTTCGTGCGGCAAGCGCAATGCGTACCACTCCCGCAGTGTGTGAACTGCTTGGACCAATCATTACCGGGCCTATCATATCGAAAATGCTGCTTCGCTCTGCCATGAGGGTGTATTTTTGTGAAGGTAAATTTCTGCAATTATGCGGGCATGCCGGGGCTTTTTTTACAGGCGGTTAACTTTACCTTACCGGCGGAATTTATTCCGTATCCGCGTTTGCCTGCAAAAGCTATATTTACAAAATTTCTTACCCTTGACCGGTTTAATTTAAACCGGTACTGCTTAAACCTTGAAAAATTACAGGAATTCAAAGCTATGCTTATCTGCCATAATTTTAATTTAATTCCTTTTGAAGACTTCAGTGTCGGGGCCGATAATCGTGCCCTGCAATACGGCGACGGTGTTTTCGACAGCATGATTTGCATAGCCGGCCGAATCCGTTTTTTTGAAGATCATTTTGAACGCCTGAGTTCAGGCGCTGCTGCTTTAAAGCTGGTTATGTCTGAAAGCTTTAATGTAGCTAATATTGAAAAGGCAGCTCTTGAAACCTGCCTGGCTAATGGCCAATCAAATTCCTGCAGGGTAAAAATAATAGCATTCAGGAAACCTGGTGGGCTTTATGGACCTGTAAACAACCATTTTGATTTTATTATTACAACAGCTCCCTTTGTTCCTGCTGCTGATAAACGAAGGTTTAATGTACAGTTTTGCACAGGCGCCCATGTGCAGTTTAGCAAATGGTCGGCCTATAAAACATTGAGCTCTCTCACTTATGTAATGGCTGCTAAAGAACGTGATGAGCTGGGAGCCGATGAACTTATACTTACTGATGCAAACGGTGCAATTGCCGAATGCACTTCTTCAAATATTTTCTGGATGAAACACGGCGTTATATACACTCCGGATTTGCGAACCGGATGTAAAGAAGGAATTCTGCGAAAAAACCTGCGCCAATATTTTTTTGAACAGCATGTTCAATGGCTTGAAGTTTTCAAATCAAAGGTTGATTTACAGGAGGCAGATGCGGTTTTTGCTGCCAATGCTTCCGGAATATTTCCCTTCTTAAAAATTGAGGAAAGGGAACTTAACTATAGTGTGTACGAGTCCGGCGTTTTGGCCGGCATGAGTTCAGTTTTTGAAAAGGATAATAATAATTAAAGAATGCTTTTAGATTTCGATTATCGTAGCTTATAACACATGGTAATTTCATACTGCCCTGTATTGTACAACGATGTATTGGCCATGGGCAGGCTGTACGACAGCATTATTTGCAGCGTTCCGCCTTCGTTAATGCTGAATTGCTCCAACCCCGCAAGAAAAGATAAGCTGCGTCCCTGCCTGTAGTTAACACCGGCAGTCAGTGTTTCCATAAAAGTGAAGAGCCCGCTTAAATCGGCGTTGCCCTGTACGGTGTTAAATGCCCGCAGCATCAGGGCAGGCCTGAATTCCACTTCCGGGCTTAAGGTAAAATCGTAGGAGAAATTAAAGCCATAATGCCTTTTCAGGCGGGTAATTTCCTGGTAGGGCTGCAAAGTGGAATTAAATACCTGGTTTATTGAAAAGCCTGCATTGAATTTTTCGCCGCTAAGTCTGAATCCTACGTCACCGTCCGGTGCCCAAGCAGATCCGTCGCCACCTGTAGATGAAGCCTTAACGCTGTAATTTCGCGCACCGAAACCGGCTCCGCCGGCTATTTTTAAGTTATCGCCTACTGGTATCTGTACCGAATACATGCCATAAATGCCGGTTCTGCCCAGGTATTGACCTTCATAATCGCCGTAGAACCTTGCGCCCATGTTATGTTCCACAGTCTCAGGTTCCTCTTTAATGTCTGTTTCAGAGCTGTCTGAATCACTTTTAAAATTTATTCGTCTTTTTATTTTAGAAGAGCCACCCAGCCTGAAACTCCCGAAGCCATAATAGGTGGTGACATCGCTCCAGCCGCCGCTGTTCCTCAGGTTACCGACATTCAAAGATACCTTCCCGTTTGTGCCTAAATAAGAGGGGTTAAGCATTGGCATCGCGTACATGTACTGGCTGAACTGTACAGGCATGCCTACAGCTTCAGCGGTTTCGGTGCTCACAGTTTGGCCCAATAAGCAAAGCGGACCCAATACTCCGTAAAAGAGCAGAAGGCAAAAAGCTTTACCTGGTTTAAGCACGTTAAGCGTTAAAATGAGACCTTTTTTATTTAACCCGCAGATATAGAAAGACAAAAGTAATAATATGGAGCAATTACCATGAAAAAGACCGGAATCAATAGTATAAAAAGAAAAAAGCTGCCCTTTATTTGGGGCAGCTCTTAAATAAACCAATATTATTTTGCGGTTTTCTTATATCAGGCAATGGCACGTTCTGCTGTAAGTGCCTGCATTTTAGAAACCAGCTCTTCAGGATTAAAGGGCTTGCTTACATAATCGTTCATGCCAAGGCTAAGGCATTTCTCGCGTTCGCTTACAATGGCATGTGCAGAAAAAGCAATAATCGGTATTGCCGACTTTATATCCTGCCGAATAATGCGTGTGGCTTCATAGCCGTCCATTTCCGGCATTTGTATATCCATCAACACAATATCGAATGGGTTGGTAAGCAGCTTTTCTATGGCCTTATGACCGTTTTCAACCACCTGGCATTCGCAGCTGTGCGATTTCAGAAGACGCATGACAAGCTTTTGATTCATCAGGTTGTCTTCGGCTAAAAGTACGCGCAGGCCTTCAATACCGCCTGATTTTTTGCCGTTGCTTAAACCCGGGCCGGTTTTAACGCGTGAAGCAGGCTTCTTATAAGGAAGGGTAAATACAAACGAAGAGCCAATGGACGGTTTGCTGCTTACCGTAATATGTCCGCCATGTAGTTCTACCAGGCGTTTTACTATGGCCAGGCCAAGGCCGGTGCCGCCGAATTTGCGCGTGGTGCTGCTGCTTGCCTGTGTAAAGCTTTCGAAAATATAATCAAGCTTGCCTTCCTGGATGCCGATACCCGTATCGCTCACCTCGAACTGTATGGTGCAGGCCGATACATCGTTTAAGATAACGCGGCTCCTGAGGGCAATTTGACCATGTTCTGTGAACTTAATGGCATTGCTTAGCAGGTTCATTAATATTTGGTTGAAACGAACCGGGTCGCCGAGCAGATCATCCGGTATATTCGGGTCGGTTTCAATAACCAGTTCAAGGTTTTTCTCAAGCAGGCGCGGACGCATGCTGCTTAGCACCAGTTCCTGCACGGTTCTCAGGCTGAAATCGGTACTTTCAAGGGTCATTTTACCCGATTCAATTTTGCTGAAATCGAGTATATCGTTAATAATAACCAGCAGATTTTGGCCGCTGGTTTTAATAATTTCTACAAACTCCTCCTGTTCAGGGCTCATTTGCTGTTCCTGCAAAAGGCCTGTAAAACCAAGTATGGCATTCATAGGGGTACGAATTTCATGGCTCATATTGGCCAAAAACTCGTCTTTAATCCTGGCCGATTCCTCTGCCAGCTTTTTGGCTTTTTCAAGCTCGGCAAGCGCCTTATGCAGGCGCCGCATATTCATGTCAGATATTTTGTTGGCAGATTGCAGCTGCTTTTCAATAACAGCCCTTTCTGCAACATCAACGCTGGTGCAGCTTACAAAAGATGCTTCGCCAGGCTCATCTATGCGCATGTTCTTATAGAACCATACCATACTGTTGCCGTCAACGTGCTGAACTTTAAAAATACCGGTGGCTGTTTCATCCTCGGCCATGGTGTTCAGGTATTCAGTAAAGCTGAAATCCATATCCCGGGTAAGGAATTCGCGCCAGCTTCGCCCCGTCATTTCGCGCGGGGTGTAGCCAAGCATAGCGGCACAACGCGGAGATACTGAGAGTATAACCCCGTTCATATCATGCGTTGAGGTCAGTTCATCGGTACCGTCTGACAGAACTTTATACATATTTGCTCTAAAGAATGAAACCGCCGATTGTGGCTTGTATCTGGGTGGGTGATCTTTGAAACGTTCCTGGCTTTTCAGTCAATATTCACTGAACACGAAACGGAGGTTAAGGAAATTTTCAAATTCCTCGCCTATATGTTTCATGTCCTCGTCATCGCTTTGGTAATACCAGATAACACGAATGTTTGCGCCGCCGCGCTGCATGCGTTCAAGCACTTTAAATATATCTGCCACGTACTTATGCGACAAAGTATTAAAGTAATCGAGTCGGAATTGGAATACGGTTTCAGGGTTCGGGTTTGTAGAGTACTCTTCAACCCAATCAAGCACCGAGCGATAAAAGGCAGCTGCATTTCTTGGAATGCTTCTGCCCCAAAGCATAAATTCACCGTCTTCACGGTTCAGTATGATGCCGGGAAGCTCATCGGAAGCTTCAATCTTTAAGTTATGCATCATTACCTGTCTGTAGTTATTACCAGTTTCACACGCATATTATGGCTGCCTGATTCTGTAAAGCTGTATTCAACCTGCTTGTTAGAGCGAATAGCAATGGCAAGCAGGCCTAGTCCTGCGCTGTGCCCATCTGGACCGGAATCTCTGAAGAGTTGCTTTAAATATGCGCTTCTCAATTCAGTAATTTCTGCCGAGTTCAAATAAGCAAGTTTGTCCCTGAAATCGCTGAGATTTTCAGGGGAAAGAGAATTTTCAATTGTAAATATATAACCCTTCCCTGAATTCACTATCATAAGTGAGGGCAGGTCAGTAGGTTCGCAGTCCTGCAGGCCATATTTCTCAATATTATGCAGGCTTTCGTTAACCACAGTAAATACATTTCGCCTGAATCTTGGCGTTGCTGAGCGCATGTGCAACAAGCTTTCCAGGTTTTTTAACAGGTCACGCGTGAAGTCAGGGGTTATCTCACCTTTGTAAGAGAATACCTGAGAAGCGCCTGAATCGTCGAACTTGGCTGTTTCCATTATTGCTGTTGTGTATCATTGTTATTTGAGATAAGTGTACAGATAGTATTATTTAGCCGGTATTTTATTAGTACTGTTTTTTCACTATAGCCTGATTCCAAGCAGAAGTATATCATCTGTTTGAATCCGGTTTTCTTTCCACAGGTTATGCGCCTGTTCAATGCTTATTAATTGTTCAGGTAAGGGCAGGGCAGCAGACTCAGAGATTAGGCTTTTCAGCCTCCTGGTCATAAAACGCCTGTTTTCCGGGCCGCCAAACTGGTCGGCATAGCCATCGGTGCAGAGGTAAATCATATCACCTGCTGCCCCTTGGTAAACGGTGTCGCTGAAATTTTTCTCCCTTTCATAGAAATTCCCGCCAACGGACCAATAGCTGCCCGATAGTTCCTCGGTTTTACCCTTGCTCACTATATACATTGGCCTGCCGGCACCGCTGAATACCACCCGTTTATCGTTGTAAATGCGACAAACTGCCATATCCATACCATCGCGCAATGAATCGCGGCCGGTATCCTGGTGCAGGGCTCCAACCACTTCGCGGTTCATTCTGCTTATAATGCCCGCCGGGCTTTCTTCACCGCTTTCCAAAACTATTTGGTTAAGCAGGGTTGTGCCAATCAGGCTCATAAACGCACCCGGAACACCGTGGCCGGTACTGTCGGCCACAACCACTATGTATCCGTCGCTGAGCTCGGTAAACCAATAGAAGTCTCCGCTTACAATTTCACGGGGGCGGTGCAGTATAAATACATTATCGGGGAACCGGGCAGAAAGCTGCCTCGACGGAAGCACAGCATCCTGTATTCTCCGGGCGTAATTTATGCTTTCGGTTATATCCCGGTTAATTTCTTCAATATGGGTTTTACTTTTTTCAAGCTTATCCCTTTCGTCCCTGAGCTCTGCGGTTCTTACAGTTACAACTGCCTCAAGCCGCTCAGCCCTTCTGCTGATTGCTCTTGTTCGTGTCCAGGTAAAACCATACATACCTGATGCCGAAAGGGCAACCAACGCAATATAAAACGGCCACCGTTTCCAAATCGGCATCCCAATTCGGAAATTTACAGATGCAACCTGAACACCGGGAATGCCATCGTTATTCAGTGCTAATACTTTAAAAGTGTATTTGCCGTCCTCCAGCCTTGGGTAATTGGCTGATCTGGCTGAGGCCCCAACCTCGTTCCACTCCGTTTCAAAACCATCCAAAATATACCTGTACCTGAGGCGACTTGGGTCTGTGAGGCAAATACCTGTAAAATCAAACCTGATTGCATATTTCTCGTAATCGAGATAAAAGCCTTTATCTGAAGGTATTTCTTTTCCGTTTACCAAAATACGGTCAAGGGAAATAAGAGGCAGGGTGGTGTTAGTAATCAGTTTTGGTGAATCATAACAAACAAGGCCTTTTGCCGTGCCCCACCAAGGCCTTCCGCTTTCATCGAAGCAGCAGGCGCCCGGGTTTGCTTCAAACCAGGCAAAACCTTGCTCCCTGCCGTAACTGCGGAACAACTTCTCGTTTGCAGGAAGGCAGCTTACCCCGCCCCTGTGCCCAACACGTATTGTTCCTTCTTTATCAGAAGAAATTGAATAGCAATAATTGCTTACAAGGCCTTCTTCGCGGGTATAATTCCGGAATGTATTCTTACCATCAAAACTAAAAATGCCGTCACCTTCTGTTGCAAACCAAATCAGGCCTTCAAGGTCCTCAGTAATGGTATTAATTTTAAAAGACTTGAGGCCGGGAATATCTTTATGAATAGTAAAGGTTTGGTTTTCGAGGCAACATAGCCCGGCACCATGGGCGGCGAACCATATTCTGCCTTTGCTATCAGGGAAAACATACCTGATATTATTATGAACTAAGCCTTCTGCAGTTGAATACACCTTGAAACTATCTGCTTTAGGGCTGTATGCAAACAGGCCGCCAATAGTACCTGCATATATAATTCCGTCTGCCGATTGCGTGATGCAGTTGGTTTCTTTTGAACGGAGCTCAAACTTTTCATTCATTGATTCCCAAAAGCCGTTCGGGCTAAGCCTGAAGATGCCGCTATTGGCTGTGCCTGCCCAAATATCACGGCCTGCCTTGGCAAGTGCAGTTACTTTATCGTCGCAGAAACCGGTTTTCTTATTGTGCAGTACTTTTCTTCCGCTGAAAGGGTCGAAATTAATAAGGCCTTTTTCTAAGCCCACCCAAATGGTACCGCCCGCGCCTGTGCAAACTGCGCTTACATCTTCAGATGGGAAACCGCTGCTCCTGTCATAATGCAGGAATCGTTCAGGTACTAATTGTGAGAGCCCTCCTCCAAAGGTTCCAAGCCACAAATTACCTTCTAAATCGACATAAGCGCTTAGGAGGTAATTGTCGGGCAATTCATTCTTTTCTGTGAAGTTTTCGTCCCTGTAGCTGCCGTTCGGCTGCGGACTTAGCCTGCGCAGTGCATCAGCACCATAAGTTGCGGCCCAAATTGCGCCCGATTTATCTATTGTTATGGCTTTAACTGCGCTGCCAGAAACCAAGCCGTTTAAACCGAAAGACTTATTTGGCGACGGGTATGTGTTTAAAATATTTAGCTTATTGCCCGATACAATTGTACGGTATAAGTTGCCTTCAAATGTACCTGCCCAAATATTTCCCTTATTATCGGCAAATACAGAAGTAACCGGCCCCGCTTCTTTAAATAAAGTAGGGCCTGCAACTGGCTTTTTTCCATTGGCGTTAATCAGCAAAAAGCCGTCGGCAGTACCCGCAATCAAGGTATTTTTGCCAGAAATTGTAATTGAAAAAACTTCGTATTCTACTGATTCAACTTTTTCAGGAAATTCTGTTCCGGCAGGAATGCGCAGCATATTCTGCGAAGTGGCAATCCAAATATCGCCGCTGCTGTCGCAGGCAATATCATTTACCCTTACGCCTTCTTCTAAAAAGGAGCTGTGTACGGGGTGCATTTTTAAATTTTCGCCACAGGATATCCCGTTTTGATAATGGCCAACCCAAAGTTTGCCTTTTTTATCAACACAGCCGGCAGTGGTAAAGTCCTCGGCAAGGCCCTGGGCCATACGGAGCATTTTAAAGTTTCGGCCATTGTAAATGGCCAATCCTTCTCCGGTGCAAAGAATTAGCCTGCCGTCGGGCAGCTGGGAAATATCATATATATAAGCCTGGTTAAGGCCATTGTCGCCGTTAAAGTTTCTGAAGTTAAGTTTCTGGGCATACAGGTTGCTAACCGGCAGGCATAGCAGAAGCATGGCCGTAAAATACAGCCATGCCTGCCTGCCTGCCTTTCGGCTATAGCAGCTTGTTATATCAGAATTTGTATTCAACATTTACCTTGTAGCGATACTTTGGAATGCCACCTATTGGCACAGAAAAAAACGGGATAGATTCGTTGTATTGGTTGGTTGTATAGAAAACCATATCGTTGCTGCGATTGGTTTTCTTCATAAAGTGAATGTCAATGGATGTGTTTTGCTCTTCCTCCGTTATAGGTGTGGTGCTTTCCATCCATTGCCCGTCGGCCGAACCTTCAAGCGCATGTTCCTTTTTGGCTACAGATGTAAGCCTGATAAAACCGTCGCTGTCGAAATCGAAATTATGCTGCTTAATGGCTACTACATTCTTATCAATAAAGGGGTAGAAGTGAGCAGCTTCATTGGGTTCGTTCATAAGCCTGAAACAAATTTCGTATGCAAAGGCGTTGCCGCCTTCAATGGCCTGGTTGCGTGTGGCGCTGTTGCTCAGGAAAAAACGGTAAGTGTTGCCATCGTCGCCGCTTATACCTTCAACAACTATTTTAAACACATTGGCGTTCAGGTCTTTATCGAATTCGGCTTCTTTAGGGTTAAAGGGGCCAAGGGTTGTCCAAACATTATCTGCCAATGGGTTTTTACCAAAAACTTTGCTTTCAAGCAGGTGCCCGCTTTTAAAGTTGCCTACGGGGTTAATGTTTCGGGCATCTTTATTACTATATGCACCATTACCGCCGTAAACAGAGA
The DNA here is from genome assembly GCA_040388605.1 of Bacteroidota bacterium. Taxonomy (GTDB): domain Bacteria; phylum Bacteroidota; class Bacteroidia; order Cytophagales; family Flexibacteraceae; genus JAZKBN01. Next base: position 23,548 of record JAZKBN010000026.1, on the reverse strand, counting down.
AACGGGTTTTAGAATCGTAATCCGGCCCGTTTATCTGGTCATGCTTACCCCCGCAATCGGCATCAAAAATGCGGATAAAAACCGGGGAGGTTTGGTTTATCGGAACAGAAAAGAAATATGTCTGCACATAGTCATCGTCGCCGAAAATGGACGATGCTTTGTTTCCGAATGTTACAATATAATCTATGTTTTCTTCCTTACTGGGTACCAATTGCGCCTGTGCAATACCCGCGGGCAATGCGAAGCACAACAGAATGATAAGATATTTGTACATCATTGTATGTATTTGCGTAATCCGGTTTCTTTTGTCAGCTGTCGGGTTAATTACTCAACAGTAGTGTTACCTGCAACAATAAATTCCACAAGGCGGTTGCTTTGGTGATCTTCAGGGCTGCACTCCACGTTGTCGAAGCATTTGTTTACCGGGATTTCCTCGCCGCCTGCAACTACGCTTATTATACGGTTTGTATCGAAACCGTGGTCACGCATCCAGATTATAGCTTGGCGTGCACGTTTACGGCTAAGGCCAATGTTGTAATTGTTTTTTCCGCGTGAGTCAGCATGTGCTACTACTTTTATGGTCATGCCTTTGTATTGGTCAAGCACTTTCATATTGTAGGTCATATTTTTAGCGGCATCGTTCCTGATTCGGGTATCGTCGAAGTCATAGAATATGGGTAGCAGGGCCACATTGGTGCCGTTCATAATATCGTTAACTGAAACACCGTAGTTTCTGCCGCCGGGGTATGTTCCGTTGCCGCCACCATTACTGCCGCCATTACCATTACTGTTGGGGTCTGTTCCGCCGTTTCCTCCTAATTCCCTGTCAAGTGCATTTTTGAACCAATCAGGGTTTTTAGGGTCGTTAACCGGGCGGCCGTTTGCATCTGTAAGCCTTGGACGCACCACTCTTGAGTTGGTTGCTGCGCGAACAGCATCACCATAAGCGCCGCCTTCAGGCAATACATTCACCGTTTTCATCACGCAGAATTTAACAACTTTGCTGCTTGTATCGGTCTGAACCAAAACGTCGAGGCGGAAGGTGTATTCACCCGGAACATCCCAGGTATGATAAATGCGGCTTGTATCACCGTATATGCTGGTATCTCCCATGCTCCAACCCCAGTGCCTGATTTTACCTTTTTTAAAGGTGCTGAAAGAAGCATCAAGCAAAACTGTTTCGCCGGCGTTAATGGTATCTTTCAGAATAACATCAAGGTGATCAACGCCTTTGATATCTAAATCAATTGTTTTCTCATTGTATTGAATGTATTGGCTGGCGCTGTCCATTACATTGAGTGTTACCTTGTATTTACCCGGGTGTTTAAATACATGGCTGGGTGTAAGTCCGTTTCCTCGGGTGCCGTCGGCAAAATCCCAAATGTAGTATTGCTTCATTCCCAGCTTGTCTTCCGAATCTTTCGCGTTGAAGTCAACACGCAGCTCGGTATTGGAAACAGTACGGCATTCCAGGAATTCAGGACGTTCAAATATGAGCACTTTGTAAATATCACTTTCACCAAAACCGCCTGCCCTGCGGCTGCTGAAATAGCCCATGGTGCCTTTTTTATTGATTACAAAGTGAACATCGTCTTCGGTAGAGTTAATAGGGGAGCCCATGTTAACCGGCTCACTCCATTGATTACCGAACAGTGAGCTCATGAAAATATCGTAACCGCCAATGCTGTTATGGCCTTTAGAACTGAAATAGAGGATTTTACCGTCGGCGCTGAAGGTTGGGCTTTCTTCGTTCAGCGGGGTATTAATTGTCGGGCCAAGATTTTCTGCCGGACCCCAGTTTCCGTCTGAGCCTTTGCGGCTTCTCCAAATATCGTATCCTCCGTATCCGCCGGGCCCGTCAGAGGTAAAATAAAGCATTTTACCATCGGTAGTAATAGATGCGTGAGTTTGAATTGTGCCAAAATTGATATTGTTATTCAGCAGTTCAGGAGCCATCCAAAGGTTGTCTTTTAAAGTTGACATCCACAACCGACGATCACGGTAAGTATAAAGCGTTTTTTGGTCGGTACCGTAAGATATAGCGCTGTTGTGGGCTTTAGGGCTGCCGGGAGCGGGTTCTGCAAACCTGAACTTTACCGGGGGTACGTAAGCGCCTCGCTCTTTATGGGTTGCGTAGTTATCTTCAAAATACTCCTGCGCCAAAGTGGTGCTGGTATTGCCTTTTGCATACATTTTACGGCCCGTGAAGATTAGTGCCGTTTCCTGGTCATTAAATATAGGCGCGTACTCTGAATGAGATGTGTTAATTATAGGGCCAAGGTTACTTACCCTAACCTGCCTTGTGCTTAATACAGTCAGGTGGTTGGCATTTTCAACAACCTTGCGCAGCTTTTCTATTTTATCGGCAGTAATTTCATTGCCGGCGTCTTTAAAATAATCTACTTTTTCAAGCATGGCAAGGCTCTGCTTGTAGTTACCCAGCTGCTGCATAAGCTCGGCCATATAAAAATAGCTTTTGCGGAGCGTATCGGGATTATAGGTTTTAGCTGCTGTACGACGAAAAAATGCTATCCCAGGTGATTTTTCACCCGGGCTTTTGTAATAATTCATTGCCAGCTCATAGCAAAGCTGGGCACTGTTGGTATCGGCATCATAAAGCTTAAACAGCTTGTCGCGGGCTTCAGTAAAGTGGCCGTGCCTCTGATCTTTATGCGCGCTTTTAATTATTTTGCTTTTTGTATAATCAACATCATCAGAAATAGGGCTTTGGGCTATAGCAGAATTTCCTGAAGCAATTGCCAGCACAAAAAATGCTGCAAACGCAGTAGTTTTTATGCTGAGCAAAAGTCCTGAAATTTTAGTTCCTGGCTTTTTTTCGTTGGCTGAACCGGTAGTATTAAATAAGCGCATCGGGTTCCGGGTATATTTTTGAGTTGATATCGAATGTGGCCGGCTTTTAACCCGGGAGGATGAATTGTTTTGCGATTTGTTAATAACTACCGTAAAAGGTACATCCTATGGCTTGTTAAAGACAAATTGTAAACCAAAGAAGTGAAATACCGTCAAATACCGCATAAACAGGCATTTTTGGCATAATTCGAATGATTTCAATAAGTTTTTTTCAGGGATTGTTTCCCATTTCGGGAACTGTTGGCCGAAACGAGATTTTGGCTGTGATATTGGGGTCAAAGATAGCTTTTGTAATTACATTTTAGTACAAGGCTGTTTTTAGGGCCAAGATCTTAGTTCAACTAAAAAGCTGCCGCATATAAGCTTAATTACAAAGAAGTTGCAGCCTTTCTTAAGAGGGCCGTTCTTTTTGGCTTTCTATGTTCAATAAATATACTTAAAAAATGTAATGAAAATTTACCCTTTGATTTACATTGCCAATTGAAGCTGTGGTAGGCTTTTAGAACAACATCGTTACTTTGTTTTTTATTCTCGGTCTTTTTCTTTCAATTGGCAGTATGTTTAATACTCTTTGCCGGCAATTTTAAACTGCTTCATGACCTCTCAAGTAAATACTGAACTTACCGGAATGCTAAAGACAGTTCCGGCCTTTGCTCCCCTTAACAATGAGCAGCTTGAGCAGCTTGCCGAATTAGGCCGAATACAGGCTTATAAAAAAGACGAGCTTTGCTTTAAGGAAGGTGATATTCCCCTTGAAATGATTGTGGTATTATCAGGTTCAGTTAACCTGCTCATGCATGCCCCCGGCGGTGGTCCTCAAAGGACTATTGCAGAGTATAATGCAGGCAGCATAACGGGCTTGTTGCCCTATAGCCGTATGAAGGAAGTCAAGGGAATAGGACGGGTAACATCAGATGCCTGCCTGTTCTTTATTCATAAAGACAAGTTCTTTAAGGTAGAGCAAATCTGCTACGAGGTTATGCAAAACCTGGTTGGCATGCTTACCGACAGGGTACGGGATACTGAACGCCGCAACCAGCTCGATGAAAAGCTGGTAGCGCTTGGCAAGCTGAGCGCAGGCCTTTCACATGAGCTCAACAATCCTGCTTCAGCCATTGTGCGCAGCAGTGCCGAATTGAAAAAGCACCTTGGCAATGTGCCTGCAAAGTTTAAAAGGGTAATAAGTATTCAAATGACCCCCGAACTGGTAGATGAGGTTAATGATATTCTTTTCGAGCATATTAAAAACGGACTTACAACGAACCTTAATATGATGCAGAAAAGCAACCTTGCCGGTGAAATGGCCGACCTTTTGGAAGACGCCGGTGTTGAAGACGCTTATGAATTAGCCGAGTCTTTCGCGGAAACGGGTTTTACAATGGATGAATTGAATTGTATAAAAAATGCCCTTCGTCCGCAGGATTTGCAGCCTGTTTTGCAATGGTTCGAAAGCTCGGTGATTACTGAAAAATTTGTGGGCGAAATTGAGGAAGCCGGCAAGCGCATTTCATCGCTTGTTAGCTCTGTTAAAACCTATACCCACATGGACCGAGCCGATGATAAGGAATGGACCGATTTCAGCGCCGGTATTCGCAGCACGATTACCATGCTTAACCACAAGCTGAAGAAGAAAAACATAAACCTGATTGTCGATTTGCCTGATGACCTGCCCAAAGTATGCGCATTTGCCGGGGAAGTGAACCAGGTTTGGACCAATATGATTGATAATGCCGCCGATGCAGCACCAGAAGGCGGAACAGTATCAGTAAGCGCTGCCCCCGATCGTGAATTTGTAGTGGTCAAAATTACAGATAACGGTCCGGGAATACCGGAGCAAATTCGAAACCGTATTTTCGAACCCTTCTTTACCACCAAGGCTATAGGCCAGGGTACCGGTATGGGCCTTGATATTGTACGCAAAATAATGATAAACCACCACGCCGATATTCGATTCAAATCGGAACCCGGAAACACAGAATTCAGCCTTTGCTTTCCTGTGAACTATAAACCCTGATGAAACTGCCTTATATTATTGCCGTTGATGATGACGCACAGGTGCTTAATGCCCTTGTTCGTGATTTGCGTGCAGAGTTCCGTAAAGGATACCGCATAATTCAAACTACCAACCCTGATGAGGTGCTCAAATCTCTTGAAACTTTTAAAGCCGCGGATGAAGAGGTAGCCATGATTGTAAGTGACCAGCGAATGCCTGAAATGCAGGGCGTAGACCTGCTTTCCAAAGCGCGGGCATTTTACCCCGATGCCCGCCGTGTTCTGCTTACCGCTTACAGCGATAACGAAGCTGCCATAAGGGGCATTAACGATGCTGCCCTGCATCAATACCTCACCAAGCCATGGGACCCGCCATCCGAAAAAATGTACCCCATTCTGAATGAGCTTCTTGAAGACTGGAAAGCAGTGCGAAAGCCAACAGAATCCGGTATTAAAGTCATAGGATACCAGTTTTCGCCCAAATCACATGCTTTAAAGTCATTTCTTGCCGGTAATTTGGTGCCCTACCTTTGGCTCGATCTGCAGGATAACCCAAGGGCGCAGGAGCTCTGTAAATTCAACAACCTGCAGAACCAGGATTTTCCCGCGGTAATTTTTGAAGACGGAAGCCTCCTGAAAAACCCTGAACCTGCCGCTGTTGGTCAAAAAGTAGGCCTGCAAACCGAAATTAAAACCGATATGTATGATGTGGTTATTGTAGGCGCCGGCCCTGCCGGGCTCGCTGCAGCGGTTTACGGTGCAAGCGAAGGCCTCAGAACTCTGCTTATTGATAAGCAGGCCCCCGGCGGGCAGGCCGGAACCAGCTCAAGAATAGAAAATTACCTTGGTTTTGCAGCAGGTATAAGCGGTTCTGAGCTCACAAGGAGGGCCATTGACCAAGCCAAAAGACTTGGCTCTGAGTTTCTTGTGCCGCAAAATGTTACAGACATAACTGTACACAATAAATACAAAACGCTTACCCTTGCCGATGGTCGTACTATAAATGCTCTCAGCGTTGTAATAGCTACCGGTGTTGAGTACCGTGTGTTGGAGCTCCCTTCGGCCCAAAAGTTTACCGGGGCAGGTGTTTATTACGGCGCTGCCAATACCGAGGCTGAAGCCTGCCGAAATAAAAATGTATTTGTGGTTGGAGGGGGTAATTCTGCCGGGCAGGCAGCTATGTACCTGAGCAATTTTGCTGAACGGGTATATATCAGTATCAGGCGCGAAGATCTTACTTCCACTATGTCGGCATACCTGATACACCAAATTAACGGTACCGAAAATATTGAAGTAGTATCATGTTCTGAAGTGCAGGATGTACTTGGCGATAACCACATTGAAAAAGTAATGCTGCGTGATATGAACACAAATGAAGTGCACGAGCATTCCGCAGCCGCCGTTTTCGTATTCATTGGTGCACGACCCTATACCGATTGGATAAAGCTGGACACCATTAAAGACTCCCGTGGTTTCATAGAAACCGGTCTCGACCTGCGTAAGTACGAAGACTTTAAAAAGGTCTGGAAAAAAGAAAGAGAGCCTTTTTTGCTGGAAACCTGCAACCCGGGTATTTTTGCCGCCGGCGATGTGCGTTCAGGCGCAATGAACCGCGTGGCATCGGCGGTAGGTGAAGGGGCTATGGCCATTAAGTTTGTGCATGAATATCTGGCTGAAATTTAAGCACATGGGCCTCAAATTATTTCACGCATTACATTACAGTTTATTGAACAAGCAATCTGTCAATACCAATGACCGAAGAAACCAATTGCATTGAACTCAGCGAAATGCTGGAGAAAGATCAAATAATGCTTTCAGAAGAGCATGTATGCGAAATTTGCGTAACCACCGGGCAGCACTGGGTGCACCTGCGCACCTGCCAAACATGTGGTCATACCCATTGTTGCGACAGCAGCCCTGGCAAGCATGCCTATAAACACTTTCTTGCAACCGGCCACCCGGTAATGGCCTCTGCTGAGCCCGGCGAGCGATGGCTTTGGTGCTATGTTCACAAAAGCATGGCAGGGTATTAAATTTTCTGTTTTTTTGAACCCCCGAAAACCATTTGACTGTTAAACGGTTCTGATATATTAAACAAGGAATAAAGGTGGAAGCCCCGACTGAGTACAGCATTGCAGATTTGGCGCAAGCCATAAACCCGGCCGAAAAGTTCAGGGAGGTACGTGCTTATACCGAGTTTATTTGCAGCCCACTTACACCTGAAGACAGCACTGCACAGCCTGTAACCGAAGTTAGTCCGCCTAAATGGCACCTTGCGCACAGTACCTGGTTTTTTGAAACCTTCCTTTTGCTGCCTTTTTTACCCGGCTATAGTGTTTTCAGCCCTGATTTTGCGTTTCTGTTCAACAGTTATTATGAAACCCTTGGCCCGAGGGTGCCGCGGGAAATGCGCGGCAGTATAACACGCCCCGGCCTTGCGGAAATTCTGCAGTACCGTACTTACGTAAATAATGCCATGGCTGTGCTGCTCGAAATGGCAGCTGATAACAGCCTCGAAAATTCGGAAGAAGCACTTAAGCTTTGCGAGCTCGGCCTGCAGCATGAGCAGCAGCACCAGGAACTTTTAGTAACCGATATAAAGTACATTTTCGGGCTAAACCCCTTATACCCATCTTTGCCTGCTTCTCATGCTTTTATGCCTGGTCACGCAGCTAAAGATTTTGAAGCATCTTTCATAACAATGGAAGAGGGCCTATACGAAATCGGCTTTGCAGGACCCGGCTTTAGTTTCGATAATGAGTGGGGCAGGCACAGGCAATACCTGCATGCCTATGAAATTGCATCTGAGCTTGTTACAAATGCCGAGTACCTGCAGTTCATGCAGGCAGGCGCATATAATGATGCATCTTTATGGTTGGCTGAAGGATGGGATTGGATACAGAAAAATAAAATTCAGGCTCCAATGTATTGGCATCTTTCAGAAAACAAATGGAGCACATATACTTTAACCGGCCTTAAAGCATTAGATTTGACTTTGCCGGTAATGCACATCAGCCTGTATGAGGCAGATGCTTATGCCCGCTGGCGCGGTATGCGCCTGCCAACTGAATTTGAATGGGAGGCAGCAAACGCTAAGCTTGCCTGGGGCCAATTATGGGAATGGACAAACAGCGCATACCTGCCTTATCCTTTTTACCGTAAGCCTGCGGGCGCAGTAGGGGAGTACAACGGTAAGTTCATGATTAACCAAATGGTAATGCGTGGTGCAAGCTGTGCCACACCTGCAGGCCATAGCCGGCCTGAATACAGGAACTTCTTTCCGCCTGGAACAAGAAGGCAGTACACAGGTATCCGCTTAGCGCAAACCATAATTTAACACCATGGAATGAGTTGCTTATAAGCAGCTTTTCTTGTTTTACATTGGCATAAAAATTCCTTTTTACCTTAATTTCGTATTTGTACCCGTATTAAAACCTATTGAACATTGAAAAATAATATATCGGAATTTGCAGAGGCGGTTAAAGCCGGGCTTTCGCAAATGCCTAAAAAGGTTTCGTCGCGGTACTTTTACGATGCCAAAGGGAGCGAGCTTTTCAGGGAAATAATGAAATTGCCTGAATATTATCTTACAGGTGCTGAGTACAGCATACTTGACAGGTATAAGCACGATTTGCTCCAATTAATAATTCCGGGTAAGCCTGCCCTTGCATTTGAGCTTGCAGATTTCGGAGCCGGCGATGGCCTAAAAACTAAGCTGCTGCTCGATGCTTTCCTTAAGTTCGGTGCCAATTTCAGCTATGTGCCTATAGATATAAGTGCAGATGCCCTTAAAAACCTCAGGTACTCGCTGGAAACAGAAATGCCTGAATTAAAAGTAAAACCCCTGAATACCGATTACTTTTCGGCATTGGAAAAACTTGACTCCGGCGCTAAAGTCAGGAAAGCGGTTTTATTTCTGGGCAGTAACATCGGTAATTTTACCAACGAAGAAGCGGCCGTTTTTCTTAAAGAAATTCACAGCAGGCTGAACCCCGGCGATATTTTTATTTGTGGCTTCGATTTAAAAAAGAACCCCGATAAAATTAAGGCAGCCTATAACGATTCAAAGGGCATAACCTCAGCTTTTAACCTAAACCTGCTTACCCGTATGAACCGTGAGCTGGGCAGCAATTTTGATTTGAGCAAATTTCGGCATTACCCCAGTTATGATCCTGTAACGGGCGAGGCCCGCAGCGCATTACTCAGCATTGAAAACCAAACCATAATTTTTAAAAAACCGGACTTCAAGGTTGATTTTGAGGCCTGGGAAGTAATTCAAACAGAATTATCGCGTAAGTACAGTGCTGCTGATATTGAAAAACTCTCTTTAAACAGCGGCTTTCGCGTATTACAAAACTACCTGGATGCGGGTAAAAACTTTTGCGATTCAGTCTGGGTAGCCTGAAGGAGCTTAAAAACGAAGAATTATAAAAACACAAAAGCCGCCCCTGTAAAGGAAGCGGCTTTTATTTTTGCCTTTATCTCGGTAATTATTGAACCGAAACTTTTTGGCTGTAAACTTTTCCGCCGGTGGCTACACGAACAACATACAAACCGCGGGCAGCATTGCTGAGGTTAATGGTTTCATTAAGTGAACCATTTGATGTTACATTTAGAGTTTGAATGTTACGGCCGGCCATATCAGTTACGGAAATAGCTGCAGTACCTGATAGCCCTTCAATGCTTACATTTAACTCAGTTGATGCAGGGTTAGGATATACTTCAAGATTCCTGTTTACTACCTCATAAGGCGCAGCAGCTACTGTAACTGTACAGGTTGTATATGGCGTTCCGAATTGTTCCATGCGTGCTGCAAATTCCTGGAAGTACCTGTTCGCCACCATTTGATCGTGCACAATTACAGTGTTTTCGTCATTGTTGTTTTCAGCAGCGCTGCTCCAGTTATGGCTTCCGGTTAAAACCAAGGGGTCAGACTGTGGCTGGTCGCTGTCGACAATCAGGTATTTGTGGTGGAAAAGCTGGAAAGCACGCGGCTTAACAATAGCTTTAGAGCCAACACCTAATTTAATGGTTACAAATGGTGCTGCAGAGCTTCCTGAAGAGTTAGTATCATCAACTATTACACCCAGGCATCCTCTTGTTGCAGTGGCAAGGGCTACATCTTTAATGGCTGTGGCAAGCTCGTTACGGGTAATAACCATTTCGGCTACCTGCAGGTTGCTGTTGCAGCTCCTGATAGATTTTTCAATTTTAGAGCTTGTTGCATCGCTTGGGCTGAAATATACCTCAACATCTGAGCTTCCGACTTTTACAAAGTGTGGCGTATTGTCTTTTTTCAGTGAGCTGAAACGGGCAGTGCCTGTGCTTCCGTTCCAAATATCACCCTTGGTCAGGGTAGAGCTACCGAACATTTCTTCGAATTCAATTCTGTAAACCTGGGCCATGCTTTGGTCCTGGAAAATAATTACATTGTTGAAATCAGTATTAATTTGTTCGTCGGTCCAGTTGGTAGATCCTGTCCATACAATGGCTTTGTTCGGATCCGTAGAGTTAGCATCTATAACTACAAATTTATTGTGCATAATAGAATAACGTACCGATGAGCTGCCCGGAATAAAGCCTTGCGGGCTTACCTGAACACTTATACTGCTGTTAAGGCCGCCGGTAATGCCGGCTTGTGCAGTGCTGCCATCAGCCACCACGCGTACTTTAACCCCACGTGCAAATGCGGCGTTTACTGCGCCTGTGATATTAGAAAGACCTGAGTTGTTCCAGTTATATATGGCAATATCAAGGCTTTCAGTAGCGCGGCCAATATAAGCTATAAGGGTATCGTCTACAAGATTAGGCAATGCAACAGCTTGGTTACCGGTGTAAGCATAGGCAGTGTTTACAGAATTCGTAAAGTAGGTGGTAACTTTGCCTGAAGACTTTGATTTTGTAATAAAAGGAACAGCCGCCAAAGTGTTGGTGCCCGATGCGTTGGTTAACGCAACCTGTACCCAGTAAACAGTAGCAGGACTAAGGCCTGTAAGGTTAAAAGACTGCGCAGTACCTGTGCCTGTTCCGTCAAGCTGATTAGTGTAGGTTCCGGGAACTGTGCCATAGCTCAGGCGAACTGTTGCGCCGCCGCTTTGGTTAAAACTCAACGTCATAGAAGAGGTGTCAATGTTCAAAGCTGTAATTTTACCGTTCAGGGTGGCGCGTGAGCTTGTGTAAAGGTCTGCTATGAAACGCGGAAGCAGTTGGTAGCCCCCGGTAGGGTTTGTTGACGAGAATTGCGACATGATACCAACCACATCGAATGTGTCTGAGGGGGTATTAACACCAACAATAGATGCTGTTGAGGTATTTGTACGCAGAACCAAAGATGCCTGCCCGGCAAGCGTGTAATTGGTGTTCCCGGTGAAAACGCCTGTGCCTGAAATTGAAGGTATCCTGTTCAGGCGAATCAGCTTGCCCTCGTTTATTTCGGCATAAGCGTTACTCCAATTAGTTGCATCGAATTGAATGGGCTCAGGAACAGCAGCACCGCGGCTGATTAAAGAAACAGTTGGCGGGTTGCCTGTTGTTCCGAATTCGGCAAGGTTGTTATACTGACCCATTTTACCGACTACGTCGATACTGTCGCCAACACCTATATTATTTGCGGCAGTAAAAAATGTAGGGGCATAAACAGCAATGGCAAAGCCTGAGTAATCCTGTATATAGCGAATAGGGCCAAGTTCACCTGTATTAAGAACGGTGCCGGTTACGTGCACAACAGTAGTGGCTGTGCGTGCCTGCGAAATAGGAATTATCGCCTGTGCAAACGCCGAAGCACTGATGGCTGCTGCAACAACCGATAAAGAAAGTATCTTTTTAAACATGAGGGGAAAGAAGATATGTAGTTTCATTGCAAATTTCGGCAAATTATCCCGAACGCAGGTTAAGCAGATATTAATTATTTGAACATTAAAAAGCCCGACAGGTATTGTCAGGCTTTCTAATAGTATTATTCTAATAATCAATGGTTTTTAGAGCAAGAAAACTCAGTATAAATCTATTTGCCGGCCTTATTAGAAATTGCAGTTTTTTCCTTGTAGAATTCGTTCAGCACCTTCCAGGCCATTTTCTTTTGTCCTTTTTCCGAAACCAAACCTTTCCTGTTCCAAAAATCCTGTATTACCGGTAAAGGACGGCGCGGGGAACGAAAATCTGCCAAAATCCATGGGCTCATGCCGGTCAGGAACTTAATTTGCTTCAGCATTACCAGTTGGTGCTTAAAAAAGTTCTCCTGGTATTCTTCTGTAAATCGTGCATGCACATCGCCGTGATTGTTGTAAAGGGCATCTGCTCCCAGCTCGCTGATGATAAGGGGCTTGTTGTATTTGGTGGCCCATTTCAGGTTATCTACTTCTTCAGGCATGCGGTTATCGTACCAGCCATGGTATTCATTACAGCCGAGCACATCAAGGTATTCACCAAGGGGATCGTCAATATAGCGAACGCTTGGGTCGTCGCCATGCACTTCTAATGCTGCCGAAACCAAGCGTGTGCTGTCGAGGCTTTTGGCCAGCTTTGCCAGGTTACCAAGGAATTGTGTGCGACTTTCTTTAACCGGTGTTTCATTAGCTACGCCCCAAATAGCAATTGCGGCGCGGTTGTAGTCACGGTTAATCATATCGGTCATTTGAGAAGCGCAGTTCTTATAAGTTTCTGGGTTTTCCCACTGAATGGTCCAGTAAACGGGTATTTCGGCCCAAACAAGTATGCCCATTTCATCTGCTTTACGAAGCATGTATTCATTATGTGGGTAATGCGCCAGGCGAACGTAATTGCAGCCCAGCTCTTTAGCCCAGCCGAGCAACATAGCTGCATCTTCAGGCGAATTGGCCCTGCCTCCGCGAATCGGGTTTTCTTCATGAATGCATATACCTCTCAGGAAAATAGGCTTCCCGTTAAGTAATAGCTTATCACCAATAACTTCGGCACGTTTGAAGCCTATTTTATCGTTATAGGTAAATGAGCCCGAGGTGGCAGTAACTGCATAGAGCTTTGGGCTGTCAGGCGACCATAATTCCGGCTTGGCTTTGATGCTGAAATTGGCTTTTCCTGATTTTTCAGTTGTTACCTTTTGTGAAATCTTAAGTTCGGGAATAGAAACGGTAACTTCACTGTTAGGCTCATTGGTTGTGACTTCACCCATGATCACATCTGAATGACGCGCCAGGCTCAACTTAAGGTCAGAAATATGGGAGCCGGGCAGCTCCACTATATTCACCTCGCGGGTAATGCCGCCGTAGTTCCACCAATCAGTATTGAGCGTAGGTACGCCTTCTTTCAGGCGCTTGTTATCTACTTTTACAACTACAAAGTTGCTCCCTGACTTAACCTTGTCTGTAATTTCAAAAGAGAAGGGTGTAAAGCCGCCAACATGGTGGCCCAGCTTCTCGCCGTTTAAATAAACATAAGTATCATAGTTCGCTGCCTGGAAATGCAGGTAAACCCTGTTGCCCGATGTTTTGCTGTATCTGAAGTCTTTTTTATACCATATTGTTCCTTCATACAACATGAGCCTTTCCTGCTGCGAGTTCCAGTCTCCGGGTACATAAAGGGTGTTGTCGTGGTCGAAGCTGTATTCAATAAGGTCGCTGGGCTTACCTTTTTGGTTTTTGAAATAGCCTGTTTCACTTTCCTGGAAACGATAGTTATAGAACCCGGTTTCGTATGGGTCTACAATCATTTGCCATTTCCCGTTCAGGCTGGTAATTTTATTTTGGGCAGTTTGGTTAAAAATAACCGAGGAAGGGAACTGCTGCTGCGCAACAGCACCTGTTGTAAGCAGTAATCCTAAAAAGGAGGCTGCAAATTTGATAAGCCTTTTTCCGCGTAGGAATTTGGCCGAAAACGGTATCTGGTAATGATTCATTTTAAGGTATTTGCCGGGCTTTTTACCCGGTAAGTAACAAACGGATTGGTTTAAAGACATTGAACAAGCAATGCCCAGAATTTTGCGCTAAATTGAGAATTATATTCCGAATAGCCGTAGAGCAGTTTAAACAGTTTAAATACTATTCGGTAAAATTAAATACAGCTTGCATTTTGAAACGCCAAATTATTCTTACTCAGTTTTTATAAGGCTCTTTTTCCTGTTGCTTCGGTTCCAGATAAATACCATGCCTACAGTAGATACTATAAACAAACCAAGCGCCTCCCACTTTACGGCAGGTGATGTGTTTTCTAAAAGCTGCACCATGCTGTTTCCGTTATATGCAACATAAGTAAGCAGGAGCGCCCTTGGCAGCATGCCAATCATAGAAGCGGCAATAAATGTCCTATACCTGATTCCGGCTAAAGCACAAACCACATTTAAAAAAGCAAAAGGCAACACCGGGGAAAATTTGGCCATAATAACCATGGCAAAGCTTCGTCCCTGCAGCCTGGTAATTTGCGCCTTCCATTTCGGCCTTGATTCAGCCAGTTTTAAAAGGGTTCCGTTTTCAATAAACCTTGCCATGAAGAACCCAATGCTGAGCGCTAAAAAGTAAGCCGGCAGGTAAAAAAGGAACCATTTATACCCTAAGTAATAAGCGCCTGCTATCAAAGGGACCGAGCTTGGCAAAATGGCAAGGCCCATAAGAATACCTGCAATTAACGCCAACAAGCCCCAATGCCAAATGGACAGTTCATAAAGTCCTTGCCCGTTTTCGAGTGCTTTAAGTAAAACCAAGCCTGAGCTGATTATTGGCAAAACAATTGTGATTGTAATCAGCAGCAGCGATGGCAAGGCCTTTTTAAGGCTTGATTCTTCTGTCATCAGGTGGTTTTAACGTTGGCAAAGGGCAAATGTACTATCTTTGGCGGCAATGAAAACTACCCTTATAGCGCCTTCTGTACTGGCTGCCGATTTTGGCAACCTGCAATCTGAAACCCTGATGCTTAACCGCAGCCAGGCAGATTGGATTCATATAGACGTTATGGACGGGCTCTTTGTACCCAATATTTCTTTTGGCTTCCCGGTTCTTGAAGTGGTTGCAAAGCACGCAACAAAGCCGCTTGATGTGCACCTGATGGTAGATAAGCCTGAAAGGTACACTGCACGTTTTCAGAAAGCCGGCGCGCACCACATTACCATTCATGCCGAAGCCACCACGAATTTGCACCGTGCCCTGCAGGAAATTCGTGATCTTGGTTGCAAAGCCGGGGTTGCACTTAACCCGCATACGCCGGTTTCAGTATTAGAAGATATTATTAATATGGTAGATATTGTATTGCTTATGTCGGTTAACCCCGGCTTCGGCGGACAGGCATTTATACCGGGTACTATAGCTAAAATAGTAAAAACGCGCAGGCTTATCAGCGAATCCGGCTCAAATGCCCTTATTGAAATAGACGGCGGAATAAGCGCCGCCAATGCCGGGCTTTGTACCGACGCCGGCGCCGATGTGCTTGTTGCCGGCAATTTCGTATTTTCTGCAAAAGACCCTGAAGTTGTAATAAGCAGCCTCAAAAACAATATTAAGCTGTATTAATAAATCAGCCTTTAAAATATTAACATTTCGCCTTCGTTTCGGTAATATCTTACCGAATACCATCCCTTTCAGCAGCATCAATTCCCTGTATACATTGCGTTTAAAATACCTGACCCGGGCTGTTGCCGCTTTCTTTTTCCTTTTTACCCTTTCGGCAAGTGCGCAACAGGCTACCGTTACGGGAACTGTTAAAGGCAGTGCAGGCGAACCGGTTGAATACGCAACAATTACCATTGAAGGTACTTCTAAAGGCACAACAGCTACAGTGAACGGCGATTATAGGCTTAAACTATCTGCCGGTTCTTATAACTTGGTTTACAAGCGTTTAGGCTTCCGTTCAAAAACACTTGCTGTAAGCCCAAAGGCCGGCGAAACCATTACACTTAAAGTTGTACTTGAAACAGAGGTAAACACCGCCGCCGAAACCGAGATAGTAAGCCAAACCGACAAGCGAGACCAGGTGAGCATGATCACTTTAAACGCCCGCAATGCCAAACTGATGCCTTCCACATTCGGAGATTTTAACCGGATGCTCGCGTCCCTGCCCGGTGTGGTCAGTAATAATGAGCTCAGTTCACAATACGCCGTTCGTGGTGGCAATTTCGATGAGAACCTGGTTTATGTGAACGATATGGAAATTTACCGGCCGTTTTTGGTTCGTAGCGGGCAACAGGAGGGATTAAGTTTTGTAAATCCTGATTTGGTGAAAAGTGTTGAGTTCAGCACGGGCGGCTGGCAGCCACGTTTTGGTGACAAGTTAAGCTCGGTTTTGAACGTGGAGTATAAGCAGCCTACAAAATGGGATGCTTCTGCCACGCTTGGCATACTTTCACAAGGCGGACATATTGAAGGCATAACCAAAAACAAACGCATCAGCTTTGTAGCTGGGGTTCGCCGAAAGTCGGCTCAATACCTCTTCGATAAATCTTTTCTGACCAAGGGCCTTGAAGTTACAGGTGAATACAAGCCTCGCTTTGTGGATGCCCAAGCCAACATTACTTTTGATCTCACCCCCCGCAGCGACAGCGCATCTGAAAAGAAAACCACGCTGACCACCCTGTTCAGCTATGCAGGTAACCGTTACCAGGTAAAACCTGCCAGCCGTGAGTCAGATTTCGGAACCATTCAAAAGAAGTTCCGCATTTTTATAGCATTTGACGGGCAGGAAATAATGAATTATGATACCTGGCAGGCAGGTTTCAAGCTGAGTAAAGTATTCAGCCGCAAGCTTCGTTCAGACTTAATATTATCAGGCGTAACCACTAAGGAACGCGAAAGCATTGATGTTGAAGGCGGTTATAATATTTGCGATGTGCAGACAGACCGCACCAAAAGCGACTATAATCAATGCACCTTCAGCCGTGGTGTAGGTACTATGTACACTTACGGTCGTAACGATTTGGATGCCCTTATTGTAAACCTCTTAAGCCGCAACTATTATAAGCCGTCGGAAAAACATCATATTGAATACGGTGCCGGTTATACCCAGGAACGTATTCGCGACGATTTATATAATTACTCCTTTATCGATTCGGTAGACTATACCCATATAACTGAATTTATGCAGCATGTGAACACAACCTTGGTTCACAGGTTCAGTGCCTATGTACAGCATAAATGGGATTTAAGCGAGCGCAGCACCTTAACCTATGGTGTAAGGGCAAATTACGGCAGCCTGAATAAGCAAATGCTGGTCAGCCCAAGGTTACAGTTCAGCATACATCCTAAATGGGAAAAGGATGTGCTCTTCAGGTTTGCAACCGGTTACTATCAACAGCCGCCGCTTTACCGCGAAATGCGCGACAGCACCGGGTACCTGAATAAAAACCTGAAGGCACAAACCAGTGTGCACTTTATTGCCGGTTCAGATATTAAGTTCAAAATGTGGAACCGCGATTTTAAATTTACAGCCGAAGCCTATTTTAAAAACATGTGGCACGTAGTGGCCTACGATGTCGATAATGTTCGACTGCGCTACTATGCCAATAATAATACTGTAGCTTATACAACCGGCGCCGATTTCAGGGTAAGCGGCGAGTTTGTTCGTGGTGCGGAAAGTTGGTTCAGCCTGGGCTTTTTGCGCGCCCGCGAAGATTTGGGTTTTGATACTGTTGGCTATGTACGTCGCCCAACCGACCAATTGCTCACATTTAATATTTTCTTCCAGGATCACCTGCCCAATAACCCAAGTGCAAGGGTTTACCTGAATACAGCTTTCGGAACCGGCTTGCCATTTGGCCCGCCAAGAGATTTAACCAACCGTGCGGCCATTACCGGCCCTGCTTACCGCCGTGTTGATATAGGTTTCAGTAAGGTACTCACCATGGCCGATAAAACCACCCGAATGGGCCGCTATTTCGATTCGGTATGGATAGGCCTCGAAATTCTGAACATCATGGGCGTTTCAAATACCATCAGCTATACCTGGATTAAAGATTTTTCAAACAACTCTTTCGCTATACCCAACACCCTCAGCACCAGGTTCTATAACCTGCGGGTAATCATGAATTTCGGAAGTTAATCTTGAGCGGCAGCCTATATTTTGTACATAGTGTTGAGGCAGCCAAAATAAAAAAATCGCGGCAGTGTATAGGCTGCCGCGACTCTCTAAATAATCCACAAGTTGAAAAAGTATTACGGATTCTTTTTGACCCGGATGGTCTGCGTATTTTTGCTGTCGGCAAAAGAAGGGGACAATTAACCTTAGGGAAGCAGGCTTATTATATCCCCTGCAGATACCGAAATCAGCCTGTGTTTCAAGGCAATTAACATGAGTACTACAACATTGCTTTACCTGAGGTAAACATTGATCAAAAAATATTTGCGGAAATAATCAGGAAATAAATCAGGCAAATCTGAACTACTTTTGTACCGGGCTAATAAGCCCGGTAATATTGTATGAATATCAGAATTTTCTTCGACCCTGTGCCTGAAGCCCTGGCCGAGTTGGAAAACCACCCCAACAGCTTCCTGCAAAACAGCGATGTACATTCAGAAACATTTCCGCTGTGGCCTGAAGCTGATATTGCCATAATTGGAATTAACGATTCCCGTGGCTCTTACGAAGGTTCCGGCGAAACCGGTGCAGCAGATGCTGTCAGGGTTGCTTTGTATTCACTGAAAAGGGTTAACCCGAGGCTGAAAGTGGCAGATTTAGGGAATTTAAGGCCGGGTATTAATCTTGAGGAATCCCATTTGCGTCTTTCAGAGGTTTGCTCTGCTTTAAAAACAGCGAACACTATTCCTGTAATTATTGGCGGGACCCATGATTTTACCCTTGGACAAATTGCAGGTTTCGACCGTGATTACCGCGTTCACCCGGCAATTATAGATTCAGTCGCAGATATGGAAGATAATTCCATAAGCCTGCACAGCCGAAATTTTATGGCAGAAATTTTTGGCAATGCCGGACGTAAACTTTCTGCATTTACCCTGCTGGGCTATCAGAGCTATCTTATAGATCGTGAGTATATAGATTGGATGGACAGGCAATATTTTAACACCATGCGCCTTGGTGAGCTGCGCGGCAATATGGCCGAAGCCGAGCCGTGGCTGCGCGATGCCGATCTGCTAAGTGTTGACCTTGCTGCGCTTAAACGCCAGGATGTTCCCGGCAGCCTGCAAAGCAAGGCATTCGGGCTGCTGGGAGAGGAAGCCTGCCTTTTATGTCGCTATGCAGGCCTTGGCCATAAAATGAGTTCTTTCGGCCTGTATGGGTACTCGCCTTCAGCCGATATTGCCGGCCAAACGGCTTTTGTGGCAGCAACAATGATATGGTATTTCTGTGAAGGCTTTTCCGAGCGCATGCCTGAACCCGATCCTGTTTCACCCGATACCGAGATTTATTCCTTACCAATAAGCGGCGGGCCCGACATAATGGTCTTTCTTCACAATACCCTGAGCGGCCAATGGTATATTCAGCTTGATGGCGGCCCTAATTCACGCATGCTCCCATGCAGCTATCGTGATTACCTGATGGTAAAAGAGGGCGACCTGCCTGATCGTTTTGTGAATGCAATCGCACGAAACTGATACTACATTTGCTCATGTATGATAAGGGGGGGCATTTATTAAGATAATTATGTAGCTTTCCGTCCCAAACAGCAACAGCATAAATTTAATTCATGTCCGTTCATAAATCAGAAATTCGCCGCATTACCACCCAGGTATTGCAGGAAATGAAACTTCGTGGTGAAAAAATTGCCATGCTTACTGCCTATGATTTCAGTATGGCCCGTATTATAGACGGTGCAGGTATTGATATTATTCTTGTAGGCGACAGTGCCGGCAATGTTATGGCCGGCCATGAAACAACCCTCCCTATTACGCTCGACCAAATGATTTACCATGCCGGCAGCGTGGTAAGGGCCGCAAAGCGATCCCTGGTGGTGGTAGATATGCCTTTTGGTTCATACCAGGGGAACAGCTCTGAAGCGCTTCGGAGCGCTATTCGGATAATGAAAGAATCCGGCGGGCATGCGGTAAAGCTTGAAGGCGGTGCAGAAATTAAGGAATCGGTTATAAGGATATTAAGTGCCGGCGTACCCGTTATGGGCCATCTTGGCCTTACTCCTCAAAGTATTTATAAATTCGGTACATATACTGTGCGCGCCAAGGAAGATGCTGAAGCTCAAAAGTTAATAGACGATGCTTTGCTTCTTCAGGAATGCGGCTGCTTTGCCCTTGTGCTTGAGAAAATTCCTTCCTCTTTGGCAAAAAAAGTTAGCGAGAAGCTTACCATCCCGGTTATCGGAATCGGTGCCGGCCCTTATACTGACGGCCAGGTATTGGTTTCACATGACTTATTTGGCATTACAAACGAATTCCATCCCCGATTTCTCCGCAAGTATGCTGATTTGTTCAGTATTATGAGCAAGGCCGTTTCGCATTACATCCAGGATGTAAAAGAGCGCGATTTCCCGAATGAAAAAGAAGCTTATTGAGACAGTTTTACTGTTAATTTCATATAACGGCTGTAACTGAATGTTCGAAAATGCTTTAAAATAATTAGGCATGGGTTTTTGATGCCATATTTGCGGCAAAATGCCCCGGAGGCTAAACCCTTGACAGCTATTCCGGGTATTAGGTATAATAAAGCCCGGGCTATTTTGAGTGATACATGCTTAGTGATAAGCATTTGGGGTATTTGGTTTCTCAGATCGGCTATAACAGGGCTTTATTCGAACTACATGCCGAATTCACGATATTTTGGGTTAATACCTTTTTAAATCCACTTTTTGGCCCCCTTGCTTATTTATTCATAATATTGCAGGCAACGCCGTATTAATACAACCATGACCTACCAAACGGATTCAGTTAAATCCTGGGTACCTGTTCCCCAAAATTCCGATTTCCCCATACAGAATTTACCTTTCGGCATTTTCAGCGAACCGGGCGGGCATCCGCGTACGGGCATCGCAATTGGTAATAAAATACTTGATCTGCGGGTTTTGTCCTTAGCAGGCCTGTTTTCCGGTCCCGGTGAACCGCATATTTCTGTTTTCGAAAGCAGTACTTTAAACAGCTTTATTGCCCTTGGCAAGGCATATCATAAGGTATTCCGCAACCGTATAACAGAACTTTTAAGTGCCGGAAACAATGAAATGCACCACGCCGGGCTCTCAGAAAGCGCATTCACCGACAGGCTGAGCGCAACCATGTACCTCCCGGTTTCAATAGGCGATTATTCTGATTTTTACAGCAGCCGCCAACATGCCTTTAATGTAGGCAGCATGTTCCGCGACCCTGATAATGCCTTGCTGCCTAATTGGTTGCATCTCCCTGTTGCTTATCATGGGCGTGCATCTTCCATAAATATATCCGGCACCCCGGTTCGCCGCCCCTGGGGCCAGGTTAAACCGGCCGATAAGGAGAAACCTTCCTTTTCTCCTACACGCATGCTCGATTTTGAGCTTGAAACAGCCTTCATCATCGGCAGGGAAAATGGCCAGGGCAACCCGATAGGTGCCAATGAGGCCGAAGATTACATTTTCGGTTATGTGCTCTTTAATGATTGGTCGGCCCGGGATATCCAAAGTTGGGAATATGTTCCCTTAGGCCCTTTCCTTGCCAAAAATTTTGCTTCAACCATTTCTCCCTGGGTGGTTACCTGCGAGGCACTGGAGCCTTACCGCGTTTTTGCCGACAAAAAAGAACCCGAAGTGCTGCCTTATCTTGAAACCCAAGGCCCGTGCAATTACGAAGTGGAGCTGGAAGTTTTCATTCAGCCGGAAAATGGTCCTGAGGTTAAGGTAAGTCACAGCAATATGAAACACCTGTATTGGAGCCCTGCGCAACAGTTGGCGCACCATACTGTAAACGGTTGCAACATGCGTATCGGCGATCTTTGCGCAGGCGGCACCATTTCCGGCCCTGAACCCGGCAGCTTCGGCAGCATGCTTGAGCTCAGCTGGCGGGGCACCAAACCTATTAAAATGCCTGACGGAACCACCCGCAGCTTCATACAGGATCATGATACTGTTATCATTCGCGCCTATGCGAATCGGCTGGGTCAGCGAATTGGCTTTGGTGAAGTGAGCAGCAAGGTGCTTCCTGCGCTTCCTGCTACTGCTTTTCCGGAAGCCCGTCCTAATTAATAATCACCTTATCCGGTTTTTCCGGCTATAAAATTCCGATCATTCAAGTCCGGAATTTATCTACAGTACCGTTTATTAAAAATGAAAAAAAGACATCACCGTGGTCGGCCTAAAGGTGCAGGCGATATTATTGAAGGAATAGAAGTTACCGAAATGGCTGCTGAAGGCAAAGCCATGGGCAGGGCAGGAGATAAGGTATATTTTATAGACGGCGCTGTTCCCGGCGATATTATTGATTTAAAGATAAGTGCAGATAAAAAATCTTACGCCGAAGGCATTCCTGAACGATATTTAAAATACAGTGATTTACGAGTTCAGCCATTCTGTTCCCATTTCGGAACCTGCGGTGGCTGCAAGTGGCAGCACCTGGCTTATGAAACCCAATTACATTTCAAGCATAAGCAGGTAAAAGATGCACTTGAACGTATAGGTAAAGTGACCCTGCCGCCTATAAACACAATTTTACCTGCCCCATCCGACACTTTTTACCGCAACAAGCTGGAATATACCTTCAGCAACAAGCGCTGGCTCACACCCGACGAAACCGGCACCGAAGGCAAGCTTGATCGAAATGCCCTTGGTTTCCATATCCCTAAGCGTTTCGATAAAGTGCTTGATATAAAGCAATGCTATTTACAGCCCGACCCAAGCAACAGCATACGCCTCGCGGTTCGCGATTATGCAATGAGCAAGGGATTGGCATTTAATGATTTACAGGCACAAACCGGGCTTTTACGAAATCTTGTTATAAGAACAGCGGGCACCGGGCAAATCATGGTCATTCTGCAGGTATACCGGTTCGATGAAATTGAAATGCCGGCCATACTTGACTTTCTTTCTGAAAAGTTCCCGGAAATTACGAGCCTGAACTACGTTGTAAATAATAAAGGCAATGAAACTTTCCATGATTTGGATGTAATTTGCTGGAAAGGCCGTGAGTTTATTGAGGAGGAAATGGAAGGGCTTATTTTTCGTGTCGGTCCTAAATCTTTTTACCAGACCAATGGCGCGCAGGCGCATGCATTATATAACATCGCTTTAAGAATGGCCGGCCTCGACGGACATGAGCTGGTATATGATCTATATACCGGAACAGGCACCATTGCCAATTTCCTTGCCCGTAAAGCCAAAAAAGTAATAGGGGTGGAATATGTTGAGGCAGCTGTGGAAGATGCCCGCCTGAATGCAGGGCATAATCATTTAAACAATACAGCTTTCTTTGCCGGCGATATGAAAGATGTGCTCAACGATGACTTTATAGCTGAGCATGGTCGGCCGGATGTAATAGTAACAGATCCTCCTCGTGCCGGCATGCATGCCGATGTGGTGGATACGCTGCTGCGCATAGGGGCTGAACGTATTGTATATGTTAGCTGCAACCCCGCCACACAAGCCCGGGATGTTGCCCTTATGGATGAAATGTATGAAGTTACAGAAGTGCAACCTGTAGATATGTTTCCGCATACCCACCATGTGGAGAATGTAGTGCTGCTGAATAAGAGGAAATAGGTTAGCGAAGCTTTAATCTGTATTTCAAAAATCGCTGCTTATGGCTTAAGAACCGGCGCTGAAGAAATTCAGCGCCTTTTTTTATTTATTTGGAAGATAATTTTT
>JAZKBN010000025.1:27300-63824 GCA_040388605.1 Bacteroidota bacterium | reverse complement strand
GTGTTAATGCCGGCTTTGCTGTGGTCGCCCATCATGAGGCCGCAGAAAATACGGCCGGTATTTATGAAACCTCTTTCTGAATAGCTCCAGAGCTTTACGTTATCGTAATTATTTTTCAGGTTGCTGGTATTGGTATCGGCTCCCAGGTTGCACCATTCGCCAAGCACGCTGTTGCCCAGGAAACCATCGTGCCCCTTATTGCTGTAACCCATTAATACCGAGTTACTTATTTCGCCCCCTACTTTGCAATAGGGTCCAATAGCCGTATCCTGCCTTATTTTGGCGCCCATATTTACCACCGAGCCTTCGCCTAAAGCAAATGGCCCGCGTATAACGGCACCTTCCTGCACCTCGGCATTTTTACCTATATAAATAGGGCCTTCGGTTGCGTTAAGCACTGCAGCTGTAAGCTTTGCGCCCTCTTCAATAAATACGTTGTCGGGGTTGTAAACTACAGTATAGGGATCTGAGATTTTACCGTTCCTGAAATTATCTTTTATCCACCTGAAATCGGCGCGTATCTGGTTGCCGACCATAGCGAAAATATCGCATGTATGCCGCAGTCTTTCCACTTTACCACCCTCGTACTCAACAGGGCGGGAGTTTTTGGCGTAGCTGTTTAAATCAGGGTGCCTGAGAGAGCCGGTATGGCAAACAGCAATTACCAGGTTGCCGCTCACCAGGGCCTCGCCGGGCTGCAGCACCAGCAATACCGATGCAAGCCCGGGTGTGGCAATAATATTACCATCAACAATCACATTGGTATCCTGCTCAACCAAGGGGTATAAAGCACGGAATTTTAAATCGGCCTGGTGTGAAACCTTATGACCGAGATAATTTTCCCACTTTTCTGCAAGTGTGAAAATTCCGCAACGTATGGCCGCAATGGGGCGTGTGAATGTGAAAGGCAGCAGCTCTGTTGCCCATTCCGGGTTATTGAAAAGTATAAAGTTCATATAGGCTTTAGACAGGCCTTGCCTAACTTACGCGTGCTGCTCTGTAAGCAATGGCTTAAGCTTCCGCACAATAATTATTGTACCGCGCAGCGCAAGGGCCAAAAGGTTCAGTATTACTAAGCTTGATAGCAAACTTGAGCCCAAACGCGGTGAAACAGGTTTCTTTATTGCGGCAAAGTTCTGAATTATACGAATTTCAGTATGCAGCCTGAGAGATTTTTCAAGCTCCATGCGCCGCTCATACAATGCCTGCAGCTCAATTTCATAATGGAATGGGTTAGTGGTCATCATCACTCCTTTACCGGTTTCCATTATGTGGTTATAATACGTTTTATTCAGGCTGTCGTAACGTATTTCTTCCCGCTTCATAGAGTTAATAACCTTCAGAATGGTTACTGTATCGGCCTCCATGCGCTTGCGAGAGAAATCATTTTCAGAGAGATAGTGAATAAGGCCGTACTGGACTTTCGGAAGCACCTTTAAATCTTTAACCAGGGCTTCCACCCCGAAGGTGCCGCTTACCGATTCGTGTATGGCATCCTTATCTTTCTTACTCTCCTGCTCAATCATGGCGAAGCTGAGGGCCTGCAGGTTTACAATTTGCTTAATATCTTTAACCGGCAGGTTCATAAGCTTTTTCACCTGCACGGTGTCGCCGATATCAATCATTGCCTGCAGATCCTGCACCAGGTCTATCACCCTGCCGTCGGCAAAGTGTGAAGACTCGCAGGTCATACGCGATTTAAAAACAGGCGGGGTTCGTTTGTAATATAATATTGAGCCTGCAATTGCAATTATGGTTGCTGCAGCCATCCACCACCTGCTTTGATACAGGAAACGCAAAAAGCCGAGCAATGGCGCCAGTAAATCTATTTCATCGTTACCGGGCTTGTATGCCGCCTGTGCCGAACCGCCGGCATTATTATTTACAAAATCGGCAGGCCTGCCTGTAGTGTTTGAGTCTGAAGGTATTTCGGGCATTTATTTCTTAGCTTTAATGCACTCCTGCGGTATCCTGATAAATTACCGCAGGCAGGCAAACGAAGGCGCAAAGGTAAGTATTATTGCCGCATACCCCGCCACCTGTTTAACCGGCTTTTCTTAGTGATATTGCTGAAGCCCTTAAAATGAAATTGCCTGCCCCGATTAAAACGAGGCAGGCAATAACTTACTGAAACGATATTTTAAACGAAGCCGGCAAACCAATAAACTGTTGCCTGGCTTAAAATAAGCAGTGCTTAGCGTTTCATAATGGTGAATTCAACCCTGCGGTTAAGCGCCCTGCCCTGGCCGGTTTTGTTATCAACTGCCGGTTTAGATTTACCAAAGCCTTTAACAGTTAACCTCGACGGGCTAACTTTCAGGCTGATAAGGTATTCACGAACAGCGTTAGCACGGTTATAGCTCAGTTTATTGTTGTACTCAGCCGTTCCTACACTATCTGTGTGACCGTCAATTTCAATTTCGGTTTTCGGGTTTTTCTCCAAATAGGCCGCGGTGCGTTTCAACTCGGGGTAAGATTCTTTTTTCAGAACATATTTGTCGAAATCGAAGAAGATGTTGTTCAGGGTTACAATAGAGCCCACTTTATCAGGCACCATGTAAATATTCTGGGTAGTTTCCTGGTAAGTGGTCAGGTTGCTCAGGTCAAGGTTACCGTTTACAGCTATATAGCCCGGCGCTTCGGCATAGTAGCCATAATTAACGCCTGCAGGTAATGATATGGTGAATGAACCTGTTTTAGGCCTGCTTCTGGCAACGCCCACTTCCTCTTCGGTGGCAAGGTTTTCATAAGCTATACGCGCGCTGTTTGGCAGCGGCTTATTGGTTTCCTGGTCAATAACCTGCCCGCGAAGCAATGCAACAGCGCCGGCTTCGGCAGTGGGCATTTTTATGCGGTAAATATCCAGGTTCTTGCCGCCGTCGCGGGCAGTGCTGAAATAAGCATCGGCACCTGATGCAGTAATTGAGAAGTAAGCATCTTCGCCGGGCGTATTAACTGCCGGGCCCAGGTTGCGCGGCGGGGTCCAGTCGCGCCAGCCTTCACCAATGCGCTTGGTCATGTAAATGTCTGACTTTCCGTAGCCGGGGTAGCCGTTCGAGCTGAAGAAAAGGGTGCGTTCGTCCGCTGCCAGGTACATGGCATACTCATCGGCGGCGGTATTAATGCCTGCGCCCATATTCATAGGTTCCGACCAAAGGTTATCGCTTACCTGGAAACTGATATAAATATCGCGGTTATCCATGTTCTTACCTTTCTTCTCGCTGATAAGCATAATTTTACCGCTGTTGCTCATAAAGTAATCAACCCTTTCGCTCAGGTTTTTGTACTTTATAAAACGTACCTCTGTAGGAGCGCTCCAGCCTTGGTTGGTCATTACGCTGAATGATGCGCCGTTGCTCATGCTGCCGTCGGGCTCATAAATATTACCCAATACAAGCATGTTGCCATCAGGGCTAACCGAGCAAACAAAGTTTGGTTCCTTATTATTCAAAGGCGGGCCAAAGTTGCGTGCGCCGCCCCAGATGCCGTTTTTATCGCGTTCGCTGTAATAAATGTCTTCATGGTCATCGGTTCCGCCTACATTTTTGGGGTGAAAGCGGCGGCTGAAATACATGGTATTACCATCAGGGGTAACAATAGGGTTCAGCTCATCCCATTCAGAGTTCAGGTTGTCGTTCATGCGTTCGGCCTTGTTGCCGAAGAGCATATCGCGCGACGTAAAAACCTGGGGCTTCCATGAATCTGAAGAGTCTGCCGAAATGCCAATGGCATCTATGCCGCGGGTATATTCACCGTCGTGCAGGGTAATGCGCACGCTTGATACATTCCAATCAGGCGTTCCGCCGGGAATAACCACTTCAAGAACGCGTTTTTCGAGTGGTGTTTCAAGGTATTGTATATCCTTGCTGAAACGTACATGACCTTTCTGATCAAATGCTTCTACGTGGTTTACGGCGCCGGCATTGTGGTTTTCCACAATAAAAATCTTTCCGACTTTTTGCGGGGTTTTATAGTTTACGCGCACAAACTCTTTTCCCTTGCTCTGGGGTTTCCATGCTACCGGGCTTTGCCCGCCCTGTGGCATGGCATTAGGAGCGCCCAAAGTTTGGTTGCCGCTGTATTGGTACTTATCGGATTGCGAGCTGACTTCCTCCACCTCGCTTGCCCACTGAATTTGTGCCCTTGCCTGCCAAGCCATCGGCATAACAAGCAGGAAGAGAAATAACTTTCGCATAGTGGTAATGTTGTTTATGTAAAACGTATAGGTACTTACCCGCATTTATATTGCAGATAAACTTCGTTTTTCAAAAGCAATGCCACAGCATGCAAATGCCTGTACATGAACTAAGTACGCTTAAAAACAACCGACCTTCATTTGCGGGATATTCCACAATAAAACCCCTAAGGGGGAAGTTTGGGGAGGAAATAACCCAATTGTGCTAAAACCGGCCGGGGGAAAATTCAATTTCCGCCTGAGATTTCTGCAAATGCGCCTGCATAAAGCAGGAAGGCATAGCGTTCAACGTAAATCCGGTACAGTATCGCTATGCGGCCCATATCATAAGGTCGGTTTGCCGAGGCTTAAATTAAAAATGCAGCAGTTTTATAAAAAAAGAAAAATGCTCCCGGTTTATGTCAGGGAGCATTTTATTGTTCAGGCTAATTAATAGCTGCAATTATTAATAACCGCCGGCAGGCGCTTCGTGCAAAGATAAGGTGTTGCCATCCGGATCGCGGAAATGGCAGAATTTACCCCAAGGCGTATTATCGGCATCTGTAACTTCTATGCCTTTGGCGCGGAGGTCCTCAATATCTTTATTAATGTCTTCGGTAATGAGCATAAGGCCATGAAAGGTTCCGGGTACGGTAGATGGGTCTATACCTTTGCTTACCAATGAAAGCGTAGTGCTGTCGCCCGGCAGGCCTACCTGTATCCATGAGCTTGTTTCGTTCATTGGCTGCTCTACAATCATCTGGTAGCCAATATTAAGATAAAACTCCTTTGCCTTTTGCTGATCGCTTACCGGCATTGATACTAGTTCTGTTGATTTCATAAATGAATTTAATTTGGGTTTATTAAGGGCTGCAAATATATACCGGCCCCTGCTTAAGTACAGCGCGTATTTAAAAACATATTATTGGCTGTACTTTTTAGTAATACTGAAGTAATACAGGTGCTTGAACGGGTATTACTAAGAGGTAAGCTATTAGTGCTTCTTACAGATTACATAAGATTAAATAACACAAAACAATTATAGCCCGGGCCTGATTAAGGGCAAAATGCGAAAACTTACCATCTTTGTCCTGCAATTCAACCCCGGTGTGAACCGGAGGTTTACAAGCGTTATGACCGAAACCAACCCCGCTGCCCGGATATTTACCCGCTTTGCCCCCTGGCTTGCTTTTTTAATAAGCCTTTCTGTTTATTTAAGTACCCTTGCGCCCGGCCTTATGCCTATAGATTCGGGTGAGCTTGCAGCTGTACAATATACCCTTGGCCTGGCACATGCCACCGGCTACCCGGTTTTTATAATA
The DNA here is from genome assembly GCA_040388605.1 of Bacteroidota bacterium. Lineage (GTDB taxonomy): Bacteria > Bacteroidota > Bacteroidia > Cytophagales > Flexibacteraceae > JAZKBN01. The sequence goes on along the minus strand of JAZKBN010000025.1, from coordinate 58,328 downwards.
GCGGGGCGTTTCTTTCAATGCCTGCCCTTAGGTTTGGAGCCGGCATTCCAGGCAAACCTGATGGCGGCCATACTTTGTGCTGCAGCTGCCGGCGTAATGGTGCGCACACTGCAATTGGTGCTGCTTTGGGCCGCAGAACAAAAAGCCAACCGCAACGCCTTGTTAAAACCTGCATTGCAGGCAAAAACGCAGGCTGCGCAACAGGCTTCACCGCCAAAAGCAACAGTGCAGCAGTCGAAATCAAGGAAAGCTGTGCCGGCTAATGCCCCAGTAATAACCGAAGTGGATGCAAACAGTACGGCTTCAGCAAACACTGAACATACAACAGAGCAGGGTAAGCCGGGTCTTACATTGAATTTCCGTGTGGCAACGGCGGCATTTGCTGCCGGCCTTACCCTGGCATTCAGCCGTACATTTTGGCTGCAAAGCACTTCAACAGAGGTTTACTCTTTGCATGTGCTCATGGTAAGCCTTATTGTTTTAACCCTGCTTAGGGCATACATTAAAAACAGCCTCAGCAATTGGCTGGTTTTTGCCCTGGTATTGGCGCTCAGCTTCGGCAACCACATGAGCACGGTATTTATGATACCGGGTATTGGATTCCTGTACTTTGCCCGCAAAGGCTTTAAAGCAGATACATGGAAAACCTTAGGCCTGATGCTGATATTGTTTTTTACTGTATTGGCCGCTGAATATTATTTCCTTGTTATTCTGGCTAATACCAACCCGATAGTTAACTGGGGCAATCCCAACACATGGGAAAGGTTTTGGTACCATGTGCTCGGCAAACAATTTTCTGTTTGGACATTCAGCGGGGGCGCGGTAGCCAAACGCCAGCTGGCGCTCTTCTTTAAAATGCTTGCGCCGGAATTTGCATATATAGGCCTGGCAGGTGCACTGGCCGGTTTTGCGGCATTATATAATTACAGCGTAAGGCTCTTCCTGTTCAGCCTTATTACTGCCCTGAGCTGTATTTTCTTTGCTGTCAACTATGACATTCACGACATTGATTCATACTTCCTAACCGCCTTTATCATGCTTTGCTTCGGCATAGCTTGGATATTCCTTGTTGCAGCCCGCAAACTGCCATTGGCCCTGTCTGCCGGCCTTATGCTGCTTGTACCTGCTGCAGAGGCATACAGCAATTACGGCAAGGCAGACCAAAGCAACATGCATGTAATAGATGATTACACGCTCATGGTTATGAACAACACCCTTAAAAACGGTATCATTATTTCTAAGCAATGGGATTACCTTATATCACCATCGCTGTACCACCAGTTTGTAAAAAAACACAGGCCCGATATCATATTCATAGACAAGGAGCTTATGCGCCGCTCCTGGTATTTTACTGAGCTTGAAAACCAGCATCCCGGTATTTTTAAAGGCGCGCAGCCTGAAATTCAGCATTTCCTGGAACTGCTGGTTCCTTTTGAAAAAGGCGGGCAATTCGACGGCGCTGCACTTACAGTTGCTTTCAGGGTTATGATGAGCAAAATAATTGAGAGCAATTATAAAACACACCCTATTTATATAGCGCCTGAAATTGCCCTGCAGGAAATGGAAACCAAGGAAATGGAACTGCCTTTCGGCTGGAAATATGAACCGGCCTGCAATATGCTGCGCGTGGTAAACGAAGACAAAATGCACTACCGCGCCTGCGATTGTCCTGATATTCCCATTCGCTTTGCACCTTATAAAGTCAATGATTATTCTGACCGCATTAAAGAAATGCTGCTCATGACCTATTCATGGCGCGCCGAGTTTGAACTCCGCAGCGGTCACCGCGAAAAAGCCATAGACCTTGCACTAAAAATAACCAAGGCTGATCCGGGCGCGCAGCTCACCAAGGAGCTTGAAGGTATATTAAACCTTCATGAGCAGGGTGTACCCGGTTATTAAGGGCACGGGAATTCCGAGAGCGGAGTAATCGTTTTTTTGTATTCCGAAAGGTTGATGCCTTCATAGGCAGCAACCTGCTGCATTTGGCAACCAAGGCTACGGGCCCATCATAATTACTTAATATTCAGCTAATAAAAATTAAAACACCTTTTTAAAGACAGCAATAAGAATCCTGAGTGTAAAAATTCATGTTTAAGATTATCTTTGCTCAATGGCAAACAGTGCAATCATTTATTTGAAGCCTCGCATTTTCCTCTTTTTAGGAATTGTAAGCCTGCTGTTTGGTACCGGCTCCTGCTCAAAAACCTATAATAACATTGAGCACCATGATTTGGTAGATACCATTCTGCAAAAAGCATGGCTTCTGAGAGATTCCGGGTATATTGACGAATCATTACACTTTTTAGATTCTTCTTTCAGAACTATTTCTGAGCCGGGCCTTGAAGACAGGTACCGCCGCTACGACTTTAAAATTAACCTTTTTACCTATAATACCCGCAATTACCCGGCAGCATCACGCCAGGTAGACAGCCTGCTGGGCCTCATGCAAGGTCAAACAAAGCCCGATAATGCCGACCCTAAAAAATACCGTTCTATGTATGCCATGGCATACATATATAAAGGCGATATTTTTTTTGAGCAGAAAAGATACCCGGAAGCCTATCGGTATTATTTCACAGGCAATAAGCTGGCCATTAACCACAGCGACCTGCTGTCGTGCGGCGAGTATTTTCTCAGGCTGGCAACTGTATGCTTTAAGCAGTCTAAATATGTTGAAGCTGCCGGCTTTTACCGAAGCGCTTACGATTTATTTACCAAAGCAGAGGTAAACTACGTTACCTTTTGCCGCAGGCAGGAGTTTTTAGATGATATAGGAATATGTTACGCCCGTGCCGGCCTGAACGACAGTGCTTTAATATATTTCAACAGGGCACTTTCGGTACTGGCATCAGGCAAAATTACTTATGTAAAGGAGAAGGCTTTTTTAAACATTGCGAATGCCATAGTTTATGGAAACATGGCCGATGCCTATATAAACAAAAAGCAATACCTGCGTGCCGAAGACCTGCTTGATAAGAGCATTCGCTATAACCTGCATACAGTGAATTACGGCGTAAGCGATGCCGAGTATTCTATGGCAAAGCTCGCCGATGTTTACCTGAAGCAAAACAAAACCGATGAAGCAGGTGAAGTTTTAGACCAGATGGCAGTTGCCTTGGACAAGGTGCCAAACAAAGCTGCCGAGCTTAGATACTACCGCATCAGGCGCAAGGTTGCCGAACTGAAAGGCAGGCAGGATGAAGCTTACCAAATGGTGCTTAAATACCTTGATCTTAAAGATTCGCTTGATGAAAATGAAAAAAAGCTGACATCGGCAGACTTTAAAGCGGAGTTCAAAAACCTTGAGCAGGATTTTGAATTGGGCGAAATGCGCCTGAAAGACGAACAGAAATCAAGGTACCTATGGCTTACAATTTGTATGTCGGGTATGGCGCTTGCAATTATCTACCTAATATACAGGTACTACCGCCAGAGCCGGGAAAACGTACAAGGCCTTACAGGACTTAACGGGCAAATAAGCAGCCAGAATGCCATACTGCGCTCTACCCTTGAATCGCTGGAGCAAAGCCGGGCTGAAAAAGCTAAACTGCTTAAAATTGTAGCACACGACCTGCGCAGCCCAATAGGGGCCATTCGATCAGCAGCCGATTTGCTCATTGACGAGCTCGACTGCGATGCTGAAAATATGGAATTGCTTGAAATGATTCGGGAATCAGGGAACAATTCATTAGAGCTTATATCGCAATTGCTGAATGACGGCAAAGGTGCCGATGAACACATTGTAAAAGAACCTGCCGACCTTTCTTCGCTGTTACAGTACTGCACAGACCTGCTCAAGCACCAGGCCGAGCAAAAGCTGCAACGCATTACCTTGCAAACCATTCCGGCACAGGTGAGCCTTAACCGTGAAAAAATGTGGCGGGTTTTCAGTAACCTGATAACCAATGCCATTAAATTCAGCCCGGCGGGCGGGCAAATAGACCTGCGCGTAACCAAGGCATCTGGCAATGTAACCGTATCGGTAGCAGACAGGGGCATTGGCATTCCTGAAGAGCTTAAAAGCCGCATTTTCGAGGATGCCGGCGGGGCAGGCCGTATGGGCACATCGTCTGAAGAAAGCTTCGGGCTTGGCCTGAGCATTTGCCGGCAAATTGTAACCGCCCACGGCGGCAAAATCTGGTTCGAAAGCGAAGTGGGCCGGGGCACTACTTTCTTTGTGCAATTACCCATGCAATTATCGGCTTAATGCCGGCAGCCAAAAGGCCTGGTTATCCGCGACTGCTTTTCTTCTCAGAACATTTCAAACTACACATTCATACCCTATTTTATTAACCTCCAAAATTCTTACAGCTTCAATTATTAATACAGCGCTTCACGTTTTACAATTTCTTACCCGAGGTTACGTTCAGCAATAATGCACGCCCTTCGCAAAAAATGCGTAAACTTGCACCGCTTTTTAATTACCAGCCGCTTAACCTGATTTACATTTGCGTTACAACATGACCTTCAAAAACACGTGCGTCGCCTGTTTTTTAACAGCTTCTTTCCTGACCGCCTCCCTAGCCGGGGCGCAGACAAAACCAAAGAAGAAAACAGCAACACCTGAAAAGCCCGCTGCTGCCGCAGCCACAGGTGCTGCCAAAACAGGAAAATCTGCCGATAACGGGGCAGTTATTCTTACACTTGGCGCTGTAAAAGTGCCCTCTTACGAGTTCGCTTACGTTTACAAAAAGAACAACGAAAAAGCTGAAGACGCTTACACCGATAAAAGCGTTCGCGAATACCTTGACCTTTATACAAACTTTAAGCTGAAGGTTATTGATGCCGTTAAAAACGGACTTGATACCACCACTGCCTTTAAAAAGGAGCTTGAAACTTACCGTAAGCAATTGGCCCAGCCCTACATGACCGAAAAATCGGTTACTGAGAAGCTGATCAAGGAAGCATACGAGCGCATGAAAGAAGAGGTTAACGCCTCGCACATTCTTATTTCCTGCGCCCCCGATGCCGACCCAAAAGACAGCCTTGCCGCTTACAATAAAATAATGGCAATCCGTAAAAACGTTCTTGACGGCAGCCGCAAATTTGAAGATGCAGCCAAAGCCCAAAGCGAAGACCCTTCGGCCAAGCAAAACGGCGGCAGCTTAGGTTATTTTACAGCCCTTCAAATGGTTTATCCTTTTGAAGATGCTGCATATAAGCTCCCCAAAGGCGGCGTTTCTATGCCGGTTCGCACCCGTTTCGGATACCACATTATTCGCCTGAATGATCGTCGTCCTTCACAGGGCCAGGTTAAAATTGCCCACATCATGGTAAAGGCAAACCCTGAAATGCCCAAGGAAGACAGCCTTGCCGCAGCCAAAAAAGCACAGGAAATTTACTCCCGCCTGCAAAAAGGCGAGGCCTGGAGCGCGCTCTGCAAAGATTTTTCTGACGATGCCGGCAGCAAGGAAAAAGACGGCGAACTGCCAATGTTCGGTACCGGCATGATGATCCCGGTAATTGAGGAAGCAGCCTTTAAGCTCAGCAAGCCCGGCGATTTTTCGGCCCCTGTTCTGAGCCCTTACGGCTGGCACATCATCAAGCTGCTCGAAAAGAAACCGCTTGACCCTTATACTGAGCTTGAAACCACCCTTAAGCAAAAGGTGAACAAAGACAGCCGCAGCGAATTAAACAGCGCCGCCCTGCTTGCCCGCCTGCGTAAGGAAAATAACCTGAAAGAAATTCCTTCTGTTCAAAAAAGCGCTTTCGCTAAAGGCGATACATCGCTCATCAGCGGACATTGGACTTACGATGAAAAAGATAAGGCCAATACCAGGACAATGTTCACTATCGGCAGCAAGGCTTATACCGTTGGCGATTTTTATGCCTTCGTTAAGCGCACCCAACATGCCCGCAACAGCACTTCACCCACCTACCTCATGGAAACAGCCTACAAGGCATACGTTGACGATGAGCTGAAAAAGTACGAAGAAGAGCACCTTGAAGAAAAGTATGAAGATTACCGCATGCTTGTAAAAGAATACCACGAAGGCATTCTCCTGTTCCAGCTTATGGATACCAAAGTTTGGACCAAGGCCATGGAAGACACCACCGGCCTGAAAGAGTTTTACAGCAAGAACAAAGACAAGTACCGTTGGTCTCAGCGCGTAAATGCTACTATATTCAACGTAGCCAACCAAAAAACGCTTGACGATGTAAAGGGCATGTTGAAAAACAAGCCTTTCGCCGTTAACGAGCCCAAGTTTGCCGATGTGAAATTCGATAAGAATGCCATTGAGCCTACCAAGGACACCCGCAGCAAAATATTGGGTGTTGCCAACCAGATGCGCGCCAACAAGAGCCTCTTTATTGAAGTTGTAGGCCATGTTGACCCCAAGGAAAAAACAGCCATCAGCAAGAAGCGTGCTCAGGCAATTGTAGACAGCCTTGTACGCAGGGGTGTTGAGCTTAAGCGTATTACTTTAAAAGACTACGCCAAAAACAAGCCTGCCGCTTCCGGCAAAGCAGAAGACAACCAACGCGTATCTTTCAACGTGCTTGATACCACTAATAAAGCGCTTGAAAAAGTAATGAATGCCAAAGAGGCATTAACAGTCCAGGTAACTGAAGGCATGTTCCAAAAAGGTGAAAACACTACTTTAGATGCCCTGCCCTGGAAAGTCGGCGACTTCCGTATTGAAAACAAAGAAAACAAAGACCGTATTCTTTACGTGGAAATTAAAGCAGTAGAGGAGCCCCGCGCCAAAACACTTGACGAAGCCCGCGGCCTAGTAATATCTGACTACCAAAACTATTTGGAAAAGGCCTGGATTGAGCAATTGCGCAAAACCTATCCTGTTACTGTAAACGAGCCGGAGGTTAAGAAGCTGGTTAAGAAATAAGCTATCCTAAGCTTCATGATTTTGAAAACGCCCGCCGCAAGCGGGCGTTTTTGTTTAGCCATAATTTTTTATAAACATACAAACACAAAATAGCGTAGTTTGCATATAGCTAAGGTAGATTAAGACAGTGATAACAAATTCAGGAGGTAATACATTTTCAGCGGCATATTGGGAAATGCGCTTTTTCAGGGTTTACAGCTTTGTATTCCTGTTCGGCATTTTAATGCCCTGTTGGAATGTTATGGCAGATGCAAAGCACCCCTTCCATACCTCCCTTACATCCGTAAAATACAGCGCCGAATCTAAAAGCTGGGAAATTAGCATCCGGGTATTTTCAGATGATTTTGAAAAGGGCATACAGGCCTTCTCTAAAAACACTGATTATCGGCTTGAAAAAGATGCCGGGAACAAAGTAATGCAGGCATACCTTGCCCGCACTTTTAACATAAGTAAGCCGGGCGGACCGGCCCTGACTTTTGTAGGCCACGAAGAAGAAGCAGATGTAACCTGGATTTACCTTGAGCTGCCCGACCCAGCCCCCCAAAAGCTTGCCATGAAAAACGGTATTCTTTGCGATTTGCATGAAGACCAAATGAATATTGTGAATGTACAGCTGGGTAAATCTAAGCTAAGCTTCCTGATGAAGCGCGGCGAAGATACCGGCCAATGGGAAATTTCGAATTAGTAGGGCTGTACCGGGCCATGCAGGCTCCCGATTCAGGGTTTAAGCATGGCAAATTCCGTATGCTAATAATTTGTTAAACAAAGCCTATATACCGTTTGTTAGGGTTTAAATTGCGCTCAAATAAATTACAGGCATAATTGGCGTACGGGCAGCTTTATCAGGTTTAATTTTGCTATCTTCGTAAGCAGCCGGCACAACGGTTGCACCCTTAATAATATCTTTGTTTTGCGGGCCCTTTTGGTTCTTTAAGGCACAGTTCCCGCGGTATTCCGCTTTTACCATCTGACATTATGGCGCTGAGCTTTCGGCGTTCTGACAATATAAGTATATACATGACATCTTCTCCGAAATTAAGCAAACTGCTTTTGTCCGATGAATCTTCCGGTGAGTTTATACCACTGCTCTCTGCCGAGGAAGAAGAGGCCATGAGAAAAGACGATTACCCTGAAATATTACCCCTGCTGCCGGTTAAGAACACAGTTTTGTTTCCGGGCGTGGTAATACCCATTACCGTGGGCAGGTCTAAGAGCATTAAGCTGGTTAAAAAGGCATACAAGGGCAACCGCATAATTGGTGTGCTGGCCCAGCGCAACAGCGCCGAAGAGCCCGGCCTTGACGACCTTTACAATGTAGGCACCGTTGCCCAGATTATTAAGATGCTTGTTTTGCCAGATGGGAATACCACCATTATTATACAGGGCAAGCGCAAGTTCGAAGTAGAGCATATCACGCAGGAAGAGCCCTACCTGATGGCCAAGGTAAAGCTGCTTGAAGATACCTTTCCTAACAAGAACAAGCGCGAAACCAAGGCCCTGGTTTCTTCTTTGAAAGAGCTGGCCGTTAAAATACTAAAGCTGAATCCTGAAATTCCGCAGGAGGCGCAAATTGCGCTGGACAACATTGAAAGCCCTGTTTTCTTAACCCACTTCCTCAGCAGCAATATCAACGCCGAGGTAGAAGAGAAGCAGCGCCTGCTTGAATACAGCGATGGTGTGGCCCGCGCCACTGCCCTTTTGGGCATGATGATGAAAGACCTGCAAATGCTGGAGCTGAAAAACGAGATCCAAAACAAGGTTCACGTTGATATAGACCAGCAGCAGCGCGATTATTTCCTGCGTCAGCAGATAAAGATTTTGCAGGACGAGCTCGGCGGTGAAAACTCTGAAGCCGAAATTGAGCGCCTGAAAGCCAAGGGTAAAGATAAAAAGTGGGACGAGGTTACTTCCAAGCATTACCATAAGGAAATAGACAGGCTCGCCCGCCTGAACCCCATGGCTGCCGAATACGGCGTTGCCCTGAACTACGTTGAGCTTCTGGGTGATTTGCCCTGGGGCGAATACACTAAAGATAATTTCAACCTTGCCCGCAGCCGCCGCATTCTCGACAGCGACCACTACGGCATGGAAAAAGTAAAAGACCGTATTATTGAATACCTCGCAGTGCTCAAATTGCGGAATAACCTGAAAGCCCCAATCCTTTGCCTTTATGGCCCTCCGGGTGTTGGTAAAACATCCCTCGGCAAGAGCATAGCCAAGGCCCTTGGGCGTAAGTATGTTCGCATGAGCCTGGGCGGTGTGCACGATGAAGCTGAAATACGCGGACACCGCCGTACCTACGTAGGCGCCATGCCCGGCCGTATTATTCAGAACCTGAAAAAGGTAGGCGCAGGGAACCCCGTTTTCGTGCTCGATGAAATTGATAAAGTAGGCAGCGATTTTCGCGGCGACCCTTCATCTGCATTATTGGAAGTGCTTGACCCTGAGCAAAACAGCACCTTTGCCGATAACTACCTCGAGGTGGATTATGACCTGAGCAAAGTGCTCTTCATAGCCACCAGCAACTCCCTCGATACCATACACCCCGCCCTGCGCGACCGTATGGAGGTAATAGAAATTAACGGCTATACCCTGGAAGAAAAAACCCAGATAGCCATTAAGCACCTTATACCCAAGCAGAAAGAAGAAAACGGCCTTAAGCCCGCCGACCTTACTTTCGATAAAAAAGCAGTTGCCCAACTGATAGACGGTTACACCCGCGAATCAGGCGTGCGCAGCCTGGAACGTAAAATTGGCGCTGTAATCCGTAAGGTGGCTAAGGCCATTGCTATGGAGGAAGAGTACGATAAAACCGTTAAGCCGGAGCACCTTGAAAAATATCTCGGCGCTGCCGTTTTCGATAAGGAAATGTACCAGGAGAACGAGAGCGCCGGCGTGGTAATCGGCCTTGCCTGGACACAGGTGGGCGGCGAAATTCTGTTCATAGAATCAAGCCTGAGCCGTGGCAAAGGCAAGCTTACACTCAGCGGGCAGCTTGGCGATGTAATGAAAGAATCTGCTATAACCGCCCTTAGCTACCTGCGTGCAAACGTAGATAAGCTTGGTATAGATTTCCGTACATTCGATAATTACGATATCCACATACACGTTCCCGCAGGTGCAGTGCCCAAAGACGGGCCATCGGCAGGCATTACCATGCTTACTTCATTGGCATCGGCCTTTACGCAACGCCGTGTGAAGAACAAGCTTGCCATGACCGGCGAAATTACCCTGCGCGGCAAAGTATTGCCCGTTGGCGGAATCAAGGAAAAAATTCTTGCTGCCCGTCGGGCCGGCCTGAAAGAGATTGTGCTCTGCAACAAAAACCGCAAGGATATTGAAGAAATAAGCGCCGAGCTCCTGAAAGATATGACCATACACTACGTTGAAAATGCCGACGAAGTGCTCAAAATAGCCCTGCTGCCTGAAAAAGTGCAGATGCCTGTAGACCTCGGTTGGCGAGGCGATTACGGGCAGAGCCCGCAGGCGCATGCGTAAATTGGAATAATAGATTGGCATTAACAAAACAGGCGACCCCGAAAAGGTCGCCTGACTTGTTATATATATACTTACTAATAGATGGTTTAGATTTCAAACAGCCTGGCTTTCACGGAGTACCAAATAGTAACAGGTACTGAGGTAAAATATGGGATTACATCAGTAATTAACATATCATTTGATGGCATAAACAGAACTTTATAGGCATATCCGAAATCACTTACTCCATCAACATACATTAGCAGGTAGTTTATACCAATTGGAGCAATTACATAGGCAACAACGCTTACTGTTATTGGAGCCAAGGCATTCATGTTGCGAAATAGCTTGAAAATGAGAAGACAAACCAGAGCATTCAGAAGAAATACAATTGGAATAACAGGCAGAGAAATAAAAATGATTAGCAGTACTTCATTAAAATTTGTGGTAATTGAAATTACTATTACCCTGATTAAAAATACCGCTATTGAAAGATACCAAGAGTAAATAAGCAATGCTTTAAGTAAAGTTCTTTTGGGCATCTGATTTTCAAAATTTTCACTAAAGAATGTAATGGCCAAATATAATCAAGCGGCCCTAAATCAGGCCGCCTGTAATTAATTTCTATAATTGGCCAGTAATTTACCCTTCCACCTTCATCAGCCTTGCAAACGCCAGCACCAGCGTTTTCTCTCCAAGCCCTTCGAACACCACCTTCACGCGTGGGTCAGGCCCGGTGAGGTCCATCTCGGTTATCTTCCCGAATCCGAATTTAAGGTGCTCTACGCGGTCGCCGGTATGCATGGTTTTTACATCGCCGGGGGCAAAGTTAGGGCTGGGTACATGGGTAGCGCCGGGCTTTGGCGTTGATGCCGCCACAGGTTTGCGGGGCGTAAACTGATCGAGGAATGTACCCTTAGAAATCGGCCTTTCTTCCCTGATATTGCGCAGGGCATCGGGCTTGCGGGGCATGTTTATATACTTGGTATCAATCTCATCCAGGAAACGGCTGGGTTCACAATTGATAATTGAGCCAAACCTGTAACGTGAATCTGCAAAGCTGAGGTGCAGGCGCTTTTCGGCACGGGTAATGGCTACGTAAAACAGGCGGCGTTCTTCCTCCAAATCTGCCCTGCTTTCAAGCATCATCTGGCTTGGGAACAGGTTTTCTTCCAGGCCCACTACGAACACGCTCTTGAACTCAAGGCCCTTGGCAGCGTGAATGGTCATGAGGGTAACGGTATCGTTATCGTCGGCTTTTGCGTCGGCATCAGTGAGCAGGGCAACACTTTGCAGGAATGCGCCTACGGCTTTGTCTTCCTGCTCGGGATTGTCGGTGAACTCTTTAATGGCGTTTAAAAGCTCCTGTACGTTTTCGTATCGGCTGAGGCCTTCGGGGGTTTTGTCTTCATAAAGCTCACGCAACAGGCCCGTTTCCTTAGCCACCTGCGAAGCAAGTGTAAAGGCATCCTTTTCCTGTGCGGCCACCATAAAGCTGCGTATCAGGGCTGCAAAGCCGCTGATGGCTGTTGCGCTGCGGCCTGTGAGTATGGCGTTTATATTGCCTATCACATCCCAAAGAGGAACCCCGTTTTCGCCGGCGGTGGCAAAAATGCGGGCAATGGTGGTATCACCTATGCCGCGTTTGGGCATGTTGATGATACGTTTAAGGGCTTCCTCATCGTTGGGGTTTACTATGAAGCGCAGGTAACCAAGCAGATCTTTAATCTCTTTACGCTGGTAGAACGAAAGGCCGCCTATAATGCGGTACCTGATATTCATGCGGCGCAGGGCTTCTTCAAGGGCACGGCTTTGGGCATTGGTTCGGTAGAGTATAGCGAACTCATGGTTATGCCAGCCTTCACGCACCTTCTCCTCGAAAATGGTGGAGGCCACAACCTTGGCTTCCTCGTTGTCGGTTGAGGTTTTTATAAGGTCTATGAGCTCACCGCTCATATTGGCGGTCCAAACGGTTTTTTTGAGCTGGTCTTTATTGTTTTTAATTACGTTGTTGGCTGCCTCAACTATAACCTGCGTGCTGCGGTAATTCTGCTCCAGGCGGAACACCTGCATATCAGGGTAATCTTTCTCGAAGTTGAGAATGTTGCGTATATCTGCCCCCCTGAAAGAATAAATGCTTTGGGCATCATCTCCCACTACGGCTATGTTCTGGCGTACTGCGGCCAGCTTCCGTGTTATCAGGTACTGAGATATGTTGGTATCCTGGTATTCGTCTACCATAATGTAATGGAACTTCTGCTGGTACTTGTTTAGCACTTCCGGGTGGTCGCGGAAGAGCACATTGGTGTTGAAGAGCAAATCATCAAAATCCATGGAGCCGGCACGGAACAGGCGCTGGCAATACGCGGCATAAATACGCCCAATCTCGGGGCGCTTGGCATCTGAATCTGCCTGGTAATAAATGGGGTTCAGGTTGTATTCCTCGTGGGCTACAAGCCTGTTCTTGGCATCCGATATACGGGCATGCACGCCGTTTACCTTGTAAACCTTATCATCGAGGGCGAATTCTTTAATGATGCTGCGCAGTAATGAACGGCTGTCCTCGGTATCGTAAATGGTGAAATTGCTCGGGTACCCAATATGCTGGGCCTCGAAACGCAGTATTTTAGCAAAAACGCTGTGGAATGTGCCCATCCACAGGTTGCGGGCATCATTACCAACCACCTTTTCAATACGCTGGCGCATTTCGGCGGCAGCTTTATTGGTGAAGGTGAGGGCAAGTATGTTATATGGTTCAACGCCGAGCTCCATGAGGTGGGCAATGCGGTAAGTAAGCACACGCGTTTTGCCCGAACCTGCGCCGGCAATTATCATTACGGGACCTTCGGTTGCCTTTACGGCGTTGCGCTGGGGCTCGTTCAGTGAATCAAGAAAATGGGACATGGGGTAGGGGCCGGTTGCCGGACCGCAAATTTACGCATTCAGGCCGGGAATGGGAAGGGAAAGTTCCGGTAACGTTAGGGCATTATGCATTGGCACTTAATCGGGACCAACCCTTTCAGGCCTGGCAATTTCGAATCAATATCAGTTTCCGGCCTTCATACGAATACCAATTTGTTATAAAAATTGCCCGCATAGCCGCTATTCCAAGGGTACCTTTTCATGCAAACAGCAGCAACAAACTCTTTACAGACAGCCCATATAGGCCTAACTACCGTGCGGTCAGCTACATGCAAATAATTTGCGGGGTATCTTTAATAACCCGCGCTTTTACATTGTAAACTGACCGAAAACTCATAAGAACAGGAAGCTATATATTCAGCAGCAGCATATAAGCATCAAAGCAGGAAGGCGTTCCGCCTTCCTGCTTTGAGCAATTTACTAACATCCGTTTTTAAACTTAGCCCCTGAACTCCAGCTTACCTTCCACCCCGTCATCATCGCCGGGGCCGGTAATGGCATTGTAAACCATTTTAAGCGCCGATACCACTACGCCATGTCGGCTGTCCCAGTAATAGCCTTCTTTCAGCTTGATTTTTATGAGCGTTACAGCAGGGTCTTCCTTTCCCCTTTCGAACCAGGCTTCCGAGTATGCCGACCATAATTTATCTATCATAGCCTGGTCGCGGCTTATTTCTGCGCTGCCTTCAGCTTTAATATAGGTTACGGCCCCCAATGCGAAAAGCAGCTCCACTTTAGGGTTTAGTGAAATCTCACGGTTTTTATCGCTTTCAGCACGGCTCATAAACCATATTGAGCCGTCGTCTTCAATGCTAAGGGCGGTCATTGGGCGGGCTTTAATTGAATATTCCTTGGTAAAGGTGCAAAACATGCAGGTTTTGCCTTCTGCCAGCTCACGGAGCTTTGCAACCGATTCTTCCTTATTCAGATCCTTATTTTTGCCGTTGTTCATAGCGGTAATGTATTGGTTTTAGTATGGTGTTTACTGCGTTCCACAAATGTGAAAGGGAACAAAGCCATACCAAAATATCATGCCGGCGAAAACCTGCCGATTACATTACACGGGTTCAATAAAGGCAATAAACAGGTTTTTACAGGAAAGTAATCCTGTCGAAAAATATTTTTATAAAGGCTTTATCCATATCATGATCGAAGCCCTGCTCGTAGTTGAAGGGGGCATTGCCGGTAACCTTCACCTCTACGTTGGCGTCTATCTTAATGCGGTAATTGGTCTCCTTTATGCTCTTGTTCGAAAAGCTGAGCACGGCATTGCCTGACGATTTGCCGTAATGCTGTTCCTCGAAATCTTCCTTTACCTGCATAATGCCGCGAATATCGTCCTCGTTATCAAGCACCGATGTAAGGAACTGCTCCGCATTGGTTTCTCTGTCAGAATCTTTAAGCTCCTCAATAAAAGTGTGGGTCTTTTTAGAAAAGGCATTCACCCTTTCCAATGAATCGGAATTGGCGGTGATATACTGCTTTGCCATTTGAATAATATCCTTGCCAAGCACCTCGGGCACCGGCTTGGGCTTTACAGAAAGAAAATCCTCGTTCCAGAACTTTGCCTCGGCGGCGCGGGTTTGGCGCGGGAGAAATACCTCTGTGTCTTCGCCTTTTACTTCTATTAAAACCGCTTTATCGAGGTTAGAGAAATCAACAACTTTACGAAAGGTGAGGTTGTGAATATCCATCTCGCTGTCGCTGTCTACGGTAAAAGAGAAGCTGCTGTCTTCAAACTTTACTATGGCCACACTGAAAGCATCGGATTCAGAATCAACAAAAAAGCAGAACATTAAATAGCCGGCCTTAATCTGCGGGTTCTGAGATTGCTCGTAGAGAAACTTGCTGCAATCGTTACAATAAGCAATTAATTCATTACCGCTTTGGGGCTTTAAATCTTTGGTAATAGAATATATAAAATTGAAATGCAGCGCATTGGGGTGATAAAACACAAACTCGCCCGAGTTATTAAACAGGGCCGAAAACTTGCCGATAAGGAAATTTTCAAGCTGCTCATTAATATCAACAACGCGAGATGATAGGTCGAGATGTTCTTCGCGGCCCTTTACGGCGCTGGGCATGAGCACTAATTTTACAAGCTTGGCGCTGTTAATAAATGTCATTCAATATTGTTTTTTGTTCGGCAATTAAGCCTGTTCGGGTGTTATTTCTGCCTGCGTTTTACCATTTCCTTTATCTCGAAAAGCTCATCGCGCAGGCGGGCGGCCTCAATAAAATCGAGATCTTTAGCCGCTTTTTCCATGTTTTTCTGGGTGGTAATGGCCAGCTTTTCCAATTGCTCTTTGCTCATATAAGCCACCACCGGCTCGGCAGCAAGGCTGGTGCTGCGGTCATCGGGCATGGTGTAACCCTTACCTGTTTCGCGACCGCTGTCGGCCACTGCGGTTTGGCCCATGATGCGCTCAGCAGATTTGTAAACCGTGGTTGCCGTAATACCATGCTCGGTATTGTAAGCCAATTGCTTAGCCCGGCGGCGGCTTGTTTCATCAATGGCATTGCGCATACTGTCGGTTACCTTATCGGCATACATGAGCACTTTGCCGTTTTGGTTACGGGCGGCACGGCCAATGGTTTGTATCAGCGAACGGTTGTCGCGCAGAAAGCCCTCTTTGTCGGCATCCATAATGGCAACCAAAGATACCTCAGGTAAATCAAGACCTTCACGCAAAAGGTTAACGCCTATGAGCACATCAAAAATACCAAGGCGAAGCTCACGGAGGATTTCCACACGGTCAAGAGCTTTTACCTCGGAGTGTATGTAGCGGCATTTCAGGCCGATACGGTCGAAATAGCTGCTCAATTCCTCGGCCATGCGCTTGGTGAGGGTGGTTACCAACACACGTTCCTTGCGGTTAATAACTATATCTATTTCGGCGAGCAGATCATCTATCTGGTTCATGCTCGGGCGCACTTCTATCTCGGGATCGAGCAGGCCGGTAGGGCGAATTATCTGCTCAACAACAACGCCTTCGGCTTTGCGCAGCTCGTAATCTGCGGGGGTGGCAGATACGTATATGGCTTGTGAGTTCATGCCTTCGAACTCGTTAAAGGTAAGCGGACGGTTATCCATGGCTGATGGCAGGCGGAAACCGTAATCCACAAGGTTTACCTTGCGGCTCCTGTCGCCGCCCCACATTGCGCGAATTTGCGGCAGGGTGGCATGGCTTTCGTCTACCACGAGCAGGAAATCATCGGGAAAATAATCTATGAGGCAGAAGGGTCGGGCACCGGGCTTGCGACGATCAAAGTAACGGCTGTAGTTTTCTATGCCGCTGCAATAGCCCAATTCCCGCATCATTTCCATATCGAACTCGGTGCGCTCGCGTATGCGTTGCGCTTCTGAAGCCCTGTTCTCGAATTCAAAGAACTTGATTTGCTGCACCAAATCGTCCTGAATTTCACGGATGGCAGTATGCAGGCCGTCTTTATCTGTTACGAAGAGGTTGGCGGGGTAAATGCTGATCATCGGGTCTTCGCCTAGGGTGGCGCCGGTTTCAGGGGCAATGCGGGTTATGCGCTCAATTTCGTCACCGAAAAAGTAAATGCGGTAAGCGAAATCGGCATAAGCAGGGAAAATATCTACCGTATCACCTTTTACGCGGAAGGTGCCACGCTTGAACTCCACTTCGGTGCGGCTATAGAGAATATCTACCAAGCCATGCAGGAAGCGGTTGCGGCCAATAATATCATGCTTGGCTACGCGCACCACCTGCTTCCGGAACTCTTCGGGGTTGCCTATACCGTAAATGCAGCTTACAGATGCCACCACAATCACATCGCGGCGTCCGCTTACAAGTGCGCTGGTTGCAGCAAGGCGAAGCTTTTCAATTTCCTGGTTAATGGCCAGGTCCTTTTCTATATATACGCCGCTTGAAGGTATGTAGGCCTCGGGCTGGTAGTAATCGTAATAGCTGATGAAATACTCTACGGCGTTTTCGGGAAAAAACTGCTTGAACTCACCGTACAGCTGGGCCGCAAGGGTTTTGTTGTGGCTCAGTATTAAGGTGGGCCTTTGGGTTTGGGCAATAACATTTGCCACGGTAAAGGTTTTACCCGAACCGGTAACGCCCAACAATACCTGAGCATCGTCGCCGCGATTAAGGCCTTTTACCAATTCGGCAATGGCTGTTGGCTGGTCGCCGTTGGGCAGGTAATCAGATACGAGTTTAAAATCCATACGCTTGTTCCTGTTTCAGGTTCACGTCTTTTCAATTCCGAAAACAATGTCGGCTTGCTGACGCGTTTCCCGTCAAATTCGGGCACTTAATATAACGCTAATCCCGGTTGAACTGTTATACTTTCGCCCGAAATCTTTCAGGCTGTGAGCAACAAGGCCACGAAAGATCTTGCCGATTACTGAGCGCCGTCTTTATCAACATTTGTCAGGTCAATTACGTATAAAGGCCTGTTTTTAACATTTGCGCTCAGCCTGCCCACATACTCGCCTATTATACCTATTGTAAGCAGCTGAATGCCACCCAAAAACAACACGCAGGTAATCAGCGAAGCCCAGCCCGGCACATAATCATGCGATATAAGGCGGGAATACAGCGCATATAACAAAACCAAAAATGCTATACCCGATACCGCGAACCCAATCAGCGTAGCCATTTTCAGGGGAAAATCTGAAAAAGAGGTAATGCCATCCATAGCGAAGCGAAGCATTTTGGAATAGGTATAACCCGTTTGCCCCCCTGCCCTGCTCTGGCGATCGTACTCCACAAATGTCTGCCTGAAGCCAATCCAGCTGATTTGGCCGCGCAGGAACTTTTGCTGCTCGGGCATACGGCGTAAAACCTCGGCCACCTTGCGGTGCATTATCCTGAAATCGCCGGTATCAACGGGTATTTCAACCGATGTAATGCTGCGCAAAATGCGGTAGAATGCCTTGGCTGTGAGCAATTTCATAAAGCTCTCGCCCTGCCTGCGCCTTCGGCGGGCATAAACCACCTCGTAGCCTTCCTGCATTTTCCGGTACAGGTCAACAATCAGCTCAGGAGGGTCCTGTAAATCAGCATCAATAATTACTATGGCTTCGCCTTTTGCGGCATCAAGGCCTGCGCTTACGGCAATCTGGTGCCCGAAATTGCGGCTGAAGCTGATAAACTTTACCCTTGAATCTGTTGCTGCAAGCGCCTGTATGAGCACAAGGCTGCGATCCCGGCTGCCGTCGTTAATAAATATGAGCTCGAAATTGAGGGAAAGCGGCGCAACAGCCGAAAGCACGCGCTCATACAGCAAACCGAGGTTAGCTTCCTCGTTAAAAATGGGGATAATTACTGAAAGCTGCGTTTCGCGGGAATCGGGCATGCGTTAATGTAAATGTATGTTCAGGGCCTGGCCGAAGGCAAGAGGGTATTTTTACTATGCAAGTAAATCCCTGAGCTTTTCAATCTCCTGCCTTGCCGATACTTTTTCGTACAAAATGCTGTAGACGGCCTGCACAATGGGCATGTGCACATGGTGCCTGCTGTTGATGTCATGAATACTGCGAACGGCATAATAGCCTTCGGCAATCATGTTCATTTCGGCCTGGGCGGCGGTTACGCTGTAGCCCCTGCCAATAAGGTTGCCGAATGTACGGTTTCGGCTGAAGAGCGAGTAGGCGGTAACCAATAAATCGCCCATATAGGCGCTGTGGTTCAAATCACGGTGGCGGGGGTAGGCTGCATCAACGAAACGCTTAATCTCGCGTATGGCATTGGCTACCAACACTGCCTGGAAATTATCGCCGTAATTGAGTCCGTGGCAGATGCCGCAGGCCATGGCTACTATATTTTTCATTACCGAGTAAAACTCTACTCCGTACAAATCATCGTTGGTGCCTGCCTTTACGTATCGGCAGCGCATTTGGGCGGCGAATGCTTCTGCGGTTTCCAAATCGGTACCGCAGATGGTGAGGTAGCTCAGGCGTTCAAGGGCAATTTCCTCGGCATGGCAGGGGCCGGCTATTACAGCCATTTTGTTGGGCTGCACCCCATAGCTCTGCTCCAGGTAATCTGTAACCGGTATATTCTCGCCAGGCACCATGCCTTTAATGGCCGATATTACAGTTTTGCCTGTAAAGTCCCCGCTTGTTGCTCCTGATAAGCTGGGTACAAGGAAGGCGGAAGGTACGGCAAGAATTACTGTATCGGCGCCATGCAGCGCTTTAATAAGATCATCGGTAGGCTTTACCTTACGCGGATCAATTTCTATATCGGTGAGATAGCGGGGGTTGTGATGCAGGGTTTTAACATGCTCCACATCTTCGGCTTTACGCATCCACCAATTAATGTGTACCTGCTTTTCGCAGAGAATTTTAATGATGGCCGTAGCCCAGCTGCCCGCACCTATTACCGCAATGCGATGCACCGCTGCATGACCCGATTCATCTCCCGTACCTGAATTATGCGCCTTGCTCATTCGCCTGCTTTTTCAATTACAAGGTTATGGTTGGTAAATACGCAGATGTCAGCTGCTATGTTCAGGCTTTCGCGTACAATTTGCTCGGCAGTAAGGTGGGGGGCGTGCTTTTTAAGGGCCAAAGCCGCGCTTTGTGCATACATGCTGCCGCTGCCGATGGCCGCAATGCCGTTATCGGGCTCCAGCACATCTCCGGTACCGCTGATAATAAGCAGCTCTTCGGCATCGCCTACAACAAGCATAGATTCAAGCTTGCGGAGGTAGCGATCGGTGCGCCAGTCTTTGGCAAGCTCTATGGCGGCACGCTTCATATTACCGCGGTAGAGGTTCAGCTTGTCCTCGAAACGCTCTATGAGGGTAAAGGCATCGGCGGTGCTGCCGGCAAAACCGGCTACAATTTTACCACCCATCAGCTTACGTATTTTCTTTACGTTAGATTTTGCAACGGTGTTATTCATGGTTGCCTGCCCGTCGGCGCCAAGCCATACTTCCCCGTTGTGCATTACGCCCAATACGGTGGTAGATTTAATTATAACTCTTGCCATTACAGCTATGTGTATTAATATGGATTTATATAAATCAGTATTGCATAATTACCCGGCTTAATAAGCCGGGTAATTATGCAATTAAAATGCAGGTAATTATTTTATATACCTGAAATCATGACCCGGCTGCAATTGTAACAGGGTTTCATAAATCAGCTTAATTACCGATTGTACGTCTTCCTTATTTACAGTCTCAACCGTAGTATGCATATACTTCAAAGGCAATGAAATAAGCGCTGATGCAACACCGCCGGCGGCATAAGCAAAGGCATCAGTATCTGTACCGGTGGCTCGGTAGGCGCTGGCGCGCTGGAAAGGAATGCTGTTGTCTTTAGCCACCCCTATAATCATGTTCAGGAGGTTGTTTTGCACAGCCGGTCCGTAGGTAAGCACGGGGCCGAGGCCGCAACGCTGATCTCCCTGCTCCTGCTTCTTGTACATGGGGCTGGTGGTATCATGGCAAACATCGGTAACAATGGCCACATCGGGTTTCAGGCGGTTGGCAATCATTTCTGCGCCGCGCAGGCCAATTTCTTCCTGTACCGAATTCACGATATACAGGCAGAAATCAGGCATGGTATTGTTTTCTTTCAGCAGGCGGGCCACTTCGGCTATCATAAAGCCGCCCATGCGGTTATCAAGCGCACGGCCGGTGAAAAACTTGTTATTCAGCTCCATAAACTCGTCGTCGAAAACGGCAACAGAGCCTACGTGCACACCCATGTCAAGCACTTCCTGCTTATTGGTTGCGCCAATATCTATGAAGATGGTCTTCATATTAGGCGCTTCCTCTTTTTCTATGTTGCGCACATGTATAGCCGGCCAGCCGAATATACCTTTTACAGGGCCTTTTTCGGTTTGGATGTTTACACGCTTGCTGGGGGCAATAAGGGCATCGGAGCCGCCGTTACGGCGCAGGTAAAGGTAGCCGTCGTCTGAAATGTAGTTTACGAACCAGGCAATTTCATCGGCATGGGCCTCAATAAC
This sequence comes from Bacteroidota bacterium, assembly GCA_040388605.1. GTDB lineage: Bacteria > Bacteroidota > Bacteroidia > Cytophagales > Flexibacteraceae > JAZKBN01. Next base: position 37,120 of record JAZKBN010000025.1, on the reverse strand, counting down.
CACCTTGTATTTGGCATCGGGGTTAATAACACCTACAACGGTGCCATAGGTATCGGTTATATAAGTATCAATATATGGCTTCAGGTATTCGAGCCAAAGTTGCTGCCCGCTGCTTTCAAAGCCGGTAGGGCTTGCATTATTCAGGTATCGAACAAGGAATTCCCTGCTTTCGTCGCGCATGAGAAATAAGGATAAAATAAGGTAATATGCGTTTACAAGGCCAAAAGAGGCATAAACGACTCTTTTAAAGCCGTTTTTCCCTCAAAGGGCGATACGGCAAAGGTATTAAAAAATAAGGGGCAGGCAAGGAAGGAATTCCGGTGCCGCGCCCCATATACTTAGGAAGGTATTGCTTAGTATGACTTGCAGATTTTGATAGTGCGTGAAGAATTGTTCGGGCCGGTTAAAGTCAGGATATAAATTCCGGGGTTTAAATCCGATGCGGAGATCTCTGCTTTCGCCCCCTGTTTTACCAACCTGCCTGACTTTACTGCCCTGCTGCTTATATCTGTAATGTTATATTCGGTAAACATGGAAGAGCCGGTAAAAGACAAAGTAACTAATTCCCTGAACGGATTAGGATAAGCGACCACATTCAAATCAGCTGCTTTCAATGCTGTACCTGCAACATCAGTTGTACGGAAATAAGAGTACCGAACCGCGCTGTCGGAAGGCGATACAGTAGTCGAGGTATAAGTCATTATTGTTTGCAACAGCTTATCATCTGGTGTATAGCGGTTTTGGTAGTCCTTTTTCCAAACAAGGCTGAAATTGTTACCGGGCAGAATATTGTCTTTCTTCTCAAGCAAAAGATTGCCCAGCGCATTGTAGTCAGCAGACTGAACATAATGATCTGAGCCTGCCTGCCTGAATTTTACACTTGTTTTAGCAACGTTTTCATTAGCCCCCCCGTTTTGCGTGAACGTATATAATTCTCGCAAGGTATCTGACCAGGCGCCGCGCTGATAAATTTGGTATGCTACAGAATCAGGCTGCGTGCGGTAATCATTAATTGAATTCACCCAACGATGCCAGGAAAGAAATTCGGTTCTTGATGAATCAGTCGCCGGATTATTAATAAGGGTAAGCATTCGGCCGGGAGCGCCGTTGGCCGGGTTATGCAAACTGTAAACCTTTGTTAAATTCCTGCTGCTGCCGGGCGATTCAGCGTTTTCAATTGTTTGAATTAAATAGCCCGAAGCATTGTAGGTGTTTAAATAAGTATGCGTTTCCCAATTTATAAACCCGGGTGATGCGGGCTTGGAATAAGTGCCTTTAAAAGTATAATTCCCGTGACTGTCGAATTGGGCGCTGTCTTTTGCGTTGGCATAAAATTCACTTATTCCGGCATCGCGCTTGTAATGCGTTCCTGAAATCATGCGGCCGGCATCGTCATAAACAGCAATGTGCTTATAATAAGGTTGAGCGCTGTCTGCGTATCGCATTAAATGCAAACGGGTGCGTTGCAGGCCGTTTAAAACGTTCGAATAATAATGCACATACACGGGTTTCCAACCTGCCGAACTCCAATTATCTTCATACATGGTATCTGAAGCATTGGCTGTAACACGCCTGGCAGATTTATAAACCTTTGTTTTCGGGGTTTCCGACACCAAAACTTTCACCTCAGCCTGTTGCATTTTCTTCCCTGCAGTTTGTGCAGCAGCCAGGCCATGAAACATAGTTACAGGCAACAGCAACAGGAGAATTAATTTCTGTAATAATTTATTCATTGCTATAATATTTACTTTATTAACAGCCGGTTTCGGCAGCCAAATACACCTTACGCTAAACTACGAATAAATTTTGTGCCGGAAAATGCATGTGGTAAAAGTTATCAGGGCTTAAAACACTAAGCAGAATGCCTCGCATCGCCGGCCATCATGGTTTATACAAAATAGAAAAACAAAGGCATGCAGTCGGTTTCCCTGACTGCATGCCCTGTTCATTGAATTGGCCGTATTAAAAAAATGCACTAATTCATTTAATGACCGACGTATTAGCCTGCTTTGCTCACCTTAATTACCTGCGTTGCTTTATTGCCGGTTTTTATGCTCAGCATGTAAAAGCCTGCATTCAACAGCTCGGTATTCAGGGTAACTGAATTCCCGCTTGCAGCCAGTTTGCCGTTCGTTATTATTCTGCCGCTTAAGTCAGAAACAGAATAATCTGCTTCATAGTATCCTGCCGGTAAGGCTATTTCAAGCTTGTCGTTAAACGGGTTAGGGAAAGCTTTTACCTGCCCCTGTAATTCATGCGGAGTAATTGCTGTTAATTCTTCGGGCTTTCCGTAAGTGAAACGTTGTACACTGTCAAGCGGGGCGCCGCCGGGGAATTCGCGAAGAATTACAGTTTGATACAATTTGTTTTCAGCATTGTAGCGGTTTACATGTTCTTCATGGGCAATTAATAAACGGCTTCCGTCGGCATGAATTGAATCTTCGCGGCTAAGTGTAACATTGCCCAGCGCATCGTATTCAGTAACAGATTGCCAATTTGCGGCCATCTCGCGGGAATCATTTAATTCGTAGGTAGTTTCGGTTACGCTTTCGTTTGAACCGTACTCATACTTATCTTTTTGAATATCGAACCAGCTGCCCATGAAGTAAGTTTGCGTAATTATTGTATCGGGCTGCGAGAAATCAGGCAAAGGGTTTACCCAATTATGCCAGGAGCTGAATTTTACCATAGAAGAATCCAGGAACATACCGCCGAAATCAGATAATACCTGCATTTTCATAACCCTGCCATCGGTGCCGTATTCTTTTACGTTAAATGTATTAATTATATTAATTCCGAAACCTGTATTCGCATTCTGCACAATTTGCTGAATGTTACCTTGTGCATTATAGGTATTGGTAATCGTGTTTTCGAAGAACGGGGTCCATGTTAGGCCGTCATAAGAGTAAATGGCCTCATAAGTTTTGTTTCCGAATGAATCGTAAGCAGTGGTATCTTTACTTGCCGGCCTGAATGCCGACTGTCCGAAATCCCAAAGGTATTCAACTACTGAAGTTACACGGCCGGCAGCATCGTAGCTCGTAGTTGATTTTTCGTTTGCCTGTGAAAAATCCGGCGAATAAATTACATGCTCCGATTCTAATTCCATGCTGTTGTGGTAAAACACATGGGCATTTGCGGGGGCCCAATCACCTGACCATGAATCTTCATAAACCGTATCTGTTGATGCAGCCAACACCGATTTTGCCCTGCCATTACCCGCATTGCCGACCGACATTTTCGCCAGTGAAGCTATTTTTGCACGTACATTAACCGGTAAACCTGAGCCGGCAGATGCTGCCTTTGCATAGGCTTTTCCGACTGCGGCACTCATTGCGTTGCTGCTTAATACAGACTTAGTTGCTGTTTGAGCAATGCCGTTGAATTGCATTAACAATAAAGCTGAAAGTAAAAATGTGCTGAGTTTTAATTGGAACTTGTTCATGTAATGTTGTTAGATAATTGAATGTTGATTATTTGTTTTAGTGGTACAGATTTCGGTAAGCAATAAGGCAATACCTGAAAACGGAAGGCAAATGTATTTCCTGAATAACAGATATGGCCGGCAATTTGGTCGAGCGGATTTTTAAGGTTATTCCCGGCATAATTCGGCAATTCCTATTAGCCCGGTAAACCAAACTACTAAGAGCATAAAGCAGGTTGAAATTAATTAATCCTGTATTTACCCTCCTGCTGAACTGCTTACACATCTATGACATTAAACCCCGGGGCATACCCCTACTGCCAACCGGAAAAAAAATAAAAATAAATCAATGCATTGTACAGCAATGCATAACCAGGTAACACACAACCGTTCGAAAGTTTTATTAATTGCAGTATTTAATTTGGCTTAACGAATACATAATAGCAGATATATAAACCATACCTGTATTTAACAAAATAAAAAACCTTGGATTGTAAGTATGAAAACCCTTGATACATTAAAAAAAAAAGGGGCCGAAGCCCCTTTCCAAACAGTTCATTTGCATTAAACATTCACATGTTAATTGCTTTCAGTTTTAACGAGCTTAATGGTTTTTAGCACCTTATTTCCGTTACTAACGCTAAGCAGGTACATACCCCTGCTCAAACCGGCAGCAGGCACGGTAATGCTCCCCACTAAAGCTCCTTTGCTGCCTTCCGATACAATTCTTCCGCCCAGGTCAGATAATTGCCACGAAGTAAATGCCTGTGTGTTAAAATCTGAAACTGTAAATGAATTGTTGAACGGGTTTGGGTATGCATTTATACCTGAAGCAAGGGAAGGTTTAACTGATTCAACATCGCTGAAATGCGTGTAAGTCATCCTGTCTGTACTGTCCAGCGAGCCAAAATTATCCCTGAGGGTAATAACCTGTGCAAGAGCATCCATTGCATTATAACGGTTTACATATTCGTTATGGCTCAGGTTAACGCGAATGGTACCGTTGTTATATAATGAATCATAGGCATCAAACGTGGCATTGCCATGCGAATCTATAAGATTCGTGTATTGCGTTACAGGCTGTAGCAAGCCTCCTGCAGGCATGCTTAAATAGTTGGTCTGTATTGTGCTCTCGTTGGCACTGTAGGTATATGAATCGCGGCTGCTGTCTACCCAATCACCGGAGCGATAAACCTGAGTGGTTTGGGAGTCAAGGGTAGATTTAGTGTATTCCGGATTAAACCATGAATGCCATGAGTGGAATGTAAGCAGGGTTGAATCTCGAATGAAACCTGCAAAGTCCATGATATTAAGGGCTTGCATGGGCGATCCATCGGCATTATATCCCCTGAAATCAAATGATAAGGTTAATGAAAGGCCTCCGAAATTTGCAGATTCAACAAAGCTCTGAATCCTGTTTTGCGCATCATAAGTTGTTACAATATCAAATTCAAACTGGTTTTCCCAAGCTCCGTTATTCCAACCAAAGCTGCCTTGGTAAGCAGGGTTGCCAAATTGGTCAAACCTTGCACTATCAAGGCTGTAAGGCTCCAAAGAATTAGTAGCCATATTAATCATATAATTGGTTGTAGACAGTACCCTTCCACCGGTATCATAATTGGTCTTCACCATAGATTGGGCCTGAATGAAATCAGGTTCATATGTAACATGACTTGTTTCATAACCTTGTAAATTATAGGTGTAAACATGGCCTGCCACGGGGAACCAACCATTGCCCCAAGCATCTTCATACGCAGAATCAGGCTTAAAAAGTGATGCGGTGCTGTTTATGCTGCGCTTTCCGGGCACGTAAACAGGTTTTGCTAAATAGGCTCTAATTGATTGCTTCGCAGTTTCCGGCAATCCGGAATTTGGGGCGAGCGCTTTGACTAAAACCTCATGTGTCTTAGCATTTTTAAAAGGCCTGCCTGCGTTTTTTGCGGCCATTGCTGATTGTGCGTTAGAAGCAAAACTGCAAAGCATTAAACAGCAGGCATTTAATAACAAATACTGTATATGTTTTTTCATTGATGGTTTAATTTTCTGTGTTTTGATTAAAGAATTGCACGGTGAAAGTAATTAATGAGCTTTGCTCCTTATTGGTAAAAAAACAACACCCAACTAAAAAGGAAGCCAAGGCGTAAATATATTATTTATCTGGCCTAATACATAATTTTATCAGGAATAAACGCAAATTCAACCCAATAATATTTTAGATCATGCAACAGTTTAATAGTTGTCGAATTAATAAGGGGCCGCAGCCCCTTTTTAATTCGACGAGAAACATGCATCTCTACAAACCTTTGTTTATCAACTGGCAAACCGTACCGTATTGGCGTGCAATAAAGAGCTTAGGATAGAAAGGCTTGGTAAGCTTATCTTCCATATAAATATTCCCGATTTTTTCCAGGAATTCAGGCTTAATGGCCAGCAGGAGCTTGGTTTCAAGACCTTCCACGTCCATTTTTAGTATATCTATATGGCCTTCCTTAGCCAGTATGTCGCCAAGAACCACGTTAATATCAAGGGCTTCCACTTTCAGGCTTTCGCCTGTCTGAACACCTATGCCGCCATATCGCCCGGTATCCTCCACGCCGAAGTCCACTATGCCGGCTTCGGTGCTTATGGCTTTTTCATAAAGCTTATAACGGCTTTCAAAGCCTTTCAGGTTGGCTTTTAAACGGCCGATGTTTCGCGGCAGGGGCTCAAAAAGGTACACAAAGCTCTTAGGGCTATGCGTTAAGAAATAAAGAGCGCTTATGCCTATGTTAGAACCAAAGTCAACCACAACCTTGGTTTCCGGGAAAGTTTCATAATCGCGACGGGCGAAAATTTCATTTACCGTAAGTAAATCATGGTGCGAAAACAGGGTAGGCTGAATTTTACCGGCGAGCGTTTTTAAAACGGGGCTGTAGGGGTAAGGGCCTGATGCCAGCAGGTACCTGCGCAGGTTGTGCATAAAATCGCCGTAAAGGCCGGGCATGCCAAAAAAAGCACGGTAGTGCCTCATTTGAAACGGCGCACCCAGTATGGTACCTACATTACGTCCTCCTATCATCATAATACTAAACCTTTGTGCAATGCGGAATCATAAAATTCCCGCTGTCTGAATATGTAAAAATGGCACGGGGATTATCCCTGTGCCATTATAATGAGCTTTATTTTATGAATTATTACCTGTATACAAACCCCAATTCAAAAGTATTCAGAAAGCTGTATACAGGAAAGGTAATACTAAAGCTTCGTCAAATCGAAAGTATCCATGAAGGCGGTGGTGAACTTACCGCTTTTGAAAATCTCGTCGTCCATGAGCTTAATGTGGAACGGAATGGTGGTTTTTACACCTTCAATTACAAATTCCATTAGGGCGCGTTTCATACGTACCAATGCCTCCTCGCGGGTTTGCGCGCTTACAATCAGCTTGGCAATCATGCTGTCGTAATTCGGGGGAATGGTGTAACCGTTGTAAACGTGTGTGTCTACGCGTACACCATGGCCGCCGGGCAGGTGAAAATCAGTGATCTTGCCCGGTGACGGACGGAAACCATTAGAAGGATCTTCGGCATTAATGCGGCATTCAATGGCATGCAGGCGGGGCGTATAATTGCGACCGCTGATAGGAATACCGGCAGCCACTTTTATTTGCTCCTTAATCAGGTCATAATCTGTAACCTCTTCAGTTACAGGGTGCTCTACCTGTATACGGGTATTCATTTCCATGAAGTAGAAATCGCCGTGCTTATCTACCAGGAATTCCACCGTACCGGCTCCTTCGTAACGAATAGATTTTGCGCCTTTAATAGCAGCATCTCCCATTTTCTTACGCAAAGATTCAGTAATAATGGGCGAAGGGCTTTCTTCAACCAGCTTTTGGTGACGGCGCTGTATGCTGCAATCACGCTCGCTGAGGTGGCATACTTTCCCTTTGCTGTCGCCCACAATCTGTATCTCGATGTGGCGCGGGTCTTCTACGTATTTCTCAAGGTAGAGGCCATCGTTACCGAAAGCGTTACCGGCTTCCTGCCTTGCATCGTTCCAGGCTTTTTCGAATTCCGAATCGTTACGCACAATGCGCATACCGCGACCGCCGCCGCCGGCAGTTGCTTTCAGAATTACAGGGTACTTTATTTTGTTGGCTATTTTAATGCCTTCCTTTATGCTTTCGAGCAAGCCTTCAGAACCCGGAATGGTGGGAACGCCGGCTTTTTTCATGGTTGCCTTGGCGCTTGCCTTGTCGCCCATGGCGTTAATCATATCGGGCGAGGCGCCAATGAACTTTATATTATAGTCCTGGCATACCTTGCTGAACTCGGCATTTTCCGACAGGAAGCCGTAGCCGGGGTGAATGGCATCGGCATTTGTAATTTCAGCGGCTGCAATAATGCTGGGTATATTCAGGTAGCTCAGCTTGCTGGGCGGCGGACCAAGGCAAACCGCTTCGTCGGCAAAGCGAACGTGCAGGCTGTCCTTGTCGGCGGTGGAGTAAACGGCTACGGTCTGTATGCCCATTTCCCGGCAGGTGCGAATAATGCGCAAAGCAATTTCGCCCCGGTTGGCAATCAGGATTTTTTTGAACATAGTGACAGGCTCAGGCCCCAACAGAGGCCCGGCGATTCAGGTTCGTAAGAATGGTGTGAAATTCAGGGTGCCGGAAGCAGGCAGGGAATTAAAGGGCCTCTACGTGGAATAAAGGCTGGTCGTACTCAACCGGGGTTGCGTTTTCAACCAATACTTTTACAATGCGGCCTGTAATGTCAGACTCTATTTCATTGAAAAGCTTCATGGCTTCAATAATGCAGATAGGGCTGCCGGGCTTCACCTCGTCGCCAACCGATACTATTGAAGGCTTATCAGGGCTCGATGAACGGTAGAAAGTACCTATCATAGGGCTGCGGATAACCTGGTAATTGGCTGCAGCCGGGGCAGCAGGTGCGGCGGGAGCAGCAGCAGCCGGGGCAGGCGCAGCAGCAGGGGCCGCAGCAGGAGCTGCCGGGGCAGGAGCCGCGGGCGCTGCAGGTGCAGGCGATGAATAATGAACTGCAGCAGGAGCAGGCTGATCAGCAGTTTTCTTGATGCTCAGTTTCAGGTCGCCGGTTTCAATATTTACCTCGGCCAATCCTGATTTCGCAATCAGGTCTATAAGCTCCTGTATTTCGTTGGTTTTCATGGTTCTGTATTTTTTAGGCACTTTTAGCTGCCCTTATATTTTTTCTGATACCCGGAAGTTTCAAACGGCAGCTGCCACAATGGGCTTGCCTTAAATATTCAGTCTATATCTTGGGGCCTGAAACTATTTTACGCGTTCCACATAGCTGTGGTCACGGGTGTCAACTTTAATTTTAATATCCTGCTCTACAAAAAGAGGAACATTAATAATTGCACCGGTTTCAAGGGTTGCCTTTTTGCTGGCATTGGTAGCAGTATCGCCGCGAACACCCGGCTCAGTATATGTTATCATGAGCTCAACAAAGGGAGGTAGCTCAGCGCTTAATGCCCTTTCGGTTTCGGCATGGTAATAAATGTCTACCAACTGTCCTTCTTTCATGAGATCGGCGCCTTCAATCAGCTTTTCAGAAATGCTAACCTGCTCAAAGGTATTGGTATCCATGAAATTATAGCCCATATCATCCATATACAGGTATTGGTGCGGGCGTTTTTCTATACGGGCAGTTTCAACTTTAACACCTGCGTTAAAAGTGTTTTCAATCACTTTTCCGTTGGTGAGGCTTTTAAGCTTGGTGCGCACAAAGGCGCCGCCTTTGCCGGGCTTTACGTGCTGAAAATCAACAATGGTATAAAGGTCATTGTTATATTCCAGGCAAAGGCCGGTTTTAAAATCAGCAGTGGTTGCCATTTATAAGGGGTAGCGTTATTGTAATTGGTTTGTGATCAGGTAAATAAATACCCGGTATTAACGAGGTAAATTCTTAGTAACAGCCCGAAAGTTTTATAAGCGGGCCAAAATTGCATAATAGCCGGCAACAATCAAAAGACCGTTCAACCTGATTATGCTGTACAGTAATATTCAGTTCCTGCCAATAAGAACCCGGATCACGGTTTTAAGCCCGAGGGCTTAACCGTTTTACCGGATATAAGCATATTCTTTTAAACCGGCTATGCCCGCCGCTATTCGGCATAACAAAGCACGGCCCCGTGAACGGGGCCGCAATATAGCTTGTTTAATGTTTGAATGAAGCTGCCGATAAAAAAATCAGTATGCCCAGCGCAGGTACATTGAGCCCCAGGTAAAGCCGCCTCCGAAAGCTGCAAGCACCAGCTTGTCGCCTTTTTTAAGCTGTTTCTCATAATCCCAGAGGCAAAGGGGAATGGTGGCATTGGTAGTGTTGCCATATTTCCAGATGTTCATCATTACCTTTTCTGAGCCAAGGCCCATGC
>JAZKBN010000025.1:22283-27290 GCA_040388605.1 Bacteroidota bacterium | reverse complement strand
GTTTGCTGTGGCATCTATAATACGCTTGTTAGCCTGGTGGGGCACCAGCCAGTCTACATCAGAACCTGTGAGCTTGTTGCGCTCCATGAGCTCAGCCGCTACATCGGCCATATTGGTTACCGCGAATTTAAACACCGTTGTGCCTTCCTGGTAAACGGTATGTTCGTGATTATCAACAGTTTCATGGCTGGCAGGCTTCACGCTGCCGCCTGCTTTCATGTTCAGGTAAGGTGCGCCGGCACCGTCTGATTTCATAATGTAATCCTGTATTCCGTATTCAGCTTCGCCCGGTTCAAGCATTACTGCCGCCGCTCCGTCGCCGAAAATAATACAGGTGGTACGGTCGTGGTAATTAACAATGGCGCTCATTTTATCGGCGCCGAGTACAATTACCTTCTTATACCGGCCTGATTCTATAAATTGCGCGCCTGTTGTAAGCCCGAAAAGAAAGCCGGAGCAGGCAGCCGATAAATCATAGCCAAAAGCGTTTTTCATGCCGCATTCAGTGCTTATGAGGTTGGCTGTGGCCGGGAAAATAAAATCGGGGGTGGTTGTTGAGCAAATGAGCAGGTCAACATCCAGCGGGTTGGTATTGGTTTTTTCAAGCAGCTCTTTTATAGCTTTTACACCTAAAAAAGAGGTTCCCACGCCATCAGCTTTAAGAATCCGACGCTCTTTAATACCGGTACGGGATACAATCCACTCATCGTTGGTATCAACCATTGTTTCCAACTCGGCATTGGTAAGCACGTAGTCGGGCACGTATCCGCCAACGCCTGTAATAGTCGCGGCAATACGCGGCAAGCCTGAAGGGCTGTTGCTCATAAATATTAGTTTAGATCAGGGGCAGCGGTAACGCCTAAACCCTGTTTTATTTTTTCGTTGATATCGGAATCAATCATTTTAACAGCCTGGTCTATCATGGCTGCTATGGCTGTCGGCGTGCTTACGCCGTGGCCAATAATCACGTTGCCGTTTACGCCTATTATAGGGCTTCCGCCAACTGTTTCATAATTCAGCCTGCTGAAAAAAGGCCCGGGCTCTATGCCGGTAGCCGCCATTATTTCATAAACAGATTCAGACAGCTTCAGAACCACGTTACCGGTGAAACCATCGGTAACCACCACGTCGGCCTTGTCGTGAAAAATGTCGCGGCCTTCAATATTGCCGACAAAATTAATTTTGGGATCGTTCTTAAGCAGCTGGTACGTAGCCTGTAAAACCGCTGTTCCCTTTTTCTCTTCTTCGCCTACGTTGAGCAAAGCCACTTTAGGATTCTGAATATGCAAAACGTGCTTTGCATACAGGCTGCCCATTTCGGCAAACTGCTGCAAAATTTCAGCCTTGCATTCGGTATTTGCACCTGCGTCAATTATAACGCCGTACCCCCCGCTTATTTTCGGCACAAAGCCGGCAATAGCAGGACGCAGAATACCCGGAATGGTTTTCACACTGAACATAGCGCCTACCAACATAGCACCCGTATTACCCGCGCTGCAAAAAGCGCCGATTTTACCTGCCGCAAGCAATTTAAAGCCAATACCAATGCTGGAATCGGGCTTTTGAGTAAGCGCCCTTGTGGGGTGCTCGCCCATTTCAATTACTTCCGGGGCGTGGTGTATGCTAAGCCGGCGTCCGCTGAGGTCTTTACCTGCCAGGTGAGCCTCAATAACGGCTTTATCTCCCACAAGCTCAACATGCACGTTCCCGGGCTGTTGCGACAAGGCCAAAAGGGCACCGTCGATGGCTGCCTGAGGGGCGAAATCACCGCCCATTGCATCTAATGCAACTATCATTCAGTAGGGAAAGCTTATCAATGGTTAGAGAATGAATAAAGAAGCCACCGGGTTTGCCAAATACCAAACCCGGTGAATTCCGGAAGAATACCCCACGGACTTATTTTGTGCCGTCCGGGGGCTTTAGGCGGTGGCTACCGGCCTGTAATTCTCAATAACTACATTGCCGTGCAGCATCAGGTTGCCGTCTACCACGTATGCGCGGTGGCGCAGGTGCGCTTCCTGGGTAGTCTGACAGATGCTGATGGTTTTCTCAACACACTTGTGGTGAGTCCTTCTTTTGTCGCGGCGGGTTTTGGAAATCTTCCGTTTAGGATGTGCCATTTTTATGGGTGATGCTCAATCAGGGAGCATTCTGAATTTGATTTGCCGGTTGCTTCTCAGGCCGGCATCAGGGTTTACACAATTTCCTGCATTGTGCAGGGATTTTCTTTGCTTAAGCTGCAATATACAGGCTAAGCTTTGGTTTCAATAACCTGTTAAACAGGCTTTTATAGAATCCGGGCACAACCTTGGGAGGTAATACTCAGTTTTTATTATTCTTAAGCGCAGATAAGGCGAGCCAACGCGGGTCAGGCGTTTTATTCTCTTCCTCATCTTCATCAGGGGCGGTAGATGTGCTGTAAATCAGCAGCACGTTCTCGTTTCCTGTTTCGCCTTCGCCGCCAATATCATCGGTGCGAAAGCGGGGGTGCAGCTTTTTAACCGGCACGGCAAGGGCTATAAAATCATAGATTGCCTGGCTCAGGTCGAGCTTTTGGGTGTTGCGCCCAATTATAGACAGCTCATCGTCCACATCTTCGTCTTCTTCCCCAAACTTGAATACCAAGCGGTGGGTGCCTGAAACAGGTTCGCGGAAAGTATCGTTGCTGCGGTCGCAGGTAAGCTCAACATCACCGGTAAGAGCCAGTATGGCCGTTATCATGGTGTCGTTCTTATCAAGGTCAACCTCAACCTTTACGTCAGGCGCCCTGAACAGTTCATCAGAGAAACCGGAGAAGAAACTCCCGCCGGGCTCAAAACTGAAATGATGCTTCCCGGTCGTAAGCTTAAATATATCTACGGCGGCGCGTTCGGCTCTCACAATCAGTATCCTGAAATTAAGACGGCAAAATTATAAATTTTCAGCCATGAAAAAAAACAATCTATGCTTAATAATTGTATGAAAAGCACAAAATAAGGCTAAGATTGCATTTTACTATGGAATACCTGTTAACAACATGCAATATATCCTTTTCGCGGCACATTAAGCCTGTCAATTTTTACATTTTGAGATAATAATTCAAAATTGATCTCATAGTTTATTTGCGCTCACCAATGTTTAGGCCATATAAACAAGAAGCCCGACCAAAGTCGGGCTCCTGAATTTTTCCGAATGATTGCCTTTGCAAATCAGGGGAATGGATTAAAGTCTATGCCAATAAGGGCAACTATTACAGCCGGCCCCATATCAGGATTCGATGGTGAGTAAACGTAGATATTTGTAAACGTTCCCGGCATGGCATCGGTTTTTCCTGTCAGGGTAATTGAGCCCCCGTTTTGACCGCTAAAGTTTACATTGTTCATAAATTGGTCCATTTCAGAAATCCCGGTCAATAATTTAGCCCAAACTATATCATTCGGCAGGGTAATTTGGGTAATGCCGCCGTTGTTGGCACGGAAAGCCGCCTTATCTGTAATCTGGAACGCTTTAACGCTCACGGTTTTGCTTTGACCCGCATTCAGGCTGATAAGCAAAGAATCGGTATAAAGGAATTTTTCAGGGTAAACGTTTATTTCCGCCTGATCAGTAATACCGGCTACGGTAACTTTCAGGTAGGCATCGCCAAGGGCAAGTGCAGTAACTTTTCCGGTTGAATCAACACTTACCGGCAGTGGACCTCCAACTGTATCTTTTGCAGAAAGAGTCCATACGGCAGGGAATTGCGAAGTAACATCCTGGCCGCTGCTGTTATAGGCCTTTACAGTGAATTGCTCAGTTTCGTTTTTGAACATCAGCCATGATTTTTTGCTGATTTCAACACGGGTAACAGGCAAAGGTGCATCAGGCTTGCCGGTAACCAAAACCGGAACTTTGAATGTTCCTGTTTTGCCTCCGCAGGTACCATTAACAGTAATTGTAGCTGAACCCGGTGCAACAAAAGTAATTTCGCCTGTGGCGCTTACCGTTACAATGCCGGTGTTGCTGCTTGCGAAGGTAAAGCTTGTGCTGCCCTGGCCAAGAAATACGGGCCATAAATCAATGGTTCCTGCACCTGTTGTCCAGATAACTGCAGCAGGTGAAACCACGAACAGGTTATCCTCGGTTTTGGCGCTGAGTACATTTACCGGGGTAACAGTGGTATAGGTAATGCCTTCAAAAGTGGCTGTGGCGGTAACGGTACCGGTGCCGGGCTTGCCGGCTGTAAATTTACTGCCGGTAAAAGAACCAATTGAATCAGGAGAAACTGTATAGGTAACTGTGGCAGTGCTTACCACACCTGATGTATTCACAAAATGCGTTTGGTATTCGGTGCTGCCGCCTTCAGAAACAGCCTGGGCACGGGTTTCAGATACCAGGGCATATTTGGCTGTTGATGCAGGGTTATCATCATCTTTATTATCGCCGCAGCCGGTGAAAAGCATCAATAAGGCCAAGGCCGGTAACATAAATACCGAAGCTAATTTTCGGCCAACAGGTAATGAGGGAAACTTCATAAGTGTTTTAAAGGGGGATAGATTTAATTGTGTTTTATTTATTACCAATATATACTTTTTCAGGAACTTCGGATGCTAATATGGCCATTTTCAGGTCGAATACAAACCCGGAACCGGAAAATTATATCAGGGTAATTAAGCTTTAACTGCCTCTCTGATAAAAAACCGGGCACTTGGTTTATTCCGGATGGTCATTTTGTTCAAAAAAACTTACACCAAGTTCAATTTTTGCACATACCGCGATTACTTTTTCGTGTTGAAACATATATAATATCAAACGCCGTTTTTAATACAGGCCCAAGCTTATAAAGCTGGATGCCAATAGTTTACCATTAGTTCAATTACCTGGATCTTCTTAAACCTCTACAGCTATGGGTGCCGCAACACTTATAATCGGAATTACTATGTTCTGTACCAGCCTGCTTATGCCGGGCCCCAGACCTTCACACGCTTTTAAAAATGCCGACACACTGGCATGGTCGCCCACGAACCGGCTTACATGGAGCGATTTTAA
>JAZKBN010000025.1:12959-22273 GCA_040388605.1 Bacteroidota bacterium | reverse complement strand
CTTGACATTGCCCGTGCGGCCGTTACACTGAGCTATTATGTTTACCGCCCTGATCCTTTCGGAAAAACTTCAGAAGTGGATGTGGTAACCTGTGTGAACCGCAACGCAAGCAAATACAATCCCGAGCTTCGCACCGAGGCTGTTTTGGAACGCGAGCAAATACATTTCGATATTATGGAACTGCATGCCCGCAAAATGCGCCGTGCCGTTGAGGAAGCCGGACTCCCTGTTTTAGGCGCCAACCGCAAAGCCGAAAAACTGTTTACCCCCATTTACAAAGACGCTGAAAAAATGTGTGCCCGCTTCGATACCGAAACGGATGAAGGTGCAAATGCCATTGCCAGAGCTAAGTGGGAAACCACCCTCCGCAGGGAACTGAATGAGCTTGGCAATTACGCCAGGCAAATTCCTCCCGAAGAATAATTGGCTTTGCAGCAGGTGTATGGGCCGGGCGAATGCCCGGCTTTTTTGTTATATTTCCCTGTAGCTATTTATAACTCCTGCTCGCTTACCTCTCTTTCGGTAATGCTCCCGTTCTTCGACATTCAAATGCCATTTCCGGCAGATAGCATCTCAAAAATTTTCACTTTATAAAGAACCGGCCTGTTGAGCCATGATATCTCTGCCTCGTCTGTTTATATGAGGTAATCAAGCTGAGCGCTGATGCCTGCAGCAAAGTAATTCACCATATAGGTTTGCTTTCCAAGGCAGGTTAATGATACCCGCAGATGCAGACAATCAGCAGACTTAATCCTGTTAGAGCAGCGGTGCGGCTTGTCTTTAATGACATGCTTAGGTCGGTGAATTGCCGGGGGATTTGTTATGATATGCGGCTGGAAGAAGACATGTTATAAGGCAAAAACGAAGGCTGAGGACCGGGTATTTTAGCAGCCGAATAAAGCGCCGGAAACGGAGGGAATAAGGTATTGGTTGTTAAGACTGCTCCTTTGGAATTTAGATTAGTCTTGAGATGTTATTATATTTGTATAGACACTACAACAATGAGCGCTTTAAAAGAAATATCCGCTGCTGAAAATCAAAAACCGCCTTTTTCGGGGAATGGTTTTTATTCTGAAGAGTATACGAACGACAACCTAATTGATGCGTATTTGCAGGGAAAGAAAGCAGGATTAAGCCAAGGCCGCAAAGCAATGCTGGACAGGCTAAAGTCACATATCAACTTATCCGGAAAGCTGACCCAGGAATTGATTAACTACTTAAAGGACCATGATTTTAATCCTGTTTCAGCATTTCTGAAAATAGAAGCGGTTAATAATTTTATCTACTTAATAGTATTGCCTGCTTCAGAGTTTGAAAGCAGACGCGTTTTGAGCGCTTATGATTTTATTTCTGAGTTTGAAACAAAGCATGAATCTAATGATTATCGATTTTTAGTATCGCTTTGCGGCTCCGACGAGTATTTTAATGAAGCAGCGGTTCGTGCCGATGGATTCACATTTAAGCATACGCTCAGTTAATGTATGAAAAAAGCCCATGCTCTGCACAATGAAGAGCTATATGACTTCCTGCTGTCGACAAAAAAATACAACGACTGGGTAATAACCACTGCATTCTATTCTGCATTGCACTTTGTTCAGCATGAGCTTTTTCCGCGAACAGAAGAAGGGAACACGTATGCTGATTTTAATGAATACTATGGTAAAATACTTAAAAGAATGGGCTACAATAAACACAGTGGCACCATTTACCTTGTAAGAAGGCACCTGCCGGCATGCTCATCGGTATACAGGCGGCTTTATGACCGATGTATGGATGCGCGTTACAAAGAGTATCATGTAACAGAAAGTACCGCTGTAGAAACAAGGCGTGATCTAAGTACCCTGAAATCTTATCTATCCAAGTAAATGCTTTGGAGTCCGGCAACGAAATTATTATGCAGCGACAATAACTGACCGATAAACTCTTCTGGTACCTCAAACAAAAAACCCTGCCAAAGCAGGGTTTTTCAATTTCAGATAATACAGAAAATAATTATTCTTTTACGAGTTTAATGGCCTGAACACCATCTGTACCAAGAAGCCTGATGCTGTATAATCCGGCAGGTTTGCCTGCCATTTCATTGTTCAGCCAAATTTCAAGCTCTGCCATTGTGCCGCTTGCGCTGAGCACGTTTTTACCGGCTAAATCAGTAATTGTAAGCTGTTGAATGTCATTAACCGGGCCATCGGTTATGAGACGGAAGTTATCGCGGCCGGGGTTAGGAGCTACGCTGAATACCATGCGCGTGGCTTTCACACTGATGAATATTACTTTGCTCAGGGTCTCTTTACCGTCTTTATCGGTTTGACGCAGGCGGTAATAAGCATCGGCAGTAAAGCTGTTATCGGTAAAGTTGTAGTTGCGTATTGTACGGCTGTCGCCGGCACCGGCTACAAAGCCTAAGCGGCTGAACTCTTTACCGTTTTCTGAACGCTCTATAGCGAAGCCTGCGTTATTAAACTCGTTGGCTGTAGTCCAGTTAAGGTATGCTGCTCCTTTGCCTTTGCTGCTGCCGGTGAAGCTGAGCATTTCAACAGGCAAGGGGTTCAGGTCATCGCTGATGGTCCAATCGCTGAAGTGGGCTACGGCGTTTACCGTAGTGGTACGCGGGTTAGTGCCCGAAGCATCGCGGAACCAGTTTTTCTTGGCCCATGGATCAGAGCTTGTAGGGCGGGTATAAACCTGGGTATGGCTTACATCACGACCATTATCTTCAAGCGCAGGCCATGTAAGGGTTAGGTTACGATCAGGTGCTGCAGGCTGAAGCGATGGGGTAATGCTCCACCAGCGACTGATGCCTGTGTTAGCGCTCATACCGTCGGCAGCATTTCCGTTTAGCGGAGAACCGCTGTGGCGAATCACAACAACAGTATCAAGATCGGAACCGGCACTCAGGGCAAGACCCATGCCTTTGAAGGTGGTTGCATCGGTGTTCAGCACCTCGGTGGTTTTCAGGTTACCGAAAACGTAAGCAGTTGTGCTTTCAGTAACATCTGACCCGGTTTCAAGCTGAACGAAATCAGAAGAACCGGCAGTGCTTAAGAAGCCGTTCGTGATAAGCAGCTTACCGTTGATTTTCAACAAGCCGGTAACTACTGCGTTTGAGGTATTGTTTACTGTCAGGTTCTGAACGCTGCCGGTTGAGCTTGCCACAACTGATTGTGCAGAACTTCCGTCAAGCGCTAAAACGCCGCCGGCTGTTCCCGCAGAAACTGTACCGTTCAGGTTCAGCACATTTTGAACCGATAATGTTGCCGTGTTATTACCGAAGGCCAATGTGCTGGCCGATGGCAGGTACAATGAATCGCGGATAGTTGTATTGCCTGTAACGGTAAGCGTAGCAGTAGGCTCAACCCAAACATCCTTGTAGCTTAAGCCGGAGAACATATTGTTCGAATTAGTACCGTAAGCAACACGCCCGTTAATGGCCATGTAATCCGTATAATCGCTTAGCGTTGCGCTGTTGCTGAAACGGTCGAAGCTTGCGGAAAGTGACGTTCCGGCAGGCTTAAGCACACCGCCAGTTACACGAAGCAGGGCAATTGAAGTTCCGGCAGCCTTAGTAATTGCCTGGTTATTCAGGTTCAGGGTACCCGCCATTACCTGCAAATCGGCCACAGGCTGAGATACATCTCCATCGCGATCAAGCACAAGGGCTGAGTTCAGTGTTAAGGTTCCTGAAGCTTTGTTAACACGCAGGTAATGGAAACCGCTTGTTGCGCCGGTCATATCAATTGCCTGTGCACCTGTACCGCTGAAGTAAACAGCGCGGCTGTTATTATCAAAGGTACCGCCGTTAAGGGTAAAGTTGCCGTTCAGCACCAAATCGCCGCCGGCAACTGTGCCAAGCAGCAGGCTGCCGCCGCTGTTAACATCAAGATTTCCGCCTACTGTAAGGGTCTGGTTTTGATTGTTCATATCAAGCACAGCGCCTGCACCTGAAATGGTTAAATTACCTGCCATGCTGCGTGGAGTGCTGCTCAGGGTAACCGTAGTGCCTGCAGCAACTGTAATATGGTAAACAGTGGCATCGGCCCATTCAATGGTTTGGGTGTATGAGCTTCCGTTATCGTAAAGCAATGTGGAACCCACACCGTAGCTTGGCTCATGTGTTTCCACGTATCCAAGGGCTGCCATTTTAAGTGTGCCGTTAATCAGCGAAGGCCCTGTACCGAAGTTAAAGCCGCCTTTAATAGCCACCGTTACATTCGGCCCGAAGGTGAGCGTTCTGCCGCTTGCATTGGTAACAGATTTATGCGCACTTAAACCGCCGCCCAATTCAACAGTACCTGTACCGCCGATTGTACGAACCGTACCGCCCCCTGTTCCGCCGGCTAAAATGCTGCCTGTAAGGGCATTCATTGTAATCTTATGGTTGTTAAGATCAATATCGCCATCGTTAAGCAATTGCAACCCGCCGTTGGCAGTACCGGTAATGCTGATGTCGGCAGCCAGGCTAACTGTTCCGCTTGCTTTTGAAACCAGCAGGTATGCAAAGGAATCGGCAGTGTTAATGCTTTGGCTATTGGTTCCTGTGAACCAAACCGCGCGGTCGTTATTGGTAAAGGTGCCGTTATTGGTCCAGTTACCACGGAGGAATAAGTCGCCGGAAGTGGCATTTAAGGCCAATGTGGTACCTGTGTTAACAGTTACATTTCCTGCAGCTGCACGGCTGGTTGCCGGCATAGATAGGGTACCGTTTAGAACAGTTACATTATTTGGCCTGCCCGAACCGGCTGCGCCGTCGGTTGTTGCTGTCCATTCATTGAATAATGAATAAGTGGCGTTATACTGCAATGTTGAATTGCTGCCGTAAGTAATGGTATTAGCATTTACATAGCCACCACCATTAATCCTGAAAAGGTCGTTCACAATAGGCTGAAGTCCTGAACTGAAATTAAGCGCACCGCTGATATAAAGGCTGCTGAATGCAATTGGATTTGCGCCGGTTAAATCAAGTGCTCCCGCTCCTATAACCCTTCCGTAGTTTCCGCCAACGAATGTGCCGTTGTTTTGCAGGTAACCGCCTGAAGAAACAGTGAGGTTGCGGCGCAGGCCATCGGTACCGGTGAAGGTAGTGCCGGATGCAATGGCAAGACTTGCCACGGTAATGCTGCTGTCAAGGGTAAGGTTGGTACCTGAGTTGGCTACAGTGATGGCGGTTGTTGCTAAAGCAGTTGTGCTTAAGCTGCCTCTGCCAAGATTCTGAGCCGTACCGCTGTTGAATATAATGGTGCCTGATGTGAATGTGCGCGTTCCGCTTGCCGCAACGGCTGCTGAAACACCGCCGCTTCCGCTGATGTAAAGGGTACCGCCGATGTTAGTGAAAGTTCCTGTTCCGCTGAAGCTGTTGTTTCCGAAAACAAGACCCGCACCGCTGCTCACAGTCATATTACCGGCAGTGATATTAGAGCCAAGGGTAACATTGCCCGGGTTAGCCACGGTTACAGTGGTTCCTGAAGTTAAACTGCTAACCTCGGTGCTTGTTGTAACAGGGCTGCTGCCGCCATAATAAAGCGTAGCCCCTGAGGCGTAAGTCGGGCCGAAGGCAAGGCTGCCGCCGTTCATGTTTAATGTTGCTGACGAACCAATGTTCAGGGCTTCTGTACTGTTACGAGATATAGTTCCCGAGGTAGCAGTAAGGCTGCCGGATACAGTTACGTCGCTTTGCAGTGTTAAGCCGCCGGTATTGCTTACAACCAAGGTTGAGAAGGTTTGGCCGCCGGTTGTATTAATAACAGACGGTGTGGTGCCGCTGAAAGTAACCAACCTCCCGTTCTGCACGAATGCAGCGCTTCCGGCTGAGTTAGTGAAAGAGCCGCCTATGATTATGTCGCCTGATGTGGCGTTCATATTCATTGTACCGTCTATGCTCAGGCTGCCTTCAAGGGCACGGGTTGTTGAAGGCATATTCAGGGTTGCGCCTGATGCCACCAAAACAGAAGCCGGGTGGCCTGCACCTACAGTGCCTGCGCTTGTGGATGTCCATTCAACCGAAGGTGTGTTTGTGCCGGTATATTTCAGAACAGATGAAGAGCCAAATATCGGCGATACGCTCAGCACTGAATTAGTACCTAAAGATAAAGTCCCTGTTACGGTTGGAACAGTAGTCAGGCTCAGTGTGCCTGAACCCAAAGTCAGGTTACCAAGACTTGCAGATGTTGAACCGCGTAATGTTCCGTTTCCGCTGAAGCTGATTGTGCCGCTTCCCATTGATGCAGTTCCGCCATTGCTGATAAGGCCATTATTTATAACAGATAATGCTCCTGCACCGCCTATGTTTAAAGCGCCGCTTCCGCCAAGGGTTACAAATGCGCCGGTTGCGCTTCCGTTCAGGGTAATGGCGTGGTTAATGGTTACTGTAGCGGGGTTAGCCGGTACAATGCCGCCTGCCCAAGTGCTTGCCGTATTCCAATCGCCGGCTTGTGCGGTTACGTAAACTATCGGCGGGTTGCCGGCGGTAATAAATGTAGGGGTGGTGCTGAGCGCCAAAGTACCCTGGCTGATTGTATGCGGGAAACCTGAAGTAACAGAACCTGTTGATGTACTGAATGTAGTACAGGCCGCTGCCGATGTTCCCGAATATACATTCAGTATAGGGGCCGATTCGGTGTTTCCGTTCAATTCAGAAGCTAAATAGCCAAATGTTATAGCCGAAGCCGATACATTGCCTGCAGCTGCCAAGGTGTAGTAGCGGGTTACTGAATTGGTTGTAACCAAATCAAGTGCTGTGTTAAAGAAGCGCTTTGCAGTTATTGTGCCCAGGCTTGTACCGTCAACGGTTATATGCAGACCGCCAATATTTACCGGCGAACCGTTCACTGTGGCAGCGCCCTGCACATAAGCAGTGGCCGCACCTGTATTTAATAATTGGTTTACAGCCGATTCACCAACAACTGTTCCGCCTGTACCAAGGGTAAGGTTAAAGCCGTTGATATCGAAGCTGCCTGCGGTTAGAGTAAGTGCGCCTGCACCGGTTCCTAAAGAAAGGTTGCCTGCAGATTTTACTGTTGTGCCGCTGCGGTTAATTGTAAGGCTTGAAAGGGCAGATGTTCCGCTGAAAGTAAGAGGGTCAACTGTGCCGGTTCCGGTGCCTATTGTTAACGATGAAACAGAGTTACCAACAAATGCGCCTGTACCTGTAAATGAAAGGCCTCCGTTTATTACCAGGTTCTTACCGTTAAGGTCAAGCGTTTTGCCGGTTGAAATGTTCAGGTTAACATTGCTGCCAATGGTTAATGGAGTAGAAGAAGTGGCATCAAGCCTGTTTGAATTGGTGCTGATGTTCACAATGCCCAATGTTCCGCTGCTGTTGGTTACACCACCGGCAGAGCTTGTTAATATACCGTTTGCACCTGTGCTGCTTACGCCTGTTACGTTCAGGGTAAAGCCGTTCAAATCAAGGTTTCCTGTGCCTGTTAACTGGAAAGGCCTGCGCGATGCGCTTGTATTCACTGTTAAATTGCTGAGCAGCTTAACTGTACCGCTGCCACCAACAGCAAAACCAACAAAAGTTTCGCCCCCTGATTTGTAAACGGTTTGTGTGCCCGTGCCAATAAAGCGAACTATTTGCTGGCTGTTCTGGCTGAATGTGCCTGTATCGGCCCAGCTTCCGCCCATATATAAATCGCCGCCGTTGGCTTGAACAAAGGTTGCACCTGAGCTTATTCCGAAGTTACCGTTCAGGTACCTGTCGGCGCCCGGGGTGGTAAGGGTTCCGCCACGTACTATTACATTGTTCGGGAAGCCCGCATCGGTTCCTATAACGCCGCTTGCAGTGTTGCGCGTCCATTCGTTACCAAGGCTTCCGCTGTAAGAAGCATAAGCCAGGTTCGAAGCGCTGCCGTACACAATGTAAGTAGGTGTACCACCTACACCTATAACAGCGCTGCCGTTCAGGGTAAGCTCACCATTTACGGTCATGTTACGGCTGTTCAGGCTGAATGTGGTGCCGTTTGCTACTGAGAAGTTAACGCCTGTACCGACAGTGAGGGTTTGTGTATTGGCAAAATCAAGGTTATAGTCAGCATTAACCGATACTGTACCTGTTGCAACGCCGCTGTTAGTTAAACCTCCGGTACTTGTTACTTTAATGCCTGAGGTTCCGTTTGAAAGCGTTACCGTGAAATCGTTCAAATCAAGATTGCCTGAGCTTGCGAATTGCAAGGGGCTTCCGCCGGAACCGCTTAGGGTAAGGGCACGCATCAGCTTCACATTGCCGGTATTTTCAATAAGCAGGTAAGGAATGCTTATTGATGCCGTTCCTGCCACCGATTGTGTTGATGTTCCGTTAAAACGAACAGCACGGTTATTACCTGTGAAGGTGCCATTGTTTGTAAAGTCTCCGCGAAGGTACAAATCACCTGAGCTTGCATTGAGGGCGAAAGTTGCGCCAACGGCAATTGAAACGCCGCCCGCTGCCGACCTTGCACCACCTAAAGTGAGCGAACCGCTGAGAATGCTTACGTTATTTGGTCGGGCACTGCCCGCTGCGCCGTCTGCTGTTGCAGTCCATTCAGCGCCGGGGGCGCTTACACCAACATAAGCCAAAGTTGAGCTGCTGCCGTAAACAGGCACCCTGTTAATTGAGTACCCTGAATTCAGGGTAAGCGTACCGTTTATAGTCGGAATTGTTGCCAAAGAAACTGTACCCGAAACATTTAAGCCATAGAAGGTTGAAGCGCCGGTTACCGTTCCGGTTCCAACTCCGCCTGCAAAAGCAATGGTGCCTAAGGCAGGAGTGAATGTACCAGACACTGTGAATGCGCCTGAGTCTGAAAGGGTAATGGTATGCGCAGTTCCGTCTGAGCCGTTAAATGTGGTTCCGGAAGCTACTGTGAAGTTTCTCACTTTAACATCAGCATCCAAAGTAAGGTTGGTGCCCGAAGTTGCAGTTGAAACCGAGGCATTAGCCATGCTTGTGGTCAGGCTTGCAGTAGCGCCGAAGCTTTGGTTTACACCTGCCTTGAATACAACAGATGAAGTAGGGAAGAATATCTTGGTTGTGCTTTGTAAAGAAGCGCCCACACCCAGGGTGTTGGTGATATTGAGCGTAGTATTTCCGTATTGGCGGAAAGTGCCGCCGTAAACGGTGAAGTTGCCGGGGTTCAGGAAGGTGGCAACGGTGGCATCTGACTTACCAAGGTAAATTGAACCAACATTGGCGTTGGTACCTACGTTTGCACCCAGGGTTACACCGCCGGTGTTCTGTATGTTAACCGCTGTATTGGCATTTATTACGGAAAGCTCCGGACCGGTTATGTAAGCTGTTGAGCCAAAATAGTTAATATCATTTGCCACGTTCAGGAAGGGAG
>JAZKBN010000025.1:0-12949 GCA_040388605.1 Bacteroidota bacterium | reverse complement strand
CCTGCGTTATTGCTGATTACAATATCCTGTGAGGCGGTGCGGGTTACATTGCCCAAGGTGAGTATCAGCGTGTTGTTGCTCCTGATTGTAATGTTGCCGCCTGTCAATTGCAGGCCGTTGCTGTTGCTCACATTTACAATATCGAAAGACTGGCCTAAGGTGCCGGTGAACAGTGTGCTTTGTGCGCTGCCAGAGAAAATAACGGTACGGTTAGAAGTTGTGAAGCCTGAGCCGTCGTTATTTTGGTTTACAAAATTTTGCAGCCTGAAAGTATTGTTGGTTGTTGCGCTCAAGGTAAATGCCCCGCCCGCAGTTATAGTCAGGGTTCCGTTAAGCGCCCTTGAATTACCGCCGCCGGATGGCAGTGTAACCGTGAAGCCGGGATTAACTGTTACGTTATTGGGGCAACCGGCCGCAGAAGTTTGGGTAGTTGCGGTCCATTCATTGCCCGGGGTAACGGTTTCCGCATAAACCAATGTAGATAACGATCCGTAAACAGGGGCAGCGCTCAGGGTGCTTCCGCTTGTCATATACAGGTTACCGGTAACAGTAGGTACTGCAGAGCCGAAAGTAATGGCGTAGCCGGCCGGAAGCAGGTTACCAATGCTGAAAGAATTTGTACCGGAAATACTTGCCGCTCCTGCAAAAGTAACTGCGCCGGTACCCAGGCTTGCAGTAGAACCAATGTTATTAATAAGCGCACCGCCTGATTGTATGGTAAGGGTACCCGCGCCGCCTATTGTTAATGAGCCGGCAGAAACCGTTGCCGTATTAATTGTAGCCGAACCAATCAGGGTAATAGCATGGCCAATACTTGCAAGGCCCGAAGAAGGCGGAACCAAACCGCCGACCCATGTAGAGCCTGTATTCCAATCGCCTACCTGGAAGGTGAAATACACATCGCTGGCGGCCGCAGTTATATAAGAGGTTGTAGTGCTTAAAGCCATAGAACCCATGCTTACGCTGTGGAATGTGCTCACCAAATCAGTGGCAGTAACAGCGTTCGCAGCTAAGGGACCAACATTAGAGGTGCCTGTGAATACGTTCAGCTTGTTTTCAAGGTTACCGTTCAGCTCGCTTGTGCCGCCGCTTCCTATGTAAGAGAATTTAACTGCGGTTGCGGTTACAGTTCCGAAACTGTCGGCTACAGTAAAATAGCGGGTTAAGGAAGTGGTTCCTGCTCCGGCCACATTGCTCACCGATGTTGCATATCTCCTTACCAGCAGAACCGATGAAGGCGCCGTAATGGTTATGCCCAGGTTGCCTACGTTAATTGCCGAGCCGGTCATGTCGGCCTTGGTGGCTACGTAACCTGTTGTTGTGCTGCCCGTGTTTGTAATGCGAACGGTTGCGGTTTCTGTACCTACCACTGCGTTTTTCGCCAGGGTTAGCACGTTTCCGTTTATGTCAAGGTTACAGGTGCTCAGGCCGAGGGCGTTACCTGAAACGCTGTTCAGGGTAAGCGCGGTTGCCAGCTGAATATCGCCGGTATGGGTAAGGGTTAATTTACCCAGGTTAAAGTTTCCGCTGAAACGCAAAGGCGAAATGGTTCCGCTGCCGTCAATGGTAAGTAAAGCAGTGGTGCTGCCCAGGAATGCACCCGAAGTGTTCAGGTTAAGACCGCCTTTGATTACAAGGCCGGGAGCGTTAGGTTGCAGGGTAATACCGTCGGCAATATTTACTGTTATATTCGGATCAAAAGTAAAGGCAGTTGTTGCGCCGCCGAAGACTGTTGCGGCATTTGTTGTAAAGAATACCGATGCTGCCGCACCGCTGTTTGTTACCTTACCTGTACTTCCTGAGTTCATAGTAAAGTCAAATGCTGACTGGCAGGTAAGGTTATTACCGTTCAAATCAAGTGCACCTGTTCCGGCAAGGTAAAGGTTGGTAATGTTGGCACCAACTACTGTTAGCGAGCATGCCAGCTGAACGGTACCGGCGCTGTTA
Organism: Bacteroidota bacterium; assembly: GCA_040388605.1. Taxonomy (GTDB): domain Bacteria; phylum Bacteroidota; class Bacteroidia; order Cytophagales; family Flexibacteraceae; genus JAZKBN01. Next base: position 11,002 of record JAZKBN010000025.1, on the reverse strand, counting down.
ATTCTTAAAGCACCAAAAGATTCTGCACCGCTTGATTTGCTTATAGTTTGAGTGCCCCCTGTGGCTGTAAACTGAATCTGAGTACGTGTTTGATTATAGGTGCCGTTGTTTACCCAATTTCCTGCAATACATAATGTGGCAGTGTTACCGGTTACTAATGTTGCGCCTGATGCAATGGTAAGTGTTCCCGGTATGGCTTTATTCTGGTTAACCGTTGACCATGTCATGGTGCCCGAAGCAATGGTTACATTATAAGGCTGGCCCGAACCGGGTGAAGCTGTTGTTGCAACATTGCTCCATTCGTTTCCGAAACCTGATACGGAATAATTAACCGTACCGGCGTACTCAAGCGTTGAGCCGGTTGCGTAAGTCGGCGCCGCGCTCAGTGTAGAGCCGGCTGTCATACGCAATACGCCGCCCGATGAAATGGTAGGAGCAGTGCTTATTGTAATAGCATATCCGCCGGCATCAAGAATACCTGAAACAGGCAATGAAACGCTGCCCGATATGGTTGCGTTTCCGGCAAAAGTAATTGTGCCAACACCTATGTTAGAGCTGCTGTTGTTAATCAGCGTTCCGCCTGAAGAAACTGTAAGCACAGCGCCGGTACCTATGGTAAGTGAATGTCCGCTGCCAATTGTGGTGGTAGCTTGGGTGGCCGTGGCAGCAAGCGTTACTACGTGCGCAATGGTAACCGCTGCAGATGAAGGCGGAACAACGCCGCCGGCCCAGGTTGCGCCGGTGTTCCAATCACCGTCGGCCTGGGTAATATATGAGTTGCTGGCGTTGCCGCCGGTCATGAATGTGGTGGTGGTGCTGAACAGGAAGCTGCCTATGCTTACGCTGTGCGGGAAGCCTGAAATTACAGTCCCCGTAGATGTGGTAACAGAATAAGGTACAGTGGTTGCCGACCCGGCTGTGCTGGTCATAAGCGTAATATCAGGGCTTGTCTCTGTGTTGGCGCCCAATTCGGCAGGGTCGTAGGCAAGTGTTACGGCTGTTGCGGTATGGCTTCCGAAACTATCGGTTACGGCGTAGTAACGGCTGATTGAGCTGTTAGAGCCACTTATATTGGCAATAGCTACCGCAAAACGCTTCACATACAATACCGATGCGGGCGCAGTGATAGTAAGTCCGAGGTTACCGGCATTTACTGCCGAGCCCGTCATATCTGATTTAGCCATTACATAACCGGTGGTAGTGCTGCCGGTGTTAATAATGCGTATGCTTGCTGTTTCCGTTGTAACCACGCAGCCGCGGCCGAGTGTAAGCACAAAGCCGTTCAAATCAAGGTTGCAGGTGCTCAGGGCAAGGGCATCGCCGGAGGTGCGGGTATAGAGGGTAAGGTTAGAGCCAAGCTTTACATCACCGGTGTGGGAAAGGGTAAGCTTACCCATATCTGAAGTGGCAAATCTTAAGGGGTCAATGGTTCCGCTCCCGCCAATTGTAATTACAGAAGATTTAGTGGCGTTAATATTACCTGATGTATTCAGAGTTAATCCGCCATTAATTACCAATGCTGCCCCATTTGTGTTTACGGGTACAACTAAGCTGCGTCCGTTTGCAACATTAAGTGTTACGTTGGTTCCAAATGTTACAGGGCCGGTAGTACCCGGACCTGAGCCGCCAAAAATATCGGCATCCACAGTAGTACAATATGCTGTCGAAGGATTGGAAGGGTGGGTGTTAGCTATTATGCCGGTGCCGTTAAACTTGAAAGTATTGTCGGAACCGCTCAGGAAGGTGATATTTTTGCCATACAAATCAAGGTTACCACTGCTTGAAATTCCCAGGTTAATTTGTGCGCCAACACCGTTTAGTGTTAAATCAGATGCAAGCTGAACATTGGCTGTGCCGTCAATATTCAGGTTACTCATTACTTCCGCACCTGATGCATTCGTAATGGTTTGCGTGCCGCTTGTTCCGTAGAAAGCAATTACTGAACTGCCGGGAGTAAATGTTCCGCTGTTGCTCCAGTTACCGGGCAATTGAATTTTACATACCCCTGTGGTTGCAAATGTTGCGCCTGTGGCAATAGTGAAGTTACGGGTAAGCGAACGTGTACCGGCGGGCATTGTTAATGTACCTGAAACAACAGTAACGTCCCTTGGCAAGCCTGCGCCGGGAGTACCGCTTGTGGAGCCGGAGCTCCATTCGGTACCCATAGTAGCATAGGTATTCGTGCCTACATATTCAAGCGATGAGCTCGCACCATACACAATTGCAGATCCTGAGGCCGAAGCACCAGCGTTCATGCGCATAGCAGCAGTTACCGTACAGGCAACACTTACCGTAGTTGCGCCGCCGAAAGTAAGGTTGTTAAATGTAGGGGCAGTACCTGAAATTGTGCCTGTACCTGCAAACACCAAAGTACTTACGCCGGAGCCAATACCAAGTGTACCGTTATTGGCAAAGGTACTGCCGGTGCTTAGGGTAAGGGTTCTGGCCGTATTATCGGTAAGGTAGAAGTTAGAGCCTGAAACAATGTTCACGCTGCCTACGGTAGATGAACTGTTGATATTCAGGGAATTTCCGCTCACGGTGTTTATGGTAACACCGGGGAAGCTGCGCGCCGTTGAGCCAAAGTTCTGAGAACCCGACCTGTTAAAGTTAATGGTGCTGCCTGATGCCATGGTTGCACCGCCGGGAAGAAAATCAAGACCAAGGTTGGAGCTGCCACCAACATTAAGCGTTGAGCCCGAAACAGCCGCAAAACCACCGGTAATAGCGGAGTTGCTTGTAACCGTTAGTATGCCGCCGCTGCCTAAAGCAACCAAACCATTAACCGCTCCGCTGAAAGTAACACCGGTAGTGTTGTTGTTCAGAATGCTGATATTGGTGGTTGTGGCCGTGGTGCTAAGCTCAGAGCCAGGAGTAACAGGTGCGCCGGTACCCGAGTTATAAGTTAAGGTTGCGCCCGCAGTATAAGCAGGAGCAATCGAGCATGTGCCGCCGTTCATCAATAGGGTTGATGCAGCGCCCAAGGTCAGGGTTGAGGCGTTTGAAGTGCTTAAAGCGCCGCTGGCGTTCAGGCTTAATGTGCCTGAAACCGTGGTATTGAAGTTCTGGTTTACCGCAGCCCCTATAGTCAGGTTTTGGAAGTTAAAAGCATTACCCGAGAATACAACACCTGAAGAATTCAGTATAAATGTGTTTGTTCCTGTGCCTGCTGAAATTGTACCGTTGTTAGCAAAGGGTGTACCTGTATTCAGGGTAACACTGTAAGCCCCTGAAAGGTAAGAGGTAACCAGTGTTCCGCTTGTGTTGGTGAAGCCGTTCAGAATTACATCCTGGTCAAGTGTTACGGTAACGCCGCTGTTAATGGTAACCGAAACAGCAGAAGCCGATGGCGGGGCAGAACCTCCTGACCATGTGGCACCCTGGCTCCAAAGGCCTGTAGCTATTGCTGTATAGCTTGATGAAGCTGAGCCCAAGGTAAGATATGCCGTTGAAGCAACCAATGGAATGGTGAATGCTCCAATGCTTACACTATGCGGATAGCCTGAAAGGTTATTGCCCGATTGTGCAGTAGTTGTGGTGCAGTTAAGCGTAGTAGTACCGGAGTACAAGGCCATTGATGCGCCTTCAGATGCCCCGGCGAGATCTGTGAAACTTGGGTCGTAGGCAAATGTGAGCCCGGTGGCGCTGATAGCCGCCGATGCATATATGGTATAGTACCTGAGTATGGATGATGCACCTGTTGCCAACGCAGTAAACTTGCGTGTTACTGTAATGGTGGAAGTATTTACCGGAACAGTTACAGAAAGGCCAAGGTTACCAATATTGTAAGTGCCTGCCCCGCCTGAAAGCGCGCTTGTTGAAGAAGCCGTCACCGTACCTGCGCTGCCTGTACTTACTATACGGGAAGTGGTGCTTGCTTCCTGGGTTATGCTTGCATTGGAAGCAAGTGTGAGAATATTGCCGTTTATATCAAGGTTCGCGCCCGTTAAAGATAAGGCGGCACCAGGAGTAGTGCTGTTCAGGGTTAAATCAGTAGCGAGAGATATTGCAGTTGAGGTAGTACGATTAACAGTTAGGCCTGCAAGGTTTCTGAATGTGTTGGCAAAAACCAAGGGACTTACAGAACCGTTACCTTGAAGTGATAAAACAGCTGCCGCACTACCTTTTAGTGATGAACTCCCGTTTAGTGTCAGGCCATTAACAGAAAGTGATTTTCCATTAAGGTCAAATACGGTCGGGTTAGCGGAAGCCAGGCTTAGTGTTATGTTGGCACCAAGGGTAACCGGTTGAGTAGAAGATGCACTGATTGCAGGGGCGAGACCAATCAGGCTGATTGTAGCTGCTGAGCCACTTGTGATTGTTCCACCGCCGGTTGAAAGGAAGGCGCAGTTTGTAGTACCTGTTGCCCGGTTAGTAATTGTACTCCCGTTAAGAGCAAGGTTCCCGGTTCCGCCAATAGTTAAAGCATTGCTTGCTATGGCCTTGAGTATTATTGTGGTACCGGCGCTTAAAGTAACATCACTTGCGTTCGTGTGGTTAATAACCAAACCAGCCAGTGAAATTGTATCATTAAGGAACTTAAGATTACTTATGGCGCTGCTTCCGCCAATCGTTAATATTGAACCGTTTGTTGTTGAGCTTGCTTTTGAAATGGCAGATGTTGAAGGAATAGTCAGGCCGCCATTAACAGTAAAGTTCTTACCATTCAGCAGAAAATTCGAACTCGGGGCAATATTCATATTAACCCCTGCACCGATAACAATATAGTTATTTGAACCGTTGTTATTTGATATACCAATATTGGTAGTCAGTATATATAATTGAGAGGTGCGTGAGTTATTCGTATTTCCAATATTACCTGAAGCATTGGTACCGTTTGCCTGTAACAGGCTGTTTCCTGAACTCAAGTACAAGTCTTTGGCATTTAAGTCTAAAGTACCCGGCGTATTACCAACCCATCGCAGCAGGGCATTGCCGGTGTTTACCATATAAACATCACTTAAAAGCTGTACATTCTGACTCCCGTTGATAATTAAATTAGGAAGCTTTTCGCCTGTTATATTCGTACCACCCGAAATAACGGATGAAGGAACTGCAACGGTAGACACCCCTTTAATGGATTGGGTAGCTGAAGTTGAGGAGAAATAAATAAGGGTTGAAACGTGATAAGTCAGGTTGGTACCATTATTTTCCCAATCACCACGAATGTAAAAGTTAATGGCTGCACTGGTTCCTAAAACAAATCCGGCACCACTTGAAATTGTAAGCTTACCTGCCATTGCCCTATCAGCAGTAAGCGTAACCGTTCCTGTTAAAATATTAACATTAAAAGGCCTTCCTGTACCTGCAGCACCATCTGTGGTGGCTGTCCATTCAAATCCATCCGGATTAAAGGTTGCGTTATATGAAAGTGTTGAAGCCGAACCGTAAACAGGCGCTGTAGTCAAAGTCGCACCTGAGTTCATTTGCAGGGTTCCGTTCACACCAACGGTTCCTGAATTGGTTAAGGCGCCGTTAAGGGTTAAATTAAATAAATTTGCACTGCCTGCGAAAGTACCTGTCCCCAAAAACACAATAGTTCCGGTTGTTCCGTTAGAACCTATTGCACTGTTATTCGCAGCCGTAGTAAATGTACCTCCGGCCGAAATATTTAAAGTGTTTGAACCAAGAATAAGTCCGCCTCCAAATGCCAAAGAACAGGTGGCTGCCGTAACGGATGCAATGTTATCAGTTACGTTAGCACTGCCCACCATATTAAAAATATTGAAGGTAGTGGCACTTGTTCCGTTCAGCGATGCAACGCCTAAGGTTGTAAATGTAGATGATCCCGCAGTAAAAATACCGTTGTTAGTAAACGATCCTGTGCCGCCTGCTGCAATACTCAATGCATTCGCACCCGGGCTATAAGTTACATTTGTGCTACAGGCAAAGGTTGTACAGATTACAGCTGCAACAGATTGTGTTACCGTTCCGCTTGAGCCGCCGAGGGTAAGCTTGCCGAAAGTGGTGGCATTACCGGCAATGGTGCCTGCACCCTGGAAGTTAATTGTTCCGGTTGCGTTGCCCATTGAAGCGGTTGCGCTGTTATTGGTAAGCGTTCCGCCTGAAGTAATGTTAACGGTACCTGACGCTCCTACGGTAAGAGATGCGCCTGAATTAATGGTTACAGAAGCAACTGCGTTGGTAATTGTTGAGTTGGCCGTAACGGCATGAGCAAGCGTTGCAGCGGCTCCGGCAGTTGGCACATTGCCGCCCAGCCATGTGCTGCCTGTATTCCAGTCTGTTGCAGCATTGCTGATAAAGCCGGCAGGAGTATAAGAGCCTCCGCTGCTGATGTTAATTGAATACCAATCGGCCTTAGCGCCGGTAATGGTAAGCCCGTTGCCGGAGGTGAAAACATAATAAGCTACGCTTGCGCCGTTTGCCTGACCGGGAATTACACCTGTATAGGTTGTTCCGCTGCCTGACATAGCTACCACACTCGAAGTCGCATAAGCATCGGTTGTATAGCGAATATAAGCGGCCTGACCGGCTGGGAAAGCTGTATTCAGGTTGGCCGTAACGGTTACAGCCGTGCCTGCATATATGGCGCTGCCCGAAGGACTGTGGCTTATGCTGCTGATTGTGCTCGGCGAAGCACCTGTCATTTTAAAGCAAATGAAGTTCAGGCCCTGCGGACCGTCAGGGGTTTTAAAAACATACCTGTCGGAAGTGCTTGATACGTTGAAATAATAGGCAAAGCCGTTGTTGCTCAGGCCTTCGTTGGTTTCAACGCCTATACTTGCGGCATAATCAGAACCTGCACCCTGCGCATATTCTGAATACTGCGAATCGTAAGCGCCGCCACCACTCCAGTTACGCACCATGCGGAAATACTGGTTACCGGTACCGCTTGGGGTAGCCACATAAATGCGGCTTGAGCCGGCCCCGGCGCTGAAGTTGGCAATATTGCTCGGGTTACTCCAGCCGCTCGAAAAGCCGGCCCCTATAAGGCCGTTCTGTGCGTTGGCAGATGAAATAAAGGTAATCCACAATCCGAAAGCTGCAAGTACGCGGAGCGCCCTGCTGCATAGCAGTAAAGGTTTCATTGTCAATTTGGCTGAAACGAGTGTAATTGTTCGTTATTCTGCTTGCTGTTTCGCTCTCCTCCCTCCCAAGAAGATTGCATTAGCTTACAGGAATTAATATTTATAACCGGTAATAGGTAAAGTTTTCCTCTCAGGTGTATTTCGCGGAAATCGCTATAGCGTATGGCTAATTAGCGTGTGCAGGGTGAGGCATACAGTATTTAGCATAGCAAAGTTAATAAATTACAGCAAACAATTTTAAAAATGCCCAAGGTTTTTTTCAATAAATAATGAAAATAGTACTCCGCAAGGATTTACAATACATAAGCAGATTAATAAAAAATAAGACTATTTCAGGTATAGGGTATATGTTTTAACAGTATTATGTTTCTATGGCCGGTAATTTGCAGATTATTAAAATATTAACCTCTTTAAACCGGCCTGCCTTTTCTTCGAATGTTAATATCTATTTACACAGGTTCCTTATGCCAACGCAAACGGAATAGGTTAGCATGCATTTAAAAGGCCTATTTTTTAATGCATCAAAAATCCGGCTACCCGATTCAATTCCTTAAATTACTAACTCTTTAAAAAGCTTTTCCAGGGTTTCTGCCGGGCTGCTGCAAAAGCCGGGATGCACTTTAGAAGTTTGCAAGACTGTACTCCGCGTTGCCGTTTGCCACCTGAAGCGGGAAGCCATATCAAGCTTGGCAATGGGGCTGTTCGGGTTTACGCCAAGACTGATTTGGGCAAATGCTTCCAGGTTATTGCGCAGCTCGGTCATATCAATTTCGGCTGCAAAGGAGCAAAGGCGTTGCTCGTTTACCCTGAACTTAGCCTGCAGGAACTTCTGTGAAGGGCAAAACAAAATAACCCCCACATTCAGGAACTCTTCGCGCTCTACCTTGGGCACAACCCGGATTACTGCATATTCAAAAAGGCTCTTATCCTGCATTTTCCGCTTCGCTGATAAACATGTCTGAATGGGCAATGCGTGTATTTAAGAATTTGGCATAAGCCGCTCGGTGGGCCTCAGTGCTTTCAAAGCCTGCATCGGCAGTAAGCAGGGCGTCGGGAATGAGGGCAACTATGGCGTTAATTACTTCCGGGCTTAGGCGCTGTTTAAAATCAATATTTACTTCTTTGAGCATGGTAGCCTGTTTGAGTAAAACATGGTCTTTTACGCGCCCGAAAGGGCGTGAGGCCTGTTGTTCCCAATTCTGCCAACTGTGATGGAAATACAAAGATGCGCCATGATCTATGAGCCAAAGCTCTTTATGCCAAATGAGCATATTGGTATTGCGGCAGGTGCGATCCATATTGGTGAGCAAGGAATCAAGCCAAACAATTTGAGAAGCGAGAAGAGGCTCAACGGTGCTTACCGCAGGGTCGAATGTAATGGAACCGCTCAGGTAATGCAGGCCTATGTTCAGGCCTTCGCTGGCCTTAAGCAAATCCTGTATTTCTTCATCGGGCTCGGTGCGGCCGAAAGCTTCGTCGAGCATGGCGAACACAAGTTCCGGCACGCGCAGACCAAGGGCTCGCGCTATTTCGCCTCCCAGCAGCTCGGCAATAAGGGCATTGGGCCCCTGCCCTGCCCCGCGGAATTTTATAACATACAGGAAACCGTCGTCGGCCTCGGTAATGGCGGGCATACTGCCGCCTTCGCGCAGGGGCGTAACGTAACGTGTTACGTTTACAGTTCGCAATTTAGGGGCAACAACAGGGCTCAGGTGCATCCGGGATTTTTAAGTTTTCGGCAATACCGAAAAGCATTCAGGCGAAGTTCGCCAAACCTTTAAAATAAAGACAATTGGTTACTCGCAACCGCCTTGCCGCCTTTGGCCGGCCTCCGGGCCTGTGCGGTAAAAGGCTGCAATTTATGTCTTTGTTCGGCATCTATCATAATTACAGGGCTTTCCTCGTAGCGGGAAGCCACATAAATTTCGGTTGAACCTGTGGGGCCCGAGGCAAAAGGCTCAAACATATCAAGCGCCACCTGCGGGTGGTTATTATCTCGGGAGAGGTGACTCAGCAAAACATGCGACATAAAACGAGGCCTGTTCTGCTTAAAAAGCTCAAGCGCCTGGGCATTGCTTAAGTGGCCTTTATTACCCCTGATTCGCTGCTTCAGGCGATACGGGTAACTTCCGCGCTCAAGCATTTCATCGTCGTAATTGGCTTCCAGGAAAATGGCATGGCACTGCTTAAAGTGGTGAATTACCTGATCGCAACAATGGCCAATATCGGTAAAAACGCCTATGTTGATATGGTTGCCGCTTACCACAAAGCTATGCGGATCTGCCGCATCGTGGTGCTTGCCGAATGGTAAAACCTGCAAAGAGCCAATATGCACCGGGTTGGCAGCAGTAAAGGGATAAACCAGGTTTTCGGCAATATTTAAGCGGCCGTTTATATATGTTTTAGGGGTAATGTAAACAGGCAATTGGTATTTTTTGGCCAGTACTTCTATACCCTTAATATGATCAGAATGCTCATGCGAGATGAAAACGGCTTTTACCTTGTCCATTTTCAGGCCGATGCGGCGCATTCGGGTTTCGGTATCGAGACAGGTAAGGCCTGCATCAATCAATATGGCATCGGAATTATTGCCTATGTAATAGCAATTTCCGTTGCTGCCCGAATTTAAGGATGCTATTGCCAAAGACATACCTGCAATTTACGAAAACAGGGGCGGTTTAAAAAGGACGGGGCTTAGAGACAGCCATATAATTATACCTGAAGCAGGAAACTTAAACCGGTTTATGGAAAATTAATAGCTTTACAATTGCCGAGGTATTATGCAGGCATAATGATGCTTATACCATAACCGGAATAAATAATGCAAAAAAACGACAGCCAATTGCTAAGCGCAGAAAGTGAATTTCAAAGTATTGCAGACGGCCTTGCAGACAGGGAAGTTACCCAAGGCGCTATGTTCGGGAAAAAGGGACTGATGGTAAAACGTAAGGCGTTTTTATGCCTGTTCGGCAGCAGCCTTGTATTTAAGCTGAATCCTGAAGACCGCCATGAAGCCCTTACCGCTCCCGGCGCAGAGAACTGGGACCCCAGCGGCAAGCACAGGCCCATGAAAGAATGGATTGTACTGCCCGAAGGCAATGAGGCCCTTTGGCAAAGCATGGCCGGTAAGGCATTAAAGTTTGTATCGGAAAACAATTAAGAAAAGGCCGCTTACTTTACCTGAATCCGGATTTTTTTTAGATTTGCCGAATGTGATTGGCTTTAAAAGCAGCAAATCAATCATAACTCGGGATGTGGCGACGCCAGGTATCGCGCACGGTTCGGGTCAGTGAGCTCGCTGGTTCGAATCCTGCACTCTCAACTGCAGAGGACAAAGCCGGTTTATTTCCGTTTGTCCTTTTTATTTTAATCCAATTAATTGCCTGTCAGGCAAATATCACCAACATCTCATATGAACATACCTGAACAAATTGAAGAATATATAAACAGCCAGCCGGAGCCAAAACGCATCGATATGCAAGAGCTGCATCGCATTATTCAGGAAGTAATACCTGCCGGTAAATTATGGTTCCTTGATGGTAAAAACAGCGAAAATAAGGTGGTTTCCAATCCTAATATTGGGTACGGGCAATACACAATAAAATATGCTGACGGAACAAGCAGGGAGTTTTACCAGATTGGCCTCAGCGCAAACACAAGCGGTATCTCTGTGTATATTCTTGGTTTGGAAGATAAGACTTACTTAGCTGAAACTTATGGGGAAGCAATAGGCAAGGCGAGCGTAACCGGGTATTGCATCAAATTCAAAAAACTAAAAGATATAAACATTGATATTCTTAGAGCGGCTATCAGATATGGGGTTGAGGCTACCGGGTGAAAAACAAAAACGGTAATGTGGTCAAAAGTAGTTGGTGTTTTTAGCCGAGAAGTTCATTATGTTACGGCCCTTAACTGAAGAGGAATCGGGCTCTGCCGGAGGGCAACCTGCCAGA
>JAZKBN010000024.1:0-31541 GCA_040388605.1 Bacteroidota bacterium | reverse complement strand
AATTGTCGTTTGTAACTACAATTTCGTGGTCAATATTTTCTTCCTTCAGCTTTTTGTAAATGGCTGTAAGCGTTTCGGCAATTGAGCCTTCTTCGTTATAGGCAGGAAGTACAACAGAAAGTTTCATGTATGTAATATAATAAGAAAGGGCTGCCGGTTTGGCAGTCCTTTCGGTTTTTAATAATGTGGCTCAAACGCTTAAACTGCTGCCACCTGGCTGCGGCTGCGAAGACTCTCGAAAATTTGTTCGAGGGTAATATGCAGCCCGTATTTATATTCCCAGTTAGGGTAGTGCTCCTGGAATTTCGAAACGTCGCTTACGTACCAAATATGGTCACCAATTCGGTTTGTCTCGCTGTAAACGAAGTTCATTTTGTTCCCTGTAATTTCCTCACAAATTACCCGGGCTTCCTGCATTGAGCAGTTTGCAAAACGTCCGCCGCCAGCATTGTAAACTTCGCCAGCGCGCGGGTTTTGGTAAAAGTTCCAAAACATATTCACAAGGTCGTAGCTGTGTATGTTATCACGTACCTGCTTGCCTTTGTAGCCGAAAATGGTATATTGGTTACCTGTAATTGCGCATTTCATAAGATAAGCCAGGAAACCGTGCAGCTGGGCGCCGCTGTGGTTAGGTCCGGTTAGGCAACCACCGCGGAAAACGCCGGTTTTCATTCCGAAATAGCGACCGTATTCCTGCACCATAACATCTGCCGCAACCTTGCTGGCCCCGAAAAGGCTGTGCTTGGTTTGGTCTATGCTCATGCTTTCGTCGATGCCGTTTTTGTACCATTTGTGCTCAGGGCTAAGTTCCCAACGGGTTTCAAGCTCAACAAGCGGGAGGTAGTTAGGGTTATCGCCATACACTTTGTTGGTGCTGGTGAATATGAAAACGGCTTCCGGAGCAAACAAGCGGGTAGATTCGAGCATGTTTAATGTCCCGGTGGCGTTTACGCTGAAATCAGTATAAGGCTCGCGGGCAGCCCAATCGTGGCTTGGTTGTGCTGCGCTGTGTAAAACAAGCTTAATATCGGCACCAAACTCTTCGAAAAGCTTAGCTACTGCATCCTGATCGCGTATGTCTATGCTGCGGTGCACATAATTGGGATAAGCCTCTTCAAGCCTGTTTTTATTCCAGGCAGTATTACCGTCTGCCCCGAAAAAATATTGGCGAAGGTTGTTATCTATGCCGATAACTTTATCGAATTTTTGGGCAAAGAAAGCGACTGCTTCGCTGCCGATAAGGCCGGCCGAACCGGTTACAATAGCTATGTTCATTTCTTAATTCAGAATAGGTTTCAATTGTGATTCGTTTGCGCTTATCCAGTCATGGATATCGGTAATTATTTGCTTAACGCCAATTTCCGGTTTCCAACCTGTTTCGGCAGTAACTTTTGTATTGTCGGTAATATAAACACGAATATCGGCAGCCCTGTTTTCAGGTACCTGGGTAATTTCAATTTTATTACCTGTAACTTCTTCACATACAGCAGTAAGTTCCTGCAGGCTTACACTAACTTCGCGTCCGCCGCCGGCATTGAAAATTTTGCCGCTGTATTTTTCAATATTACCCATCTGGATTTCCACAAGGCGGAAGAGGTCGTTAATATGTAAAATATCGCGTACCTGCTTTCCGGTACCGCCGTAGCCGAAATATCCGAGTTTGTTTTTCCAGAAATGGCGGGCAACCCAAAGAACAGTTACACCCTGGTCTACCTTGCCCATTTGCCAAGGGCCTGTAAGTACACCGCAGCGGTTAATTACTGCAGGCAGTTTATAGGTATCAATATATTCATGCAGCATAATTTCAGATGCAAGCTTGGTTGCACCATATAATGAACGCGCCCCGTCAAGAGGGAAAGCTTCACTAAAGCCTTTGCTGCTTGCGCCGGCTATGCTTTGATCATCTGAAATTTCGAAGCGAGTGTCTGTTTCAGTAAAATTAACCGCCTCAATAGTACCTATGGGATATATGCGGCTTGTGCTCAGGAACATGAGGCCTGCACCATGTTTTCTGCAAAATTCCATGCAGTTAAGTGCACCGAATAAATTGGTATTGAGCAGGTAATCAGGCGCTGAGCTTATGCCGGCCATTACCGATGGTTCAGCAGCTGCTTCAATCATGAAGTCGATTTTACCAACTGTGTCCAGGTCTTCGCGGTTACGAATATCACCGTGAATAAATTCAATACCTGCAAGACGCAGGCGCTGTATATTGAGTTCAGAACCTCTGCGTTTTAAGTTATCAAAGGCAATTACCCTATATTGGGGATAATGATTTTTAAACAATAAGGCCAGCCCCGATCCTACAAAACCGCAGCCGCCTGTAATCAGCAAAGAATATGACATTTAAGTAAGTTATGGCTGCAAAGCTAGGAATTTATCGTCATTAACTGCAAATCGACTTAAATATCGGGCTGCAGTTCTAATGAGACAAAGGCCCCTTGGGGTCGAATGCTTTGCACTATGCTGATTTAAGATAAACATATTATACTAAGCAGGTGCAATATAATTATAATCTTTTATAGTATTTCCTGCCTTGTAAACGATTAATTCTGTCTGTATGTAAAAAGTAACCATGAGTTTTTTTGATTTTCTTTCCGGCTCAGTCGTATCAGAAATAACCGATCTTTTTTCCAGAACAGGCAGGCAATTCAAAGTACAGTTAAATTTTGGTAAGCCTTGCCCAGGCTTTTAAGCGCCTGTAAGAGCACATCGGAGTTTGATTCCGGCATGAAGCATATAAATAACCATACATTCATGAACATAAATCCGAATGCAAGATTTGTAGCATCGTATAGTGATCATGCACCTCGATACAATTGTTTGCCGCTGCTCAGAAATCTGAGCCCGTTACCAAATTCTCTGAAATACTTCCCGGACTTAAGTGCCCCGAATAAATTAGTTTTATGGAAATTGCCGGCTTCTAATCTTATTCAGGCCATTACCGTTGTTTTCATTAGGGGCTTTAATCACGACTTCAATTTTTGCAACGATAGAAGAGCCTTCCCTGTTTAAGATGTTGAACCCGACGTTCTAATTTTGATTAAAACCGGAAGCGGAAATTCTTTTTGTTGCCATAAATTACCTGCATATTGAATTGAAGGTATATTGATTTGAATAGTATTCTATAATACATTACAGGCTTAAGCCGCCTGTCAGTTTCCGATACGATAAAATTTAATCTGAAAAGTTTAAGTAAAATAAATATTAAGAGTTGTTTATGGTGTAAATATTTTAACAGCCATTGTTAAAACAGTAGTTTTATGTTATAAGAACAGGGATTAAAATGATTATATTCGGCTGTTTATAACATCTACCCAATTATAAAAGGGATATTTAGCAAATCCCGTATTTTTTTTGCTTTCAGCAGCCCCAAAAACTTACAAGTAATTAGTTTTCAGGTATCCCTGATTTTAAGGAGCACCTTGCATTTTCGGAAAATTTATGCTTACTTTTGTGTCGTTATACCTATTAATGCTGTAGCAGATCAATAATATTATCGCTTCGATGCCTTTTCTTCTTACCAACATTTCTGCGCCGAAACATTAAAACGCGGTGCTTCATGTAACCTGTGGAATAATTATAACCGAACAAAGTAAATAAGCATCGGTAATTTATTCTTTTACTCTATACAGAATCGGTAACCCTTTTACAATCAGCAAAACACTCAGACAAATAAACCATGCTATCAATTTTACGCAGGCCTAAACGCTTAGTAAATTACCTTGCCCTTATTATGGCAATGTTAACAAGCTTTTGTTGCAATACAAAGCTTTTTGCCTCGGATAACGGTAATTTTAATTCCGGGCATATTTCGGGGCCGGTTTCCGTATTAAGGCCTCAGGCGCCGGTTATTACTACTGACCCATCACCTTTAACAACTTGTGTAGGCGTATCAGGTTCATTTACCGTTGTTGCAACCGGGGTTGCACCTACTTACCAATGGCAGCTTAGTACCGATGGTGGTACAACATACGCCAATGTAAGCGTATCGCTTTACACCGGTTACCTTACTCCAACATTAACTATTCCTTCAAGTTCAGTAACCCTGGCCAGAAGTGGTTACCGCTTCAGATGCGTTGTAACAGAATCAGGCAGCACAAATTCTGCAGGAGCAATACTTACTGTAAATGCTGCCCCTACTATTACAGTTGCGCCTTCAGCTGCATCAGCATGTAACGGCGATAATGCATTGTTTTCAATTACCGCCACCGGGGCAACAGCCTACAGGTGGCAGGTCAGCTCTGATGCAGGTGTAACTTACAGCGATATGACTGATGGTGGCATATACAGCAATACTAGTACATCCACTTTAAATATTACAGGTGTAAGCTCTGCCATTAACAGCTATAAATACCGCTGCCAGGCCATTAATGCTGTGCCCTGTACTACTTTTTCATCTACCGGTACATTCACATTAAGTACGCCGCCATCCATATCGGTGCAACCGGCAAATAAATTAATTTGCCCTAATACCAATACCTCAATGACAATAACTTCTGCCGGAACGGGCAGAACGTTTCAATGGCAGGTAAGTACCGATGCCGGTGTAAGCTTTACAGATCTTACAAATGCGGCGCCATACAGCACTGTTACAACATCAACTTTAAATTTTACTGCTGCTCCTAATTCACTTGCCGGTAACCAATACAGATGCGAGTTATCAGGCACATGCCCTACTTCACCTATTTACAGCAATGCAGCCACACTGAATTTCAACGCTGTTCCGTCAGTAACCGTTCAACCTTCTGACCAGACTAAATGTGAGGGTACCACAACTACATTCAGTGTTTCGGCTACCGGGCTGGGAACTCTTACCTATTTATGGAAAGTAAGCACCGACGGTGGTGTAACGTACAGCAGTTTGAGTAACGGGGCTAATTATACTGGTGTTACATCAAATTCATTGGTAGTTACTACTGCCGGAATGACCCTTGCGCTGAATAATAATAAATATGCATGTACCGTTAGCGGCGGATGCTCACCTCCTGCAGTTTCAAATCCTGCCACATTATCTGTGCTTGAATCTGCCGCAATAAGTGCACAGCCCGCAAATTCAACGCTTTGTGCCGGTGGAAATACAAGCTTCTCTGTTACAGCAACCGGAACCGGCATTACCTACAAATGGCGATACAGCTCAAACTCAGGCACCACCTATAACGATGTTGTTGACGGTGGTATTTATAGCGGGGCTTCAACATCATTACTTAGTCTTACAGGTGTTACAGTTAGCTCGCCCGCATACAAATACCTCTGTGAAATGAGCGTGGCAAGCGGTTGTGTAACAAACAGTGCCGCAGCAACCTTAACTGTACAGTCAGCGCCTTCTATATCCACACAGCCTGCCGCTAAAACAGTTTGTAATAACGTATCAACCTCTTTTACACTTACTGCCGCAGGAACAGGACTTACCTATCAGTGGCAGGTAAGTACCGATGCCGGTGTTTCTTTTTCTGATTTAACAAATGTCGCACCGTATAGCACAGTAACCACTTCTGTTTTAAATATATCCACACCTTCAACGGCTTACAGTACCTACAGGTACCGCTGCGTAGTTTCGGGCACATGCCCAAGCCCGTTGCCAAGCAATAGTGCATTACTTACAGTTAATGCCTCACCGGTTATAACTTCCAGCCCAACAGACCTTAACAGGTGCGCCGGTGTAGCGGGCTCTTTTACTGCTGCTGCAACCGGTGGCGGTGCTTTAACTTATCAATGGAAAGTAAGTACAGATGCCGGATCAACATATAACAATGTTGCAGGCTCGGCTTATACCACCCCTACCGGTGCTTCACTTGGCATTACTGCTGCAGGTATGACAACGGGCCTCAATGGCTATATGTATGAATGTGTGGTAAGCGGCTGTTCTCCTGCTGCAACATCTGCAGCGGCTACCCTAACGGTATTACCAAGTGTTACTATAAGTGCACAGCCGGTTGCAGCCGCAGTTTGCCCGGGCGCTAATACCGGTTTCAGTGTAACAGCTTCAGGCACCGGCCTTACATACAAATGGAAGCAAAGCACCGATGCGGGTGTAAGCTATTCATACCTTTCTGATGCAGGTATTTTCAGCGGCACGCAAACAAGCGCACTTGTTCTCACAGGTGTAACTTCAGGTGCCGGTAATTTATTCCTTTGCGAAATCACTGCAGCAAGCGGCTGTGTTGTATTGTCATCGGCGGCAACTTATAGTATGAATGCTGTTCCGGTTATTCTCACAAACCCGGCTAATGCAACTATTTGCCCAAATGCAGGAACAACCTTCGCTATTACTGCAAGCGGCACAGGCAGAACATACCAATGGCAGGTTAGTACTGATGGAGGCACTACCTACTCTGATCTTGCAAATTCGGCTCCTTATTCAGGTGTAAATCTTATTACGCTTACACTAACCGCCGCATCTAATACGCTGAACGGGAATAAATATCGTTGCGTATTATCAGGCACCTGCACACCTTCCCAAACAAGTACCGGTGCAACGCTTGCTTTCAGAGTCGCCCCTGAAATTACAGGGCAACCTGCAGCTATTACCAGATGCTCAGGCATTTCCGGCAGCTTTACTGTAAATGCCGGGTCAACTTCTTCACCTGTATACACATGGAAGGTTAGTACTGATGCAGGTGGGTCTTACAGTACTGTGGTAAATGGCAGCACATATGCTGTAAACTCAGCATCGCCGACTTTGACTGTTTCAAGTGCAGGTATGACCGTTGCGAAAAACGGTTACCTGTTTACCTGTACCATTACAAGCGGAAACGGATGTACCCCCTCCATGACATCTTCACCGGCAGCTTTAACTGTTTACCAGCAACCTACGGTAAGCGCTCCAACAGCTTCTACCATTTGTTTTGGCGCCAACACCTCATTTTCTGTAACAGCTACCGGCCCGGGATTAACTTACCAATGGCAGGAATCAACAGATGCAGGTGCTACATTTAACAGCCTGGCTGACGGAGGTATTTATTCAGGGGCATTAACAGCAACATTAAACCTTACTGTACCGCCTGTTACTGCAGTTGCCCGCCAATACAGGTGCGTAGTTACTGCCACTCCTGGAGTATGCAGTGTTACAAGCACCGGAGCAACGCTTGTTGTAAGAGGCCTGCCAACTATCACAGTGCAGCCATCAAACGTTACCACCTGTATAAATAATGCACGTACTTTCTCTGTTACCGCAACCGGCTCAGGTTTAATTTATGCATGGAAATACAGCACCGATGGCGGTGCTAATTATACAGCGCTTGTTAACAATACCTCTTTTACGGGTGTTACAACCAATATTTTAACCATTACATCCACAGGGATGACTGCTGCGCGTGATAACTATTATTTTGCATGTACAGTGAGCGGTACCTGTACCCCGCCTGTGACATCAAACCCGGGTATACTTACAATAGACGGAAGCATTACAGTTCAGCCTGCAGCAACTGTTTTATGCCCCAATGCGAACGGAACAATTTCTCTTACTGCAACAGGTACCGGGCTCACATACCAATGGTATGAAAGTACCAATGCCGGAACCAGCTACAATGCTTTGTCAGACGGCGGTGTGTATAGTACAACAACAACAAATACGCTCACTCTTACTGCGGCACCAAATTCAATGAATAATAACAGGTACCGCTGTAATGTTACTACTGCTGCAGCATGTGTTTTTACAAGTAATGCAATGGTGCTTACTTTCAATATTGCGCCGGGTGTAACCCTGCAGCCTACCGACAAAACCATTTGTAATACCGCTACAGCTACTTATACACTAACTGCTGTAGGTACCCTTGCCACATATAAGTGGCAACGCAGCACCGATGCCGGAGCTAATTATGCTGACCTTACAAACACAGCTCCTTTCTCGGGTGTTACCACTGCATCTTTAAAAGTTACTACGCCATCAACTGCATATTCAGGAGATAAGTACCGTTGCTTAATTGCCGGAACCTGTACCCCATCGGTTTATTCTAATGAAGTAAACCTTACTGTTAATGCTGTAGCTGTTATTACCTCTAACCCGAGCAGCCAACTGAATAAATGCCCCGGCCTTTCATCAACTGTTACGTTTAATGTAGCGGCAACAGGTCCGGGTATAACATATCAATGGCAGCAAAGTACAAATGGAGGTACTTCCTATCCAAACTTAGCAAATGGCGCTTACGTGAGCGGGGCAAATACCTCGTCGCTTATTGTATCTAACTTACAGCAAAGTTGGGGTTCTAATTACAAATATCGCTGCATGTTGACAACAACAGGCGGATGCGCATTACCCAGCAGTGCGGCATCTTTAACAATGTTGAGCGTTCCAACTATTACCGGACAGCCGGTGAGTACCAAAGTGGCTTGCCTTGCTTCCACATTTACAATTTCTTTAACAGCCGGCGGCACTACACCAACATACCAGTGGGCTGTAAGTACCGATAACGGATCAAACTGGAATAACCTTGCAAATGGCGGTAAGTATACAAACGTTACAACTGCAGCTATGAAAATAACAGCAGTTACAGCGCCATACGACGGTTATCAATACCGTTGCCTCGTTGGCGGCACCTGTAGTCCCTCTGTTCTCTCTTCGGTTTGTACTTTAGATGTGGTTACTGCTCCTGTTATTTCAGTGCAGCCGGCTTCAGCCATTACAGCTTGTGATGATCAGCCAACATCAATAAGTGTAACAGCAACCGGAGGCTCCTTAACTTACCAATGGCAGCAAAGTACCGATGCCGGGGTTACTTATAACAATTTAAGCAACAGCGCTCCCTTCTCCGGTGTAACAGCTTCAACGTTAAACTTCAGCAATACGCCAATCAGCTATTCCGGCTACAAATACCGTTGCAATATTGCAGGCACATGTACACCTTCGGTTACTTCCGGCATAAGTACATTAACTGTTAATTCTGCTCCGTTTATCACATCTGACCCATCACCCCAAACTTTATGCTCAGGAGGTAACACTTCGTTCTCAGCAGCAGGCACCGGTGGGGTAAGCTCACAATGGCAGGTAAGTACCGATGCAGGCTCAACCTGGAACAGTGTTAGCGCAAGCGCAGTTTATTCCGGCATTACTACAGGTACGTTAACCATAACTGCCGCACCCAGCAGCCTCAATCAAAATCAATATAGGTTAGCTTTAACCAATGCAAGCCCGTGTACAGATTATTCTGCACCTGCTTTGCTTACAGTTAACTACAGCCCGACTATTTCAGTTCAGCCACAGGATGCCACTATTTGCTCAGGCAGCAGCACCAATATAAGTGTAACGGCAGGCGGCGGTTCTTTAACCTACCAATGGCAGTTAAGTACCAACGGCGGAACCACTTATAACGATATAGTTCCGGATGCCGTATTCAGCAACGTTACAGCATCGGCGCTTACTTTAACCACTCCGCCTGATGCTTTTGACAGCTACAAATTCAGGGCTAATGTTACCGGCGCATGCAACCCGGCAACCACCACTTCAGCTGCTACGCTTTATATTAACCCAAGCAACCCCATTACTGCTCAACCATCTGATGCTTCGGTTTGCGTGGATAACAATACCACGTTTAGTTTAAGCACGAGTGGTGTAGGCCTAAGCCTGCAATGGCAGCAAAGCACTGATGCAGGTGCCTCTTGGGCAAATATGACAAATGCAGCTCCCTGGTCAGGTGTAAATACAAACACTTTATCTCTGACATCGGCCTTGAATTCGCAAAACAACTTCAAGTTCCGCTGCGTGGTTTCAGGAGCATGTAATGCCATTTCAAACCCGGCTACGCTTTCAGTTAATGCTACCAATACCTGGATAGGAACTACAAGCGACTGGAGCACCGGTACTAACTGGACCTGCGGTACTGTACCATCTGCAAATTCCGATGTGGTAATAACCTCATCGGCCCTTAACCAACCTGATATAAGTACCGCTGCCCCCGCTATACATAACCTCAACGTTCAGTCCGGTGCTGGCCTAAGCATTTCTACAGGCTCACTGGTTGTAACAGGAAATATTACTGCCACCGGCGCAATTACTGCCACCGGCGGAAGCATTTCTTTGGAAGGTTTAAGTCTGCAAACAATCAGCGGTAATTGCACCTTCTATGACCTTGAAATAAATAACGCATCAGGTGTTGAGATTTCTACAGGTGGCGTTGTAACTGTAAACAACGTTTTAACCTTTACCCAGGGTGTTTTCAGTACCGGAACAACAACTTTGACCCTTGGCAGCAGCGCATCGCTGGCAGGTGAAGGTAATAATTCACGCATCTTAGGTAAGATAACAACCACTCATGCGGTAGGTACGGGCAGCTCAGATTTATCAGATATTGGGTTCAGTATTTTCTCAGGATCCGATGATTTGGGAGATGTAACTGTTCTGCGCGAAACCGGAACCCCGGCAAGTAATAACGGCAAGAACAGCATTAGCCGTACCTATACAATTACCATCACGGGCACACAGCCTGCCTCAGGCAGAAATATTACCTTTAGCTGGCTTAGTGCCGAAGATAACGGTAAAACTGAAACTGAGCTTGAAACCATGCAGCTGTGGAAACGTGAAGGCGCTAACCCATGGACAACTGTTGGCTCAACCTTCGATGCCATTGCAAGCTCACGCTCAGTAACAGTAAACACAACATCTTTCAGCGAGTGGACAGCCAGCGATTTGGATAACCCATTGCCTGTTACATTGGTATATTTCAATGCCAAGCCAACCACCGACGGCCATGCCGACCTTAATTGGTACACAGCCAACGAACTGAACAGCAGCCATTTCATTGTTGAGCGTTCTGCTCCTTCAGTAACCGGGAGCGCAAGATTGAACAACGGCATTTTTGCAGAAATTGGTCGTCTTAAGGCTGCCGGTATATCTGCCTCGGGAATTGCCTACAATTTTACAGATACTGAAAAGCTTGACGGTATTGTATATTACAGGCTTATTGAGGTTGACCGCGATGGTACCCGAACATTATCTGAAACACGCAGCGTAAGCTTTGGCTCAGTTAAGCCGGGCATGCAGGCAAGTGTAAATCCCAACCCGTTCAACCGCAGCTTCACGGTTTCTGTAACTCATAATGCATCTGAAACTTTGGTTGCTGAGTTACGCGATATGCAGGGGCGCATGGTTTGGAACGGTTCGTTCAATTCTTCTGCCGGGGTTTCAGTATTTACTGTTGCTCCTGAAAAAGCATTACCCGCAGGTATTTACAGCTTATCTGTTGCAGGCAGCAGCAGCGTAAAAACCATAAGGCTGGTAAAAGAATAAGAACACTGAAACGCATAAATTATCTTAAATACTCAGCAGCTGCTTCCTAAGGGGAGCAGCTGCTTTTTTTATTTTTTGCAGGGTAAAAATTACATACCGGCCTGTTTTAAAAGGGTTAGCACAAAAAAATACTGTAAACTTGTGCGCTGATTTGCATACACCGTTGTATACAACCAATACCCAATGAAAAAACTCACTTTACTGTTGTCGGCCTGCGCTTTAATTAGCCTGCCCATGCAGGCACAAAAATCTAAACCTGCATCGGCTAAGGCTGTGGCAGTACCTGCTGCTAAAGCGGCATGGACAGTTTCCGGGAAAACGGTAAACATTTACACCACAGCCAAAGGAACCGATAACCGGCTTGCAAAAACCGGCACTTTATCGTTTTCAGATTTCGGGCAACCTTCAGAATCTGAGGTTTGCATTTTTGTTGACCCTAAAAATACATTCCAGTCTTTCATAGGAATAGGCGGGGCATTAACCGACGCTTCAGCAGAAACATTCGCAAAGCTTCCTGAAGCTGTGCAGGCAGAGTTTCTGAAAGCCTACTATGATAAAACCGATGGTATTGGTTACTCATTTGCCCGTACCCATATACAAAGCTGCGATTTTAGCAGCGGCAGCTACTCATACGTTGCCGAAAACGATAAAGACCTTAAAACCTTCGATATAAGCCACGACAGGCAATTCCGCATTCCTTTTATTAAGAAGGTTATAGCAGCAGCAGGTGGTAAAATAACCACCTATGTAAGTCCCTGGAGCCCGCCGGGCTGGATGAAAGACAACAACAGCGTTTTACAGGGCGGAAAGCTGAAACCCGAGTTTTACCAAAGCTGGGCTAACTTCTACGGAAAATTCATTAAAGCTTACGAAGCGGAAGGCATACCTGTTTGGGGTCTTACCGTTCAGAATGAGCCAATGGCAAAGCAGCGCTGGGAATCATGCCTGTACACAGCGGAAGACGAGCGTGATTTTGTAAAGAACTTCCTTGGCCCCACGCTTAAGCGCGACGGCCTTTCAGACCGCAAGCTAATCTGCTGGGATCATAACCGCGACCAGCTTTTCCAACGTGCCAACACCATACTCAGCGATCCTAAGGCAGCGCAATATGTTTGGGGCATTGGCTACCACTGGTACGAAACCTGGACCGGCAGTGGCATGCAGTTCGAGAACGAAAGAAAAGTGAAGGAAGCCTACCCAAATATCAACCTGGTGTTTACCGAGGGTTGCAAAGAAAAATTCAGCCTCGACAGCGTTAACAACTGGTCTTTGGGTGAGCGTTATGCCAACTCAATGATCAATGATTTTAACAGCGGCACAACTGCCTGGACAGACTGGAACGTATTGCTCGATGAGAAAGGCGGACCCAACCACGTTGGCAACTTCTGCTTTGCTCCGCTGCATGCCGATACAAAAACAGGTAAGCTCATTTACACCAATGCATTTTATGCCATTGGGCACTTCTCTAAATTTATTCGTCCCGGTGCAAAACGCATAAGTGCCAGCAGCAACCGCGATAAGCTTCAAACCACCGCTTTCCGTAATGCCGATGGCAAAATAGCTGTTGTTGTACTAAACCAAAGCGATGAAAAAATGCCTTACCTGCTTTGGATAGACGGCAAGGTAGCCAAAACCGAAAGCCTGCCCCACAGCATGACCACGCTGGTAATTAACTGATAAGAATATCGGTATCCCTTTACAAATTAATTTGGATACCTGTTTGTTCAAACTATATTGTTTTAATTGCCCGGAAGTTTTATGTTTCCGGGCTTTTTTTTGCACAATTTTTCAAACGTAAGTTCCTGCGGCTCTAAAAACCTGTATATTTCCATCAGAATACCGGCTAAAGGAAATTAACGATCTTAATGCACGAAATACCCCTCAGAGAAACCTTTATACTTGTTTTAGTTTTTTTTGCTTTCAGGGTATCTGCACAGGTTCCTGTGGAAATGCCTCGTATTATTAAAAAAGAAATTCCCCTTTATACCGACGGAGTTCCTGATAATTTTTACCGCATTACCCATAACCAAGCCCGCCAAATGAAGCTCGATTCACTTGAAAACGGGTTTGATTCTGTGCAAATACGGGTTTGGTATGAAGACCCTTTGTCAATAAGCAGGCAACTGCTGGTAATGCAGCGTTCGGCAGGCGAGTGGTCGGCTAAGAGTTATAAAATGACAGTCTTAACCCAGGATAGTGTTGAAATGCTGACTGATTTTGTAAAGAAAGATATCAGTCCCTTATCCGGTTGGGCGGCAATGGCCAAAAACCTGAACAAGTACGTAATGACTTCATTACCAAACATGGACGATATTCCCGGTCTTTTCGATTCGTGGAAAGACGGTGAAACTTATTGCATTGAAGTTGCCACAACCAAACAATACCGCTTTTACTGCTACCACGTACCGGAGCATTTTCAGAAAAGATGGTGGCAGGCTCAAAATATGGTTGGGCTGCTCAATATATTTGAAAAGGAGTTTCGTATGAAACGCGGCACCGGTGCAGAAATAAGCAGGAGACCGCCAAATATTAAACCCAGGCAAAAAGCCCTGCCTTCAAAGCATAAGCTTCGCCCGTTATAAACTATAAAAGCAAAACCCGGCTCAGAACTGAACCGGGTTTTGCTTTTATAGGGTTTTCACTGAACAGGGCAGGGCATTAATTGACCGCGCGCCGCAGTATCGAATTTAAAAATTCCAGCTTTGCGGGTCGCGTATAGTAAGCTGTTCCCCGCTGTTCATGTTTTTTACTTCAAACAGGCCGGGTTCTTTTTCAGATTCAATCCATACCCATTGGATTCCTTTTTTGCCGGCGTATTTAAACTGCTTGCTTATGCCGCTGTGCTCGTGGTAAATTTCAACAACCTGGCCTTTGTTTCGTAAAATATTAGCCAGCTCTGCCACATCCTTAATATCGTTATCGCGGGTGCGCAGAATAATGGAATCCACTATATTGTTACGTTCAGGCTTTACGGTACCGTCGGCCATCATTTTAGCAAAAATACGGGTGAGGCCTATTGAGAAGCCAACGCCGGGAAGTTTTTTATTGATGAGCTTACCGGTCAGGTTTTCGTATCGCCCGCCTGAACAAATACTTCCGAAACCTTCCGATTCATTGAACTTGCCTTCGAAAATGGTGCCTGTATAATATTCGAGCCCCCGTACAAAGCTGAGGTCGGCCATAAAGTTGTTGCCTCCCAGTTGCAGCAGGGCAGAATAGGTGTCGCTCAGTTCCTTAATGCCGAGGTCAGACCATTCAGAGCTGATGCCCAAAGATTTAAAGGCATCCACAAA
The DNA here is from genome assembly GCA_040388605.1 of Bacteroidota bacterium. GTDB lineage: Bacteria > Bacteroidota > Bacteroidia > Cytophagales > Flexibacteraceae > JAZKBN01. The sequence goes on along the minus strand of JAZKBN010000024.1, from coordinate 17,024 downwards.
TCCGAGGTCTTTGCTCCGGATATCAGAGGGTCCAAGGGCACGTTCGGCCAATGAAACAGGTATTTGTAAAGTATCGTGCAAAACTTTCAAAACGCCTTCGCGGCCAATTTTGTCCATTTTATCTATAACGCGCAGAACGCCTACAGGGTCCTGCAATTGCAGGGCCTGCAGATAGCCTTCGTAAATCTTCCGGTTGCTTACCCCTATGGTGTATGCCGGTATTCCGAGTTGGCTCATGGCAATTTCACCCACCATCAGAACTTCGAAGTCGAAGTAATTGCTCAGGCTGCCGTTATCTACCACATCTATATCGCACTGGTAAAACTCCCGGAAACGACCCTTTTGGGGCCTCTCGCCACGCCAAACTTTTTGGGCCTGGTAACGCTTAAAGGGGAAGCTGAGCGCATTGTAGTTTTGGGCAACATACCGGGCAAAAGGTACAGTAAGGTCGTAGTGCAGGCCGTATTTCTCAACGCCTTCACCATGGGTTTTACTTACCATGTAAACTTCCTTATCTATTTCGCCCTTGCTTATGAGTGTTTCAAGGCGTTCGAAGGCACCGGTTTCAATGGGCATGTACCCAAAGCTCTCAAATACCGACGATATTTTTTTTAGCCAGCCAAGCTCAACCTGCCTGTATTCGGGCAGCCATTCAGGCATGCCGGTAATTGCTTTCGCAAGGTTCATAGTGTTCTGTTCCTAAAAGCAAAGGCCAAATTGCACAGGCAAAAGGCCTCAAAATGCTGAAATTCCCCTTATTTAACTGCGAATGCAGTTTTACCGGGGCCACAAAGATAATACAGAAAATTGCTTTGGCCCTGTTTGGCGCAGTGCCGAATAAATTATGACCGGCCCAATTTAATTTACACACCTGAACGGGCCGGAAAGCGTAATTTTGCACCGGCTGCATTTCGGCCCCTACTTATATAAAAATGACATTTAATTATTGGCTCCGAAGCGCCCTTGGTATTGAAAATATAGTTTTACGGGAGCTGGAGCAAAAATTACCGGTAAGCGCATCAGAATCTGCGCACCGCAGCCTGTTCGTAAGCCTGCCTGAACAAGGCGCGGAAGCTGCCGAAGTCAATTTAAAGGCCCTGCTGGGACTGGCTACCGCCGATGATGTATATAAATATCTTGGCTCCTTCCACGGCGCCGATAAAACCAAGGCCGGCGCCGAAGAGCTTCGCCTGTATTTCCGAAAAGCCATAATACCCAAGCTTTTGGAAATTTATAAGCCCGAAGCGAAATACATACGCATAACCCTCAGCTTCTTGGGCAAAAGAAATTACAGCCGCTTTTTCGTGGAAGAAGCATTGAACGAGCTGCTTGCCTACGAAACCCGCTACGAAGTTCTATCCAACGACCATGCCGACCCTTTCACACCCGGCGAGCTCCGGTTGCGCATACATATAGAAGGTGATACAGCCCATTTCGGATTGGGTTTGCAGGATAAGCCCCTGCATCGCCGCCCTTGGCGAACAGAGAGCTATGCCGCCCAACTGCACCCGCCGCTTGCCGCTGCCATGGCGCTGATTGCCCGACCTGCCTTTTCGGTAATTGATCCCTTTTGCGGCTCAGGCACCATTTTAATTGAAGCCGCCGCACAATTTTCAGGGCTTTCTTATACCGGGTACGATACAGATGCCGAGGCTGTTAATGCCGCTGCTGCCAATGCTGCGGCAACCGGTACAGTCCTCAACCTGCATCAAACCGATTTCCATGAAGTGTACCAAACTGCCGGCGATTACTTTATTATATCTAACCCGCCCTGGGGCGAAAAGCATGAAATTTCGGAAGAAGATGAAAGCATATTCATTAAAAAGCTGGCCGATATATTAAATGCATCCAAGGGCTGCATTGTTCTTATACCCGAGGGCATGCTTGCAGGTCTTACAGCTGCCGGGGTACCCTTAAAGAGCTTTATGCAAACCCGCGTTCGTGGCATAATGGTTCATTTGGCGGGCTTTAATTGCGGTGGCTTATTATAATTATGCCCCCTGAGCAGGTTGTCAAAAATGAAAATCCCCGGAACCGTTTTATTGGCTTCCGGGGATTTTCATTTTTTGTTCGTGCAATCTGTCAATAGCAGGCAGGCCGCGCCTATATGCTGTTTAAATAGTCTGCACCTCCTGCTTCTTTTCATCGAAAATGGCTTTTTTGCCGCTGTGCATGGCTGCTATGGTCATGCACAGGGCTATGCTGTGGTTGTAGCCGGCCCTTACGTCTGCATTGGGGGCTTTACGGCTGCGCAGGCAATCCATCCAGTTTATTACGTGGGCAAGGGTGCCGGCATCTACACCTGCGTTGGCGGCAGTGCTAAGCTTTACCTCAGGCAGGCTCATGCTTTCCAGCTTTATTTGCTTCATATTCATTTCATCGGCAGCCCATTTTTCCATGCCGCCTTCATCGCTCACGGTATTTTTATCAAGGTTCAGGGCGCCGCCGATGCTGTAATAATGCTCCTTAATACCCCCTGCCGAATTTCCCATGCGGCTTTGGTACAGCACCTGGAAACCCTTGCTCAGATCATTAAAAGGGCCATAATCAAAAACAGCAGTAAGGGTATCCCAGTTTTTACGGCCGTCGGGCCAGTTGTATATGCCCCCGTTTACCACCACGCTGCGCGGATGCGGCAGATCGGTAAACCAGTGAACGGTATCTATCTGGTGCACCATCCATTGATCTGGTATGCCACTGCTGTATGGCCAGAACAGCCTGTATTCCAGGTATTTCCTTGGGTCCCAGGCTTCTTTGGGGCGGTTAACCAAAAAGCGGTTCCAATCGGTATCTGCTTCGCGGAGATCGGCAACAAGGCGGGGCCTGCGCCAGCGGCCGGGCTGGTTCACGTTCCAACTCATTTCTGCCATATTTATTGGCCCGAAAGCGCCTGTGCGCAGGTATTCGTTGGCTTTAATGTAATTGGGGCTGCTGCGCCGCTGCGTACCAATCTGCACAATTTTGCCTGATTCGTTCACAGCTTTCAGCATAGCCCTTGCATCTTCCATGCGGTTGGCCATGGGCTTTTCGCAATAGGCATCTCGCCCGGCTTTAACGGCTTCTATGGCATGGTAAGCATGCTGAAAATCGGCTGTGCTTATGATTACGGCATCTATGTCTTTCATGGCATAGAGCTCATCGTTATTTCGGGCCGGGGCGGGGGCCAGGCCGGTTTTTTCTGTAACAAATGCCACCCCTTCTTCCCTGCGCAGTTTCCAGATATCAGATACGGCGGCAATTTCCATATTCATTTCCTTGCCGTACACATTAAATGACGGTATGAGCGCATCTTTCGCCCTTGCCGAAAAGCCGACAAGGCCTACGCGCACGCGGTCATTAGCGCCAATTATTCGGGCATAGCTTTGGGCGTTTACGCCTGCAACCGCAATACCCGCCGCTGCAATAGCCGATGTACGAATAAAATCCCGCCTTGAGCTGTTATCAGGTTCATTGCCGGGGGCATGGCCGGTAGTATTATCAGGAAATTGCGTTTGCATCCGGTGTATTTCTAAGGCTTGTTTTATGAGAGAAGGGCAGCAGCGTATGCGGGATAATAAGGCTTATTTAATCTCCCTTATTTTAATGTTCCTGAATTGTACTTCATCGCCGTGGTCCTGTAATAATATATGGCCTTTGGGCCATTCACCGAAACCGGGCTTGTCTTTAAACTTGCTCATGGCAACGGCATCTTTAAATGCCTTCGATGAACGGTCATATTCCAGTGTTTTTTTTCCGTTGAGCCAATGTTCCACATGGTTGCCTTTCACGTAAACGCATGCTTTGTTCCATTCGCCAATGGGCTTTACAAGCTTGCCCCGGGCTGCAGGTATGAGGTCATATAAGGAGCCTATGGTGCGATTACCGTCGCGGCCGAGCTTGGCATCGGGGTGTTTGGCATCGTCAAGTATTTGGAATTCAAGACCTATTGCCGAGCCCTGCGGCCTGGGCATGCTCTCGGTTACCAGGTATTTTATGCCGCTGTTGGCGCCTTCGGTAACCTTAAAATCTGTTTGAAACTCAAAACTGCTGTATTCATTAATGGTAACAATATCGCCCCCGCTTACCGATTCCCCTCCTGTTGATTTCAAATGCGTTAAAACCCCTTCCTTTACCTGCCAGCCTGCTTCCGGGAAAGCTTCCTTATATACTCCCCGAAAGTTTTCGGTGCTCTTACCGTCGAAAAGTAATTTCCAGCCTTCTTTTTTTTCTTTTTCGCTGAGTGTGTTTGGCTCAGAACTGTCTTTATGTTTTCTATGGTTTCCTACCGGTTTTTGGGCGGTAACCAAAGATGGTGCAATGCCAAAGGCAAACACCGATGCTCCTGCAAACAGGAGCCTGTATCTCATTTTCATGATGTTGAAATTGGTTTGGTGTATGGGTGTGTTTGGTGCTTATAACTTGGTAAGCGTATAAGGAAAAGGTTTCATTTGTGTATTAATTTGGTGTTGTATGTTGCAATAAAATGCGTGGTGATTTGGCTGAAGTATTTTAATAACTACCCACTCTAAAGCGGGCAGTGTAATTTGGGTCGGTAAATATCACTTAATATTTTGGAATGGACCAACAGCAATTTTGTGTTCATTTTTTAAACGCTGATTTGCTCCAGTACACTGTAAGCCGCTACAGCTTTGCCGGGCTTAAATTGTGCCCTTACCCTGTAGGTAACATACCCAAATAAGCTTGGCATGTAATTGATTCATAGGTATATACTGAATCAGGGTGTAATTGCCTTTTTAAACCTTTGGCTTAGCTACCCTAAGGTTTTCAGGATCCCACCATGATGCTTTATTTGAATAATAGCATTGCTGTGTCAGAATGGCCGGCGCCGTGGCCCTGAAACCGAAAACTGCATCTTCTGTAACTGCTTTTTTGTTCCGAACCGCATCAAAGAATACGGCCAGGTGGTCATTCATGTCGTCGTATCCTTCGGGAGCCTTGAATTCGAGCAGCGGCGGATCACTCATTTCCGCCCTTGTCGGCGGATACTTTTCATTGTATTGCCTTATATATTCATCCTGCACTGTTTGCGGGAAAGATTTTATACCATAGCCCGGCCTGCCCATTTTATTCTTTTTCACGGTAATATCACGGTCCAATGACAATACCCCTTCTGAGCCTACAAACCTGAAACCTGTACCGCCACCGCTGCCGTCAATAAAATTACTGCGGAGCATCAGGTTAAATGCGGGGGTAGTTTTGGTTGCCGGGTAATCATACATGCCCATAAGCACATCGGGCACATCACGACCATCTTTCCAATACCTGAGGCCGCCGGTGCTTTGAATGCGGGTAGGCCCGTTGCAGCCTAATATAAAGTGCAGACCGCTGAAAAGATGCACAAACAGGTCGCCGGCAATGCCGGTGCCGTAGTCTTTATAGTTGCGCCACCTGAACAATTTTATTGGTTCAAAAGGTATTTTAGGAGCATTGCCTAAAAAACGATTCCAGTCTATATTATCGGCAGAGGCATCAGGCGCAATGCTGTATTGCCATGCACCCATAGCCGAGTTACGGTCCCACCAAGCTTCCACATAATTCAATTCACCTATTGCCCCTGATTGAATCAGCTGCCTTGCTTTTTCATAAACAATGGAGCTTACACGCTGGCTGCCAACCATAAATACTTTACCGCTTTCCTTTTGAGCTTTAATCACGGGGCCGCCTTCCTCAATTTTTTGCACCATTGGCTTTTCGCAATAAACAGCTTTGCCTGCTTTCAGGGCATCAATGCTTACTTTTGCATTCCAGTGATGTGTTCCGGCAATTATTATAGCATCTATATCGGGGCGGGCGAGAAGTTCTTCATAATGGCGGGTGGTAAACAGCTTGTCGCCGTAAATTTCACGGCTCCTGGTTGTGCGCCCGTCATACACGTCGCAGGTGCCTGCCAGCTCGGTACCGGCTTGTTTCAGCGCCATATCGGTATCGTACATACCCCGACCGCCGAAACCGACGGTTGCAAAGCGTATTTTATCGTTCGGACTTATAATTGGCGGACGCCTTAATTCAAGCACGCTCATTTCCCTGTCGTGTGCCGAAATAATATTGGGAATGCCGGCAAATACGGCAGTTGCGCCAATGGTTTTTGCCCCCACTGTTTTTAAAAATGTTCTTCTTGTATTGGTGTTATTATGCTCAGACATTTGTGATTGGTGTTCTTAAAGCCGGGTTTTTAATCTAAGCTTAAAGCCTGAAACCTTGGTCTATAATAAATTGCCTGCTTATCTCGGTACATTGCTTCGCGGTTTTGTCTTTAGATGTAGGCGAGTCAAGCTCAACCATGCCCCAACCGCGAAACTTGGTTTGTTCCATAGCTGTCATAAAATCCTGCACAGGCAATTGCCCCTGGCCCAGCTCAACAAATTTGTATTTGGTCGGGTCCTCGGCATCCTGCCTAACATCTTTGAGGTGAATTATTGGAATTCGGTTTTCATACCGTTTCAGGCAGCGAACCGGGTCGCCGCCGCCCTGCCAATAATGGGCAATATCAAGCAGGAAGGCAACATTAGTAGGGTCGGTTTGGGAAAGAATGGCATCCGTTTCCTCGGGTTTTTGACCCAGTTGACCCATGTGGTTGTGGTAAACCACGGTAAGGCCAAGCCTTGTAAATTCCTCGGCTATCTCGTTCAGCCGGTGCGAAAACTTCTTTATAAGCTCAGGAGTAAGCTCTGCTTCATTTTTCGGACGCATGCCGTTGGTAAGCTGTGCGAACTGGGCGCCGATGCGGGCAAAAAATTCAGCTTTTTCTAATAATTCGTCCAACAATTTATCGTCGTCGCTTGTATTAAAGTTAGCTTCGCCTGCCGAAAATACCGGGCAGGTCAGGTTACGGCTCTTCATTTCCTTCCAAAGCTTCTCAGGCTTCTCTTTCCATAAATCGTAAGCATTTCCGCGCAGTTGAATACCTTTGAAGCCCAATTCGCTGATTTCGTCAAGGGCGGCTTCTAAATTATTGCCCCAGGTTATAGCAGCGCAGCCTATATTAAAGGTTTGCTTTCTTATAGGTTCGGCCGAAAGAATACCCGGCCAAAAGCCTGCGGCAGCGCCAATTCCCCCTAAAGCGATGCCGGCTGCACTTTGCTCAATAAATTTGCGGCGATTGATGTGTATCGACATTGTAAGACTATGCTTTGCGCATACTTATTTCAGTATTAGTAAACTTAAGGCAAGGTAAGGCAATTTCCCCGCCTTTCGAAAAACAAGAGCCAGGGCCGGCCTAATTTAAAACCTAATGGACAACGGAAACAGTAAAATGAATACAGGCAAAGCAAATGTGCCTGCCAAACGAAAGTTCAAAGCCTGGGTAGGCGCTGCAAGGCCACGTACATTGCCGCTTGCACTCAGCAGCATAGCCTTGGGAAGCCTGCTTGCCGGTTCATCGGGTCATTTCAGTATGCCTGTATTCCTGCTTGCGGTACTGACTACCATATTCTTACAAATTTTAAGCAACCTTGCCAATGATTACGGCGACAGCATCCATGGCGCCGATCACGCCGGCAGAACAGGCCCTGCACGTGCAGTCCAGACCGGCGAAATTACCTCCTCTTCCATGCTTAACGCGGTTATTGCATTTGCATTGTTCAGCCTTTTTTCAGGGCTTACGCTGCTGTATATAGCGTTTCCGGGAGCGGTTGTTCCCATTGTTCTTTTTACTTTACTGGGCCTTGCCTGCATTGTTGCCGCTGTAACCTATACAGCCGGTAAAAAACCGTATGGTTATGCCGGACTCGGCGATATTTCTGTTTTTGTTTTCTTCGGACTCGTGGGCGTTTGCGGAACCTATTACCTGCATGCCCATAGCCTGCCCCTGCTGATTCTCTTACCTGCCGCCGCAGTTGGCCTGCTCTCCGTTGGTGTGCTGAACGTAAACAATATCCGCGATATTGAATCAGACAAGCTTGCCGGTAAACGAAGCATACCGGTTCGAATTGGCCCGTTCCCCGCTCGTATTTACCATTTGTGCTTATTGGCCGGCAGCATAGCCTGTGCGCTCATTTATGTATTCCTGAACTACCGCGATCCCCGGCAGTTCATGTTTCTTATTATTACTCCTTTGTTTGTCCTGAACGGCCTGCTCGTTTTCCGTCGCCATGAGCCTGCCCGTCTCGATCCTTTGCTTAAGCAGCTTGCACTCAGTACATTGCTGTTCGTGCTTGTTTTTGGGTTCGGCGAACTCATTACAGGCGGATTGCCTTTGATTAAAGTACCGCCACCGGCAATAAAAGCGTCAAATTCACCGGGCTCACCTACCTGAATTAACGAAAAGGCACTCTTTTAAAGCAACTTCAGCACTGCGACTGAAGTTTGCATTTTGGCTTTTGTTTCTAAATATTCCTGCTCCGGAACAGAATCGCCGGTAAGGCCTGCGCCTGCGTATAGCAATATTTCATTGCCTTTCACCTGTATGCAGCGTAAATTCACAAACATGCTGAAATTACCAACATCGGCCGGGCCAATATAACCGGCATACAAACCCCTGTCCAGATCCTCGTTTTTTTCAAGGAACTCCAAAGCTGCCTGGCGCGGGCTGCCTCCTACGGCAGAGGTGGGGTGCAACAAGTTTAACAGATTTGTTTTCTGTGCATCTGTTGCGCCTGTAGTTTCAAAGCGGCTGCGCAGGTGCCTTAAGCTGCCTGCCTGAACTTCGGCAGGCCCGGTTTCAGTAAAATGCGGCAGGCCTGCATGTTTAAAAGAGTCCCTTATATATTCGCTTACCAATTCCTGCTCTTCAAGTTCTTTGCCTGTCCAGTCTGGTGCAGGGGGCAATTTCTCTTTATAGAAATAGTCAGATTTGGCCCTTCGGGTAGCTGCAAGGGCCATTGTTTGCAATTTCCCGTCTTTACCTGAAAGCAAAGTTTCCGGTGTTGCGCCTGCCCAAGTGGCTTTGCCCGGAATATGCAGGGCATAAACAAAAGCATTCGGGTAAAGCCTGCATGCCAGCCTGAAATAGCGCATCAGCGGAAATGCGCCTGAAAAACTAATGCTTCGTTTCCTGGCCGGCACAACTTTTCTTAGCCTCCCGGCCTTAATGCTTTCAACTCCCTTTTCAACCAATGCCCGGTAATGCATGCCGGCAAGCTCAGCTTCCGCCGCATCCGGCAATTGGCTCAGCTGAAAAATGCCTGCAGGTATTGTTTGCAGGGCATCATGAAACGAAGCCTGTAATAAATCAAGGAAGCTTTCCGCTTCAGAATTGTATGCAGGTGAATCGGCTGTATAGGTTCTGTTAAGAACCTGGCCGGCATCGTTTAGCTGCAGGCCCGCCTCAGCAGGAAGCCAATAACGGGCACTGTTGTCTGCAAAGCCTGCGGCAAAGAAACCGCTGCTATCCGGCAGGGCTGAACCGGGTGCCGGTTCAACAACGTTTTTGCAAACCGATACAGAAATTTCTTCCCGGCCCGGTAAGCGCCAGGCTGCAAAGGCAAAATCAGGCAAAATTTGCCCTGATTTCAGGAAAACGGAAGCGGATTGCTGACCGATATTGGTAATTTTATGATGAATGTGAGGGCTTTTTACTTATTAGTCAAAATAAGTGTGCCCGATTAATTTTCCTCTTTTGCTATGAGATAAAAGAGATTATTGCTGATAACCAATTACTTACATAAATTGTTTTTCTGTAATTGGCTAAGGGGCCGCAATTTAATAAAGCCTGCTGTTTGATAGACTGATTTTTTATCCGGAATATTCATTTACATTTGTAGCGAACATTAAACCAATTTTACATGAAAACCGGTACCGTAAAATTTTTCAACGAGAGCAAAGGCTTTGGCTTTATAGTACAAGATGACTCTAAACAAGACATCTTTGTACACGCCAGCGGCTTAGTTCATCAGATTCGCGAGAACGACAAAGTTTCGTTCGAAGTGCGCGAAGGAAAAAAAGGGCTGAATGCCTACAACGTAGAAAGGATCTAATTATAGCTTCGCTCGCGAAGGTTACTGAGTAAATTAAGCTTTCTTCTGTTGATGCCGCTGCGAACAAAAGTACGTCCGCAACAGTAGGCCAGGCAGAATTTTATCAGGAATATCTTTCTTACCTATTACCCGTACTTTTAGTACAAAAAGGGAATCTATTTAAATGCCGCCTGCATTCCGGGCGGTATTTCATTTTTTAAGGGTTTTGGCTTTGTTGAATTTTAACAAACCGTGAAACCGTATTTACTTTTCGGCCTTTTTAAGCTTTACATTTTCCTGACTGCTCCCGGCTGCAGGATCGTTCTTAGCTAATTCTTCCAACCTTTGTTTTGCCTGCTCTATTCCTCCGGCCGCGGCAAGTGTAAACAGTTCACGGGCTTTTGTTAAATCCTTTTTCACAACGGTACCTGAATCATAAAACTTCGCCAAATTCCACTGCCCCCATACCGATTCTTTTGCTGCAGAGCTGTTAAACCAATAATACGCTGAATCATTGTTTTGTTCTACCCCGGTTCCCAGCAGGAACATTTCGCCGTAGTTAGATTGGCCGGTAGGCTCGCCTAATCGGGCTGCTTTCCTTGTCCAAATAATGGCTTCATCATAATTTTTTAATACATTATAGATATCGCCTGTGTTAGCAATTGCAGTTGGTAAATTTTGCAGGGCAGCTTTTTTATACCACCTCAAGGCCTCGGTATTATTGGGGCTCATACCTAAGCCCAGCTGAAACATATATCCCAAATCAGACATGGCTGCTGCCTGCCCCAGCTCAGCGCCGGCAATCAGGTTTTTACGGGCCTCATTGTAATCTACAGGCACACCGTTACCAATCATATACATGGCTCCTAATTTCGCAAAGCTGAGCGCCTCGCCTTTGGCTGCCCCTTTGGTAAAATATTTAAATGCTTCATTAAGGTCTTTAGGCACACCAAGTCCGCCTGCATACATAGCGCCCAGGTTCGAGAATGCGCCCGGACAGCCATGTGATGCAGCACGCTTATACCATTTAATGCCTTCAGTATAATTAAGGGGCACACCTTCGCCGCTTACATAAGCAGCCCCAATGGCATTTTCTGCTTCCTCGTAACCTTCTTGTGCAGCCAGCCTGAAATGTTTAAGGGCATTCTCGTAATCCACCATTCCGTATATATCAAGAAAGTGCATAGAACCGGCTTTATATACGCTTGGTATATGCTCGAGATCTGCGGCTTTATTAAAGAATTCAAGGGCAAGCCTATAATCTTTAGGTACACATCGGCCGTACTGACACATGCAGCCAATTTTATATAAACCTTCCGGGTTACCCAGCTCAGCAGCATGAGCAAAGCAGGCTATTGCATTTTCCGGTTTGCAGATTGCGCTGAAAAAATCACCTTTTTCAATAAGCTTGTTTTTGTTAAACCAAACCCCGTCCGGCACCGATACCGGTTTTTCCGGCTTAGTGAATTCGGCATTAGTGATTTTGTATTTACCGGCTTCCTGCTTTAGTATGCTGCTGTCAACAGCAAATTTTTCAGCCCCCGATACAAAGCAGTATGTCGACATCGACATTTGGATATCTTTAGGTATTTGTCGGTAATAAGTGGCTTCGCGTACCTCATCAACAATTTTACCCACCATATCATTAAATCGCTGTTCGGGTTGCAGCAGGTGCTTCACTACACAGGCTGTAAATACGCCGTTTGTATTCGGTACCCCGTCGAAAGATTTATTGCCTGCGCCCGTGGCGTAAATAATTCCGACACCTCGCCTGTCGTTCACTTTCAGGGTCATGCTGCCGAAGTCTTTTGCCGCCGGGTCTACAGGGTAATCGCGGCAGGCATCTATAATCAGCATTTGAATAGGAACGCGGGCAGCTTCCATATTGTTAACCAATTGCTGAACGGGTAAGCATTTCTTTTCCAGGGTTTCCCTGCTTGTAAAATCTAATTTCCCGCCAAGCGGAACTATATAATTTTGGTCGCCGTGGCTAAGCCCATGACCGGCAAAGTAAAAAAGTGCTTCACGGGTATGCTTAAGCTTGCCTTTCCATAAAATTAATGCAGCATTCAGCTCCTGCATATTCGGGTTAAAAAGGGTATCAGTCTTAAAGCCTGCCTTTTCAAGGGTGGCATACATGGCCCTTCCGTCGTTAATAGGGTTATTAAGCCTGCTTAGGAATTGGTATTCTTCACATGCAACAACCAGGGCACATCGTTTAATATACCTGTTGCCGGTTTTATCGGCAGGCTCTGCATCTTCATCCTCACCGGAATCTGCAGCAATAACTGAATGAGCAGGCTCGGCAGGTTTAAGCTGTGCCTTGAAACCGGCCTTATGGGAAAGCTTTGAGCTGTTTTTTTTTTCGGAACTTCTGTGTTTTATATTTTGAGCACCAAGCCAACACACAGGTCCTGAGATCAGGAAAATCGACAGGATTAGTCTGAAATAAAAATGTAAAATATTAGAATACAAGTGCTTGAGGTGTTTTGTTATGCGGAGTAGCTCATTATGCCTAAACACAGAATCACCTATGTTTAATGGCTTGGTTTTAAATAAATAAGCAAACTCACTGCCTTGCCAAGTTATGCATACTTATGAATAAGTATAGATTTTAAAGCGGTTTTATTTGTCTTTTTTCAGTTTCAAATACATTGCACCGGCATAAGTAAGCTGACATTAAAAGCCAGGAAGGGTTGAAAATAAAAAAACCGCCGGATATGGCGGTTTTAATGGCAAAACTGAATTTGTCCTCGTATTTTGGTATATAAGGAACCTTGTTTAAGAATATATACTTATTCTTTTATGAATTTTTTCCTTGCGGAAGGAACACCATTGCGGTTAAGTACTGCATGGTATATGCCTGCAGGTAAACCGTTTATATTAACGGCAGTCATTCCGGAATTAATATTTTGAGTAAGCAGAGTACGTCCTTTCAGGTCTGTAATACTGATGCTTTGGTTGCCGGTAAAGCTGCTGCTGAAAGTTACTGAATTACCGCTTACAGGGTTTGCGCCAACAAGCCTGAAATTTGAATTTTCGGCAGAAATGCGGTTGCCTAATGCAATATCGGTAAGGTAGTTAATAGTGAATTCAATTTTGTTGGCAGTGTCGCCCACTACAAAAAAGCGGTAACTAACGCTTATTTGGGTACCGTCCCATTGGGGATCTAGGTAGGCTTTAAAAGTGTTATTGGTAGCGTTTGCAGGCAGGGTTATGGTATCGGGGCTTTGGTTAGTGCCCGGGCCGTAACAGTTAATACCCCAGCAGAAATATGTACTCTGGTTGCCTACCGCCCCGTTATTAAAACGCTTCCGGGAGCTGTGTCGGAAATCGAAGATTCAAGATCTGTGACCTGTAAAGACTGGGCAAATAGTGAGGCTTGGCTAACAAGCAAAATAATGGCCGATAGTATTAGTTTGCGCATGCGTTGAATGGTAAAATACAATGCAATTTAGCAAATAACGGCCTATTGGCATAATTTTCATTGGTAAAATCAGGGAACCACAATTTTTGTCCGATGCGCCTCACCGGCCAATTTGCCCGTTTTATTTTCAGAATCCTGCAATTCAGCAATATATACCCCGGGGCAGAGCAATAGGTCAATTGATGCGGAATTGCTGATATTATTCGTTTCAAGCAGAGTTTTCCCCCGCATATCATATATCTTTAAGTGCGATATGGTGCGGGAATACCGGTTATGGCATTCTGCAAACCTTAATTTGCCTTCAAAATAGTAAACAGGATTACAGGTTTCCTTTACCCGGGGTACTTCAAGTATTTGTATAAACAGCTTCCTGACCGAATCTGTTGCAGTACCGCTTATAACTATTTTATTTTTTAGCGGCATTGCTGCAATGCTGTAACCAATGCCCCCTAATGGCTGCCTGAGGTCTTTTAAATCGCTTATTTCCTGCCCGCTTGTATCCCTGAAATTCAGCATCACATAATTTTCAAGGGGCTTAGCTGAAGAACTGTAATAGCCGGTGCTTATTAAAACCGGCATACCTGTATTTGTGTAATACGGAGCGGTGCTGAATGTGGCATCGTTACCTGTGCTGCCGAAATAAGATTGGGTTGCAATGCTGCCGTTATGTAAAATATGGGCAAATGTATTGTCGAAGCGGCTGCGTATATCCGGCTGACCTTCACCGGTTATATAAAAATGGTTATTTGTATCGCCGGGCATTTTTACCAGGCAAACACTTTGATTTCCGAACTGGTTATCGGTTCCGCCGATTGCCTCCCAAAGTGTGTTATTGAAATAATCAAGGGCCAGTAATTTTGTCCTGATACCTGATTTTGCATAGGTTATATCGCCTGAAATTGCATAGGCCGGTGTTTTTTCGTTTCTGAATGAAACGGGGAAAGTGCAAATACTTTGCACATAGTCGTTGATTCCTTCCTGTATAATCAGTGTGCTTAAAGTATCGAGCTTGCTGTTCAGCCGAACCGCAAACATGGCATTGTACCCTGAATTGGTATCGGTACAGAAACCGGCAGCAACAAATTCATAGGAACCAACCAGCTGAACTATACACTTTAAGCTCTGCACCCGCCCGGGCGAGGGGTAAATTTGCAGCTTGCTTTTGAACCCGGAGCCTTTATTTGCCGGTATTCGCCAAACAAACATATTTATATCGCCTGTGCTGTCGGTACATTCACCGCAAACCATCCACCCGGTTTCAGGTTCATAGGTTTCAGGGTTTTGCACTTTATAACCTGTAATTCCCAGTGCCGTACCGGAATAGCCTGCGGGAAGCAATGCTGTGGAATCCCATATTAAATCTCCTTCTGCACTGAAGGCAGTAACCTGCGGTAAGGTTTTACCTTGAAATTCGGCAAAGCCGGCAACTGCAATGGCCGCGCCGGATTGCCCCGATTCTGTGTTTTCGCTTACATACATGCTTCGCCCCTGTGCCGAAATTGCACCTGTCGGTACATGCAAGACCTGCCTTATAAGATTTTGAGCCCCGGTAAATGAAGCATTCAAAAATACAAAAAGCAAGAAAATCAGGCAGGTTTTCATCGAGGCAAAATAAAGCAAAAGTATCTGCCTCTCAAAGCTATAAAAAGTTCTGTGAACCTGCCATTTTGCTTACTAAATAATAAATAGGAGCGATTGTACGAAACAAACCGGGATTTTTTATAGTTTTACATATTCTTTAATCAACCTTTCTTAACATCCATGAAGAAAATTTACGTTCTCCTTTTCCTGTTATTGCCCCTGGCAGCGGGCGCCCAACAGAGACTGGTTTTGCTTGAGCACTTTACACAGGCAAGCTGCGGGCCATGTGCGGCTAACGCACCCAACCTGAATGCAGCTATTGCCGAGGTAGGCGATAAAATGATCAGGATTAAGTACCATACTTCCTGGCCGGGAGTAGACCCTATGTATAACCACAATACGGCTGAGTCTGCGGCAAGGGTAAATTATTATAACGTTACCGGTGTTCCCAATTCAGTCATTGACGGCAATGTGCACAACGGTATTCCCGCAGGCTTCTCCGGCGGATGGACTCCCCAATTGGTTGAGAACCGCAGTACTGTAAGCTCTCAGTTTAAAGTTGATGTTAAACACCGTATAGTTGATAACGCAGGTACAACACAGGATACTATTTATGTAACTGTTAAATTAACTGCTGAAACTGATATCACCAGTGCATACACCTTGCTTTCAGCTGTTGTTGAGAAAGATGTACGCTTTGCAACGCCTCCGGGCACAAACGGTGAAAAGGAGTTTGATTTCGTATTTAAGAAATTCGCTAACGGCTCTGCCGGCACCGCCACCCCTGCAAGTATGACTGCCGGCGATAGCGTAGTTTATGATTTCAAATGGAAAATGGCTAATATTTATGATATGACCCAGCTTGCCACCATTGCTTTTGTGCAGAATAACACGAATAAGGAAGTGCTTAATGCAGGTTATTCAAGCCCTAACCTTGAGCTCAATATGAATTCAATTAACGGCACTACGCATTTGGCTCCCTCCGGCGATACTACCTGGTATGATGTTAACTTTAACCCAAGCAATACAGAAGCCGGCGAAGATTACCGGATTGTGTTGAAAAGAACAGGAACATTCCCTGCAAGCTGGCAGTCATTCCTTAAAATTAACGGTGTAACAAGCCAGGACACATTGTTCGCAACTATTCCAAGTCATGGCAATCAATTGTTACAGGTAGGTGTAATTACCTCAGACTCTCTGAACCTGAAGGCAAACCTTACAATCTGGGCAGGCAGCACCACTACTTTCCCAACCTTCGGCACAACGGTAAACATTACCGCCATTGGCCCTGCAAACACATTGTATGTGCAGAAGCAGTCAGTTACCAAACTTAATAATGCAATGTCAGCTGCACAAATCAAATCTGTGGTACTTACTGCCGATGAATTTACACAGCTGAAATCAGAATCACTTGAGAGCTCAACGGTTCGCGATATTTATTTAAATACCGGCACACTGTCAGTAAATACGCTTACCGAAGATGACGCAGCAAAGCTTAAAACCTTCCTCGACCGCGGTGGAAACCTGTTTATTGCCGGCCAGGATATTGGCTGGGAAATGGACCAGGTTCGTTCAGATGTTGTTACCGGTTTCTATGCCGATTACATGGGCGCAACTTATATGGATGATTACGCAGGTGCAGGCGCAGTTTCCCGTTCACTTCAAATTCCGGCTACTGATTCTATTTTCGGCGGTATTGCCAACGGAACGCTTACCGCAGGTACCAATGCCAATGGCTGGTCCCCTGATTTAATTGACATTAATGCAAACAGCGATTATTCTGTTGCAGCCCTTTACCATGGAGCAATTGCAAACGGCATAGTAGCGGCTGTGCGTAACAACGGTCCTAACTGGAAAGTAGTTTACGTTCCTATCCGTTTCGATCAGATGAACACCCCGGCATTTCTTGCTGCCTACATGACCCACGTTAAAGCTTGGTTCGATAACATGGTGCTTCCCCTTGGAAACAAAACCATTGTTACCGAGTTCGCATGGGGTTCTGCATTCCCTAACCCTGCCAACTCAAACCTGAACATACCTGTTAATGCCAAGGCAAAAGCTTCAATGCTTTCTGTAACTGATGGTATTGGCCGTGTGGTAACCACACGCAGCATTGCTGCCGG
>JAZKBN010000023.1:25644-57335 GCA_040388605.1 Bacteroidota bacterium | reverse complement strand
GTCCCTAACCTTGACCCTGAGGAAATATACAGCCTTATACCCGCAGATCGTACCAAGCCTTACGATATGCTCGATATTATTCGCCGCATTACCGATAACTCGGAGTTTGAGCAGTATAAAGAGCTTTACGGTAAATCTATTCTCTGCGGACTTGCCCGAATAGACGGCTGGGCCATAGGCATAGTAGCCAACCAGCGCAAAATGGTAAAAAGCAAGAAAGGCGAAATGCAAATGGGCGGCGTTATCTATTCAGATTCCGCCGACAAGGCAGCGCGCTTTATTATGAACTGCAACCAAAAGAAAATCCCGCTCCTGTTTTTACAGGATGTTACAGGCTTTATGGTCGGCAGCAGGTCTGAGCAGGGAGGCATTATAAAGGATGGTGCTAAAATGGTGAATGCCATGGCTAACTCCGTGGTACCGAAGTTTACTATACTTGTCGGTAACAGCTACGGGGCCGGCAATTACGCCATGTGCGGCAAGGCTTATGATCCGCGACTGATATATGCCTGGCCCACTGCCCAGATGGCTGTAATGAGCGGTGCCGCCGCCGCCAAAACCCTGCTGCAAATAAAAGTGGCCGGCTTAAAATCAAAAGGGGAAACCATTACCCCGGAAGCCGAAAAACAATTGCTAGATGAAATTACGGCGCAGTACAATGAGCAGCTTTCGCCATACTATGCAGCAGCCCGCATTTGGGTAGACGGTATTATAGATCCCCTTGAAACCCGCCGCGTTATCAGTACGGGTATAGAGGCTGCCAACCATGCCCCTATTGAAAAGCGGTATAATGTTGGTATGTTGCAGGTATAAAGCCTGAGCAAGAAAAATTACAGGGGCTGAAAGGCCCCTTTTTATTTACACTCCCCGAAAGACATAAACCCCATGTGGCGTAATACACCCGAAAAACTGCAACGTACCTTTACCTTTAAAGATTTTTCCACCGCCTTTGCCTTCATGACCCGCGTAGCCCTAGCTGCCGAAAAAGCCGATCATCATCCTGATTGGAGCAATGTGTATAATAAGGTGGTAATATCATTATCCACGCACAGTGCCGGGAATACCGTTACTGATAAGGACACCAAGCTGGCGACGGTGATTGATGAGATTGCGGTGGATTTTGGGTTGTAATCAACAGCTTAATCATGAAAGCTCAAATTGAAAAGGCAGTTTTTGCAATGCTGTTCACCTGCATGATGTTGTTGAAAAGTAATTTCAGTTTTTCGCAAAGCAAAGATTTACCTGTTTATACTGACAGCGCTGATATATATTTATCGGAAGATCAACTAATAAAGAAGTTAGGTATTCCTGCTGATACTTTCTTTATAAAGGTTTATCACGGCGTAAGCTTGTATGAAATACATAACACTCTATATCGGCTTTTGAACAATTCGAGCAACGACACCGTGATTGTTAAGCAGTTCAGTTACCGCGAAGGAAAGTACAATAAAGCGTATTGGCTGGTTATGCGAAATAAAAAGTGGCGGGTTTTTGACAATGTGATTTGGGATGACAGAGTACAATTTTAAAAAATGAATTTAAATACTGCGTTTGAAAGTTGAGTTCATTATACGCTTCATAAAAACCCTGATACGTATATTAACCGGGAGCCGGTTAATATACGTAGCGCCTACACCACTGCTTAAGCAGTCCCAGGGAGTTGCTTCTTTAAGGTTTTAAAGGGTTTGACTGCCCTTTTGCGCCTTTTTTAAGAGTCTTTGTATTCCCGCCACAAACTTCAAAAAGTTCATTAATTGGTACCTTGTATAAGGTGCCTAAGCCGCATCTTTTTTCTTATCTCCCTCCTTACTTCGTTCAAGAATTTCTCGAAGCGTAAGTGATTTCTCCCCGCTTCTCATAGCTCTCAGAAGGTCTTTTTCTTCCTCTCTGCGAACCTCGGGACGGCTGAAATACTCATGAATATCAAACGGCATGTCTTCCTTTTTCTTTTTCATAGCGCAATTTAGGCCCTTCTAAAAAACAACCAAACCCGTTCCCCCCGTTAGAAACCACCGGAAGGCCAAAAGCCTGCGCGGCGTATGAGCGCCCGCTACCAAATACGTACAGTAAAACCATCAAATACGTATAGTAAACCCGCCATGAAGCGCCGCCGCAACACAAAAGCGCCGCCGCAACCCTTACACCCTCCTGTTTAGTAACTGACTCCTATGCGAATCCAGCTTCAGCAAAATAAACAGCAAAACTGTAAAGCTCCACAATGAGCTCCCCCCATAGCTGAAGAAGGGCAGGGGAATACCGATAACAGGAAAGAGCCCGATGGTCATTCCTATATTAATGGTAAAGTGAAAGAAAAACACCGATGCCACGCTGTACCCGTACACCCTTGCAAACCTGCTTTTCTGACGCTCGGCAATAAATATTACCCGGTACATGAGCCATATAAAGAGCCCTATAATAATCAGGCTGCCAAGCCAGCCATGCTCTTCGCCAATGGTGCAGAAAATAAAGTCGGTGCTTTGCTCGGGCACAAAATCGAACTTGGTTTGGGTGCCTTCCTGCCAGCCCTTGCCTATAAATCCGCCTGAGCCTATGGCTATTTTACTTTGCGTTACATTCCAGCCAAAGCCGAGCGGATCTGCGCCGGGGTCAATCAGGGCCTTAATGCGGTCCTGCTGGTGGGGCTGCAATACATCGGTTACAAAAAAATCGACCCCAAAGATTATGCTGCAAACCACGGCAAGGCCGCCGACTACTTTCAGAATATTGCTCAGCCTCTTGGGTATCAGCATTATAAATACGCCTGCCAAAACCGCCATACCGCCCATGAGCCAGTACTTGGGCATGAGCAGGGTAAGCACAAACACGGCTATCATGCTCAGGCCCAGCCCCGGGTAAACACCGGGCAGACCTTCACGAAAGAGCACTATTATAAAACAGCTGAACACGAGCATCGAACCGGTATCGTTCTGCAAAATAATGAGCAGGGCTGGGAAGCCTATGATGGCGGCTACTGCCATTTGGTAGTTCCTGCGGTCGAGCCTAACAGTGGGCAGGCCTATATAACGGGCAAGGGCGAGCGCGGTGGCAAACTTGGCAAACTCAGCCGGCTGCACCCTGAAGCTGCCTATCTCGAACCAGCTCTTACTCCCTGCAACCACCGAGCCTATAGCCAAAACCCCGAGCAGCGATACAATGACAAGCCCGTAGATAACGTACGCAAAGGTTTCATAGAACTTATAGTCAATCACCATGATCATCAGCGCCAGGAACAGGGATGTGCCAATCCAAAGCAATTGCTTGCCGCTGTTCAGGCCCAAATCGAAAATGCTTTGCTGAACGGCATCATCAGTTCCGGTGGGGGCATCAAGCACGGCGGCGTAGATGTTCATCCAGCCGAGGGTTACCATAATGAGGTAAATAAATACCGTTGTCCAGTCAAGGTTGCGAAGCGGCTGGTCTGTACGCTGCGTTCTCTGGCTCATTTGCTGACTGTTTTAACTTTATTCACAACGGGTATAGCTGTAGCTTTTACAGGCGGCGCTGCCGTTCCTGCCGATGTTTTATTTTTTTCCGGCTCCTTCGCGCCTTTACCTTTACCCGATGCAGGTATGGCCTGCCCGGTATGCTCGGGTTCAGGTTCACGCTGCAATTCAGGGTGCAGGTAATTGCGGCTAATCATGTGCTTTTCCAGGTTCTTGCGCTTCACTGAATCGGTGAGGTACTTTTCAATCATGAGCGTGGCTATAGGCGCTGCGGCAAAGCCCCCGAAACCAGCATTTTCAACAAAGCAGGCAATGGCAATTTTGGGATTATCCTTGGGGGCAAAGCACATAAAAATACTGTGGTCTTTCCCCTTCCTGTTCACCGATGTGCCTGTTTTCCCGCAAATGGCTATGCCCGGTATTTTGGCGGCGCTCCAAACGGTGCCGTGCTCCACGGCCTGCTCCATGCCTTCAATCACCGTTTCAAAATGCTCCGATGCAATGCCCGATACATGCTTTTGACTGTACTTTTCCGGCAGGGTGCCTTTATCGCCTATGCTTTTAATGAAGTGCGGGGTAATGTACCAGCCCCGATTGGCAAAAGTGGCCGCCACATTGGCAAGCTGTACCGGCAAAATACCCAATTCGCCCTCGCCTATGCTTATCGAGTATATATTGCTGTATTTCCAGCGTGCTTCACCGTACATTTTATCATAGTACTTCAGGCTTGGTATGCGTCCGCGCTGCTCGCCTGGCATATCCAGCCCCAGCTTTTCGCCCAGGCCGAAGCTCATGACCATGGGCCGCCATTTCTCGAAACCTACGCGTGTATCACGGAAAGTATTGCTTACCACGCCCCGGTTAATTACCCGCCTGAATGCGTTTACCCAATAAGGATTACAGCTCCACTGAATGCTTTGCGGCAAATTGCATGGTTGCGGATGCGGGTGGCAATGCACAAGGTTCTGAACGCAGCCATAAGTTGTGTTCCTGTCGAGCATGCCCAGTTGTAAACCCGATACCGCCTGTATGGCCTTGAAGGTAGATCCCGGCCTGTACATTGCCATAAGCGCACGGTTAAAAAGGGGCTTATTCGGATCGTTATAAAGCGCTGTATAATTCTTGCTGAATTCCCGGCCCGTAAGCAGGTTTGGGTCATAATTCGGCGCCGATACAAAGGCCAGTATTTCACCGGTGCTCGGTTCTATGGCTACTATGCTGCCGGCTTTGTTTACCATCAGGCTTTCGCCGTATTCCTGCAGGGCGAGGTCCATGCTGCTGTGCAGGTTCTCGCCGCGCACGGCTGTAGTATCATATATCCCGTTTTTGAAAGAGCCTTTGCGAATGCCGTGCACATCTACCAAAACGTGCTGCACACCCCTGCGGCCGCGAAGAGCTTCCTCGTATTTGGCTTCCAGCCCGCTTATGCCTATATAGTCCCCGGTTTTGTAATAGCCTTTGCCCTGCTTATCAAGCCTGTCCTGGTTTATCTCGCCAATATAGCCGAGAGCGTTGGCCATGCACTTATGCGGGTAATTGCGCACGGTACGCGGCACAAAGCTGAAACCGGGGTAATCAATAAACTGGTCCTGCACACGGGCAAAATCGGCGCCGCTGAGCTGCTTTATAAAGGGGCTGGGCTTTACCCGGCTGTAAAAGCGGGCAGCCTTCATTTTGGTTATAAAGTCTTCCTTGGTAATATTCATGAGGCTGCAGAAGGCAAGGGTATCCATGCCTTTTTTTACCTCGCGGGGTATTACCATCATGTCGTACACGGGTACGTTAAAAACGAGAATCTTACCGTTTCGGTCGTAAATAACGCCTCGGTAAGGGTATTCGGTAACTTTTTGGAGGGCGTTGTTATTGGCTGCCTGCTTGTAAGTGTCGTCCAGTATCTGGAGAAAGAACAGGCGAAGGAGAAATACCACTGCCACCAGCAGGAAAACCCCCTGTATTAATAATCGTCTGGTTTCTGCTTGCATCGGGCTGCAAATTTCGGCATTTTTTGGGTAGGGAAGGGGGCCAAAATGAAAAGAAAAAGCAGGCTGCCAAAATGCAGCAAAGCAGCGAAGTTACATTCGGAAGTCCTATGATTAATCATAAACGACACTTCGATGCCCGATATTCACAATTAAAACCAGCAAAGCCTTGTCTTGAACCTGGTAAACAATTCTGTAATCACCAACCCTTATTCTATAATTCAAATCACCTGAAAGCTTAATATAACCGGCCGGCCGAGGGTTTAATGCCAAATTCAAAATGGCCCGTTTTATACGTGAGGCCAAAGGATCGTGAAGCGTATCTAAAAATTTCTCAGCCTTTCGGGCATATTGAATTTCCATTATGCTGCTTCGTATGTTTTAGATTTTTCAGCCGCTTCTTTCTCAAGCCTTGCATCAAGTTTTGCATGTACTTCATTTGCCGAAACGGTATCCGAGGGGTTCAATTGGTATTCCGCAATGGCTAACAAGTCCTCCAGGTCTTCTATCCTGTCGAGTATTTTGTTGTAGGTTTTAATTGGCATCATTACGCCTGTTTTTTTGCCCGAGGCATCAAAAATAAATTGCGTTTTCTTAATCATTGCCTTTTAGCTGTTTCAGTATTTGTAAATATACATTGGTTGCTGCAAAATCGCAATAAAGAATTTAAAAATAAGCCTTAGTAATTCAGCCCATTGCTTCAATTTCAACTGTTACAAGCTGAATTATAATGTCGTGATTTACACAAATCAGCCTGAGAATGCCACCACTTATCCGGTAAGTCAGTGCTTATCATTGTTATTCCACCAAAAAAGGCAGCGAACTCCCGCCCGCTGCCTCCAGAATAACTGATTTAAATCTATGCTTATTTCCCGCTCTTCTTAGCCGGCGCTGCCGCAGGTTTTGCTGCGGGTGCAGGCTTTGCATTAGGGTCTATGGTGAGTCCCTGCTTGGCTGTGGCGTTGGCCGGATCAAGCGCGAGCGCCTTGTTATACATATCGTCAGCCGATTTTTTGTCTTTCAGCTTCAGGTAGTAATAACCCATATAGAGGTAAGCGCCAACCAGCTTGGTTTTGTTCTTTTCAATATCTTCGGGCTTGCCTGAATTGGTTACGGTTTGCACATAACGTTCGTACCATGCTTTGGCTTTTCCGGTTCTGTCTTCGGGGTCAAGCTTGGTGGCTATCTGGCCTTTCAGGTAAATGGCTGTTGCCGGGTCAGGCAGGTCTTTAATGGCAGTGCCAATTACGGTATCGGCTTTAGCATAGTCTTTGGCGTAGAACAAAGAGGTACCCTGCTGGTAGCGGTCGAACACGGTGCCTTTGCTGCTGTTGGCTATGGCCTCGTATTCTTCGGCAGCGGTCTTGTAATCTTTAGCCTCCATCATGGCCTTGGCGAGGTCTTTATGTATGGTTACGGCTTCGTTAGTATCTATGAGCGCAGCACGGCGCAG
Source organism: Bacteroidota bacterium (assembly GCA_040388605.1). Classification (GTDB taxonomy): domain Bacteria; phylum Bacteroidota; class Bacteroidia; order Cytophagales; family Flexibacteraceae; genus JAZKBN01. The sequence continues at coordinate 50,460 of JAZKBN010000023.1, read as the reverse complement.
ACGGGCAATACCGCCCGGCACATCTTTACCTGATTTCATAAGCAGCTTTCCGTAATAAGCCTGGTCGCGGGCTTTTTCTTTGGCGCTCAGGCTCGTGGTATCGAAGGTGGCGAACAGCTTTTCCATGCTGGCGAGACCTGCGGCGTAATCACCGGTTTCAAACTGCGCATAAGCAAAGCCCCTGTATATCTGCGGATTTTTGTTTCCGGCCTCAAGGTCTTTGAGTACGGCCAGCGCTTCAGGATATTTCTTATTACGCAACAGGAACTCGGCATACATGAACATAGATGTCGGGTTCTTGTCGCTGCTGCGTATGTAGCGCTCGTAGTTTTGCAGCGCAAGGGCATTTTTGCCCGCCAACAGGTAAAGCTCACCCAGCTCACGATAGCCGGGGTAATAGCCGCTGTCTTTGCTTAAGCCTTCCTGGTATTTGCGTGCGGCTTCCTGGTAGTTGCGGGCGCGCTCCATAAGCTTGCCCTGCCTGATATAGGTTTTGGCCAGGTTCTTATTGAGGGGTAATGCTTTCAGCTCATAGTTTTCGCTGGCCTTGCTGCCATCGTTCATAATGAGGTAGGCATCTCCCAGGGTCAGGAAATACTCCGGGTTTTTAGGGTCGAGACGGGTGGCCAGCTCAAGGTTTTTAACAGCTTCAGGGGCATCCTTGGTGGTGTAAATGGTCCAGGCTTCGCCAATGGCGTAGGCAACCTCGGCATTTTTGCTTTTGCTCGCGGCCAATGCCTTATCGAATTCGGCTTTTGCAGCAACTTTATTGCTCTTCAAAACCTGTACAGCGCCAAGGCCAACAGTATTAAGGGCGTAATTCGGGTCTTTTTTCAGGCCCTGCTCAAAAGCGGTTTTGGCCGAATCGGGTTGGTTAATGCGCAGGTAATAATACCCGAGCCCGTATTGGTTTTTGGCCGATGGGTCTGAGGTAACGGCACGTTTGTATTCTGCTCCGGCTTTACCGAATTGTTCCACGTCCAGGTATTTTTGGGCTGTGGCATTGCCTTGTGCAAATGCTGCCGGTACGCTGAGCAGCATGGCTGCCGATACCAAAACGGGGACACTAAACTTCTTCTTAAACATCTAAGGGGCTTGGGAACTGATTTGTTAGGTAAATGTCTGTTTTTTTTCTCTAAGCTCAATTACCGTACCTTTTCAAAGGCACAGCCGATACTTTGTTTTTCTTTACCCGGTCTTCGGAACAGGCCGCGCATGTTTTGTAAGCATGCGGGCATTGAAGCCGGGCTGTAATTGTCTGTATAGCCTGAACCTGCTCTGTTTTGGCAGTTTCAGCTTTTCAATATGATCTGCTTATTGCTTATCGGTTTAACGTATATATAAGTTTAATTATTCTGCCCTGTAAAATTAATTGGCCCGGTATGTATAAACAGGTGTAATAATTATGGCAGGTTTTTGCCGGGCAGCAGGGTTTGTGCCTTTGCCAAAGCCAAAATTAAATTCTTTTCTATGAATGCATAAGGAAAAACTTCTCGCCCGGTATAAACAAGCGCGATATTAATTTTCAAATCACCGGAATTGCCCGGCTCTGCGCTGTTTTCCTGCCCCGGCAGGTGCCTGAACAAAACGGACCTGTTAAGCCTCCAGGCCTCCCTGATGCGGCGTTTTATTTGGTTGCGCTGCACGGCCTTCTTAATATTCCTTTTCGGTACCGATATTAATACCTGCACCGCCTCGCTCTTTTTGCCCGGCGATTGGTATGCTTCGGCCAATGGCTCTGCCGTAAGCAGCACCCTGAAGGGGAACCTGCTTAAAGATTTCCCTTTCGCGAAAATCTCTTTGATGCTGCGCTCACTGCAAAGCCTTTCGCTTTTCGGAAAACGGTTTGGGTGTTTGCTTTTGGCTGCTATCGGCGCAGGCGCATTACTTGGCTCTGCTGAAACCTGTACCTTATTTTCCGGCCCGTTTTTCTCAAATTCGGCATTGCCTGCAAAACTTGCCGGTTCATTGCCTGTTTTTTTTTCAGGGTCTTTTTGCATGTCTGAATCAGGCAATCGGGACATATTCAGGGCCTTGAAATTTATTTTTGCTGTTTTGTGAAAAAGGCGGAACAGGCCGTTCGATTTTTGCAGCAGTTATGGGCCCGGTTCTTCATAATTGCCTGCTTCGGCATTGCAGGTTTTTAAACGTGCAGGTATATTGAAGTTGTTTTAACAGGTTTGTATCTGTTAAAACGAGGCTGCAATGCAGGTTCCGCAAATAAAAAAGGGGTTAACCTTTATGCAATTATGCAAATAAGGGTTAACCCAATACACCCCGGAATAGAGTGCAGGTATATGCTAAGCGGGCGCATTTGTCCTTAAAACAGGCAAATACGAAGGTTTATTAACCTTTGTGGCGCTTTTCGTCGGAAACGGTAAGTTTGTGGCGGCCTTTGGCGCGGCGAGCAGTAATTACACGACGGCCGTTAGCGGTAGACATACGCTCGCGGAATCCGTGTTTGTTTCTTCTCTTACGTTGGCTGGGCTGGAACGTTCTTTTCATCGTAGGTATTTTTTCAGGACTGCAAAGGTACGTAAATTTATTTCATATACATTATTTATGCTGCAATTTTCCAAAATAATACCGCTTTTGTTTTGTGTTTAAAAAAAAGCCGTACCTTCAAGCATGGAAATAAACAAAGGGGCGCAGGGCTTTGATTTATTGGAGCATAAGCTAACGGGCATGCTCCACGAACACCGCAGATTGTTCCTGGAACTTAGTGATGCCAGGGAAGCGTTGGAAAAGTTGCGGGAAGACAAGAAGACTTTGCGCATTACTATTGAGAAACAGCGCGAAACGATAAAAAATTTTCAGAATCAAGGGAAATTAGATAGTATTGTAGGGTCAATTGCCATGGATGCTCAGGGTGCCGAGGCTGTTCGCCAACGTATTGATGAGTTTATCAGGGAAATTGAGAAATGCATAGCCTACCTGAACGAATAATTAAAAGGCGAAGCGGCAACAGCATATGGCGTTAATTTCCATCAGGATTAAGCTCGCAGATCGTGATTATCCGCTCAATATCGATGAAATCGATGAGGCAATGATTCGCGAGGCAGCAAAAGCAGTAAACGACGGACTGAAAGTTTATCGCGAAAAATTCCGCGATTCTGAAACCCAGGATCTCCTGGCCCTTGTCGCCTTCGACTGCATGATTGAAAAGCAGACTGCCGAATTCTATAAGAAGGAAACCGAAAAGGCCAACACTGAAAGAGCAAATGAGCTCAGTAAGCTCATTGATGCCACCCTGCAGGATACGCAGATCTGATTTCAGGCATAATAAATCCCGGAGCAAAAGGTTGTAATTCCGGCCGCAAGGGGTAAAAGGGGAGTTTGAAACACCCGCCTGTAATCTATCATTGTACCATGCCTAAATTCCTGCAAGCATGATCTAGGCAAAGGTACATTTTACAGCATAGCCTGTACCCGGTTCATGGTTACACGTTTCAGCCCTAATGCTACCCTTAAACCAGGTCTTAGCTGCTGACCGAATACTGGATATTGTGTTCAAACCTGTTTTGCTGTTCTGCCTGCCTGTTTTGCCCGCTAAATTACCCGCCCCGCTAATGCGGCTTTAAATCCTTCCCGGTTTTCGGCAGGGTTTTATAGTTTGCCGTTTCAATATCACCGCCGATTTACTTTTCGGCTAAATCTTTTCAGCCTGTGTTGCTTTAAATACAGCACCTGGAAACTCGTTCAACTATATTCACGCAAGGCTTTATTATGCCTTTGCAGTGAAACCTGCTTTTGCATTTTTCATTTTTCAGGGTTAGTTAAAACCGTCCTGTCGGTTGACCTGTACATATATAATACCCAGGAATTAAAATGGATACGTCCCTTATTATAGGCGTCGGCGCCTTGGTTGCCGGAGCCGGCGGCGGGTTTATTGCCGCCAAATCACTGCTCAAAAAAGAATCTGCCGATACTGAATCTATAGCTGCTGCCAAAGCCGAAGCTATTTTAAAAGCAGCCGAAAACAAGGTGCGCGATGCCGAATCTAAAGTTAAAGATGCTGAATCCCGCGCTGAAACCGTTCGCCGCGAAAAAGCTGCCGAAGCCAAAGAGCACTTCCTGAAGCTAAAAGCAGAATCAGACGAAGAGCACATTCGCCGCAACAGCGCATTGCAGCAGAATGAGCTGAAAATTAAGCAGCAGGAAGCCCGCCTGAGCACCCAAACCGAGCAGGTAAGCCGCAAAGAGGCAGAGCTCGACGGCCTGAAAACTAATTTAAGCACCCAGCTCGAAAGCGCTAAGGTTAAGAGGGAAGAGCTTGAACGCCTGCGTCTTGCACAGGTTGAAAAATTGGAGCGCACTGCCGGCCTAAGCGCCGAAGATGCCCGTACCCAAATAATGGAGGCCCTCAAAAGCGAGGCTACACTGAAAGCCAGCTCCTACATTAAAGACATTGTTGAAGAGGCTAAAATGACGGCCACCAAGCAGGCACGCAAAGTGGTGCTTGAAACCATTCAGCGCACCGCTACCGAAACTGCAATTGAGAACTGCGTATCGGTATTCCATATAGAAAGCGACGATGTAAAGGGCAAAATTATTGGTCGCGAAGGCCGCAATATACGCAGCCTTGAAGCCGCAACAGGCGTTGAGTTTATTGTGGATGATACCCCCGATGCCATCATCATCTCCGGCTTTGACCCTGTTCGCCGTGAAATAGCCCGGCTTTCCCTGCACCGTCTGGTTGCCGACGGACGTATTCACCCTGCCCGTATTGAGGAAGTTGTGGCTAAAACACGCAAGCAAATTGAAGAGGAGGTAATTGAAATAGGCGAAAAAACGGCTATTGATTTAGGTATCCACGGCCTGAACCCCGAGCTTATCCGCATGGTTGGCCGTATGCGCTACCGTTCAAGCTACGGGCAAAACCTGCTGCACCACAGCCGCGAAGTGGCCCGCATGTGCGCCACCATGGCATCTGAATTAGGCCTGAACGCCAAGCTTGCCAAACGCGCCGGCCTTCTGCACGATATTGGTAAGGTAGTGCCCGATGAACCCGAGCTGCCACACGCCATTTTGGGAATGGAGCTGGCCATGAAGTACAAAGAGCATCCCGAGGTGTGTAACGCCATAGGCGCCCACCACGATGAAATAGAAATGACCTCCATGATATCGCCCATTATACAGGTTTGCGATGCCATCAGCGGCAGCCGCCCCGGTGCCCGCCGCGAGGTAATGGAAAGCTATATCAAGCGCCTGAAAGACCTTGAGGCCCTTGCCCGCAGCTTCGAAGGCGTTACCCAATGCTATGCCATTCAGGCCGGCCGCGAGCTCCGCGTGGTGGTAGATGCCGAAAAGGTGAACGACCAAACCAGCTCTGCCATGTCTTTCAACATCAGCCAGCGTATTGAAAGCGAAATGCAATACCCTGGCCAGGTAAAAGTTACCGTTATACGCGAAATGCGTTCGGTAAGCTATGCCAAGTAAAAAGAATCAGCGCAGGGTGCACCTGCTCATATTATTGCAATAAGTACAGGCATACGCTTAATCGGTGTATGCCTTTTTAAAGACCGGTACCACAATCTGGTATTGCGTCAGCATATTAAAAACCAAAATACCGGGAGATGCCTTAAATCGGCATCTCCTTTTAAATGAATGGCTAAGAAACCTGTTGTGCCTGTAAGGCCAATGGCAAGCGCCCGTATTACCGAGGCCCCTGCCGTATCTCTTTACCCCGATTCCCAATCGAATAAGCCTGTTCTGCTTTCACCGCGAAGCCTGCTCATTCTTACCTTGCTGTTTGCGGCGGCTTATTTTATTTTTTCTTTCAGCTCTGCAGGCCTTTACCAGCAGGATGAAGCTGCGCATTTCGTGAGCATGCTCAGTTTTTGGCATAACCCCAATATTGCGCTCAGCAACTGGGCTAAGCCCGGCTATAAAGTACTTTATGCTCTTCCCGTTCTGGGCGGCCGCAATACAGTAACCCTTGTAAACTGCTTGTTTTCAGCATTTACCTGTTATTTCACATACAGGGCTGCCGAAAAAAGGGGTGTAAGCAACCCGCTGATTGCTTTCGTTATTTTGGCCCTTCAACCTTTTTGGTTCATGCTGGCCTTCCGCAATTACAGCGAAATTCCTACAGCGTTCCTTATTTCACTGGCATTGTTCCTGCATACGAGCCGGAAGCGCTTTTTTGCAGCTTTATGCATCAGCTATATATGTACCATGCGGCAGGAATTTATACCCATTGCAGGCATGTACGGCCTGTATTTATTGGGCTTAAAATCATGGCTGCCCGCTTTGTCATTGGCTATATTCCCGCTGCTTCAAAATGTTTGGGGCTGGTCTGCCACCGGCGACCCTATATGGCTCTACAACCAGGTTTTCAACAGCTCTGCCGATATTAAGGAAGCTTATCCGCGCCAGGGCTTTGCACATTATTTCCAGACAAGCATAGTTGTTTTCGGGCCGGTTGCGGTGGCATTGTTTATTGCCAACCTATTTTCCGCGGCCTTCAATAAACGCCTGCCTGATTTACTGATTGTAGTGCCCGCCATTGCCTATTTGCTGCTTAACAGCCTGTTTCAATGGCAGGAGGTGCACATTGGCCCCAGCACCGGCGGAAACCTGCGCTACATGCTCGTAATAGCTCCTTTTGTGAGCATTGCTGCCGCAGCTGCCTTCGATGAATTTAAGGCCCTTGATAAAAAATGGGCCCTGCTCCTCGTTATGATTCCTTTACTCGTTATTGTTGCCACTTATATGAACTATAAGCACAACTACGTTATACTTACCGAGGAAACAGATACCAAGCCAACCCTGGGTGTGCTTATAACGTTAATAGCCCTTTATATACCTATGAATTACCGCACGCTTACAGCGGCTTTCGGGGTAATTGTACTGTTTTTCGGCTTGCTGAATATCAGGCCTAAAAAAATGGCTGAGGAAGATCGCACCTGTAAAGAGATGGCCAACTATTATTTGGCTAATGAAGAGGCTTTCAGCAAGAGGCAGCTGTATGTAAACCACAGCATGTTCTATTTCTGGCTGGGCAGGTCTTCTTACGACTTTGCCATTCCGCCCATAGAAATATCAGACGATGCCCAAATGACAAAGGCTAAAGCCGGCTCCCTTATTTTCTGGGACAGCCATTACAGCTACCGCCCCCATTTAAAACGCGGCCTCAACCACGAGTATTTCGACACAAAACCCGATACCTACCGCGAAACCTACCGCCTCCTGGCCCCCGACCGCACATTCGCAGTTATTACTTATGATAAGCTGAAGTAGGACTTATCAGTAGATTATCAAATTTTAAAACAAACCCGGAATGCACCAATTTAAGGGATTCCGGGTTTGTTTTTTATATGGGTTCAGAGAGCCCAAATATAATCTACTCCGCCCCTGTATTCTTCGGGTACTTCATTTTCAGATCCCTGAGCCTCTCAACAATTGCTTCCGATATTATATAATTCCGATACCATTTGTTATCTGCAGGCACGGTAAGCCAGGGGCTGTGCCCGGGGCTGCATTTATCGAAAATGGTTTCATAAGCATCTGCGTATTTGTCCCAAAGCTTTCTTTCGTCGAGGTCGGCAGCTTTGTACTTCCAGTTTTTCGAAGGTGTATCTAATCTTTCCTTAAAACGTTGTTCCTGCTCTTCCTTAGAAATATGCAGGAAAAATTTCAGGATAATGGTTCCTGCATCATGCAGCATTTCCTCGAAATTATTGATGTGATCAAGCCTGCTCATAAGGGGTTTCTTGTCGAGCAAATCATGGGCATAAGGCACAAGGAAATCTTCGTACTGGCTGCGGTTAAAAATCTGTATCATGCCTTTAGGAGGCAGGTTCCTATGTATTCTCCACAGGAAATCATGGCTGTATTCTTCCTCTGTTGGTTTTTTAAAGCTTTTTACCTGGCATCCCATGGGGTTAACTGCTTCGAATACGCTTTTTACCGTGCTGTCTTTCCCGCTGGCATCCATGCCCTGCAATACTATGAGTACGGCATGCTTATTTTCTGCATACAGCAGCTCCTGCAGCTCACCGAGCTCGGCAACCAGCTCGGCAGTTTTTTCTTTTATTTTATCTTTATCGGCGCTTTTGGGGGCGGTGGTATCGGTGTTTTTTAATTTTGGCATGGTGTGCGTTTATTAATTGTTTTTGGGAATGGCTTTCAACAGCATGTGAGCACAGCAATATCCGGACCTTTATTTTGAATTGCAGTTGCTACGGCCTGTTTAAGGAGTATAAACAATCTCAAGGCTTGCGCATTTCTTCTTGTCAGATGTAAGATTAAAGAACAGGGGGTTGCTGCTGCCATCGAAAATTTCGATACTCAGCGTATTCAGGAATTCAGATCCCAGGTTATGCGCAAAAGACAGAAGCATGTTAGAAGTGCCGGGCGTAACATCTATATAATATTCTGTTCCCGCTTTTGTCAGCTTTAGTTCCTTAACAATCAGTTGGTTGTTATAGCATACCGATGTTATGTCACCATCTTCATGTTCATTATCGAAGAGGCGAATCTTCAGGTGCTTGTTCTTCACATAAGCCTTGTAAGCCACGTGAACGGCACGGCCGCTGAAGCATATTTTGCGGGTATCTTTCTGAATGGTTTTGGCATTTTTGGCAGCAGCTTTTTCGTCCCGCCTGCGGGCTTCTTCGCGCTTAACTTCCTCGGTTTGCTCTGGTGGGAATAAGTCTTTTTTGGGATTAGGCAGGGGCTTAGGTTCTGCTTTCTTTTTTTGTATTGCCAGGTCTTCGAAATTGAAACCGGCAAAATACCATTTGAATTTAAAGCTCAGGCCGAGAAGCAGGTTCTTTGTGGAAAAGGTTTGAGATGTTACCTGTTCCCCGTTCCAGGATGCTGTATAGCTGCCGGTATTATTAGATTCTGTTTGCCAGACTTTATAAATGTCAGAAGCGTTTTTGTGCTCAGCGGTGTAAAAAACGCCTATCCCAAAACTCCACTTTTGAGCTTCCGGAGTGTATTCATAACCAATTTCCGGTATCAGTGAATAAGTGCTGTTAACGGTGTTTCTAAAGCTTACAGCTGCCGAAGCGCTGTCTTGGGCAGTTGTTTTTGTTCGTTCTTTGGTAGTTAAAATGTTCCTGTTAAACCCGGTTCTTACGGTAAAAAAGTGGTCACGCTTGCCAAATGCATATTCAATGCCCCCGTTATAGCGAAAGTATTGGTTGTTTATTCTAATCTCTAAGGGTTCAAATTTATGGCTTGCAAAACTTAGATTATCTGTAAATTGAATTTGGCGGATATTTTGGTCTAAGCCAAGGTCAATGCTTAGATTCTTAATTCGTACCCCTGTTTTCAAACCGAAGGCATAATCATTGTCGGCATTGGTGCTAAGCTTTTGGCCTGTTAGATTCTGTTGAACAACGGGGTTAAGAACCGTGCCTGCCTGCATGTTTGGCGCAATATAAAAATTAACATCTTTCAGGAGCTGCGACTGCCCATTAATACAGAAGCTGATAATGCATATAAAAAGCAACAGGTATTTCTTCACTATCTGCGCACATATTTAAGCGTGTAAGAAATGGTGTTGGCGCAGGTTGCGCTGTACCTGTCTTCAGTCATGGTATCGCCTTTGATTGCAATGTGCACCACGTTATCCCAATTGCAGCCATACCTGTACCTTGATCCGCTTGATGATATAGATTGTACATCGTTTTGGTAATACATCAGGTCGGTGCCGGTCAGGTAGCAGGGGTTTTCAACCTGCCATTCATAAAGGGCGCTGCAGTCCTCGGCATTTCTGTACATACCTGTTGTTATGCAGTTGTATTTACCGGTATTGGTTACTTTGGTGAAGCATAGCTGTTCAGTAATGTCGCCTGATTTTATAAGTGCATTATCGGAGCTGTATTGGCAGCTCGGACAGTTGAAATTAGAAAACCCGGTTATGTACCAGCACCCTTCTAATGGTTCTTTTCCGTCGGCAGGCTTGGTAAGCCGCGCAAGCGGACCAATATCTTCCGATATTGATGTGCAGGAATTAAAAAGCAGCAAAACCCCAAACAGGGCAGTTAAAATTCTAAAATTCATCTTTAGGGCTCTTTATAATAATTGCGGCTTTGACAAAGCCACGCAGTCAAAAGTCAGCGATCTTATAGGCCACTAAATTTCTGCCGATTCAAAAATATTAAATATTCACCGCAATAAAAGCCTGCGGCACTAAAAGGCTGTTTATATTCTTTAAAAACTGATATGACAAATAAGTCTGCCTAAAAAACATGAGCTGTCGACCTTTGAAAAAATAACAGCAGCGTATTTTACTTACAGCTGAACTGCAGTGCTGCCTTGGTATAGCTTGGCAATTGGGTGCATGGGTCGAATGTTGTAATAAACACGGTATCCGGAAAATTGTATTGGTTTGGGTGATCCCAAAGAAAATTGGTTTTAACAGATTGCCTTGGTTCCGGCGATGTATTCCCGCAAAAAGTAAATGCATATTCCTGTATCGACGAAATTACATTCGCATTCCTGTCTTTACTGCCAAAATTGGGGTCTTCGCTTTCAATAAAAGCTACCTGGCTAATGGCCGGGAAGCTCACGTCATAGGTATATTCCCTTACGAAATATTCTGTCAGGGTATTCTCGTCCTGTATTTTATCTGAAAGCAGGTTTTGATAAATATCGTAAGTTAAAATATGGGTTTCAGTGCTCCCGTTTTTCTTGGCCAGTACTTTCTTATATGGCCTGCGGCCGCCAATTCCGAAGTATTGGGTCAATAAAGCGGATTCACCCGGCTTAATTATTTTCTTGGTTATCAGTCTTTTCAGGGTGTCGTAAGTATATTCCGTTCTTATGGTATCGGGTCCTGAGCCTGCTATTGAGTGCTCAATAAGATTTTGCGCATCAAGTGTGTACACAACCCCGGCGGAATAAGTACCCAAACCGGTTTGCAGGGCCCGCAACCCGTTTTCATATACCACGCTGAAAGAGTTAGCCCCTGAATCTCCATTGGTATTGAGCTCAATATAACTTGTTACGCGGTTCAGTGTGTCGTACTCCAGCAATGCGCCGCTATGCCTGGTTACCTTGTTGTTGGTATCAAGAATATCGTACTTGGTGAGCACGCATTGGGTTCTGTGTACCGGGTGCAGCGGAAATTCTTTAGGTGTGGTATTACAGGCCGATATGCCTGCAATAACAAGCAAAAATGCCCCCGCAATTACCGATGATAAATTTATGTATTTGCTGAATTTCAATTTCTTAATTGTTTACTGTCTCGGCTCTAAAATTTTGCCGGGTAAATTAACTGCCGGGAAACTGCCGGTATTGCCGTTTCTTAATATGGCGCAGGGTAATATGAAAATTCCCTTGCCTTAAGAATTACCTGCCGTACTTACTGCCTGTGGATAACGCCGACACAAATATAAAATTGCCGTAAATAAAAAACGCCTTTTGCCGTATGCGGGCAAAAGGCGTTTTAAGGTTTTGCACCTGCTTAGTGCTGAATCAGGTACCAAATGTTCCCGGCAAGGCCTTGGTTACGAGCCGCAAAGCATTGGTTCTCATCGGTTATGCTGATATCTTCGTAGAACCCGAAATAGTTAACGTTCAGGTATTTGTAACGAATTTTATTTTTGAACACTGCAGTGCTTTTAGCCATGCCCTGGCAATCGCTCAATTCTGAGTGCTCAATATAAGTAATCAGGTTGGCGTTATGGTCGGCATTTTTAGGGTTAGGATTATCTGTCCTGTACTCTAAAGGGCGGGGGTCAGCAGATGTGGTCAGGTAGAAGTAGTTAGGCTGGGCAGTGTCGTATGCAATGGTATCGGTAAATACCAGGGTATCAGGCACACCTGCTGTAACGGGGGCTTCCCATTTCATGCTGTAGTTGCCAAACTTATCTACTTTATACTTAACTGATTTGGTAAGCGTACCGTTTGAAAACCACTTTACAATGGTTGGCCTTCCCATTTCGTAAGCTTCATAAGATTTGGTTTTAACTTCAACACTGGTGGTAGAGCTTGTTTTCATGCTCTTCAGGTTGTCGCCGTCGTAATCATATTCAGTGGTAACAGTACCACCCGGTGCAAGCCTTACCGATTTCACGATATGCTTGTTCTGAATAGTATTGGTTAAATTCCCACTCACAGGATCTGTAATTTCAGTAATCAGACCGTCATCGTCATACTTGAAAAGAATTGTGTTTTGGGCTTGTTCGCCGCCGCTGTTGGCGTCATAAGGTACAAGTGAAGCAACCTGGATTTTATTGTCATAAGTAATCCTGTAGCCAATTGTATCACCGGCGCCGTCCACTAATTTTACACGCTCTGGCATGCAACGCAGTGTTCCCGGGTAAACATCTCCCATTGTTGTTTTTTTGTTGTCGCTGCAGCCGTAAATGAAAAAGCCGGCGGCAATCAGGAGAGGGGCTGAAAAACGGAGTAAACGTTTAGTCATAATTATGCTGAAAACATGGTTTAAAGAATTTCAGACGAAAATACGGGCTTTTCCTTAAAAGACCATATTTAATAATCTAATTCTTTGCCGATGGCCCTTTTTAGGCCTGTTAAGCCCTTTTTATTGATGTTTTAAATATTAATCAACGCTGAATCCGGCAGCTTCCAAATGTTCCCAAAATGCCGGGTAAGATTTAATAACCACCGCCGGGTTATCTATTTTAATTGTTTTTTGCAGGGCTACAGGTGCAAAAGCCATAGCCATTCTGTGATCTTTATAAGTATGAAACTCCGGAACCAAGGGCAGGGCAGCAGTCTTATCTGCAAATTCAAGCACATAATTCCCTTCAGATACCTCCTTTATATTGGCCCCGATTTTTTGCAGCTCGTTTTGAAGCGCTGCCATGCGGTCGGTTTCTTTAATGTGCAGGCTTTCGGTACCGCAGAACTCCAGGGGAAGATGCAGGGCAGCACAAAGTGTAATTACAGTTTGCGCCAAATCAGGGCAGTCGCTGAAGTTTTGCGGGGGAGGGCAGCTGATAGCTTCCCCTGATTTTTGAACCCTTACCCCCTCAGGGGTAAACATGGTTTTCAGCCCGAAACAATGGGCTATGTTTACAATATGCCTGTCGGCCTGTAATGAGTTTTCCCTGAGTCCCCGTAAAAGCAGGTCGGTATCTTTTGCCAGGGCCGCCATGCTGAACCAATAACCTGCACCTGACCAATCGCTTTCAATGGCGTAATCTGCCGGCTTATAGGCCCCGGCAGGTATTTCAATCATGTTGCCTGCAAAATGCCCGCAGATGCCAAAAGTTTCCATGAGCGCCAAAGTCATATATATATATGGTCTTGAGCCCACATGTCCGCGGAGGTGAATCCTCAAGCCTTCAGGCAAGAGCGGAGCCACCATGCACAATGCCGAAATATACTGGCTGCTTACATCGCCCCGAACATCTATCTCTTTTAAGCCGCTCCATGTAAAGCCCTTTGTTTTAAGCGGGGGGTAACCTGCCTGCCCGGTATATTCAATATCGGCACCCAATGCCTGCAAGGCATCGCCTAAAATACCTATTGGTCTTTGGCACATGCGTTCAGTTCCGGTTAGTGTTCGCTCAAGGCCGCTTATGGCATTATATGCGGTCAGGAACCTGAATGCTGTGCCGGCATCATGGGCATCGCAAACGGGATCATCGCTTCTGAGCAGCGCCTTCATAAGTACGGTATCGTTTGCAGGGCTCAAATTGCTCAATTCCCCGCCGCCCGATAATTTTTGAAGCAGCAAAGCCCGGTTACTCTCACTTTTAGATGCCGGTAAAGCCACATCGGCTTTAAGCATATCGCCTTTAAAGCTGAGGCAAACCAATTTTGCAGATTCCTGTATTCCTATGGGCTTTGCCGGATGCATATATATAATCCTGTTGTTTTCTGTGAAAGCCAAAAATAAGCAATGCTTCCTTATTAATTGCCGCCCCAGCTCCCAAATATCGAATGCGGGCGGTTAAACCTATTGGTTTAACCGGTTTCATCCTTTAAAATGCCCTAATGTATCTGCTGTTGAAACGCTCAATGGTTTAACACGGGTAGTTTTTTAATATTTTTTTCGGGAAATTATTATTGACGAGCGGCCGTTTTGCACCGCAAACGTTCATATTCGGCATATTATTGGCTTTACCCCATATATAAATCATAAAATGCCTGATTTGTGGAATAATATTCTGAATTGTGCTATGTAATAAAATATAGAATTTTGTGATGCGTTTAGGGAATTTTGCTATTATTGCACTTGTAAAACCGGTTTTAAAGCCTCAACTTTACATATACCTTTTAGAACGCCTCTCGAAATAATAAATCTAAATTTTAGCGCACAAAATATGAGTTGAAATTCTACGTTAACCTAACGTACGAAGCAAATGAAGAAGACCGAGTTAAGTGACGCAACACTGATTACTCTGTATAAGAATGGTGATGAAAAAGCCTTTGAGCAGCTTGTGCTGCGCCATAAGAGCCGCATCTACAGCACCATTTACCTGATAGTGAAAGATCGGTATACGGCCGAGGATCTGCTCCAGGAGACATTCATTAAAGTAATAGAAATTGTGAAGGGTGGACGATACCTGGAAGAAGGCAAGTTTTTGCCCTGGGTTGTCCGCATTGCACACAATTTAGCAATTGACCGGTTCCGCCGGGAGAAGCGTTACCCGACTATCGTTACGGAAGACGGTGCGCCCCTGTTTGAAGCCCTGTCTTTTGCTGATGATTCGGAAGAGTCTGTGAGGATGCGCAAAGAAACGCACTTGTTTCTTCGCTCGGCCATACAGCAGCTACCCGAAGCCCAACGCGAGGTGCTTATTCTGCGCCACTTCGCAAACATGAGCTTTCAGGAGATTGCCGAAAACACCGGTGTAAGCATTAATACTGCACTGGGACGGATGCGCTATGCGCTTATCAATCTCCGTAAGAAGATGATACAAAACAATTACACCTATGATAAAGACCTTTACCCGAAATGATTTAATCAGGTATGTGTATGGTGAAACAGACACGTACGAAACTATGGACATAGAGCTGGCCCTCACGCAGGACGAGCGCCTGATGCGAAAAGTAGATAAGCTGCGCCTTGTTAAGGCTGGCATATCAAGAACCCTCATCAGCCCCTCCGATGATGTAATAAGCCGCATCTTCGCCTATAGCCGAGACAATAACCTGCAACCCGCACACTCCTGATATTTTTCATTCGTTGGGTAAAATCAAATTAGCAAACAGGCCTGTGTATAGACTGTACTGTTTGTAAACATGTGATAAATGCGTAAGCCGACTGCTGTAAGAAGCGGTCGGCTTTTTTGATGGGGGAAAAGAAAGCTTCAGTATGATCTTTAATTCAACGGGGAAGAGTGGGCTGTCTATAAGGCACACCCTCTGTAAGTCATGTATAAAGTATATTTGCCCACTGCATTTTTGCGGCAGCTTGCAGAGGAAATTTAAAATGTGCCGAGGTGAACGATTGTTTATTGAAAGTTATTCGGATTCTCATTTTCAGGTAAGAGCTCAAAATTGTAATTCCTGTAACTGTGCTGCCACGGTGCCATAGTTTGCCGACCCCGATTTATTTATTACTTTTGATACTTATATTAACAAGGGCATTGAATACTGAGCCCGCATTTTTTGATTCATTGCTTATTAAAACACATTGCGCCCTAAAATAATAAATGCTCCAGCAAACTGACAGGTTACGAATTGTTATTACCGAATACTTAAGTGGTGTTACCAACTTTTTTACTTCCGGCAGGTATTGGGCCTTCAAAGCCGCGTTTCTTTGTTATATTTTGGGTTATTTGACGGGAGGTTTTTCATCGCCGAGTTACGTTTTTAACACGAAACTTAATTATGATGTCCGTGTATTAGTGAGCAATCAAATAGAGCATCCTTTTACACAGCAGAATAATTTTCGGGAGTACAGCCATGAAGGCAAAAGAGCTTTCAGGCTCAGCACCCCGCTTTTGGCAAAAGTACTTGGTCTCAATGTAATACAGCTTATATGGCTGCAACAAGCTGCAGCTTTCGGGGTGTTTGTTTTATTTGCATTGCTTATTACCCGCATAACCGGCAGTCGGGAAGCAGGTTATTGGGCCTGTATGGCGCTGGCATTCAACATGTACGGAAAGCGCGGGCTGCTTGACTGGGAATGTAAGCTTGACGGTTATATGTATTTTTACTTAATGGCTGCCATCTATTTTCGTAAGCCATGGCTGCTGGCTTTCTTTGCATTTATGCTTGGCGGCGCTGATGAACGCGGACTTTTTGCAGGAATTGCTTTGATAGTTTACCACCAGGTTGCGGAAAAAAGGGAGAGCATTTCAAACTTTTTTAAGCCATCACCACAAGCTTTGGGTATATTATCAGGCTTGGTTTTATCAGTAAGCGGCCGAGTAGCGCTTATGATTTTCACTGATCTTAAAGTAGGACATGGAAATTTAGGCATTGAAGTGATGGTCAGGAAAATAGATTATTTAATACAGGGTATTTATTCAGGAATGGAAGCCTTTAACTTCTTCCTTTTACCCGCCGCAGCCATACTTTTATTCAACAGAAAATATATCCTTTTTTTGGCGTGGGCCGGCACCATGGCTATTTCAATAGTTTTGTCTATTATGGTTTCTGATATTACCCGCAGCATTTGTCTTACTCTGCCTGCAATTATTACTGCCCTGGTAATTATTGAACGCTATCAAAAATCCATAAATTGGGGCAAGTATATGTTTTGGTGCATGGCAGTATGCTTTTTCTATGGCTCTTACGAAGTAAGCGGCCCAATAATGTTGCCCCTAATTCTTAAAGTGTTTATATATAAATACAACGCGGGTTAAGGTTTGTTCGCTGCAATTGCATATTAAACCTATGCTGTGTGTTTTCATTGGGGTGCTTGAGTTCAAAAACCAAGTGCATGCCTGGTTTTGCCTAAATGCTGATAACAATCCCGCTCACTTTTTCATATTCTTTCAGCAGCTTATCCTGAACAGCAATGTCTCCTGCTTTAGCAATAAACCCATGCTCACGCTTATGGCAGAAGTACCTGCCTGAAACTTTTGCCTTCGTATCTTTTGATACCGTGAGCCATGCCTGTGTCTTATAACCTTCCTCCAGTGAGTCAGGTGCAGTGGGCCCACCCATCTTTGTAGCTACCCAGCCGGGTTCCAGTGCATTGCTGAGAACATCCGGCCAAAGCCGGGCTATTGCGAAAGCCAGAATCAGGTTGTGCAATTTGCTGTCGGAGTATGCGGCCATACCGTTCCAATTATGCTTTTCCCATGTTAAATCATCCAGGCTTACATTGCCCTGCCTGTGCAGACCCGAGCTTAGATAAATTAACCGCTTAGGCTTTTGAATGAGGGCCGTAAGTATATAAGGAGCAAGGCTGTTTATTGCAAATACAGTAGGTAAACCGTCAACAGTCAGCATCCTTCGCGGTTCCTGGTACCCAATGGCGGCATTATGAATAATTGCATCAAATGCACCGAGCGCATTCACTTTTTCTGCAACTTCCTTAGTCTCGGCTATACTTGATAAATCACCTGTAACAACCGTTTCTGCCCCGGGTGTTGCGCGCATGGCATCTTTCCCCCTGTTTGCGTTGCGGGCATGCAGCACAACTTTATGCCCTTCACTTACTAATTGCTTTGCCGCCAATTGTCCCAGCCCGTCGGCTGAGCCTGTTATGAAAATCCTTGCCATATTCTGTTTCGTTTGATGACTATAACCACAATACTGTACGGTAGGTTATCATTGTTCGCCATTCTATGCAAAAACAAAAAAAACGGGCACCCAAAGAGCGCCCGTCCTAATTGAAACAGAAAGGATTTCTTAGAAACTTCCCCTGTAATGATATGTTTGTGCCACTTTATCTATAGCCACTATATAAGCGCCTATGCGTAAAGAAACATCATGTTTTTCTGCGGCCTGGAACACGCGTTCAAAGCTGTCTTTCATAATGCGGTCTGAGCGACGTTGTACACGGTCCAATCCCCATTTGTAACCGAGGCGGTTTTGTACCCACTCGAAATAGCTTACGGTTACACCGCCGGCGTTTGCAAGAATGTCGGGTACAGCTTTTATGCCTTTTTCTGCCAGTATTTGGTCTGCCGCTGCCGATGTAGGGCCGTTAGCGCCTTCAACAATCAGGCGGGCCTGGATGCGATGCGCGTTTTCTGCTGTAATTACATCTTCGCGGGCTGCGGGGATTAATACGTCCACTTTCAGGTAAAGCAGGTCGTCGGCAGGCATAGCCGAGGCTGCGCTGAAGCCGAAGAGTGTACCGTTGTTAGAATCGCGGAAGGCAATGGCAGCAGGTATATCAATACCGGCTTCATTGTAATACGCGCCGCTGATGTCGCTGATGGCAACAACTTTAACACCGCGCTCGTGCAACAGCCTTGCCGATACTGAACCCACATTTCCGAAGCCCTGTATAGCGCAGGTTGCCTGGTAAGGGTTAATGCGCATCTTCTCAAGGGCTGCAAAAGTGCTTACCATTATACCGCGACCGGTGGCATCCACACGCCCCAACGAGCCGCCAAGCACAAGTGGTTTACCGGTTACTACGGCATTAATGGTGGTTCCGTGCGCCTTGCTGTACTCATCCATGAGCCAGGCCATCTCGCGCGGACCAGTGCCCATATCCGGTGCGGGAATATCTTTATCAGGCCCGAATATGTCGAGCATGCTGGTGGTATAAGCACGTATCAGTCGCTCAATCTCGCCCGCCGACATAGCGCGCGGGTTGCAGGTAATGCCGCCTTTGGCGCCGCCGTAAGGAATATCCACTACGGCGCACTTCCAGGTCATCCATGCTGCAAGGGCTTTAACTTCGTCAAGGTTCACACCCATATCAAGGCGAATGCCGCCTTTGGCGGGGCCCAATATGTTGCTGTGAATTACGCGGTAGCCTTCAAACACTTTAACGGTATGGTCGTCCATGCTTACGGGCAGGCCTACTATAACTTGTTTGGTGGGGGTCTTCAGTACATTATAGGTAGCATCGTCCAGGCCGAGTATTTGTGCGGCCAGGTCAAAACGCGACATCATCGACTCAAACGGGTTCTCTTTGTCCTTGATTGGCGCGGGCTCTATGTATCCCATGGAATTGTATTTTTTGGTGAATTGAATTTGGTGTATTACGCTGTTAATACGCACAGCGCCGTAAAGGTAAAAAGTATTTTCTGCCCGAACCGGATCAATGTAAGTTTCAGCCTACTATTAATTTCTGCCCGGCCTTTATTTTCCTGTTTTTCAGGTTGTTAAGCCTAATAAGTTCTTCAACGGTCAGCCCTTCGTGCTTTTGGGTAATGGCCCACAGGGTATCGCCTTTTTGTACAATGTACTTTTTAGCCTTATGTGTACGTGCTGCTTTTACGGCTTTTACAGGCGCGTATGCGGTTTGCGAATTTTGCACCACAAGGGGAATCAGCTGCGGGGCGCTGCTCTTAATAACCAGCCTGCGGCCCACTTTTACGCTGTTGCCTTTAATGTGGTTTATGCTGCGCAAATCTGCTGCGGTCATACCGTATTTCTCTGCAATCCTGAACAGGTTTTCACCCCTGCGAACCTTGTGGTACACCAGGCTTGGTGCAGCAGGTTTTGAGCGCCTGCGCATTACAACCTGCATTTCAGCCTCGGCTTCTTCCAGCCTGCGGCCAACGGAGTCCATTAATGCCAGCTTATTGTCGGCAAAGAAATCACGAACATGGGTAGGCAGGCAAAGCAGGTAAGGGTTATTGTGCGGGGTTGTATGGCGGCGCAGTGCCGGGTTAAGCTGGCGCAGGTGTCCGTATGGCACGCCCAGGTGCTTGGCCAAAGAAGGCAGGTGTATGTAATCGTTTACGGTAATGGTATCGTATTCAATGGCATACATGGCGCTGTCAGGGTCAGGGAAAATGCCGTGCTCTGTGGCATAGTTCATGGCATAGCAAACGGCTGTAAACTGCGGCACATAAGCCCTTGTTTCCTGCGGAAGGTAGTCATACATATCCCAGAACTTGCGGTGCCCGGTGCGCTTCATAATGTTCTTCACCTTGCCGAGTCCGCAGTTATAGCTTGCCAGAACCAGTTCCCAATCGCCGAAAACGCGGTACAGGGTCTTCAGGTAACGGCAGGCCGCTTCGGTGCTGCGTTCAGGGTCCATACGATCATCTATGTAGAAATCGCATTTAAGCCCGTGGTCGCGGGCGGTGGGGCCCATAAACTGCCATAGCCCTACGGCATTCGTGCGCGATACCGCTGCATGGTTCAGCCCGCTTTCAACAACGGCCAGGTATTTTAGCTCATTAGGCAGCCCGTATTTAGCCAGGCATTTCTCGAACATCGGGAAATAATAATCCTGGCGTTCAAGCATGGTTTGGGTGTAATTACGCTTCCGAACCGTAAAGAAATCAACAAAGCCTGCCACTTTCTTATTGCAGACAAGCGGTATGTCTTTCTCAATTTTCTTCAGCCTGCGTTCCAGCAAATCCATGCTGAGGTTGGGCTTGAAGGTTTTGAGATCAATGGTGTCTATTACGGGAACAGTATCGCCCGGTGTCTCGGTAATTTCGAGCAGGGTATCTTTTTCCGATGTAATAATTACCCTCGCCTTAATAGTATCCTCGAAGAGGTAGCCCTGTTCTTCGGGACTGCCGCTTACGGGCGGAATAGGCAATACCTGCTGGGCTTCGGCACTT
The DNA here is from genome assembly GCA_040388605.1 of Bacteroidota bacterium. Lineage (GTDB taxonomy): Bacteria > Bacteroidota > Bacteroidia > Cytophagales > Flexibacteraceae > JAZKBN01. Next base: position 29,866 of record JAZKBN010000023.1, on the reverse strand, counting down.
ATTCCTATCAGGAAAAGGCCTGCGAAAACAAAAAGAGCCACCGGCTTGCTGAAGGCCGTACCTATTGTTTTCCTAATGTGGGTGAACTGTTTATTCATACAGGAGTGGTACTGTATTACCTGCCGATAAGCGGCAGGGTTAAAGCTTATAAATCTGTAGACAGAGGTGTATATACGCTTATTCAGCGCAAAGCCCGGGCACATTGTTGGTAAAACTGCTTTGCTTTAAACCTGTAAACAAGTCCCGGATAGGTTATACCCGGGATATGCTTAAGCGGTGGGGCAGAGCATTGCGCCTTCCTCGTAAGGCTTATAACGCAGCAATCGCCTTTTAATTCGATTGCAGGTAATTTCTTTTAATTCCCCTGAATCAGCACATTTTATAATAGCCGATTCAAAAGCCGTATGCTTGGTTCTTTAAAACTTAATTAGAACCCAGCGACATAAAGTGCTGCGCAAAGGCAAGCAGCTCAGCCTCGCTGAAGTTTTTGCTCATTACCTGCAAACCAATCGGCAAGCCGCTTTCATCTTTGCCTGTGGGCAGTGCAATTGAAGGTACGCCGGCCACATTGGCCTGCACGGTAAACACATCGCCGAGGAACATGGCAATGGGGTCGGTGGTTTTTTCGCCTATTTTGAAGGCGGTGGTTGGGGCGGCAGGCATGAGTATAAACTCAAACTTGTTGAGCATTTGCTCAGTCTGCTGCTGAATAAGCCTGCGTACGCGTTGCGCCTTGGTAAAGTAGGCATCGTAATAATTTGCGCTCAATACAAAGGTGCCCAGCATAATACGCTTCTGAACCTCTTTCCCGAAACCTTCGGAACGGGATTTCTTGTACATGCTCAGCAAATCAGTGGTATGCGGGCTGCGGTAACCGTACCGAACGCCGTCGTAACGGCTCAGGTTGCTGCTGGCTTCGGCCATGGTGAGAATGTAATAGGTAGGCAGAATGTAGTCTATGAACGGGAAGTCTACAGGCTCAACGCTGTGGCCGGCTTCTTTAAGCAGGTCTATGCTGCGCTGCATGGCTGCCCTGATAGCGGGTGCAATGCTCTCGCTTTCGAGGCCTTGGCGCAGGTAGCCAATTTTCTTTGGCTCTGCTGCCTTGGCTTTGTCCTGTATAAATTTACTGTATTCGGGTACAGGCTTACGGCTTACGGTGCTGTCCTGCCCGTCGTCACCTGCCATTATTTCAAGCAGGAGGGCGGCATCTTCAACGGTGTTGGTTATGGGGCCAATGCAATCGAAAGAGCTGGCATAAGCGGCAAGACCGTAGCGTGAAATGCGGGCGTAGGTAGGCTTAAGCCCTATAACCCCGCAGAAAGCGGCGGGCTGACGAACAGAGCCTCCTGTATCGGTACCCAGCGATGCGGTGCACATGCCGGCTTGCACGGCAACTGCGCTTCCGCCACTGCTGCCGCCGGGAACACGGCTCGGGTCTGCGGCATTGCGCACCGGCCCGAAGGCGCTGTTCTCGTTGCTGCTGCCCATGGCAAATTCGTCGCAGTTCTGGCGACCTATTATAATAGCGTCCTCATTAAGCAGCCTTTGAACTGCTGATGCCGTAAACTGCGATTTAAAGCCGTGCAGAATTTTACTGCCTGCCTGCAAACCGTGATCTTTATGGCAAAGCACATCCTTAATGCCCAATACCATGCCTGCCAAACGGCCGGCAGTGCCCTGGTTCATTTTCTCCTGTATGCGTTCAGCTTCGGCAATGGCTTCATCTGCATAAACTTCCAGGAAAACATTGAGCTGGGCTTGGTCCTCAATATTGCGGAGGTAGGTACGTACCTGCTCGGGCAGGGTGGTACTTCCTGAAGCAATAGCCTGTTTAACCTGGCTGAAAGAGGTTGGTGCGTGCATTGTGGAGTATGAGGTTTTCGGCATTATTGGTATTTCAGAATTCGGGATACAAATCGGTGTTCCGGCTTGAATCCCGAAGGAATATTCGGGTTTTAAGCGCCTTACATTAGCAGCATGAAATGCAGCCGGAATATAAAGCAAAAGTTCCCCACCTGCCTCCTGCTAAGTTCCCGTAGAAAATTCAGCAAAAGGAAGGAAGGAAACAGTATGGGTTTATGCTTTGTCAGTCGGCTTAAATTTGAATGTAATTTGGTTTTCCGGGTTTTTGAAATCAGGAATTCGAAATATTCAGTTCAATTAATTGCAGACCTGTTTGCAGGCATACAGGCTTAAGAATCTAAGGAATTAGCTTTGCTCAGCTTCCTTACGAATTTCAGGCCTTGGTTTGGTTTCGGCATTCACGCTTTCTTCAAGCTCGCTCCTGATGTTGCTGCTTGCATCTTTAAATTCGCGTAACCCTTTTCCAATTCCGCGTGCGAATTCAGGTATTTTCTTGGCACCGAAAAGGAGCAGTATAACTGCGAAAATAAATATGAGCTCTCCTGTTCCCAGGAAGGCAAACATAACATGGGCGCTTATAGTGGTCAGCATACTAAGTTTTGGGTTTTGGGCCGGTTTTATATGGTTTTTTGGGCCCGAACCTTGGGTAAAGGTAGCTCTTTTTGCGTGGGATGCCAAACCTGAATAATACGATAAAATATCAAAACGCTGATTTTTAAGGTATTAAACCTATTTGTTTCCTGCACAAATTTAAGCAAAGATCCGGGTAATAATGCAAGCTTTTTAATGAAATTAAGCTTTAAACTTAATTTTTGAAGGCCGGCTAATAAGCCTAATTTTGCTGCGGCATTTCCGGTGCTTACCGGGTTGCCGCATTGGCCCTGAGATTACACTAACGCTGTAATTCCGGGCAAATTTTAAAGGCTTGGCAATGCTTTGGCACGGCTTAACCTTAGTTTACAATATACATACCGGAAACATGCGCCTTTCGGTTTTTGTTGTGTCTTTATCGGCTTTGCTGTTATACCGGTTTTTATCGCCTGCCGGGCTTCAGCAAGCTCAATTTTCGAATTAAAGCCTGTCTAATACATGAAAATTCAGAATATCCGGCCTGCTGTATTTGCTGACCGGCACATCGGGTCCGGTGAAAAGGATTCCGAAGCCATGCTTGCTGCCCTTGGGCTAAGTTCTGTTGAGGAGCTTATTAAGAAAACGGTTCCTGAATCTATCCGTCGCAGTCCAATGAACCTGCCGCCGGCACTTGATGAGCAGGCCTACCTGGCGCATATCCGCGAGCTGGCTTCGGCCAATAAAATATTCCGTTCCTATATTGGCATGGGGTATTATGATACCATTACCCCCAATGTGATCCTGAGGAACATTATGGAAAACCCGGGTTGGTACACGGCTTACACCCCCTACCAGGCCGAAATAGCCCAAGGCAGGCTTGAAGCCCTCATTAACTTCCAGACCCTTGTTTGCGATCTCACCGCATTGCCCGTAAGCAACGCTTCCCTGCTCGACGAAGCCACTGCAGCTGCCGAGGCCATGAGCATGCTTTACCATGTGCGTAAGCCAAACAGGCAGGAAGCATCAAGCTTCTTTGTATCGGAACTTTGCCATCCGCAGACTATTGATGTGTTAAAAACCCGCTCAGAGCCCCTTGGCATTAACCTGCTCATCGGCAACCATTTCGAGCTTGATTTCAACAGCCCCGATATTTTCGGCGCCTTAGTTCAATACCCCGCCACCGATGGCCTGGTAATGGATTATACTGATTTTATCAGCAGCGCCCATGAAGCCGGTGTATTGGTAGCCGTAGCCGCCGACCTGCTTTCTTTAACCCTGCTTACCCCCCCGGGCGAAATGGGCGCCGATGTAGCCGTTGGCACAACCCAACGTTTTGGCGTACCAATGGGCTTTGGCGGTCCGCATGCTGCCTTTTTTTCAACCCGCGAAGAATATAAGCGCCAGATTCCCGGCCGTATTATTGGCATGTCGGTAGATGCCCAAGGCAATAAGGCTTACCGCATGGCCTTACAAACCCGCGAGCAGCATATTCGCCGCGAAAAAGCGACCTCCAATATTTGCACATCTCAGGTATTGCTGGCGGTTATGGCCGGGGCTTATGCAGTATATCATGGTCCGCAGGGCCTTACAGATATTGCGCTGCGTGTTCACGGCATGGCCCAGCTGGTAGCCACCGGCCTGCAGCAACTGGAAATAGGCAATATGAATGCCTTTTATTTCGATACCATTAAGGTAGCAGTGCACGACAGCATGCGCCTGCGTGATATTGCCGAAGCAAAAGAAATCAATTTCCGCTATTTCGAAGACGGCAAGCACATAGGTATTT
>JAZKBN010000023.1:0-25634 GCA_040388605.1 Bacteroidota bacterium | reverse complement strand
TAATGATAATGCTATTCAGCTTTTATATGCTGGGGCAAAAACCGGGGTTGATATATTCATTACTTAACATTATACCTGTACTGATGCTTGCGCTGCTACAATACAGCAACAACTATGTACCACCGTTTAAGCCGGAGAGGGTAGACGAAACCACCACCATTGCCGATGTATGCGCAGTAATTGGTGTTTTCGCCGAATCATTAGGCCGACACCTGAATTGGGACCCTGAAATTGCAGCCGATTACCTGGAGACCCAATTCAACGACAAGCTTACACGCACATCGGAATTCCTTACCGCATCGGTTTTCAACAGCCACCATACCGAGCATGAAATGCTCCGTTACCTCAAGCAGCTCGAAAACCGCGATCTCAGCCTGGCCCACAGCATGATTCCCCTCGGGAGCTGCACCATGAAGCTGAACGCCACCGCCGAAATGATACCGGTAACCTGGCCCGAATTCGGAAAGCTGCATCCTTTTGCTCCCTGGAAACAGGCCGAGGGCTATTTCCAAATGTACCGTAACCTGGAGCAATGGCTGGCCGAAATAACAGGTTTTGCCGGCACAAGCCTGCAACCTAACTCTGGTGCCCAAGGCGAGTACGCCGGGCTCATGGTAATTCGTGCCTACCACAGCAGCCGCAGCCAGGAGCATCGCAACATTGCTCTTATACCGAGCAGCGCACACGGCACCAACCCCGCCAGCGCTGTTATGGCAGGCATGAAAGTGGTAGTTACCAAATGCGATGAAAGCGGCAACATAGATATTGCCGATCTGCGTGCAAACGCCGAAAAATACAGCGACTCCCTTAGTTGCCTCATGGTAACTTACCCAAGCACCCACGGCGTTTTCGAGGAAGGTATTCGTGAAATATGTGAAATTATTCACAGCCACGGCGGGCAGGTATATATGGACGGAGCAAACATGAACGCGCAGGTAGGCCTCACCGGTCCCGGCTTCATCGGCGCCGATGTTTGTCACCTGAACCTGCATAAGACTTTCTGCATTCCGCACGGCGGCGGCGGGCCGGGTATGGGTCCAATCTGCGTGGCAGAACACCTCATGCCCTTCCTGCCTGCGCATTCCATTGCAAGGGTAGGCGGCGATAAGGCCATTCGTGCTGTTTCTGCTGCTCCGCACGGCAGCGCAAGTATTTTGCTTATCAGCTACGGCTACATTGCACTCATGGGTGCAGATGGTTTAAAGAAAGCCAGCGAGTACGCCATACTGAATGCCAACTATATTAAGCACAAGCTTGAAGACCGCTTCCCGGTTCTTTACAGCGGCGAAAACGGAACATGCGCCCACGAATTCATAGCCGATTGCCGTAAGTTCAAGCAAACTGCCGGCATAGAGGTGGAAGACATAGCCAAGCGCCTCATGGATTATGGCTACCACGCCCCAACTGTAAGCTTCCCCGTAGCCGGCACGCTCATGATAGAGCCTACCGAAAGCGAAAGCCTGCATGAGCTCAACCGCTTTTGCGAAGCTATGAACGCCATTCGTGATGAAATTGCCGAAATAGAAAACGGGACAGCAGATAAGAAGAACAATGTCCTGAAAAACGCGCCCCATACCGCCACCGCTGTTCTCGGCGAAGCATGGGATCGCCCATATACCCGCGAGCAGGCAGTTTTCCCGCTGCCCTGGGTACGTGCTGCCAAATTCTGGCCAACTGTAAGCCGTATAGATAATGCTTACGGCGACCGAAACCTTGTTTGCACCTGTCCGCCTACGGAAGAGTATGCAGAAGCCTGAGCTTATGGCATTGTTTAATTATTGAGACGGTAAATAACTGTTGGCAATAACCCGCAATCCTTTACGGTATGCGGGTTTTGTATTTAAGGTCCTTTTATACAGATGTTTAATTCAGAAAATGCCCGTATAATAACGCAATGGCTTTGAAAACATTTCCGGGCTATGTAAAAGCAAAATATAAAATGGTAATATTTGCTCCCGGTTTAAATATTGTAAACAAAAGCTGCCGTTCATAAGCTTCATTTTCCGTTGCTGAAATGTAGGTGGTTTTATTGCTGATGTTTTGCAATTATTGAAATTCCGTTATTACGCGGAGCAGGTTTATTGATTAATTTTCATTGAACAGGCATTTAAGGTAATAATGTAATATCCGCTTCAGGGGCCTTGCTATGGATACTGAAAATTGATACTTCCGAATCAGCTTTTTTAGCCCTGTTATACTTAGAGAACATAACCAGAATTTAATCTGAACATTCACTCATGATAAAGAAATACCGTAAACCGGCTTTAGCTGTGCTTTTAGGCCTGGCTGTAGCATCAGGCGGCCCTGCAATTGCGCAAAAGGGAGGTCCTAAAAAACAAGCGGTGCAGTTTGCCACCCAAAAGCCAATTGAAACGGTGAAAACCGTTCCCGGCAAATTGGTAATTCCTTACGAAAAATTTAAGCTGGCAAACGGCCTCACGGTTATTGTTACCGAAGACCACAGCGACCCCATTGTTCACGTAGACGTTACCTACCACGTAGGCAGCGCCCGCGAAGAAATAGGTAAATCAGGCTTTGCGCACTTTTTTGAGCACATGATGTTCCAGGGCTCCGATAATGTGGGCGATGAGGAGCACTTTAAAATTGTATCTGAATCAGGCGGAACGCTGAACGGCAGCACCAACCTTGATCGTACAAATTATTTTGAAACCCTGCCCAAAAACCAGCTTGAGCGCGCCATGTGGCTCGAATCTGACCGCATGGGATTCCTGCTTGACGCCGTAACCACCAAAAAATTCGAAAACCAGCGCGAAACCGTAAAGAACGAGCGCGGCCAGAATTACGATAACCGTCCTTACGGCCTTATACCCGAAAAGGTGAGCATGAACCTGTATCCTTACGGGCACCCTTACAGCTGGCTTACTATCGGTTATATTGAAGATTTGAACCGCGTGGGCGTGCAGGATCTTAAAAACTTCTTCCTGCGTTGGTACGGCCCCAATAACGCCACCCTCACCGTTGGCGGCGATGTTACTTCGGCCGAGGTTTTACGCCTGGCTAACAAGTATTTCGGTACCATACCTGCCGGACCTAAAGTTGAAAAAACCGTGGTTCCGCAACCTGTAATAGATAAAGACAGGTATGTAAGCTACGAAGATGCCGTTCGTTTCCCGGCTCTTGTGGTAAGCTTCCCCGGCACCACCGCATTCTCTGCCGATGAGCCTGCCCTTGACTGCCTGTGCGAAATCATTGGCGGCGGAGAAAACTCGTTATTCTACAAGAACTTTGTTAAGAACCGCAAAGCGGTAGCGGCATTTGCATACAACCCCTGCTTTGAGCTTGGCGGCTACGTGCAAATGCAGGTACGTGCCATGCCCGGCACCTCGCTTGCTTCCGTTGACCAGGATATTCGCGCTACTTTAAAGGAATTTGAAGCCCGCGGCGTAACAGATGAAGACCTGCTTCGCTATAAAGCAAAGTATGAAAGCAGTGAAATAGAGGAGTTAACCTCGGTTGACGGTAAGGTAAGCCGCCTGGCCAATTACCAGACCATGACCGGCAATCCTGATATGATGCAGGCAGAGCTTGACAAACGTATAAAGCTCACCAAGGCTGATGTTATGAATGCTTATAACAAGTACATAAAAGGCAAAGGCAGCGTTATTCTCAGCGTGGTTCCCAAAGGCAAGCTTGCTGAAGTGGCTGCTCCTGATAATTATACCGTAAGCAAAGAAGGTTACAAAAACCCCGCAGACCAATATTCAGGCCTTGTTTACCACAAAGCCAAAGATTTGTTTGACCGCAGCAGGAAGCCTGCGCCCGGCCCCAACCCCGCCATTACCCTGCCCGCTTACTGGACCACCGCACTGCCTAACGGCATGAAAGTAATAGGTACTGAAGATAAGGATGTGCCCGTTGTTACCATGCTCCTGAGCATTAAAGGCGGGCACCTGCAGGAAGGCGCCAACCTCAGCAAAGCCGGCACAGCCAACCTGCTTGCCGATATGCTCATGGAAAGCACCCAAAAATACAGCACCGAGGAAATGGCAAGCGAGCTTGATAAGCTTGGCAGCCAGATAAGCATACAGGCGGGCGCTGATGCCATAGATGTGAGCGTATCTTCGCTTACAAAGAACCTTGATAAGACATTGGCTTTACTGGAGGAAAAACTATTCCATCCTAAATTTGATGCTGAAGATTTTGACCGCATTAAAAAGCAGAATGCCGAGGCTATAGCCAACCGCGTAAACCAGGCCACAGCCATTGCAAGCCAGGTTTACAGCAAATTACTTTACGGCGATAACAACATTTTAGGTCTGCCCGTTGCCGGTACAGATGCCACCATTCAGAACGTTACCCTTGAAGACGTTAAGAAATTCTATAACGATAACCTGAGCCCGAGCGTAACCAACCTTGTAATTGTAGGCGATGTTAACCAGGCCACAATTATGGGTAAATTAGGTTCGCTGAAGGCATGGCCTGCTAAAGCCGTTACATTGGTAAAAGCCGCCCCCGCGCTGCCCATTGCCAACACCACCATATACCTTGTAGATAAGGAAAAAGCTCCCCAGTCTGAAATTCGTATCGGGTATGTGCATAACCTTACTTATAACCCAACAGGCGAGTACTACAAAACCAACCTGATGAATTATATATTGGGTGGCGCATTCAACAGCCGCATTAACCTGAACCTGCGCGAAGACAAAGGCTGGACATACGGCGCACGCAGCGGCTTTTCAGCTTCTGAAATTCCCGGCCCCTTCACGGCATCAGCAGGTATAAAAGGCCGCGCAACCGACAGCAGCGTGGTTGAGTTCATGAAAGAAATTACTGATTTCAGCGCCAAGGGATTAACCGATGCCGATATGGAATTTATGAAAAATTCCATAGGCCAAAGCGAGGCCCGAAACTACGAATCACCTTTACAGAAAGCCTCTTTCCTGAACCGCATTGTGCGCTACGGACTTGCCAAGGATTTCATGGATAAGCAGAATGAAATACTGCGTACATTTACAAAGGAAGAAGCAAGCACGCTTGCCAAAAAACACTTACCTTACCAAAAAATGGATATTCTTGTAGTAGGCGATAAGCAATCGGTTTACCCCGGTCTTTTGAAATTAGGTTACCCGGTTGTATTGCTCGACAAAACCGGAAACCCGGTCCCAAGTACTACTGAAAAGCCAATTGAAGTGGGTTCACCCGCACCAACCCCGGTAGTTCAACCTATTAAGCCTGTTATTGGCAAGCAAAAATAGGCTTTAAATAAACGTTGTTCTGCCGCCTCGGGGGCAGGCAAATTAAGAGGATTACGTTTTGGTTAAGCCATACGTAATCCTTTTTCATTTTTGGCCGCATTAAGAACCTGGTTTTAACAGTTTACCTGTTTCAGCGGTTCCTTATTTCCTGAATTATTTCCCTATTTTCGGCCTTCGAAAAAAGGCTTATAAAAATATCTCCTGCTGCTTAAGCATACTGTTATCGGTATGGTTTACATATCGGGATAATTAATCAATTGCTCTACATGAATATAGTTATAGTATTTAATTCAAAATTCGCCGGCGGTTCAGAGCTTGCGCTGCTTGAAACTGTTGCAGCCCTGCACAGCAAGGGCCATAAGCTGCACATAGTATTTCCTGAGTCGGGCGAAATGAGGGCAAGGGTTGAGCCTTATGCGGCATCAGTTACTATATTATATTTCAACTGGTTTACTGCCTTGCCGCCCTTAATGAGCGGTTTTCGCAAGTATTGGTTTGGTAAGGGCTACTTTTTGCAGGCGCTTAAATTTATTAAGCTGCTAAAAGCTGTTAAAGCCGAAAAGGTGCTTACAAACAGCATCAGCACACCATCGGCAGCCATGGCAGCCAAATTCCTGGGCATTCCGCATTACTGGTACCTGCATGAGTTCGGGCCCGAAGATCATAACCTGAAGTTTATATTCGGGCAAAAGTTCACGGTTGGCCGCATGGCTGCCATGAGCGAACGTGTATTGGTAAACAGCAAGGCCGTTTACAACAAGTTCAAAAACTTTATGCCAGAGGCCAAGCTGAAATTGGTTTACTACGGCGTGCCCATGCAAAAAAAGGAAGCCCGCGCTTTTCCTGATAAAATGAGCAGCCTGAATATTGTAATGGTAGGCCGTACCGCTCCCGGTAAAAGGCAGGAAGACGCTGTTAAGGCCCTTAAAATTCTGCGCGATGCCGGCATATCTGCCACCCTGAACCTGGTAGGCCGCCGCGAAGAAAAGTATGGTAATGTAATAGACAACCTGGCCAAAGAGCTTGGCGTTCAGGATTCGCTCATTATTACCCAATACACACCGGAGCCCAATAAAATTGTTGCTTTAGCCGATGTCGCCGTAGTGTGCTCTAAGAATGAGGCATTCGGGCGGGTAACTGCCGAGGCACAAAAAACAGGAATACCGGTTGTGGCTACAAGATCTGCCGGAACACCTGAGCTTATAACTGAAGGCGAAACCGGCCTGATGTACGAGCCTGAAAATTATACCCAATTGGCTGAGCAACTGCAACGTATTTATAATGAGCCCGGCCTGGCTGCCCGCCTGGGAGCCAATGGTTATAAATTCGCATGGAATACATTCAGCGAGGCCAAACATTTGGCCGATGCGGAAGATGCCCTCGGCCTGAAATAATTCCGGGAAAGATTATTAATAACAGGCTTCGCAAGGCCTGTTATTTCATTTTTATGGGTTTAATTTAACCTGCTAATAATTAAGCAGGTAAAAGAATTGTCGCAATTCTGCACCGGTGTTTTCTTCATTAATCATCTGAAGGTTAAATGCAGCGCTTTTTCAATTCAGATACAATTGTTTACCTTGCCCTGGCCTGTATTTTTTTCATTCAGGAGATTTGCCATGCACCAACGTTACGTATTCAGCCTTCTTCTTATTTTGGGTATTGCCTTTACATCGGGGGCCCAAAATACCATTTCTTCACGCTCTTCGGTACCCTGGTACCGCAGAATTAACCCGGTAGCCCATGTAAGGGCATTGTTTTCGCCCGGGAAAACCTACCTGAATTTCTTACCCAGCGAGCAGGATTATGTAATGCGTGTTCCGCTCCCCAGGCATTGGCTCTGCATTAATGCCACCCAATTAATAGTTGGCGACAATGTACTCACCTACGAGCACATGATGGGTAATTCGCGCAATGCCCTCATGCTTAGTTTTGGTAATAAGCCATACCTTGGCCGTACCTATACCGAGCTTGGTAAAGGCAGCTATTTTATGGCCGATGAATTAGCTGTTTACCGCAACCTTGCCGGCAGCTATTACGGTGCAATAGGGGTACGCAGATACACAGGTCTTGGCTTCAGGGCCGATGCTCCTTTTTCTTTTACTGCGCAGGCTTATATCAGGAAGGTTAGCTTCGAAACAACTACCATACACAATATTGGCAACAGCGTGGAAGATACGTATAACTATACAATGGAATATAATGCGGTTATATATGGGCTTAAGCTGCAGGCTGAATTCAGGCTGCTTGCCAAAATACAGGACGAGTACGGCCTTTTTGCCGATTTTTATGCGGGTATCAGCCCGCGTTGGCGATACACGCACCGCATTACCCAGGCTGTTCCGATTCCGGGCGATACAGAAGCCGGGTTAAGAAAAAACCCCTGGTCTTTGCAACCTGATGCAGACCATTACGGCAGCCTGTTGCTGGCCCCGCAGCTTGGTATTCGTGCCGGAATCTGGATTCGTTAGCCTGTACCGGTTTAAAAGATGCGGGCCCGGGCATGGGTTCCGGAATTCCCGGTTTTTGGCAGGGCATGGAGTTTGTTTAATATTTTGAGCCTGAATATTCGGGCTGAATTCCTGTTAATACCAAACAACATGCAAAACCCTGCTACTGCCACCACCCCAAAAACCGGCTTCGCCGACATTGTTACCCGCTACCTTTCCTGCTACGAAACAGGCGATAAAAATACCCTTGAAGAATTACTGAGCGAAGACCTCGTTTTCAGCAGCCCCGATGATCCCGAGCTTGAAAAGGATGAATATTTTGAAAAATGCTGGGCCATGACAGATCTTTCCCCGGCCTTTAAAATAGGCCGCATTGTATCAGACGGTAATGAAGGCTATGTAAGCTATGATTGCATTACCGCCGACGGCAAACGCTTCCACAATACCGAATACATAAGGCTTGAGGGCGACTTAATACAGGAAATTGAAGTGTATTACGGCAACAAATGGTAAGCCCGCAGGCTAAGTACACAAACCCTGCTTTGCCGCAGTTTGGGTATTCTTTGGCATTAGTAACCTTTAATTGGGCTTAAATCTTATTTTTGCAGCCTTAGCGCTTATGAACTCCCGCCTCGGCACGAAACTGAATTCAACAGAATATAGTTTTGCCGGGTAGCTGTATTTTTAGTGCTAAGAATTTATAACCTTGATTAGGGTTAATTTTACGGGCCAATACCTGTACAATTGCAAAAGCAAATAATGAGATTTAAAGCCGGGCTCGCAGCCATCATTTTTACCCTGTTAACAGGTTTGTGCTATACCGCTACAGCCACAGTCAGTGTGTCGGGCATGTTTTCGTCCCACATGGTTTTGCAGCGCAACGCCGCTTTTAAAGTTTGGGGTTGGGCAGACAGGGGTGAGCGGGTAACAGTAACCCTGAACGGCAAAAGCGGAACAACAAATGCCGACAACAAAGGGAACTGGGAAGTTAAGCTGCCGCCAATGCCTGAAGGCGGACCATATACATTGGCCATAATGGCATCTAACACCATTCAGTTCAGCGATGTTATGCTGGGTGATGTTTGGCTTGCCGGCGGACAAAGCAATATGGAATTTACCCTGGCAGACCTGGGTCCTGATTTCAAGCATATAATTCGTGCGTCAGACAGCCCCGGCATTCGCATGATTAAAGTGGAGAGGCAGGCCGATCTTAACGAGCAAAGCAATATTGTTTCAAAAGGCTGGAAAGGATGCAACCCGGCCACAGCAGCGCATTTTTCGGCGGTGGCATACTTTTTTGCGCAAAGGCTGTTTAAAGAAACCAACATTACTATTGGTATAGTAAGCAGCAATTGGGGCGGTACGCCTGCCGAAGCCTGGGCAAGCAAGGGCGCATTAAAAGACTTTGCTCCGTTCAACAGCACCATAAAAGAATATGAAAGCGGTAAGTTTAAATCTTATACAGACTACGTTGATTTTAAAGTTGCCGAAAGCAGGAGCAAATTGCAGGCCTATATTAAAGCCCATAAAGAGCTTGTTCCTAATACGAAACCCGAGTTTCTTAAGGGCGATTTTTCAAAATTTCGTGATGGCATGAATGTACCCGGGCATTGGGAAACCCAAATGCTGAAAGATTTCGACGGCATATTATTCCTGCATAAACAAATTACCCTGCCCAAAGATATAGACCACGGAAACCTTACCCTGAAGCTGGCCAAAATAGACGATAACGACAGCACCTTCATTAACGGGACCTTTGCAGGCAGCACCCACGGCTGGAATGAGCCTCGTAAATACAATATCCCGTTATCGGCCCTAAAGAGCGATAAGATTGATATATTAATCCGGATAGAAGATATGCATAGCGAAGGCGGCGTTTTTGGCGCAGGGCCTGATGTATGTATAACAGATGGCAGGGTAAATGTGCCTCTGTCGGGCAGTTGGCAATACCTTCCCGGTTTTAAGCGCAATGTGCCTGAAATAAAGATGTATATAAAAAAGGGCTGGCCTACAACTCCCTCTGTACTGAATAATGGCATGATTGCCCCAATAAGCCGCTTTTCAGTAAAGGGAACCATTTGGTACCAGGGCGAAGAAAATGCAGGTCGCGCCGCACAATATTATAAGCTGCTTCCGGCCCTAATTGCCGATTGGCGCAGCCAATTCCGCAACCCTGATATGCCTTTTTACATAGTGCAGCTGGCTAATTATATGGACCTGCAAACCGGGCCCGAGCAAAGCGAATGGGCAGAGCTTCGTGATGCACAGTTCCAAACTGCCAAAACGGTTCCGCATACCGGTCTTGCAGTGGCTATAGATTTAGGTGAGGCAGATAACATTCACCCTAAGCGCAAAGAGGAAGTTGGCAACAGGCTGGCTAATTTGGCCCTGCGAGATTTATACGGCAAAAAGAACCTTGTTGCCGAAGGCCCCACTTACAAAAGCATGAGTGTTGACGGGCCTGTTGTAACCCTTGAATTCGACAATGTAGGCAAGGGTGAAAAAATACGGAATATAGACGGCAGCGAAACCATTATCTACATTGCCGGCGAAGGCACCAAATGGTATAAAGCCGACAGGCTTGATATTGTGGGCAATAAGATTATTGTAAGCTCTGAATCAGTTGGCGCCCCGGCATCGGTAAGGTATGGCTGGGCAAACAACCCGAAAGGAGCCAATTTATACAACAGCGACGGCCTGCCCATGGTGCCTTTCCGTACTGATGACTTTAAGCTGAAGACATTCGGAAAGGAATAGGCTTTTAATATCGGCGGAAACAAAGGGTTGATTATTATTGCTAAGCGCCTGTTGTAACCCTGCCGGTTTTGCCTGTATGCATGTTTAAGACCTGAGCCTTGTTTTTAGGTTTTAAGGGCCAAATTTATACGCTCCTGCATTTGTTTGCGTTTAATGCCGAAATGAATGTGGTATTTTCCGCGTTTTTGAGATCATGCCTTTTCAACTCCCAAATGGCAGGCTTATTCTGCTATAAACAGATTTCTATAGCCGGGCAGCTTACGCATTCCTGCCGGCCCGATATTCGCCCTTCTAAAATAATCGGCCTTCAGCCTTCGTTTTTGCCTTATATTGCCTGTCTTTTTCCAGCTACATCGGCATGACAAAGCCCCAAATAATTCAGCGACTTAAGCGTGTCATTAAAGTGACAGGCCGCGCCGCTATTTTAACGGGATTAAGCCTGCTCATAGTTTTTCTGCTGCTGCTGGGTGCCATTAACCTGCCATGGGTGCAAACCTACATGGTGAATTACTTTGCCGAAAGCATCAGCGCTCAGCTTCATTACCCCATAAAAATTGGCGAGGTCAGCATTTCATGGCTCGACAGGCTGGTACTGTACAACGTAAACGTGCACGATACCAAGAACCGCCCCATGATTCACGTGAAGCGCATTACCGTGAATTTCGATTTGCCTACGCTCTTTCGTCACCGTGTAGTGCTTGACGAGGCCGTGCTCACCGAGGCCGATGTTTTAATGGTTACCGACAGCACAACCGGCCACATTAACCTGAGCGAATTTGTTGATGCCATTACCAACCTCACCGCCACTCCCGGCGATACAGTAACGGTTGCGAACCCCAACCCTTCTGTATTTTCAATCAACAATGTATTTCTTGATAATGCCCGTTTCACCATGGATGACCAAGGTGAAGACAGCATTCGTGACGGATTCGATTATTACCATGCCACTTTCGACAGCCTGAATGCCCACGTTTCTGCCTTCCGCCAGCGGGCCGATACCATTGAAATGCAGGTTACCAACCTGCGAACTACCGAGCGTGCAAGTCGCCTGCGCATACATAAGCTCAATACTTTCCTGCGAACATCGAGGCACGAAATGAGCCTCACCAATCTTGATGCCGACATTGGTAAGTCGCATATAGCCAACCGGGTTGTGTTCAGCTTCGAAAACTGGGGCTCTTTTTCGGATTTCAACCGAACAGTTAAAATGGACCTGCGAATGCTGGGTACATCTGTAGATTTAAAAGACCTGGCGCTTTTTGCACCATCGGTTAAAAGCTTTCACGATGTGGCTAAGCTCACCGGGCGCTTTACCGGTACTGTAGATAAGCTGCGGTCTTCAGGTGCTTCTTTAGGCTTTGGAACGCACAGCCACCTCATGATTGGCGAATTTAAAATGAATGGTTTGCCCGAATGGGAAAGTACAAGCATGACCATTCAGCTGAAGCAAAGCAAAGTTTTTGCCGAAGACCTGGCTCAATACAGCAGCGGCTTTGTGCTAGATGCCTTTAATAAGCTGAAAGAGATAGAAATGCAGGCCTCATTTAAAGGTTTCCCTTCTGATTTTGTGGCCGAAGGTGCATTTAAAACCCTTCTTGGTAATTTCGATACAGATATTCAGCTGCGGTTAGATACTGCCAACGGTGCTGCTTCTGCTTACGAAGGTCGCCTGAAAACCGAGCATTTTCAATTAGGCGCTTTTCTTGATCAACCTGATTTGCAAACCGTTAATATGGACGGTACTATAAAAGGTACCGGTTTTGCAGCTGAAATGGCAGACCTTAATGTAACAGCACAGGTTCATTCCATAGGCGTTTTGGGCTATAATTACAAAGGACTTGATTTAAAAGGAACCTTTCGTAAAAACAGCCTTACCGGGCATATTACTTCGGCAGACACCAACCTGGTGGCAGATATAGCCGGCCTTGTGCAGATTAAGCCGGGTAATACCATTTTCACCATTGCCGGAAACGCTGCTGCCAATATGAAGGAGCTTGGTTTCAGCGCCGAGCCACTGCGCCTGAGCAGCAGCTTTGAAACCGATTTCAGCGGTGAAAGCCTGGACCCTGATCATATAACCGGTAAAGCATTCCTGAATGAGTCTTTTGTAGCATTCAGGAACCGCAGTCTTAAAGTACCTCGCATGAGCCTTGAGGTGAATCGTACCGGCGGTGAGCGCGAAATTAAATTCAGAAGCACGGTAGCCGATTTAACAGCGGCAGGAAATTTTACTTACGAGGAAGTATCGCACGATGTGCCTGATTTACTGAAAGCCCTCGGTCGCATGTTTACCGGTGAAGAAGGCAAGTTTCAGCAACGCCTGCACTATGCTGAGTTCAGCCACCTGCACCATGAAAAGCGCAGGCCTTATAATATTAACCTGGATGCCCGCCTGCACGACATTTCGCCGCTTACCAAGCTCTTTGCCACAGATTTATACCTAAGCCATAAAACAGATATTCATATAGATTTTACATCGGGCCTGAATACCCAAACCAACTTAACGGTTAAGGCAGATACTGTTCGCTATGCCGATGAAACCTTTTATGCCAATTCAGTAGACTTCAGCGCCAGCAAAGCCGCCGACAGCGCAGATGTACTGGCTTCATTGTATGTACGTTCAGATAAGCAGCAGCTCGGCACCCTTGCCCCTACTGAAAACCTGCGTACCGATTTTGAATGGGACGGCAACCTGATTGAGTTTACCGCCGATATTGCCCAAACAAAATCAGATAATAAAATTAACCTGCGCGGCGGCCTTAATTTCTTCCACGACAGCCTTGTACTGCGTATGAAGCCCTCTTTGGTGCGCCTCATTGACAGAGATTGGCATTTCAGCCCGCAGAACAGCGTAACCTACAGCCGTAATTCCTTTAATTTCAGGAACATGGTTATTACCGACAGCAGCCAGTTTGTTAAAATTACCGGCGTTGCTTCGGCCCAGGCTTCTGATTCAGTGAATGTACGTATCGAAGATTTCAGCATTGCCAGCCTAAACACGCTCTTCGACGGCAATTTAAGCGGCATGCTGAACGGTAACCTGTATGTACGCTCTGCCATGGGAACGCCCGGCGTGCACGGTAAAATAGCGCTTACCAACCTCATGGCAGACAAGTTCCTTATTGGTAACATTATTGCCACCAGCAGCTGGGATTTTAATGAGAACAAGCTCCGCCTGAATGCCGACCTGCTGCGTACCGATGTGAATACCCTGAAAATTACAGGCTGGTATAACCCGAACGATGAAGTATCGCCGTTGGAGCTGAAGGCAAGCATTCGCAATGCAGGCATGGTGCTTATGGAACCGGTTTTAAAAGGCCTTATTTCTGATTGGGGCGGTTATGCTGATGGCGATCTTGATATTACCGGTACCCTGAGCAAGCCAATAGTTTCCGGTGATTTAAAAATTACCGATGGCCGAATGCGTTATGATTACCTGAATACGGTCTGGACTTTTTCAGATGTTATCAGCTTCGGGCCTAATTATATTTCGGCAAAAAACCTGGTTCTGAAAGATGTGAACAAGCATACCGCAAAGCTCACCAAGGCCATTTTGCGCCATAAATATTTTGAAGACTGGAGCGTTAGCCTGAGCGCTGACCTCAACCGTTTCAAGGTGCTTAACACCTATGAAACCCCCGGCACCATGTATTACGGCGATGTAAATGCCAGCGGTGACCTGAAAATGGAAGGCCCCTTCAGCGATTTGGTAATAAGAGCAAATGTAAAAACCGAAGACGGTACCCTGCTTTACATACCGCTTGATAACCAGGGAGCAACAGAGAAGAAAAGCTTTATCACCCTTTTCGATCACCGGCGCGAAGGGGAAGTGTTGCTTAAAGACAGCTTAAATAAGAAGGTGGATCTCAGCGGCATTACCCTTGATTTTAACATAGAGGTAACCCCCGAAGCCAAGGCTGAAATATTGCTCAACCGCCGCTCGGGCGACCGCATTATTGGCCAGGGCCACGGCAACCTGAAGCTTGGCCTTGATACCCGCGGCGATTTTAACCTGCTGGGCCAATATGTATTCAACAGCGGCATTTATAAATTTACCTACGGGCTTGATATGGGCGCCCTCAGCATAGGCAACGTTATCAGCAAGGATATAAAAATAGCTTCAGGCAGCACCATTTCCTGGAGCGGAGACCCCTTGGCGGGGCAGCTGAACATTAACGCCCTGTACGAGAAAAACGTAAGCCTGAAACCCATTGTTGAAAACGCAGACCAGCTTACCCTGCCGGAGCTTGCAAAAAACTATCCCGTTCAGGTTAACCTGAACCTGACCGGTGAGCTTATGCACCCGCAGATTCAGTATGGCGTGCATATAAAAGACGGCTATCCGGGTGTGCTCAGCCCATCGGTTTCCAGCTTCGAATCTCGCATGCAGCTGAACGAGCAGGAGCGCAGCATGCAGGTGTTCACCATGTTCATGCTGGGCAGCCTGTATAACAGCTCACAGGGGCAGCTTGCGGGCACCTCGGGCAGCGGCAGCGCCATAGGCAGCAGCTTCAGCGAGCTTATCAGCAGCCAGCTGAATAATATCTTAAAATCTGCAGGGGGAGGTATAGATGTAAATGTAGATCTCAACAGCTTCGAAAACGTAAACGTAGGCCTTGGTTACCAAACCGGGCGTTTCCGAATTGCCCGCAGCGGGGGTTTTACCAATTTGCAAAGCCAGGCTACCGCCACCAGCATTGTTGGCGACTGGACCATAGAATACATGCTTACACGCAGCGGTGTGCTTCGTTTAAAAATGAGCTACAGGAACGTTGTTACATCTTCCACCACATTGAACAGCCAAAGCAGCGGCAGCACCTCTTTCAGTATTTTGCATACCCAAAGCTTTAACCGCCTGGGCGATATTTTTAAACGCAAAACCAATATTTTGGCCCCGGCCGCACCTGTTGAAAATTCATCGAGCCCCACCAAGCCTGATGAAGCGCCGCTTGAGCAGCCTAAAGACAATGAAGGCAAGGAGCAAAAGCAGCCCCAAAGCCGGGCAACCGATCTTAAAAAAGAATAAGCCCTTTTTACTTTCGCCTGAATAACGGATTATTACATACCCGTTGGCATTGCTTATAGCGAACCGGGTATTGCAATACTTATTCATGCCGCCCTTCATACGCTCAAAACCGCTTCAGTACCTGCTCCTCGGCACCCCGATTGCGGCATACTTTTGCTTTTTTTTCAGCTATACGGTAAACTACCCTTTCGGCGATGACTATTACTTCATCCTTGATTTTTTTCTCGATTTTTTCGATAGTTCCGCAACGTTTTCGAGCCGTCTTGCAGCCCTTTTTCGCCCCCATAACCTCGGCGATTACCGCCCCGCTTTCCCCAAGCTTATTTTCCTGCTCGATATTTTGCTTTTCGGCAAAGTAAATTTCAGCCGGCTGCAATTTTACGGCAACCTGAACCTGCTCATAATCACAGCCCTGCTTTGGCGGAGCTTCCGGGCTGAGGCCAATATTAAGCTCATTGCATTTGCACCTTTCGTATGGCTGCTTTTTCAATTGCAATACCGCCCTGTTACCTTTTGGAGCACGGCTGCAGTGGTAAACCTAAGCTCTTTAACCCTGAATTTTTGGGTCTTGCACATCTTATGTAAAGCCGAAGGCAGGCGCATTTTATGGAGCATCCCGATTATTCTTGCAGGAATATGCACAGGCGGCAGCGCCATGCTCATTCTCCCTTTCGGCCTTATTGTAATGTTGTACCGCAAAACCGGTTGGCGCTTAATTGCGCCTTGGCTGCTTTGCTTTGCTGTTTTCATAGCCCTGTTCTTTTGGCATAACCCCAGGCCGGAAAGCAATATCCATATCCTGCTCAGCCAACCGCAACGCATACTTAACTTTTTTTTCACAAATGTTGGCAGCCTTTTGGGCCGCAAGCGCCTTTCCCCCGCATTGAGTTCAGCAAGCATATTTGCTGCTCGATTAGCCGGAATTGCTGCTGTGTTTTGGCTCGTATATCTTCTATACCGAAAATATTGGGAAAGAAACCTGTACCTCTTAACCATGCTTGCTTTCCTGCTTGCCACCTGCCTGTTAATTGCCTACGGACGCATTAACATAGGCGAAGAACTGGCCCTCGGCAACCGCAACCGCATTTACAGCCTCCTGGCCATGGGCATTATTTACCTGCTTGCCTTCGAGTTTGCAAAGGAAAAGCAACGCAGCATTATTTGGGCCTTCTTTTTAATATTGGGCATTTCCAGCTCCCTGCTTTCCCTCCGTATGGATTTACCGGAAGTAAAAAGCTTCAGCCATGATCAAAAAACAGCTGCGAAGGCCAATGCCCTGAATCCTGAAAAGGGTAATATGGTGGCCGAAGAAGCGTTCGGAAAGGTAATTATGAAAAGAACGCAGGAGCGCGGTTATTATACAGTGCCCGATAAACTGAAACAGGGCCCTTAGGCCCCTGTTTCAAATTTATTTATATGTAATTCAGGCCAATAGCCTGGCCATACGGCGTTTTATAGCTTGTTATCGCCGAAATGGTTCCAGCCCTGTGCCTGCACAACGTATGGGTTGCCTGCGCTGCTCATGAGTAAAACGCCTTCACCGGCATCGCGCATAACACCTATGGCTTTAATGTCGCGGTGGTTGCGCAGCTTTTCATACTGCTGCTGGCTTACGGTAAAGAGCAGTTCGTAATCTTCGCCGCCGTTCATGATGCAGGTGGTTGGGCTCATATTGAACTCGGTTGCCGTAAGCAGGGTAGCATCATCTGCCGGGAGCTCGGCTTCATAAATGGCTGCTCCTGTGCCCGATGCCTTGCAAAGGTGCAAAAGGTCAGATGCCAAACCATCTGATATATCTATCATGCTGCTGGGCACTATGCCAAGGTCGCGGAAATCATATATAATGTCAGTGCGGGCTTCGGGTTTCAGCTGGCGGCCTACCAAATATTCTTTATCATCAAGCTTAGGCTCCATATCGGGGTTAGCCAAAAACTCCTGCTTTTCGCGTTCAAGCACCTGTAAGCCGAGGTAGGCAGCGCCCAGATCCCCGGTTACGCAAATTACATCTCCGGGGCGGGCGGTGTTGCGGTAGGCTATATCGGCCCGGGCTGCGGTGCCCATGGCTGTTATACTTATGGTTAGCCCGGCCGGCGATGTGGTGGTGTCGCCCCCTACGAGATCTATGCCGTAATGCTCGCAGGCAAGGCTTATACCTTCGTACAATTCGGTTACTGCCTCCACGCTGAAGCGGTTGCTGAGCGCCACGCTTACGGTAATATGCTGGGGTATGGCGTTCATGGCGGCAATATCGCTGAGATTCACAACAACGGCTTTATAGCCGAGGTGGCGCAGGGGCACATAGCTGAGATCGAAATGTATGCCTTCAACCAACAAATCGGTGCTTACGAGTACGCAGGTTTCGCCGTATTCCATAACGGCAGCATCATCTCCTATACCGCGAATGGTATTGGTGTTGCGCAGCAATACCGTTTCTTTAATGCGGTCTATCAGGCCGAATTCTCCTAACTCGCTCAGTTCAGTTCGTTTCATTTTTATGATGCTGTACTCCTTTGTATTCGTGGCGTATTGGTTCTGCCCCGCCGGCACATATTGCAAAAGGCATTCCCCTTTAACCGGGGAAGGGCAAATATATTAATATTTGCGCCCCCCGAGCAATTCCTGCACAAACCTGTCGGACCAATAAGTACCGTCTTCTTCCCCGAAACCGCAATGTCCGCCCAGTTTGGGAGCAACAAGATAAAAGTATTCACTTGCGGCGGCTTCACTTTCCGGGAAGCAGGCTTGGGGTAAAAAAGGGTCGTTGCGGGCATTTACCATAAAAACCGGCAAATCGAGCTTTGAAATGAACTGTTTCGAACTGTTCATTTTGTAATAATTATCGGCATTACCGAAGCCATGAATGGGTGCTGTAAAATGCTCGTCGAATTCACGGATGGTTTTTACCTGGTCCAGCGCTTTTAAATCATATTTGCCGGGCAGGAATTTCGCCTTTTTCCTGACTTTGCTTTTCAGGCTGCGTAAAAAACGGCGCTCATAAATAAAATCTGCCGGCCTTTCAAGGTAAGCAGATGAAGATGCCAAATCGCAGGGAACTGAAAAAACGATACCCAATTTCACTTTTTTCCTCAGTTCGGCAGTGCCCGGAAAATGATTGCTGCAGAGCTCCCCCAGTAACTTGAGCGTAAGGTTTCCACCGAGACTGAAGCCTATAAGAATAATTTCAGAATAGGCAGCTTCAAGGCTGTTGATAACTGTCAGCAGGTCATCGGTTGCGCCGCTGTGATAAAAACGATAGGCGGTATTGGTGCTTTCGCCGCAACCCCTGAAATTCCAGGCGGCTACATCGGTGCCCATACTATAGCAGGCTGCCGCCATGCCGAGAATGTAAGGGCTCTTGCTTTCGCCTTCCAGGCCATGGGTAAGTATGACCAGGGGACGGGGACTTTCGGTTTTTTGCAGGTAAAGGTCTGCTGCCAGCTTATCGCCGTCCGGGGTGGGTATGGCGGCAGTTCCCTGCGAAAAGGGTAAATCTGTTTGGCGGGTAAGGGCCGGGTAAATGGTTTGCAGGTGCCCCCCGGGCAGCCACAAAGGCGCCTTTACCACGGGCGAAACAGTTAAAGGCATACCGGCTGCTTTTTATTTCGGGCTCCCGTTTGCAGGTGCTGCCGGCGCCGAACCGTTGTTCAGCGTTTGGAAATACCTGTTGCTTTCCTGCTTATAGAAAGGCGTAAGCGTAGGCGGAATGGTTTTCAGTAATTCCACCTGCTGCTCTTTTTGTTTCAGGTACAAATCAAAAGAGGGTGGTGTGGAACGCGGAATTTCCTTAGCAGTCTTGCTTTCGCGCTTTTCATCCATTTCGCGTTCACGCTGGGCGCTTTCGGCTTCGAGGAGGCGGGTAAGAATGTCTTTTTGCCGCATCATGGTTTCTTGGGTAATGCGCTTGTTTACAAGGTCCTGCTCGGTTTTCTCCATCATTTCCTGGATTTGCTTGCCCGAACCGCCGGGCTGCTTGCCCTCTTTCGTGCTTTGCTCGTCCATTTTCTTCACGGCTTTCCGAATCATTTCCTGCTGCGCGGCCATCTTAGCGAGCTCCTCGCTCATTTGCCTGCTGTTGCCGCCCATGCCGCTTTTTTGCAGCTCACCTATTTTGCGGTTCAGCTCTTTCTGCAATTGGCCCATGCTGCTGCCGGGTTGTGGCTTGCCGGGTTTCTTTTTCTTCTTGCTGCCCTTTCCGCTGGCCTGTTGTTGTTGCTGCATTTGCTCCTGCATCTGCTTCAGGGCATCGCTGAGGAGCAGGGCCAGGTTGTTCATGCTGGTCATGGCGAGTTGCTGCTTGCCTGCGCCAATATCCTGCCTGCGGCGGCGGATGGCATCTATGCTTTCTTCCATGTACTCATTCATTTTGCCTACTTCGCGGGTTACAAAAGAGCGAATCTGGAACACGCGCTTGGCAAGGGCTTCAAGACTGTCCTGTATAATAACGGCATCGTCTTTCAGCTTAAGCTGGGTTTGGGCAAGGGCAATAAATTTAGGGTCTACCTGGCTCACCGATTTAAAGTCTTTCATCAGCGATTCCTGGCTGAAGCTGAGTGTAAGCAGGTTTTCGAGAATATTGCGGAGGTCTTCATAGTTTTCCTCGGCTTCTTCCTCGCCTTCCTGTTCCTGCATTTCTTTCATTTTGCCGGCCATGCGCTCCATTTTTTCGGCAGCTTCTTTCTGCTTTTTGGCGCTCTTGCTGAACTGCTTTTTCTGCATTTGGTCTTTGCTGTCCTGCTGGTCTTTTTCAACACCCCGCTCCTGTGGCGATGTGTCTTCCATGTCCTGCTTTTCCTGCATTTCCTCGTTCATCTTTTTGAGCTCATCCAGTTCTTTCTTTACTTCCTGGAATTCCTTGCTCAGCTCATCCTGCTTTTCACCGAGCTTTTCTTCGGGCTTTTCGCCCGCTTTATCTTCAGGCTTTTGTCCGTTCTGGTCTTTGTTGTCGCCCTTTTGGTCCTTGTTATCGCCGGATTTATCATCAGGCTTTTGGCCATCCTGGTCCTTATTGTCTTTTTGACCGGTGCTGTCAGGCTTGCCGGTTTTGTCGTCTTTTTTATCGCCCGACTTATCGTCCTTTTTGTCGCCGTCTTTCTTATCGCCGTTTTTGTCGTCTTTTTTATCGCCGGCTTTATCGTCTTTCTTATCCCCGGCCTTGTCGTTTTTATCTTTGGCGTCTTTTTCTTTGGCGGTTTTATCGGCCAGCTCTTTTTGCTCATTGGCCAACTTGCTCAGCTTATCAATGGTCTTTTCAAGCTTGTTCTCGAATTTCAGCTTTTTGAACAGCTCAAGGGAACGGTCAAGCTCTTTGCTCAGGTTTTCCTGGCGGTTTTCAAGCTTTTCCAGGGTGTTCTCCATGCGATCAGGATCGGGCTGCTTTTCGTTAAGCAGGCGTTGCAGCTCTTCGTAAAGTTTCTTGGTTTCATCGTCGAGCAGCTCATCCATGAGCTTTTGCAGGTCTTTAAGCTTCTCGCTCATTTCGGCGCTCTGCTGATCAAACCTGTTGGTTTTCTCATTCATCTGCCTGTTCTGATCCTGCATTTTGGTAATTTCCTGCTGCACTTCCTGCTGCTTTTTGAGCAGCTCTTCAATGGCCTTCCTGTCCTGGAAATCCATTTTGCGCTTGCCGCGCAGGCGCTCTTTCAGCTTCTCAACATCTTTTTGCAACTGCTGCGCTTTCGATGTGCTTTTTTGCAAGGCCTCGGCTGTTTTTTCGGTACCTGCTTCTATATCCTTTGCAATATCTGCTGCCGATGGCAGGCGCATTTCAAATACCTTGCTCTTGGTGGATTTTGCCCCGAATACGCCGTCGTTATCCCATACAATCATGTAATAGTCAAGCACATCGCCGGGCTGCAGGTGCAGGCTGTCGAGGCTCCAGTTATGCAGATAGTTTTGGCTCAATTGCCCCGGGGCAATTTTAATATGCTTTATCGTATATCCTCCGTCAGATTTTCGCCCCGAGTTTTGGGCCCTTGAAATCTTATAGTGCAGATCAAGCCTGCTAAGGCCATAATCATCGGCAATGCTGCCTCCAAGTACTATGTAGTTATACAATGAACTGTCGCGGAACTGCTCTGCGCTCAGGGTGGGGTATTGGTCAGGTATTACCTCTATGCTGTAGCGAATTTCCTCGCGGTTGGCGCTATACTTGTTTTTAAGCAGCAATTGGTAGCTTGTGCTGGCCAAAAAGCGCTTGCTGAGTGTGAAACGTTCGCTGCTTTCGGGCTTTGCTGCCAGGGTAAGGTTATCTGTTTCAGTACGAAGCAGGAGGCTGTCGGTGGCGGTGCTGCTGAAATCCCAGGCCACAACGGTGCCCGCCGGAACCGTAAAATTGCCTGCATTCCTGAATTCCTCATTCTTTTTATGCACATAGGCCGGGAATTTCAGGCTTACGCCGAAGCTCACCAAATCAGGCCTGCTGAGCACTTCAAGAGTATAGCCCTCGGAGCTGAAACCGGCTGCCTCGAAATTGAAATTCTCGCTTTTCTGAACCTGGCGCAGGGTGTAGGCATACACTTCGCCCTGCTTTTCCATTTTATGCTTGCGGCCGTTCAGCATAATGTACACCTGGTCCGGTGCGGCGCGACCTTCAATGCCTACGCGTATTTCAAAATCTTCATTCCTGTATGCCTTTAATGCCTTATTGCCCGGCACAAAGCTGAAAGGTGCCTTGGGCAGGTAAACTTTATCATAGTTTATGATGCGTGCGGTACTCTCGGTAAACATCTGCGGAATAAAAAACAGCAGGACTACCATAATTACCAAAGGCACAAAAAGGCGCGGCAGGTACTTGCGGTTCTCGCCGAAGTTAACGGCGTTCACAAAAGGTATTACACTGAGCTCGGCGGTACGCTGCTTGATGCCTGCTGCCAAAAGGCTGTTTTCGGCTGCGTTTAAACGGCTCAGCTGCAGGGTGTTCAGCAGCTTGTCTGAAATGTTCGGGAAGTATTTGCCAATCTGCTTTGCCGCTTCATCATCGCTGATGGGGTGGTTCAGGTTCATGAGCCTTGTTAGCGGAATGCCTATATAAAACACCAGCAGGTAAAGCGCAAAAGCCACGAAGGTAAAAAATAAGGTACCCCTTAAAACTGTATTCAGGTTGCCGAAATATTCTGCCGCGTTGGCTGCAATAAAGGCAGAGAGCAGCAGGGCAAGGCTCAGCAGCAGGCCGCGCGTGAGCAGGTTCAGGTAGTATTTTTTCTTGTATTGCTTCAGCTGAAGCAGCAGTGAGTCAATCATGTATATTGTTGGCGCTTTGTCGCCTTGGAATAGCAGACAGCTTGGCTTTGGGGCAAACGGAGGTTAAATATAAGCAATAAAGGCGCAAAGGGGATTTATAATAGTATAAACGGCCTTTTTAAGCCGGTATTTCGTTTGAACGGCTCTTTGAGCGTATTTAAAATAATGCAAAAAAGGTCGCCTTGCGGCAACCTTCCTATTTTAGTAATATTTGAATGTGTATTGAGTTTGGTTTTTGTAAATGAGCATGTTACAGCTTGCCTTGAAACCTGCACTTAAATTTGCCCTTTTGTTTTTTGAGTTTGCAGTTCATGCATAGCCCAAATATCCATCAGCCTCCAATCGCGAATATCTGAGCGTTTTTTGTAGTAATATTTCAGGTGTCTCAGGTTACGCAGGTGATTGCTTCTTTTGCCGGGAGTTCCGGCAGCATCGAGCTTTGCGCTGTAAGGCATAATTACCGGCAGGGCATAATCATCAAGCTCATTTATGTATTGTATATCTAACATATTTGCCGGCTGACTTAGCTGTGATTCAGCTATATAAATATCCCATGGCATTATAATGTAGAATACCAGGCAGGTGTAGGCCACAAAGCTGTTCATGTTAAAAAGCCAGCTTAAGGCCTTGTCTTGCAGCAGGTATATGGTGGTTATTACCAACCCCGAACCGGTGATTACCAAAAAAATATACACCCCTATTCTTTTATGGGTAAGCCCGTATGTAAACACATATTGGAAGTTTGCAATGGCAGTGTTCAGCAAGAGCCCCGCATTTACAACCAGGAAAACAAAAAGCAAAATTCCGGTCAGCTTGTTTTCTTTAATGTTCACTTTGCTGTGCACAAAAAGTATTAGTGCAACAGCGCAAATAACGCCCCTCACTACACCGCCTACGTTTTCATGTACTTTCATGCTTGCATTTGTACCTTCCATTTCACGTGCCGAAAGCTTGGTGCCCAGCAACAGGTAAGCATCACTAAAAACTGCGAGTGTGCCCATCGCAATAATTAGCAGGAGAACAAGGTTTACCAACCTGGCATAATCTCTTGGTCCGGTTCCGGATACTGCGTTAAACGGATGATCGGGCTTTAAGGTTATTGCTTCCAGAATATGCCCCTTAAATGTATAAGCCGGCGGCACACTGAAGAGGCCTTTGCCGATTACAAGGCCCAGGAACACCAGGAAAATAAGCACATAGCTGAATATGTTAATTATGCCTTCTGTAGCCAATGAAAAGCCAGTGCTTGCCGATGTGTAGATTAAAAAGAACAATACCACAATGGCAAAAGCAATGAAATAATGCATGAATCCTAAAGGACTTCCCTTAATCTCAGTTCCTGTTTTCTGAGCGCTTTCCGCCGGACTCGGTATGAAGAGGTTTTCAATGAACAGCAGGTGCCCCCACATAACTGCGGCCGGCAGAATGGTATTGGCCCTATCTGCAGCATAGAATTTTGTGGCTACCCAACTGAACCAAACCAGGGCCATTATAGGGTCGGTGCCGTATAAGGCAGCAGACAATGCCAAACACAGGCAAAGGAACTGGCACATGTAATACGCTCCTTTGTTAATCGCATTTTTACCTTCTGTAAAGTGTATTGTGGCCTGCACAACCAGGCTTATAAACAGGCAGTTAAGCCCTGTGTACCGCTCGTAAACCATAGCAGCATAGAAAATAGAAAAAGCGATTATCCCGGCTGTTCCTAATAATTTACCGGGTGTGTATTTATTACTCAAAGAACTCTGAATTGCAAAGTTACCGGACATGATTTAGCTGATGTTTATATTGTTGACTGAAAGGTTATCTATTTTTTAACTGATTTTATAAGCCTTTCAAGGGCTTCCAAATGAGTAAGAAAGGCTTTTGTGCCTAAGTCTGTAAGCCTGTAGCTGGTGTTCGGCTTTTTGCCGATGAACTGCTTTGTTACAGCTACGTATTCGGCATCTGTAAGGCTTTTGAGGTGGCTGTTCAGGTTGCCGTCGGTGGTGTCTAAAATCTCCTTCAGGTTTGCAAAATCTAATGTTTCGTTCACCATCAGGGCCGATGCTATGCCCAACCGTATGCGGTTGTCGAGCACCTTGTTGAATTCCCCGGGTGAAATCATGACTTTTTCCCCCCGTAATGCATATACAGGCCGAAGAGGATATGCAGCACCCCGAAGCCTGTTATCATAAATTCCTTATTATGCCCTATGGCTGCGGCCCCAAGGCCCAAAAGGCACATAACTATGCCCAGGCCATATAAATCGCTTTCAGAATACTTACTGCTGTGCAGCAGGGCAATGCCGTAAAACATCATCATGGTGGCCGGTATTAATTCCCTGGCCGATGGCAGCATGCATACACAGAACAGTCCCCCGAAAACTATTGGTAACAGGAAGTTCATGGCCATGCGCTTTCCGGTAAAAGAGAAGGCATTGCGCCCCTGCTGCCTTGCATTCCTGTAAGCCAGGTAAACGGATATAATACCCGAAACGCTGAAAACCACCAGGGCAAGCAACAGGATGCTGTGGTAATAAACCACCATTTCAAGGGCATTTAAACCGCTTTCAGGCCTGGCCAGTTCCTTTAAAACCTTTTCGGCCCAAAGTATGGCAGCTATGGAAAAGCTGCCGGCTATTACGCCGCTCCAGCCGCTTAAAAACATAAACCTCGAAGACCTGTCCATGATAGACCTGATCTGCTCTATGTTTTGAACTACCTCATTGTTTTCTTTCATACAAAGAACTTTGAAATACAAAGTAAGTTTAAGCGTTTTGATTTAGCAAGCATTATTTGAAAAATTTCGTTCGAAGGGGCTCGGTATAGAAGCAGGGCAGAAAAGGGTAAGCAGCGTGAATTCCTGTTTTTAAACTTGTGGAGCATACTACAGTGCAGGCTCCCCCCCCCCCCTTAAACGCAAAAAGGCCGCCCAAAGGCGGCCTTTCCAAAAGACGTTAAGGAGCTG
>JAZKBN010000022.1:56069-120564 GCA_040388605.1 Bacteroidota bacterium | reverse complement strand
AGGCCCCGCCACCTGCCGCCCCGCCTTATGGCTCGCACACAAACCCCGGCCACGCGCAATGCCCCGCCACCTTCCGCCCCGCCTGATGGCTCGCACACAAACCCCGGCCACGCGCAATGCCCCGCCGCCAGCCGCCCCGCCTGATGGCTTGTGTGCAAACCCCGGCCACGTGCATGACCCCGCCATCTGCCGCCCCGCCTGATGGCTTGTGTGCAAACCCCGGCAACACGCATGGCTCCGCCACCTGCCGCCCCGCCACCTGCCGCCCCGCCTGAGGGCTTGTGTGCAAACCCCGGCAACGCGCATTACCCTGCCACCTGCCACCCCTCCTGAGGTAAAAAGACACCGGCGAAACGACCATTTTGCAATCATTTTTTATTTATGGGCCATACCATCTTGTTTATGCGTAAATTTGATGCCCCTTTTCCTGAAGCAAAATGAAGGTTTCCCCGGTTTTACCGTTCCGTATTATTTACAGCATGTACAGGCACCAGTATTTAGGCTGCCTTTTGCAGTGCTACGCGGTGCAAACCGATGAAAAAGGAAGGCTGAGCCTGCAGCACCAGCTTATAAGCAGGAGCAATGCCAACGAGTTCGTTAACGGCATGGACAAGAACGACTTAAAGCTCATTGGCCATTGCGACGATATCAGGCAGGATGCCATTGTTAAGCGGCACATGCCCCGTAAAATGACCACGCCTGAGTTCTTTCTTCGCTTTTACGATCCGCAGCGCGGCGATAAGGAAATGCAGGATGCCATTGAAAGCACCCTCGACAAGCGCAGGGCCGAAATGTTCGCCCTTTTGCCCGGCAAAGATCTCTTCGAGATGAGCAACGACGGGGAACCCACATGGAAGCAAATTCATGTGGCCGTTGAAAAAGCCGTGGTGCAGTTCCACTTCAGGCGCAACGAGCAGGAAACCATTTATTTCCCGACTGTAAGCTATGAAGGCAAGAACGTTGAATTTATTCAGCGTAACGGACTCATACTCTGCAACCAACCCGCATGGCTGCTGGTAGATAATACCTTATACTGCTTCGGTCAGGGGGTAGACGGCGCAAAGCTGAGGCCATTCCTGAATAAGAAATTCATAGTGGTAAGCCGTACCATGGAAACGGCCTATTACCGCAAGTTTATAGCGCCCCTTGTGGCATCCTTTGATGTGGATGCGCGCGGGTTCGAAATACGATCGGAACAATATACACCGGTGGCCATGCTTACTTTCAGGGAGCACAGCCATTCGCTGCCTATGGCCCAGCTTTTCGGTGAAGGCGCGGGAGCAGGAGCGCACGACCAGGAAGAAGAAGAAACTGAGGAAAGCAAAATTGTTTTCGAGCTCAAATTCAGGTACGGTCGCTTTAACTTTTCGGCCGAAACCGAGGTAGGCACCCATGTTTACCCCGAATACGACGAGCAAAGCGATGAATGGGTGTTCCACCGCGTACAAAGGCATAGCGCCTGGGAAAAAGATACCCTGATGAACCTTGTTGAAAGGGGACTGTCGCTTGTTCATGGTAAAACAGCTTTACCTAAGGCTGCGGCATTCAGCTGGATGAGCAGGGCCATTAACGAAGACATTACCGAAGACGGCATTATACTGGCCCAAAACGGCGAGGAAGCCGAAAGCGGCCCACGCTATTTTCTTGGGAAAACAGGTATAAGCATTGAGATTAAGGAAGGTCGGGATTGGTTTGATGTGTATGCGGTAGCCAAATTCGGGGAATATGAAGTTCCCTTTATGCAGCTGCGCAGGCTCATTTTGCAGAAGAAGCAGCAATTCCTGCTTCCCGGCGGCGAAACCGCCATTATCCCTGAAGCCTGGTTTACCGAATATGCCGAGCTTTTTGCGCTCAGCAGCGAACAGGACGGGCACCTTGTATTGCCTCGCTATCAAAACGGCCTTGTTGAGGAGCTTCGCCAGGGGAACCTTGCACAGGTAACCATCAGCGAAAAGCTTGAAAAGCTGCGCGATTTCCGGGAGGCCGATGATTATCCGCTGCCCGCGGGTTTTAAAGGCCAATTGCGCCCTTACCAAAAATCAGGGTACGACTGGATGTGCTTTTTGCAGGAATACGGTTTCGGCGGCTGCCTGGCAGATGACATGGGTCTTGGTAAAACCGTGCAGACCTTAGTTCTGCTCCTTAGGGTGCGCGAGCAGGCCGAAGCCGAAGGCAAACGCAGGTTCACCTCTTTAATGGTGGTGCCTACATCGCTTATACATAACTGGGAAACTGAGGCCAAAAAGTTTGCGCCTACCCTGCGCATACTCACTTATGGCGGTGCGCAGCGCCTGCGCGATACCGATGCCTTTCCCCAATACGACATAGTTTTAACAACATACGGTATCATCCGTTCCGATGCCGATATGTTTGCTGCTTTCCCATTCCACTATGCTGTGCTTGATGAAAGCCAGACCATAAAGAACCCATCGGGGCAAACGGCTAAGGCGGTTATGCAGCTGCGGGCCAGGCACAAGCTCATACTCACAGGTACCCCGCTTGAAAACAGCACCATGGACCTGTGGAGCCAAATGAACTTTATTAACCCCGGCCTCCTGGGTAACCAGACGTTCTTTAAGAATGAATACCTGAACCCGATTGAAAAGAAGAACGACGAAGACCGTATGCGCCGCCTGCATACCGTAATTAAGCCCTTCATGCTGCGCCGCACCAAGGCCCTTGTAGCTGCCGACCTGCCTGCCAAGGTAGAGAACGTGCGCATCTGCGACATGACCGAGGAACAGGAAACCCTGTATGAAAGCACCAGATCTGCAGCGCGTAACCGCATTATGGAGCAGATTGCGGGCAGCGGGGTAGCCAAATCGCAGATATTTATGTTGCAGGCGCTTACCCGTCTGCGCCAGCTTGCATGCCATCCCGGCATGACAGAGCCCGATTGGGCAGGCAGCAGCGGAAAAATGGCCATCGTGCTGGATATGCTTGAATCGGTGGTGCAGGAAGGACACAAAGTTTTGGTTTTCAGCCAGTTTGTGCGTCATTTAACCTTGCTCCGTGCAGAGCTTAAGCAACGCAACCTGCAATACGCTTACCTCGACGGCGCAGGAACCGACAGGCAGGAGCAGGTGGAAGATTTCCAGACCAACCCGAATACCCCCATTTTCCTTATCAGCCTGAAAGCGGGCGGCACCGGCCTGAACCTGACCGCCGCCGATTACGTTTTCCTGCTCGACCCTTGGTGGAACCCGGCATCGGAAGCACAGGCTATAGACCGCGCGCACCGCATAGGGCAGGATAAAACAGTATTCATTTACCGCTTTATAACCGCCAATACTGTAGAGGAAAAAATTACCGGCCTGCAAAAGCAAAAGCAAAAACTGTTTGCCGACTTAATATCGGCAGAGGAAGGGAACGGAAAAGTGCTAACGGAGAAGGATATTTTGGATTTGCTGGGGTAATCCTTGAATGGTCGCGGGAGGTACTGATTAATATCGGTCCTGCTGAGGTTGGTAAAACCTTATATGTTTTACTGTTGCGGCGGTTGCCCGATCGGCTCTCTCCTTCAAGTGCGGCATCAAGAAACTTCTTCAGCAGCGGTGCAAAAGCTCCGCCTTTGCTAAAAGAACGAATTACCCTGTTAAAAGCTTTTCCAAGGCCGGCTTCCGCAATTGTTCATACTCTGCTTCTTTTCTGTTTTCATGATAACAGTATATTATTGATATTAATTTTTCCTTTGAAACAGTTGACTTTACATCGTTTAACATACCCTTGATAATGTTATTTTATATGATACTTCTCTTTAATAATATCCCAATTTTCCCCTCCGTAGGCAGGGTATAAGCATTTCAAACAGCAATGCTTTCCCTGTGCCTCCATCTTTAAATCAATATATTCCAGGGAGTCCAACCCTGAACGGTAGGATAATACATAATTTGCCCAATTTTTTTTACTCATCCCAATACCGGTGCAATCACTGTCTTTATAAATAAAATCTGCATCGAATTCTAAGACACCATCCCAATCACGGTATATTTTGAACCGATATTTACCATCCTTTATATCGCTTAAAAGTATCCAATAACCACCATCGCATCCACCAAACCACATTGCCTTTTTAGGAACGATTGAAGGTTTAATGGGTGGTTGACACGGCCGGTTAAAAAAAGAATTTGCCCCCAAGTATAGCAGTATAAGAATTAAAAATATTGCCGCTAAGCTAATTAATATATACCTTATCATTCTTTCATTGTGCTTTTGTAAATATCTCCGGTGATCTTATTCGTCTTTGGGTCAAAGTGTATTTTAGGAAATTCACTTTGATATTCTTAGCAACGTTTTCGGATTTACTATCCAAGGAGCTTTATTAGCAATTTTTGCAACAATCTCAATTGGCGGCCTTGTAGCCACATTCGTACTCGGCAAAAGAGAGCAGCAAAAAGATCTCGCCGATAAGAAACAGCAAGGCCCCAAAGCCTAAGCCGCTACCCCCAGTTCCTGCCTGTAAAACCGGGCTGCTTTCAGCACAAAATCGCCGTGGCCTGATTCAAGAACATGCAGGCGGGCATTATGCAGCTGTGCAACAAGCGGTTCTATACTGCGACGGGTAATAACCCGGTCAAATTTACCGATAAAGATTTCTGCCGGAATTCGGTAGCGGTTAAGCAGTTCTGCCGTATCTGCCGGGCTGAAATGCAGCATGCGGAAGCTTATCCAGCTGTTATACACCCGCCAGCGTTTTTCGCGGGTATTCATCTGCGAGGCAGCAAACTTGAGCAACGAAGGATTTACCAAATGCAATGTGCGCAGGGTACTTACAAGGGCGAAGAATGAGAAGGGTTTAAAAATGAGCTTTTTCAGGAAATTGCGCATACGCTCAGTACCTACCGCGAGGCGGTAAAGTCGGTTAGGGGCAAGGCCGTCAGGCGCGAGGAGTATAATGCGATCTGTTCTTTCAGGGAAGGCATGCAGGGTGCTCAGGCAAAATTTGCAGCCCATGCTGAAACCTATTAATGTAAACCTGTCGATATTTTCAGATTCAAGCCAACGGTGGAAAAAGGCCTGCCAGAACTCCTGGCTTATAGGCACATCTTTGGCCTGCCAAAGGCTGCGTCCGTGAAAAAAAATATCGAAGCTGTAAAAAGAGTAATCAGTATCGAAAACCTTGGCGAGGGGCAGCATGTTTTCTGCCTGCTGGCCGAAGCCGTGGAATGCGAGTATTTTTTTTGCCCCGTACCCGTATCGCTTAAAGCTTATCTGGGCGGGGCCGTAACTAAACGAGCCATCGGTGGAGTCCATAAATTCGGAGCTGAATGAAACAATAACGGCGAAAAATTTACAGGTTCTAAACGCCGGTTTTTATTTTGATGCGGCATTAATCGGCCGCTGTTTGTTAAATGTAAAAAGAAGAATTTACTAAACAAATGCCTTTTCGTAAAAAACGGCCCGGCTGCCACAGAATATAGGAAATATAATATTCTGAATGAACAGGCTTTAATAATAGGCCGATAATTCCCGGAACCCCGGTTTGTTTTTTTTAATCTTCCGGCTGAAAGGTATTCGGCAAAGATGAAGCCCTTAATTTACTTCACTTCCTTAAAAAGCTTCAATGCCCCTTCTTCTTTTGCGCGCATAGTGGCAGCTTCCTTTTCAGATTTATCGCCGTAGCCACAAAGGTGCAGCAGGCCGTGGGCCATTACACGCTGCATTTCTTCTTCCGGGGTGGCATTATGCTCGGTCGCGTTTTCAAGCACGCGTTCGTAAGATATAAGTATATCGCCTTCAATTTCGCCGGATTCAGGGTCCTCGCTCATATCGAAGGTGATAATATCTGTATAGGTATCGTGCTGCAGGTATTCCTGGTTGTATTTCAGCAGGCCTTCATCGGTAAAAAAGGTATAAGACAGGCCGGTAATGGTTTTTCCTTCGGAAGCGGCCAGGGCTTTCAGGCGGCGCTTCATGCGGGCCGGGTTAATTACTTTGTACTCGGTTTCAGCGGAATCGAAGGAGATCATGGGCTTGTTTAATAGGGCTGTTGGTGGCAGGTGTAATTATAAAGACCAGTATTCCATTTCGGTGATTTTGCCTTTGTAGATACCTTTCACATCAGCGAAAACGGCAGGCTTGGCAGCCAGCTCGGTGAACCAATCCTGCGATTTGCCCATGTATTCGCGGTGGGCAACGGCCAAAACAATGGCGTCGTAGCCGCCCGAAAGCTCGGTGCAGAGCCTGAAGCCGTATTCATGCTCCACTTCATCTGATTCGGCCTGGGGGTCAACCACATCAACGCAAACGCTGTAGTTCTGCAATTCACGAATTACATCTACCACCTTGCTGTTGCGTATATCGCCTACGTTTTCTTTAAAAGTGGCGCCCATAACCAACACGCGGCAGGCAGCAGGGTTTTTGCCCTGCTTAATCATGCGCTTTACCACGTTGCCGGCTATGTAGGCCCCCATGCTGTCGTTAATGGCGCGACCGCTGAGGATTACATGCGGATCGTGGCCGAGGGCTTTGCTTTTGTAAGTGAGGTAATAAGGGTCTACGCCTATGCAGTGTCCGCCTACAAGGCCGGGCGAAAAGTTCAGGAAGTTCCACTTGGTGCCGGCGGCCTGTAAAACTTCGTAAGTATTAATTTTCAGGCGGTCGAAAATCATGCTGAGCTCATTCATGAGGGCAATGTTCAAATCGCGCTGGGTGTTCTCAATTATTTTGGCGGCCTCGGCTACCTTAATGCTTTGGGCACGGTAAACACCTGCGGTAATGATGCTGCCGTAAACCTGCGCCACAGTTTCCAAAGATTCATCGTCGCAGCCGCTTACCACCTTGGTGATGCGGGTTAGGGTATGCTCTTTGTCGCCGGGATTAATGCGCTCGGGGCTGTAGCCAACCTTAAAGTCTTCAACAAACTTTAAGCCCGACTCCAGCTCAAGAATAGGGATGCAGTCTTCTTCGGTGCAGCCGGGGTAAACGGTGCTTTCATATACCACGTAATCGCCTTTTTTAAGGGCCCTGCCTACCGTGCGGGTGGCACCCAGCAGGGGCTTTAAATCAGGCATGGTATGCAAATCTATAGGCGTGGGAACGGCTACTATAAAGAAATTTACATCTTTTAAATCGGCAGGGTCGGCAGAGAAAACAATGTCGGCATTGTTGAATGCCTCGGCATCAAGCTCACCGCTGGGGTCTTCGCGGCGCTTCATCATTTCAACGCGGCCGGCATTAATATCGAAACCCACTGTGCTGAATTTTTTAGCGAATTCAAGGGCAATGGGCAAACCCACATAACCAAGGCCTATAACAGCCAGTTTAGCCTTTTTGTCGGCAAGGCGTTGGTACAGCTCTGAAGGCAAAAATGAAGGCTCAGGGTTTGCGCCTGTATAAGTGCTTGAAAATGAAGCGGGATGGGTGCTCATGGAAAAAACCAGGGTATTGTAAACAGCGGAAGAAGCATGCCCCGCAAACAGAAGGGTGCGCAAGTTAATAAAAAAGAAAAGAGGGAGGGGGAATACGTGATGTTCCGGCTTTGCCGGGGTAAGGGAATGAGGCTGTATTTGGTTAAAAAGTGCTTTTTTAAGGCTGAGTTATACTGTAAGTTAACGTGAATTCGGGTTAAGGAAATAAGGGTCCGTATTTAGGCTGGGCGCCTCAATCGCCGGCGCATGGCTTGCCTTTTCAGTCTAAAAATAGAAACTTTTGGCCCGGCGCTTCGCTTCTAAATCGCGCGAAAAGCGCGATTTACCAAAACTTTCAAATATTTTTATCCTGAAAAGGCGGGGATTTCCAACGGTCAGAACGATTTTCTTTCGAAATTTCTTAAACCGAATTCACGTTAAAACAGCTTTCTTAATACTGAAAAAAGTCTTCCGTAAACCAAAAAAGCAGGCCCCGCCAAAACGGAGCCTGCTTTTCATGAAATAGTAAACTATACATTTACTCTTTCACCAATCTCATGGTTTTACCTGCAACTTTTACCAAATAAACACCTGCCGGCAGGGAGCGTACATTTATTTCGGCGCCGGGTTGGGTGCGGGTGCTGAGCACAAGCCTGCCAAGGGCATTATAAATCTGTACATCGGCCGCAGAAATCAGACCTATTATGCGGAAGCTTACATCAGCAGGGTTAGGGGAAACGGTTATTTCAGGTCTTAATTTTCTCGCAGTTTCCGAAATTGCCGCGTTCGAAAGCCCTGAAATACACTTGCCGGGACTTATTGCTTTGGCTTTATAGCTTATGCCTGAGTCGGCAATAATTTTTGCGCTGTTCAGGTTTGGTATTAATGTATCATTGGCATACCATAAAAAGCGTGAAACGCCCGGAGAAAAGGCAAAGATGGTATCAAGGTATTGATCTAGTATGGGAGCTTCCGGCAGAGGTACTACCTTAACTGATACGGTGGCTTGTGCCACAGATAAATCATTATTCGCGTTAACTGTGAATACAGCATCGGATGTCGGTACAGCTTTTACACTGGCACCAGTATCTGATAAAAGGAATGCGTTGGCTGACCATAGGAAGTGATTCATTTCGCCACCATAAGCATACAGCGAAACACTGTCGCCTAAACAAATGGTATCTGATGAGGCACCTGCCTGAAAGATGTTAGCGTTACGCAGAACAGTTTGGTTTAGAAGGGGGAATCCGTATCCGTTGCTGCATGATGTAAGGTATTCAATGTTACCCCAATGAAAATCAGGATCACACGCTAAGCCCGGTCTGTTTGGATAATTTATAACACCTATGTTACAATCTGTGCGGGTATTAGAAAATGTTGTTCCGAAATAAATCTTACTGTCAATTGCCAACATTGCAGTGCCCCAATTACCATATTCTGCAACCTTGCCTAACAAGGTAACAGATTGTTGCATTGCTAATGAATCAGGACTGCCAAAATTAATCTGATAAATATAGCAGTCACGTCCGGGTAATATATTGTTCTCCAATCTTAAAGATTCTCTGGGATTACCTGTTGCCACATAGAGCATTTTTGAATCTGCTGAAAATGTAAATGCATTGGGTTTTCTTGGAATTCTTATTCCGAACAACCTGCTGATTGTCCCATTTAACCTATTCAACCGGTATATATGCAAAACTGAGTCTGTAAGGCTCCATTTTGTACAAGCCGCCAAAAACTCTGAATTAGGGGAGCTAATAAGTGGCCCCGAGAAAAATGAAAGCTGATCATTTTGTAATAAGCGAATACCGAATTCAGGCAGTTGCTGAGTAATTACAGGTGCTGTATTCAGCGTATCTGTAATTAAATAGCTTTTAAATGTCTGTCCTTCCGCATTATGGGTAAGCAGCCACATATCTTCACCGTTCGCATGCATACAAACCGACATCTGCCGGGCCAAACCCGAATCAATCAGTTCATTTTTACTGATAACCTCACCAAATCCGTTCTCCCTTGACATATCAATAATTGCCCGGTACAATTTACCCTTCGATGTATTTGCCGAAGTATAGTTTTCAAAATTCAAATAAAAAGCCCAAAAGATTAAGCGGCTGTTCTTAGGCTTTACTATCATAGTCAACTGTGCCTGCCCGCCATCTGAAGCTAAAAGAAAATCGGGCAATAATGACAGTCCTCCTTTCATGGGCTCAATATTACTATTGTAGATTACATTGTTCTGAAATGAAAACACATGCCTGCCATTGGCATCACAAATTGAAGCGGTTGCACCAAAACCACGATATGGCATAGTATTACGTCGTATATCATAAATCTTCGGCGGGTTAAAATTGAAATCCATTTGATGGTTTTCACCAAACATCCAAAACGCCCCCTCGCGCTGCTGAGCGAAAGCCAAACCGGTGGCTGCTATACAAACAAAAACAGAAAGTATAAATCTTTTCATTTCCTTAAAATGTAATCAATTTATCGGCGGTACTGAAAACCATGTAATTATGCTCCGAATATAAATGCCCGATGTAATTTTAAGCAAAGCCATAATGTTACAAGAAGTAATTTAAAAGTATAAGATTCGTACTGAAACGAGTTATTTAAAATATTTTAACTCGTTTCAGTACGAACCTTGTAAGCTATATAATTATTGAATGACCAATCTCATTACCTTGCCCAATACCTTTACAGTATATATACCGGGCGCAAGGCTGCTTACATCTATACTCCGACCGGGTTGGGTGCGGGTGCTGAGCACAAGCCTGCCAAGGTTACTGTAAATCTCAACATTGGCGGCAGATATCAGGCCTATAATGGTGAAGTAATTATCCGTCGGGTTAGGTGCAAGCCCAAGGCGCGGCACATAAACGCCCCGGCTCAACTCGGTGATGATTACCGGGGCCGATACTGCCGAAGAGCAGGAGTTAACATCGGTATAGCTAACTGTATATGAGCCTTCAACGTTGTTGGCAACCAGGGTGTTGCCGCTGTTGCCCGGTATGGGTGAACCATCGAGGAACCATGTAAAGCTGCCGTTCCCGAATCCGTTTACTACCAAGGTGTCGCCGTTGCGGGTTATGGTGGGGGTGGGCGGAATGCTGTTCATTATCACATCTAGCGGGAAAGACGATGATGTGCAGCTGCCTTCAAGGTAAGTTACCGTATATGTACCCGATGCCCTTACCGTTATGCTGCGGGTAGTATCGTTATTGCTCCAAAGGTTGCCGGTAGGGTAGGAAGAAGTAAGCACTATGCTGTCGCCGGGCAGGGCGCAGAATACGGCCGATGGTCGGCTGAGGCTTATTGTTGGTATTGGCGGACGAATACTTAAAACAACATTAACCGGCAGGCTTGGTTGGCTGGTGCAGCCTGAACCTGCCAGCTGAACCGAATATGCCCCGCTGCTGTGCGCATAAATAACCTGCCCGGTTTCCCCGGTGCTCCACAGGAAGGTTCCTGCGCCGCCTTCTGCCATCAGCATAACAGAATCAGGGGTATCGGTGCAAAGTGTGGTATTGCCCATAGCCATTACCGAAGGGGTGGCGGGTGTGGGTGTTACCCTTAAGGTAATAGTGTCTGATGCAGGGCTTTCGCAAATGCCCCTGCGAATTTTTACCGTGTATTTACCTGAGTCTGTAACCATAACGGTTTGGGTGGTATCGCCGTTGCTCCAAACATTTCCTGTTGCAGATGATGATATGAGCTGTACGGCAGAGCCCTGGCAAAACACCGAAGGGATTAAGCCCGTAATTACCGGTTTTTCCAATACAGGCGTTAAAATCACCTGCACCGGGGCCGATGCCGCACTTGTGCAGCCAATGGCATTTACCAATGTAAAGATACCCGAGTTGCGCACCGTTATACGTTGCGTGGTTGCACCGTTGCTCCAATAGTTATTGGTGGGTATTGATGATTCAAGCACCACGCTGTCGATACCGCAGGCCTGCTGAACGGCAGCGCCGGAAATTACAGGGGTTTGGGGGGCATTGTTAAAGCTTACAATTATTCCGCGTGAAACTGCGCTTGGGCAGCCGTTTATTATATAAACGCCTGTAAATTCAATGGGCGGCGGCGGCGGCGTGGCAGCAGGGGCAAAAAAGCTGTAAGTAGTATCGGTAGAAGAGCCTGCTTCAGCGCCGTCCATAAATACCTTGGTCGGAAGGCCAGCGGGAACGCCTGAAAGGGTTACCGTGTAGGTGCTGTTGGCACAAACTATATAAGGTGCGGTTTCGTTTTGGTGGCCCGCCGGGCTTACCGAAACAGAAGGGCCTGCGGCAGGCGTGGTAAATGTGAACGTTACAGCAGCGGATGCAGCACTTACACAGGAACCCAGCCTTTGCATGGCCGAAACAGTGTATGTGCCCGGTGATGCAGGTGAATAATCAAAGCTGCCGGTTGGCTGCCATGTAATACCGTTGTCAATGCTGAACTCCGCACCGTCTTCGCCCGAAAAATTTAGGTTAACATTGGCGCCAAAGCAAAAAGTGCCACCGCTTGTGAGCAGCGCGGGCGCTGCAGGCGGGTTGCGCAATGCCACAACCACCTGTGCTGCCTGCGATGTGCAGGTGCCTACAACCGTTTGAACGCTGTATGTGCCTGCCTGCCAAACCCTGATGCTTTGCGTGGTTTCGCCGGTGCTCCAATAATTATCGCTTTCGTTGGAAGAGGCCAGGCTTATGGTGTCGCCGGGGCAAATGGTGAGGCTGCCTGAGCTGATGCTGATTTCAGGGCCGGCAAAAAAGGCTGCTGTAACAGTATCGCGGAAGATGCAGCTGCCAATGGTAACCACCAGCTCATATTGGCCCGGCTCAGTAGCCATAATAGGGCCGGATGGGTCTGATGTGCCCACCCCGAAGCCGTTGGGGCCAAACCATTGGTAAGTGGCGCCCGGGTAGGTTTGTGAATTAAAATGAAACATTTCGCCGGAGCAGAATGTGGCCATTTCAGCTTCTATTGGGTTTGGGTCGTCAATCTCAAAAACGTAGGGCAGGGGAGAATCGCCTTCACCGGCAGCCCATGATCCGTTTTGGTTCATCACTGCGTAGCGCTTGTTCGGGTCGGCCATATCAGGCTCGCCGGCGGCCCAGTGATTATAGCTTACAGGGTCGCCCGATTCCCAGGTCCATTGGTCGTCGCCGTTTCTGAAGGCGCCGATTCGGGCGCTCGTAAAGCCCGGCACCCCTGTGAGCAGGTTAAAGTATATAAAGGTCTGTAATGCCTGGCTTGTGATTACCGCCGGTCTTCCGCCCCATGATTGGGCATTGTTAAAGGCATCCACGTAGCTTTCAGCATTGGCAGAAAGGTAATAGGTTTTGCGCCCGAACCTGCCTATAAGGGTATTGCCGCCCGGTACATCGCAAACAGATAAGGTGCGCAGCAATTGCCGGGGCATACCGGCAGCATTGCTTTTGCCGGCTTTTGCCCCGGAATTT
The DNA here is from genome assembly GCA_040388605.1 of Bacteroidota bacterium. Taxonomy (GTDB): domain Bacteria; phylum Bacteroidota; class Bacteroidia; order Cytophagales; family Flexibacteraceae; genus JAZKBN01. Next base: position 107,774 of record JAZKBN010000022.1, on the reverse strand, counting down.
TTTTCAGCCAAATGCTTGTCGGCTGCCTTGGCGGGGGCAGCAAGCAATAGGGCTAATAAGGGAAAAAGAAGTAGAATTCTGACCATGTTGAATGTTGTTATCGGTAAAGAAAAGCGCCCTTAAAGGTAGGTAAAATTACCCATGCAGGCGAACAGGTGATTGCCGGTACCGGCTTCCGGCCTGCCCATGCAGGCGGCGTTTACCTGCGTACTGCCGCAATTTATACCCGGAGCGCAATTGCACAGCTACAAACTGATGCTCCCGAATGTAAATGAAGGTTTCGGGAACCGGCATGTATCCTGTAAAAGATGCGGGCCTTGCCTTGCCCTGCTGTGCGGGCATACTTTTGTAAACGGGTTTATAAGGCCCTGTTAAGCAAGTTTATATGGAAAATGTATCTAAAGCGAAAGCTGCGGAAAGTACCGCAACGGTTCAGCAGGCATTGGTGCAGTACATACGTGATCACCATGCCGTGCCTGATGCCGATATGCTGTGTCGGTTAAGCGGCATGCCCTTAAAGCTGGTAAAAAAGGTAATTGCCAATTTGGACTTTAAGCCTGAAGGCCATTTGCTCAGGCTGCTTACCGATATGGTGCTGCTCGCCATTTACGAAACAGCTACCCTTAAAAACAGCAACCCGGCTCAAAAGCTGTGGCTGCAGGTTATGGAAGGCTGGCGCGAAAACAGTAAAAACGATGAGAAAAACAGCATGGATCGCATTGTAATAAACCTGCGGAACGGCATGCCGCCCAAGCTTACCCTTCCCGATGAAAGTCATAAAGAGAACGCGGGAGAAACTGACGAGCTCCGAGAGCCCCGCGATTCCGAATTGCCCGCAGAACAGGCCCGACCATTGGGCTTGCATACGTCAGGGCAGGAAGGGGCATAGGCTGAATATTGCCGGCCTCATCAAAAATCAACAACCGCCAATGAAGATCAACGACCATAATTTCGATTTTGTTCTTTACGACAAGCAAAACGAAGCTTTTCATATTCTTCGAAATAGTGTTACCACCGAGCTCTGCTACGGGGGCGCTGCCGGCGGGGCCAAAAGCTTTCTGGGCTGCGCCTGGCAAATTGTAAACCGCCTGCAGTTTGCCGGCACCCGCGGCCTCATTGGCCGGGCAAGGCTTAAAAACCTGAAGAACACAACCTTTAAAACGTTCCTTGAAGTGGCTAAGCTGATGGGTCTTGTAATGGGCGAGCATTTTACCTACAGCGATTCAGACAGCATTATCAGGTTTAAAAACGGCTCTGAAATTTACCTGAAAGACCTTTTCCATTACCCTTCCGATCCTGATTTTGCCGCCCTCGGCTCGCTTGAAATAAGCGATGCTTTTGTGGATGAAGCCGGCGAGGTAAGCGAGCGTGCTGTTCAAATACTCAGCAGTCGCATCAGGTATAGGCTCGGTTTCATGCAGCTGCCGCCAAAGGTTTTACTTACCTGCAACCCGGCGCGCAACTGGCTGTACGGCACTTATTGGAAAGCGCACAGGAACAATACCCTGCCTGTGTGGCGTACTTTCCTGCCCGCGCTGATAACCGATAACGGCAGCCCCGAATTTGTAGCCAACTACAAAAAGCAATTGCAAAAGCTCGATTTCGCCACCCGTGAACGCCTGCTTTTCGGGAACTGGGACTATGCCGATGATGCTTTTGCGCTTTTTAAATATGATGCCATTCAGGCCATGTTCAGCAACAGCCTGGTTCCGGCGGGCCCCGCCAGCATTTCGGCAGATGTGGCCCGTTTCGGGGCCGACAGCACTGTAATTGGGCTTTGGAAAGGATTCAGGCTTGAAAAGTGCATCTGCCTGCAAAAGGTTAGCACCGCCAAAAGCGCGGAGCAAATTATAAAGCTGGCAAAAGAGTTCGCGGTGCCTAACGGGCGCATTATTATAGATGCCGACGGAATAGGCGGCGGCGTAATTGATTACATACCGGGGGTAAAATCTTTCATTGCCAATTCAAGGGCACTGCCCCGCAAAGGCATGCCTGAAAATTACCCCAACCTGAAAACCCAATGCTATTTCCATTTGGCAGAGGCAGTGGCTGCACAGCAAATATTTATTGCCGGCGAAGCAGCCGGTGTATGCTCGCATGGGCAAACCCTGCGCGATGTGCTGCCCGATGAGCTCATGGTTATTAAGCGCAGCGCCGAGCCCGAAAAAGGCCTGCACATAAACTCAAAATCTGAAATGAAAGAAAGCCTGGGACGCAGCCCTGATATAGCCGATATGATGATGATGCGCATGGCCCTGGCCTTGCAGGATTTTCAGTTCCAATTCAGCTAAGTATTTAAGGCGGGTTTTAACCCTTGTTCAATCAAAAAACATAAAACCATGACATCATTACAATTTATAGGCAAGCTAAGGGCAGCGGCTTTAGCGGCGGGTATTGCCCGTTTCAGCTTTGCGCAGGAACCGGGCAACGGTTTCGGCGGCAACCTGCCCCTGCCCGCCGCCTGGGCCGATACCGATAAGCTCAGCGTTTCCCAGGCTTACAATTATTGCGCATTCAGGCAGGTGTTAATAATAGCTTCGGCCCAAAAAGGCGATGAAGGTCTTGCAGAGGCAGAGGCATTGTTCAGCCGGATCATGGCTCAGCTTTCCGCCGATCCTGATTTAATTCCGGCGCCCATTATAAAATCTTCGCCGCTCCCGGCATTCTCTTCCGGCAACCTTTCGGCATTCAGCTTTGTGCTTGAGTGTTTTGCGCCTGTGTAATAAAGCCGGCCCCTGCGCCTGCCCGCTCCATAGTAATTTAAGAGCCGCAGCAGGCGTGCTTAAGTTTTTGCTCTGAATCATATTCCTGTATGGTCGCTGCCGGCGGCTGTTGCTAACCCCTAACAAGATGTTTAATTTAACTGCCCCTGAAAGGTTCCGGTTTGCGCATGCGCCGGTGCCTGTAAGCATAGATACCCGGAATACAGGTGTAACGCTTGCATACATGCGCATTTCACTGGAGCTTAAAGATGATATTGCAGCCGGAAATACAGTTGTTGTGAACGGCAGTATCACATTTACCGCCGTAAGCTCTGCTCCCCTGAGCGGTGAGTTTCAGTTTACTGAAAACGCAGGCAGGTCTTTGGCCGACGCCATGGCATCTGACCCGGTACTGAGCCGCAGTTTTGCTTTTTATTACAACGCAGACAGCGGCCATGTTGAAATTACAGCCCGCGAGGCCGGTTACATGCCTGCTCCCACAATTTCCTGTGCCGCTGATACAGATGCCCTTGCTGCAGTAACCGTACTTAATTACGGCGACGACCCCAATACAGCTGCACCCGAACCCGGCTATGAAACTTGGCTTGAGCTCTGGACAGCCCCAAAAACCAGCTTCGGTTGTATAAACACCGAGAGCGAAGCCGATTTCAGCTGCCGGCATACGCTTAGCCGCAAAAAGAATAAAAGCGGCCTTTATGTATTTGATGCAGGCCCGGTATTACGCGGCAGCCTAATGCCTTTAATGCCTGACGGCAGCCCCTGGCAAAAAGCCGATACCGCACATAAATCATATTTTGCAAGGGCCGGCTTTTCCCGTACCGGGTATCAGCCCGGCGTGTTTTACCAGGATAAAACCGGGCTCCTCAGCCTGCTTTTCGGTGTGGGTGAGGCTGGCGGTTCGGCAGAAGCGTTTGTATATGTAAGCCCCGGGGTACCGGTAAGGCCGCTTTGCTCGGCAGGGCCAAAGCTGCCGGTTTACAGGGGTCAGTTCCACCCCGGCATTGCGCTGGCAGTATCAGGTGATCCGGAAACAGGTTTCGGCTCAGTGGCTATGGTGTTTTGCAGCATCAGCTTTTTTGATGCCGAAGGCGAAATGATTGGCCTTGAAGATATGGAACCCTGGCCGCCCGATGCCGAAACCTGCGGTATAATGTACACCGGCGCCTGGACCCACCTACTTGACAATTACCCCGAAGCCAGGCGCGTATCTTTCAAAGTTTTTGATGATGCCGATAACGACATTATTATTCCCGGCAGCGCCGAATTTGAAATTCCTGATATTGAGCTCCCGGCAGATTCTCCCCAGTTCGCCTTCCTGAACAATTACGGCGCTTTTGAATACATGGCGTTTCCCGGGCGTAACAGCGAACTGCTTGCCGCTTACACCAATTTCCTGTACAGGCCCGAAAGCTTTTTTACAGGCATGCCACCTTCGCCAATGCCCGGCCCGGCCATTAACGGCCCCGTAAGCAGGCAGGTTTACCCGCAGGGCATTTTCAATACGGCCTACCTGAATGAAGTATCGTTTTTACGCTTGGCCGAGCTGCTTAAATCTCCGCAGCTGTACCGCGTTTTCTTAAACACTCCCGCTGAGGGCAGTTCGCCTGTACCCGTGTACAAGCCCTGCCAAATCACCAATTTTAAGTACAACCGTACAGGCGAAACCAACCTGTTCGCTTTGGAAATGGGTGTAAGCAACCTGTTGCCCTTAGAGGCCCTGGTTCTTGCCTGAGCATTTGCTGAATAAAAATATTGTCGGTTTATAATCTTCTCCGGAAAAAAATATGATGGTTCTGTTAATAAACGGCCGCGAGGCGGTAACATCGCCAAAGGGAATTGATATAGATGCCCTGTTGCAAAATGCCGACAATAAAACTGCGGCAGGCGGGGCTTTCAGCTATGCCCTTGAATTACCTTATTGCCCCGAAAATGCTGAAATATTCGGGCATGCGCATGATATTGGTATTAAAGGCGCTTTTTTAACCCGCTACAGCGCTGCGCTTAGCCACAGCGGCATTATGCTGCTCGAAGGCAGCTTTAAGCTTTTAAGCGCCGGCCAACAGGGTTTTTCAGGCGAGCTTTACAGCAGCAGCATGGCTTGGGCCGAACAGTTGGCCGGCAAAAGCCTGCGCGATTTGCAAAGCCTTCCGCAGGCTCCATTTAACGGCATGGCAGATGCTGACTATAATATTGAATGGTACCGCTCCCGCGATTCTTCGGAGGTTGATGTGCAGTTTCCTTTACTGGCTTATGGCAATTTCCCCAACCCTGCATACACAGCCCCGGCGCGCATGGATGTAATACCGGGTTTAAGCCTGAACCTGCTGCCGCCGGCAGTTTACCTGCGCAGCGTTGTTAAGGCCGTTTTCAAAGATATAGGTTGGGAACTGAGCGGCAGCATTTTAAACGATTCCCTGTTTAAAAGCCTGGTTATTCCCTATACCGGAACCGGTGATGCGGCTTTAAACACGGGTACATTGGCTGTCGCTTCTGCCGAGAACAATAATGGCGCCTTTACGTATTCGCAGGCCATGCAGTGCATTACAGAATACAACACCTTCGGCTCTGAAAATCCTTTGGGATTGGTGTACACTGTACCTTATCCCGGTTATTATAACATTACTGCCCGTGCCGAAGTAAGCGTGCCGGGCACAGTTGTAACCTTGCCTTATTACTTTGCTGCTGAAGTATATTCGGCATTTTATGAAGGCCTTACCTATGCGCAAACCCGAACGGGTTCGGTTCCTGGTGCCGGCAGCGATTCGCTTTCGGCAGATTTACCTGCGGGTTACTATTTAAATGCCGGCGATAAAGTACTGGTTTACCTGCTTTCATCGCCAATCAATGCTGCTGAGTTCAGCTATATAATCAGCTTGTCGGCTGAGGCCCTTGTAAGCGATTCAATGCCCCTGCTGCTCAACCTTGCCGCCAACCTGCCCGATATTCAGCAGGCCGATGTGGTAAAAGCTGTACTGCGTATGTTTGGTCAAAAACTGCTGCCCGATTTCAGGACAAGGCAAATGTGCCTGGTTGGAGCCCCTGAACCTATAGGTACACCCGTAACCGAAATTGACAAAGGCCGCGTACTGCCCGGCAGCATGGTGTGCAAACCATTGCCTTTGCCCGCCCGCAGGCGTTTCTGCTACAGCCCTGATTTAGCCGACGGATTGCTGAGGCAGAATCCCCGGTTCGCGGATGCTGAAATACTGAACCCGCTTGGCGAGCCCGGCAAAACCGAGGAAACCGGAATAGTGTTTTCGCCAAGCCTGTTAAGGCCATTTGTTAAAGCAGGCTTAACCACTCCCATGCTGCTGGCAAATATAGCCGACAAAGCAGCTATGGAAACCGCACCCGACCGCATTGTTCCGGAGTTTAACCGTGCTGCGAGATTATTGTGCTTCCAGCCTTATGCCGGCGGCGTTGCCGGCGAATTGTTTACAGTTGAAGGTAAAAGCACCTGCCTCGGCGGGGCCCTGCATTATACCGATACCATTGTTTGGACATACCTGCTGCCGAACTATTACCCTAAGTTTGCCCAAAGCGGCACCATGGCCGAACTTAAAGTGAAATTAAAGCCGGAAGAGTTTGCTGCCCTGATGAATGGCTCCCCTGTTGAAATAGGGGACGAAATTTTAGATGTGCTCTCAGTAAGCGGTTATAACCCGGCGGCAGGCAGCCCTGCGAACCTGGTATTGCTGAAGCAGGATTATTTCTGAATCGGGCTTTTGTGAATTTATTACCAAGGCTGGGTTTTACTAAAAAAACGATGGCATATTTACAGGGTTTTTGCACGGAAAGCTTTAAATGTCAGTGCGTTTGCAATCTTAATTTAGTGCAATGCCTGCATCTAAGGCAATACGGCAGGCCTCGCCGGCAAACGGTTTTATTAAATATTCAACAAACTATATTATGTACACAGGAACAATATTACCAAACGCTCCCACCGCGGCAGATGCTGAATTTACCGGTAAATCGTCGGGTTTGCTCACTGAACAGCTCATTGATTTGAAGGAAAAAATTATTGCCTTGCAGGCCGACATTGAAGCTATAAAAAACTTGATTAACCGCGATGGGTTTTCGGGAATGCTGGAGGCCGAAAAGAGAAGGCTGGCACTTCTGAGCGGTATCAGCTTTTAGGTTAGGGTATGTAAAAACTCCCGCTTAAAGAAATGAAAACTGCGGTTTTACAAACCAATGCACAGGCTCCCGGGCGGGCTAAGGCATATCAGGCATTGAAAGACCGGTATGTGCACGGCGGTTAAGCTCAGTGAGCACACTGTTAAGAACACGGGCATTTTTTAAAGGCAAACGGAAAAATGTGAGATCAATATGGTGCACCACTTTGGCGGCTTTGGCTAATATAAGCTCGCCTTCAGGCGTAAGGCTGAGTGACCTTGCCCGGGTATCTTTCTCATGCTTATCGCGAATAATCAGTGATTTGTTTTCAAGCGTGCGGAGCACCTTGCTTGTCATCATCTTATCGGTACCGGCATGTGCGGCAATGGCGTTTTGGGTAACCGGTTTACCCTTAGCGGCAAGGTGGTTAATGCCGGCTAAGAGCACAAACTGAACATGCGTAAGCTTCAGGTCGGCCAATGCGTTGCGCATGAGCCGCTGCCAGCCGTTTGCCGCCTGCCAAAGCAGGAACCCAGTGGTTTCTTCGGCAGCGCTTATTGAAGTGTTTTGGCCTTTATCAGTCATTCCGGGTAATTTGACCCTGCCGGCATTCGCCACAGGTACAACCATGAATAGTAACCCTGGTTACATTATTTGCTAATTACAGGAGCAAAACAGGCAGCAAATCCATGGTCTGATGGCAAAAATGCTTATAATTTTTGAAATACAATACCCCGAAAACGCCCCGGAAGCCATTAAAAAGCGCCTTCTTTTAATTTAATTTCTGAAATGCCGATATAGCTTTTTATAATGTAAGTTTTTGACCGGATATTCATGTTACAACCCCTGTTTTTTAATAAATTCTAATTCCGCGGCCTTAATTTTTAATCTCAATTCGAGATGTGATTTTGTATTCCGGGACGTTTTTTTGCTTTTGGGAATTTTTCCCCGGAAATCTGCTCATACTGCGCAGCTCAAATTCCTGCCAAAAAATGCGCTTCTGCGGCTGCATTCATGGGCCCGGTATCTCATTCTGCCTGCTGGGTTTTGTACGTTCATCGGCTGTTTTACCGGGCTTTAAATGAACAGGCCAAACAAAAAGGGCCCGCCTTTCAGCGGACCCTTTCGGAATGCAAATCATGTTTTCTGCTGCCGGGTTTAAAGGGCAGGCAGTAAAGCAAAATTATTTCTGGGCAACAGCCGGTGTGCCTGGTTCTGCTTCCTTACGTTTACGTGCATCCACAATAAAGGGAACTGCAATGTAAATGGTAGAGTAGCTGCCGGTAATTACACCAATAAGCAGGGCAAAGCTAAGCCCGCGAATGGTTTCGCCACCGAAGAACAACAGGATAAGAACCACCATTAACACCGTACCCGATGTTACCACGGTACGTGAGAAGGTAAAGTTCAGCGCCTTGTTCACCACCGATTTCGGGTCGGCATCCAGGGCAGAATCCCTGAAGGCTTCGCGAATACGGTCGAAGATAACCACGGTATCGTTCACCGAGAAACCTACGATGGTAAGAATAGCGGCAATAAAGTTCTGGTCAATGTCAAGCGAGAAAGGAAGGGCATCTTTCAGAATGCTGTACACGGTCATAATAATCATGGTATCGTGAATTACGGCAATGGTAGCGCCCATGGCATATTCCCACTTACGGAAACGGCCCCAGATGTATGCGAAGATGCCAAGCATGGCTATTACAACTGCGTAAACAGATTTACGGGTAATGTCTTTTGCAATGGTTGGTCCTACGCGGCTGCTGCTCAGTATTTCGTATTTAGAGCCGTCAACTTTGGTAAGGCCTTCTTCTACCTTGGCCTGCACTTTAGCTGCTGCGTCTTCGCTCATGTCATCAATCATGTACGTGGTGGTTACCTTCAGCGTAAGCGGGTTGCCGTAAGTTTTCACTTCGGGGAACTCGCCAAGCGATGGCTTCAGCGCGTTACGCACATCGGTTGTGCTGATGTTTTTATCGAATTTCACGAGGTATGTCTAGCCGCCTTTGAAATCAACGCCGTAGTTCAGGCCGTTGGTGGCAAGGCTTATGATACCGCCAAGAATAATTACCGAAGAGATAACATAAGCAATTTTACGTTTGGCCACAAAATCATAGTTCAGCTTACGGAACAGGGTTTTGGTGGCGGCTGTAAAGAACTTAGGTGTCATACCGCGTTTTATTTGCCATTCGGTAATAATGCGGGTAATGTAGATACTGGTGAACAGTGATGTTGCAATACCAATAAGGAGCGTGGTTGCGAAGCCCTGTACAGAGCCGCTGCCGAAGAACAAAAGCGCAACGCCTGCAATAGCAGTTGTTAAGTTAGCATCCCAGATAGAGATAGAAGCAGATTCGTAACCGTTTTTAACGGCCTGCTCCATAGGCTGACCTTCTTCAAGCTCATCTTTAATACGTTCGTTAATAAGCACGTTCGCATCTACGGCCATACCAATGGTAAGCACTATACCGGCAATACCGGGCAGGGTAAGCACAGCGCCTACCGGCACCAGGATACCCAGAATAAGGAACACGTTAAGCAATACCGCAATGTTGGCAACAACGCCTGAATTGCTGTAATAAGCCCACATGAACAACAGTATGGTTACAAAGCCAATCAGGATAGAGATAATACCCTGGCTGATAGATTCGGCACCCAGAGTAGGGCCCACAACTGCTTCTTCAACAATACGGGTTGGCACAGGCATTTTACCTGCTTTAAGAATGGTTGCAAGATCTTTTGCCTCTTCTACGTTGAAGTTGCCGGTGATTGAGCTGTTACCGTTAGGAATTTCGTTCTGTACGGTTGGGGCGCTGTACACTTTGTTATCAAGCACAATGGCCACACGGCGCTTGATGTTGGCGGCAGTAAGCCTGCGCCATTTGGTTGCGCCTTCGCTGCTCATGCGCATGCTCACTTCATACTGGCCCTGTATTTGGTCGTAATCTGCTTTGGCGTCGGTTATAACGTCGCCTTCAAGAGGGGCACGGCCATCACGGCTGCGCTTTACGAAATACATGGTAAGAATTTCAGCGCCCTTGGTATCAATTATAGGCTTAACAGAGTAAGCTGTGTTGAAGGTTGGCGGGAACAATGAACGCACTTCGCGGCGGCTGAACAGGCGGTTAACCTTAGAAGTATCGCGTACGTTTACACCGAATTCGGTTTGAGAAACGGCTACAAGCAGCTTACCCAGGGTAGCGCTGTATTTGCTGCTGTTGGTATCGCTTTTTGCGCTGTCGGCAATGCCGCCGAGGGCGTCTTTTGCTGTGTCTTTAGCAGCGCTGTCGCCGCCGAGGGCAGAAGCGGTGGTATCAATTGGTGTTGCGTCGTTTTGAAGAATAGCGCTGTCGGGGGTAACGCCGGTGGTTAAATCGGTAAGGGTTTTACCGCCGTCTTTTTGCAAAGCTTCTTCTTTCAAAAGGAAATCGTTAAGGCCCTGCAGGCTTGCGCTGATTTCGTTAGGCTCAAACACCTCAAGGAATTCAAGCTTGGCAGTTCCCTGTAACAGCTTACGCACACGCTCAGGATCATCTATACCCGGAAGCTCAACCAAAATACGGTTGGTGCCCTGCAGGCGCTGAATGTTTGGCTGCGTTACACCGAATTTATCGATACGCGTACGCAGAATCTCGAAGCTGCGGCTGATGGTTTCATCAACTTCGGCGTTCAGGTATTTTAATACCTCGGGGTCGGTGCTGTTGAATTTTATTGAGCCGCGGCTTAAGCGGTTGCTGAAGATTGAAGCCAAAGTCTGGCCGCCTGCATTGCGTTTCCATGCATCATAAAATGCATCTACGTAATTGCGACGTGTTTCAGCCTGGTCTTTTGAAGCCTCGGCCAAAGACTTGCGGAAAGCCGGGTTGGGGCTGTTGTTGGCCAGCACGTTCATGATTTCGGCGGCGTTAACCTCCATAGTCACGTTCATGCCGCCCTGTAAGTCAAGACCCAGTTTAACTTCCTGCTCTTTTACCTGCTTATAGGTAAAGCCGGGTTTAATACCCAAAACACTTACAGGCTCTGTCCATACGGAGTCAAGATATGCCTGTTTTTTTTGCGGGTTCACTTTGCCGTTTTCCATGGCAAAGGCTTCGGCATCTTTTTCAACGCCTCGGCCAATAAAGGTGAAGCTCAGGTAGTATAAGCACAGCAGCGAGACAATGGATGTCAGGACAATGAGTGCGGTTTTATTACGCATTTTGGTTTAGGGATTATTGAAAATTGATTTTAAGATTATTGAAGGCTTGCCAATACCGGGGTAGGGCAAATGTATTTTTAAATACAAGGGTATTAATCCTGTAATATGGGGTATTTGTACTTCAGGGGTTTTCCTGCTCGTTTTGGCAACCGGCCCCAATGCGGGTGGTACCTGCTGCAGGCTCCCAATTCAACCGCTGCAACCGGGCAACAGCACGGTGCAAAACCAAACAGCTAAGATTTCGCATCTTTAACAGGTGCAAAGCTTTTGGTAAAACAGGAAGAGGGTGATTTAATAAACTTAGCAGCTCAAAAAACTACGGCGCATTTATAAGTATGGCCGTTCGAAAAATGGTATGAATATAAGTGCTTAAGTACGCGGGCGCATTGGGCACCCTTTTCGCCTTTACGCTGTATTCCGATGCAAAACGAAATACGCTGGGCAATTCAGACCAGAAAAAGCTTTGGTCTAAGTTAAACTGCAGCAGGCTTACTATGCCCTCCGGCGATGCTGCGGCAATTTGAGAATTGTCGGGGCTTTGGCTTTGCTCCTTTTGGGCGCTTTTGTCGGCTTTTGCATTTTGCCCGCCATGGGGCAAAATGGTATGCTCAAGGGAGGCGTTTGCCTTAGCCAGCCCTGTGCCGGAACCCTGCACCACAGGCACAAGCAGCCATGCCGGCAAAAAGCCGGTAAGCAGCGCCAGAACGCTGAGCCTGTAAGCAAGTAAACGCAGTTCCTTCATAGGGGATGCAAAATTAAACATTTATCTGCTTTTTTTCAGGCATTCATGTATTTTTTTGAAAAGCGACCCTGCTGTCCTATATTTGTGTGCCTGCTTACCCGTAAAGCAAGGTCCTTTCATATTGACTGAATATACCGCTACATATATATAAAGGTGTATTCTTAATGCGGAATACCTTCAGGTAAACGCATAATCAGGCTGATTGAATAATTCCCCCGGCTGAATTTAAAGCAGGGCCCGGGTTGCAGGCAGCAAGGCAATTGAATATTGCCGTTTAATAAGCACAGATGGAAAAAGTATATATACCCGCCGATTACGCGCCAATTATTTTCCAATTCATTTTGGCAGCCGGCTTTGTGGCCTTCGCCATGACTTTAACGCACCTCTTAGGCCCCAAGCGCCACAGCAAGGTGAAAGACGAAAGCTGGGAATGCGGCATAGAGCCTGTTGGTGATGCCCGCGCCCCTATCAGCATCAAGTATTTCCTGATTGCCATTCTCTTCGTTCTTTTCGATGTGGAGATTATATTTATGTACCCTTACGCGGTGAACTTCCGTTCACTGGGTTTGCCCGGCTATATTGAAATTGTGGCCTTTATGGGCTTCCTGCTGGCGGGCTTCATTTATATTATCCGTAAGGGTGTATTGAAGTGGGAATAGTATTTAACTGACCCGTTCTTTACACGGCAGGGCCCTTATAATTTTGCGGCCCGAATCCGGCATAAATACTGAACGGCATCGTTATTAAACAAGGGATTGATTTTTGTACTGTTTTAAACAGTAAGAACAAACAGAAATAAAAAGACAATGAGCAATATAGCAGAAGCCCCCGAAGGCCTGGAAGGCCAGGGTTTTTTCGCCACCTCGCTTGATAAAGTGGTGGGTTTGGCCCGCAGCAACAGCCTTTGGCCGCTGCCCTTTGCCACCTCCTGCTGCGGCATAGAGTTTATGGCCACCATGGGCTCGCATTATGATATTAGCCGTTTTGGCTCAGAGCGCCCCAGCTTCTCGCCCCGCCAGGCAGATTTGCTCATGGTAATGGGTACCATTGCCAAGAAAATGGCCCCCATTGTAAGGCAGGTATATGAGCAGATGGCCGAACCCCGTTGGGTAATGGCCGTAGGCGCATGCGCTTGCAGCGGCGGTATTTTCGATTCTTACAGCGTTTTGCAGGGCATAGATCGCGTGGTGCCGGTAGATGTTTATGTTCCCGGTTGTCCGCCCCGCCCCGAGCAGATAATTGAAGGGCTTATGCAGGTGCAGCGCCTTGCCGCCAATGAGCGCTACAACCGCCGCAATTCAGATGAATACCAAAAGCTGCTTGAAAGCTATAATATTCAGTAAGCAGTATTTCAGGGCACAGACCCATAAATAATACAGAGCTGCCTCTTTACCGGGGCGGCTCTTTGTTTTAAGGGGTTTGCATGCATTGCCGGTTTTTTAACCTCCTGATTAGGGCTTCCTTCTGATCCTGATAATGGCCCTAAAGCCGGGGTGTCCGTGAAAATAAACGGCGGATGCCCATACTTTTTGGCTAATATTCCTGTCTTATTGCTGAAAGGCATTTGCCTGCTTTAGATTTACCGGTCTGCCGCTTACCGGTTTTAATTGTTACATCCTGAATTTTAATTGTTTATGCTGAAATCGCTTATCGCCTTTATATTGTTGTGCCTGCCTTTGTGGGTTGATTGCCAAAGCCTTGTAACATCAGGCTTAATGGAATACGAACAAGAGGTTAAGGGTTCTTCCCTGGTTGCATCGAATAAGCAATTGGTAATTATTGCACTGAATGCAAAGGTGTCTTCAGAGAAAATAGCTTTTGATGTGCACAGCGCGCAAACCCTTAAAAAGCTGTACAGCATTCCCTGCAATAAGAATTTTGCCTCGCGTGCGGAACGTGATTTCATTGCTTTTCAGCCCATACTGAAAGGCGATTCTGTTTTCCACTTTGCAGCATACTTTAATAAGAAAGAGGCCTGCATTCAGGCAATAGCTATGGCCTACAACGGCAGCGGCCAGGTTATAATTCCTGAAACACCCGTTTACAGGTTACCCGGCGACAGGGAAACAGCTGAAATTAAAAACGTTAAAACGGAATGCGGGCAAATTACACTGCGTGCCGTTCTCATGGCGGGCACAGTACGCATAAAATATTACGCCAAAATAAGCAACGATTTAAAAGTAATAAATACTTTCAGCTCTGTCGGTGAAACGGCAGGTATTAATTCCTACGGCATTTTGGATGAATTGGCATACACCCCCTCAGGGGAAATGCTGGCAGCTTACTACCCTGAAAAAAAGAGCAGCACTTTCCAGGGAGAGCTCATATACATAGGTACCGAAGCAGGGAAGCGAAAAGTAACAAAACGCTTTAACTTATTCGAAGAACGCATTGAAGCTTATAATTTCAGCTTTTACACCGGCAGCCAGGGCAATTACATGGCAGGCTATTACCGCAGCAACCTGAATCAGCCGATTCCCGGCGGCATATTCCTGTATAGGTTCGATGCCGCTATGCAAAATCCTGAATTGGTGTACACCTATGCCTTTACCACCGACGATATGAAGCAGCTCCGCTCTTTCGGCGACGAGATTTTTGCCGGAAGCCTGGTAAGCATTCACCCCGATACGGCAACCGGCTCTGTTTATCTTGAGCTGCACGAAAGAATGGTGCAGTTTTACCAGACCCCGCTCAGCAAAACCATAGATCCGCTAACCAATTACCCTACTATAGAAAGCCTGCGTGTGCACTATGGCATTGCCACCGGGCAGGAGCTTTGCTTCCGTGAAGGGAATATAGTGCTGCTTTCGGCAAGCCTGGCAGGAGATCAAAAAGGAGCCACCAATTTTAAATACATTTTTGAGCGTGCCGAGGTGCTGAAAGGTACCCCTGAAATTGAAACATTCACAGCAGGCACGGTGCATAAAGGCAGGTTCTTCCTTTCAGTAACTGATAAAAGGGCCAACCTGCGGAATTTGCCCGGCGAAGAAGGCAAAGCTAAAGTGCGCGATAAATCATCTAAAATGTTTCCGCATGTGTTTTCATTCAGGCCCGACGGATATACAGACATGAAAAATGCCGCCCTGCCCGATGAGGCAGAAAACTTTCAGTCGGTGGCCATGAGCGCGGATACAGGCCCGGGTATTTTTATGATGAGCGATTTCGACAACCGCCTCACGGTAATGGGCGGAGCAGCGCAAAAGGCAAGGTATTATTTTTATTTGCCTTGAAAGGGGCCCCGGTGTTTAATAGGCCATAGCCATAAAAAACCGAATGCCGCAAATTTCTGTTTGCGGCATTCGGGGACATAAGAATTATTTTTACGAGACAGTTCGCCGTAAATGTAATTATTGCTTATCAGATTTTTCAACAAGCTTGTGAGCTTTTGCGTAGTTTTCAAAACCGGCTTCGCCTAAATCTGCACGAAGCTTTGTGGTTTTAATAGGCGTGCCTTCAACCACGTATCCGCCGTAGAAAGGGTACTGCTTTACCAACAGTACGCCATCAATTAGCGCATCGTAGTCAGGACCGGCGTTTTCAATGGCCTTGTCTACTGCTGCTTTCAGGTTAACACCAATTGCAAAAAACTGCATTGATTTTCCTGAAGTCCTTTTTCCCTTTGCTCCTTCTTCGTAACGCAGTGTAACTACTTTAGAAGAAATAACGGTAAAGTCCATTATTCTGTTGGTACACCCGGTAAAAAAAAGCAACCCGGCTGAGCATAAGCCCAAGGTAAGTAAACGTTTCATATTTGTGTTTGAAGAAATGATGGTTGATAAAATATTAAGATTGTCGTAAATTAAGAAGGAAAAGCTTTGAAAACCAAATTTGTGAAAATGTTTTTATTTTTAGTATAATTATTATAAATGCCTTTCTTAACGCTTTAAATGAAATTGAATCATCCCTGATTTATGTGCCCATACAGCCCGGTAACCTGGCAAACAGTATGTGTTGGATGGGTGGAAGTTTGTCAGTTACCTTAGCCTTTAAAGCTTCCCCCCTTATTAAAAATGCTTTCAAATAAAGCTTCGCAGGCAAAAACATGGTAAATTACGGTTAAATTTGCCCGCAAGGCGTATTATGCCTTAAATTGCCGTACCGTTTAAGCCGGCAGAGCCTTTACCATGCCCCAACTATTAGAGAACCAAACCGTAGCAGCCGACCTCAGCGCCCGTTTCGGCGATTTTATAACCGACGTGCATGAGCCCTATAACCTGCTCACGCTCACCACTACCCGCGAGAAAATTCTCGAAGTGCTGGAATACCTGCGCGACCATGCCGAGTTCAGGTTCACTTTTCTTACTACCATGTGCGGGGTGCATTACCCCGACAGCCCCGGGGCCGAGCTCTGCATGGTATATATGATGCACAGCCTTGAAACCAATACCCGCGTACGCATCAAGATATTTTTCCCGTCGGCAGACCCAATAGTGCCCACCGCCACCAACCTGTTCGCCTGCGCAAACTGGATGGAACGCGAAGCCTGGGATTTCTTCGGCATAGTGTTCAGCGGCCACCCCAACCTGATTCGCATTCTTAATATGGAAGATATGGACTACTTCCCTATGCGTAAGGAATACACACTGGAAGACCCCACCCGCCGCGATAAGATTGACGCCAAGTTCGGGAGGTAGTTGTTTTACCGCCGGCCCCTTGCCTGCAAACCAGCTGCTGAAAAATATAACAGACATGAACAGGAGCCGTAATTAACAGTACCCCAATAAAGATTCCATTCCGGCCCCCCTGCCGGATAAGCCATAGCAAACATGCACGATTTCGATCTCGCCACAGGCCATACAGATAATGCCCCCGCGGTAAACTACGTTAACGAGCTTACCACGCTGAACCTGGGACCTACCCACCCGGCCACGCACGGTATTTTTCAGAACATTCTGCAAATGGATGGAGAGAAAATTATAAGCGGCGTACCCACCATAGGCTATATTCACCGTGCCTTCGAGAAAATTGCCGAGCACAGGCCCTTTTACCAGATTACCCCGCTTACCGACCGCATGAACTATTGCAGCTCGCCCATTAACAACATGGGCTGGCACATGACGGTTGAGAAGCTGCTGGGCATTACCATACCCAAGCGCGCACAGTATATTCGCGTAATAGTTATGGAGCTGGCCCGCATAGCCGATCACCTGATTTGCAACTCAATCCTCGGTGTGGACAGCGGCGCATTCAGCGGCTTCCTCTACGTTTTCCAGGAACGCGAGAAAATATACGAAATTTACGAGGAAATCTGCGGCAGCAGGCTTACCACCAATATGGGTCGCGTGGGTGGCATGGAGCGCGATATTAACCCGGTTGCGCTTGCCAAGCTGCGCACCTTCCTCAAAGAATTCCCGGCTGTATTTAAGGAGTTCGAAACCATGTTTACGCGTAACCGCATTTTCATGGACCGTACCATTGATACCGGCCCCATTACCGCAGAACGCGCTTTAAGCTACGGCTTTACCGGCCCCAACCTCCGCGCCGCCGGTGTTGATTATGATGTTCGGGCTATGAACCCTTACAGCAGCTACGAAGATTTCGAGTTTGAAGTGCCGGTAGGCACCTCGGGCGATACTTACGACCGCTTTATTGTGCGAAATGCCGAAGTTTGGCAAAGCCTCCGAATTATTCAGCAGGCCCTTGATAAGCTGCCCAACGACGGCTACCATGCCGACAACGAAAAATACTACCTGCCTGAAAAGAAGGAAGTTTACCGCAGCATGGAAGCCCTTATTTATCACTTCAAGATAATCATGGGTGAAATTGATGCCCCTGTTGGTGAAGTTTACCACAGCGTTGAAGGCGGAAACGGCGAGCTGGGCTTCTACCTCATTTCAGACGGCGGACGTACTCCTTACCGCCTGCATTTCCGCAGGCCATGCTTTATTTACTACCAGGCTTACCCTGAAATGGTGGTGGGCAGCTCGCTTTCCGATGCCATTGTGGTGCTCAGCAGCATGAATGTGATTGCCGGCGAGCTTGATGCTTAAGCATAACATGGCTCATAATTCAGCCTGCAAAATTGCAGGCAGGTTTAAAAACAGTCGGCCGGAATATTGGTTTTAACAACCAAACACCCAACAATTGAATTTTATGTAGATTTGCCCTGGCCTGCACAGGCTAAACCGGCATTCCTGCTGAATATAAGAACAGCCGTTCACGGCAATTATAAAGAATGAAACAACCCTCCACAGAAGAAGGACCACTGAACCCGGTTTTTCCGCCCGAGGCACTGGCACTGGTGCAGAAAATGATTGCCCGCTACCCGGCCGGACGACAAAAATCGGCGGTACTGCCGGTATTGCACGTAGCACAGGCCGAGTGGGGCTGGTGCAGCGTCCCGGTAATGGATTACGTGGCATCGCTCCTCGATATTAAGCCTATTGAAGTGTACGAGGTAGCCAGCTTTTATACCATGTTCCACCTGCAGAAAACAGGCAGGCATGTTATGGAGGTTTGCCGTACAGGGCCCTGCTGCCTGCTGGGCGCCGAAGACCTGCTCGATTACCTGAAAAAGAAGCTTGATATAGGTATTGGCGGAACCAGCGCCGACGGTAAGTTCACCCTTAAAACCGTGGAATGCCTGGCTGCCTGCGGCTTTGCACCCGTTATGCAAATAAGGGAGCAGTACTACGAAAGGCTGAGCCCTGAAAAGCTTGACAAAATAATGGAAGAGCTGCCATAAGGCATGTTTTCCATTATTACACCTGCTGCCTGAAATGATTGCCCATGCGACTGTAAGGCAGTGTAGGTAAAACTGATTACCCATATTTTGCGTATCACAGCGCGTATTGCCATTTGGCTTGTAAAAGCTTGTATTGAGCTGCATTAAAATATCTGAATGAAAATCCTGACCGAACATATAGGAACTCCCGGACTTGAAACCTTACCCGTTTACAAGAGCAAGGGCGGCTACGCATCCATAGACAAAGCTTTGAAAACCATGTCGCCCGACGAGGTGGTTGAAGAAGTGAAGAAAAGCGGCCTGCGCGGCCGGGGCGGCGCCGGTTTCCCCACGGGCATGAAATGGAGCTTTATAGATAAGAAAAGCGGCAACCCGCGTTACCTTGTCTGCAATGCCGATGAATCGGAACCGGGCACATTTAAAGACCGCTACCTGATGGCCGAAAACCCGCATGCGCTGGTTGAAGGCATGATTCTGAGCAGCTATGCCTTGGGTGCAAACACCAGCTATATATACATACGCGGCGAGCTTTTATACGTTCTCCGCATACTTGAAAAAGCTATAGATGAGGCTTATGCAGCCGGCTACCTCGGAAAAAACATTTTGGGTTCAGGCTATGATCTTGACCTCTATGTGCACCCCGGCGGCGGCGCTTACATCTGCGGCGAGGAAACCGCCCTTATAGAATCACTGGAAGGCAAGCGCGGAAACCCGCGTAACAAACCTCCTTTCCCGGCTGTTAAAGGCCTTTACCAATGCCCCACCGTTGTTAACAACGTGGAAACCATTGCCGCAACGCCTTGGATAATTGTTAACGGCGGAGACGAATATGCCAAAATAGGTATAGGTCGCAGTACCGGAACCAAGCTGATTTCTGCCTGCGGGCATTTGGAGCGCAACGGTATTTATGAAATAGAGCTGGGCCTGCCCGTAGATGAGTTTATTTACGGCGATGACTGGTGTCGCGGCGTTGCCAACGGCAAAAAGCTGAAAGCGGTTGTTGCCGGCGGTTCATCGGTGCCCATTTTGCCTATTGATATGCTCATAAATACAGCCAAGGGCGAAAAACGCCTGATGAGCTATGAGTCTTTATCTGAGGGTGGTTTTGCAACCGGCACCATGCTGGGCAGCGGCGGCTTTATAGCCATGAACGAAGATACCTGCATAGTACGCAATACCTGGAACTTCACCCGCTTCTACAGCCACGAAAGCTGCGGACAATGCAGCCCCTGCCGCGAAGGAACATCGTGGATGGAAAAAGTGCTGCACCGTATAGAATACGGACAAGGCCGCATGCACGATATAGACCTGCTGGTAGATGTGGCTAAGAAAATAGAGGGTAACACCATTTGCCCGCTGGGCGACGCTGCCGCATGGCCTGTAGCCAGCGCCATACGCCACTTCCGCGATGAATTTGAATGGCATATTAAACATCCTGAAAAGGCCACAGCCCCCGGTGCTGTTTACCGCGGCACCGAGGTGTTTGCTATGTCTTAGTAAGAAATTTATACAGCTTATTCGGAAGCGCTGAAGGTAGCATGTGGCTAAGCTCAGCGCTTCTTTTGTTGGCGGGGTTTGCTTTTTTCTTTTCGTTATTTGGGAATTGATAACAGGTATATGAACTGTTTTTATTAATATGCACAGTCAATAATTATCTTTAATACTTAATATATTTATAATTGTATTTAACCAACCAACACGTACATCCATGAAAAAAATTACAATGCTTGCGCTTGCCTTCGCTTTGTTGGGCTTTAGCGCTGCAAAGGCCCAGAATAACCGGTTCGGTTTCGGTGTAAAAGGAGGCTTAGGCCTGGCTGATCAGAATATTACACTTGATGATAAAGACAAATTAGCCGGTATTACCGAAAGCGAGCTGAATAAATCTGAAACGAAGTATGTTTTTAACGCCGGGGTTTATATTGAAGCCGCAATTCCAACAACCAATTTTGCCATAAACGTTGGGGCGGCGTATCGTGTAAAAGGTACAAAGAAGAAATTCGAGGATGCTTCATCGGGCGAAGTATTGAAGCAGGATGTTGATATTCACTATGCTTCTGTAGATGCCGTTGTAAAATATTACCTTCTTAAAAAACCATTAGTTGGCCTTTACATAGGCGCCGGCCCACGTGCCGATATCAAGCTTTCGTCTTCCGGCGATTTGTTTAAAGATGCAAATGCAGGCAGCGCAACGCCTGACCAGGCATTTAACGCTGCTACTTTCAGCGCCGTTGCCGTTGCGGGTGTGCAGCTTTGGAAGCTGGGCCTGGAAGCGGAATGGAACCCTGATATTACTTACAGTTCTAAAACCGATTACGGGGCATATAAGGTGAACACCCGTAACTATGTTGTAGGTGTAAACCTGTCGTTCAGAATAGCCGGAATTTAATTGAGTGTCATACCGGCTTTATAAGGGATATCCTTTCAGGCGCATTGGTCATCAGGCCGATGCGCTTTTTTTTATGTTTCGCCGGCTGATCCGGTTTTTCAATAAAGGTTGGCTAATGCCCCCGTTCGCAACAGGCAGAGCAGGTGGGTATTAAGCAGGTTTTTCAGTACAGGGTTTTCATTTCCGCGGCTTGGTAACTGTGTGGAAAAATATGCGGGAAATTTCACCGGCACAGATTTTATACAACCTGATTACAAGCTGTTGAAACAAAACATACCACGTTTAAATTACCATCACCACTATGAAAAAGTATCTACTTACACTCAGCGTTTGCCTGCTTGCCGTATCGGGAGCATTGGCCCAAAATACTGCATTGGGTTTCGGCGTTAAAGCCGGAGTTGGCCTCGCAGATCAATACATTACCCTCGACGATAACCTGAACGTTTCAGGTATAGATAAAAGCGAGCTTGATAAATCTGAAACCAAGTTCGTTGTAAATGCGGGCGTTTATGTTGAAGGCGCAATACCAAGCACCAATTTGGCTATTAATGTAGGAGCATCTTACCGGGCTAAAGGAACTAAGAAAAAGCTGGAAGACGGACTCGGCAATTCAGCGGAGCGCGACATTAACCTGCAATACCTGTCGCTTGATGCGGTGCTGAAGCTGTATGTGGTAAAGCTGCCGCTTGTAGGTGTTTATGTAGGCCTTGGCCCCCGCGGCGACTTTAAGCTTTCCAGCTCCGGCGATTTATTCAGCGATAACAGCTCCGGTGCATCATCACGTCAGCAGGCATTCAATTCTGCCACGTTCAGCGGTGTTGCCGTAGCCGGTGCGGTATTCAGCCGCATAAGCGCCGAGGTGGAATACAACCCCGATTTTACTTACAGCTCTAAAACCGATTACGGAACCTATAAAGTGAATACACGTAATGCAGTTATTGGTGTTAACGTGGCGTTCAGGTTGTTGTAAGACAACCCTAAGCAGGGTGCTTAATAATTGTAAATCGTCGGATAAAAGCGCATTTTCCTGCAGGGCGAATGCGCTTTTGTCTTTTTCGCTTGTTCAAACAGGGCCTATTCTGCTGTTCTTAACAAGGGCTTGTACTTTTCAAGCCTTTCCCAGGCTGCTTCCACATGCGGGAGCTTAAACATACCCGCCTTCTGCCCCGACCATGATTGTAATTTGTCATACACATCTTCGGCGCTTATTGCATTTTCTTTCAGGCTCAAATAATCTACAGATGCCAGCAGGCCCAAACCGGCCGGACTTTCGAAACCCGATATGAGGCTGATTAAATTACGGAGTCGGGCATATTCAAACTTGTTTATTTTGGTGTTCAGGAAGTTGCGCAGCTCTTCAAACTTATCATAATTAAGCCCAAGGGGCTCAAAAGCCTTTGTTTCGCCGAAGCTGAAGGTTTTTATATATCGGCCTTTCAGGCTGTAAAGCAGCGGCGCCATGCTGTTGCTGTATGGCCCGAAAAAGTGGGGTAAAAAATTCAGCTTCATATCCTGCCCCATAGCCTGTAAGAACCAGGCAATTTTACCTGCTACAAAAGGGTTGGCCTTTTCGCCCTGGGCCTCGTAACGGAAAAGGGCGTACAGGAGCATGGCCTTGTCGGGGTTTAGGGGAGGCTTGGGTTTATTAAACGGCACTGCTGAATTCTAATGCAGTGCTGTATTTTTCCAAATGCTTCCATGCAATTTCAACATGGCGAAGCTTAAACATATCTGCTTTTCGTTGCGACCAATTTTGCAATGCTTCATATACTTCCTCAGCGCTGCGCAATCTGTTCTTTTTTGCCAAAAAGCTGACCGATGATAATAATTCAATGGCGAAGGTAGATTCAAATCCCATGATAAATTGTACCAGGTTTTGTAATCTTTTACGTTCTTCCGGCGCTAACACATTACTTATATATTGCGTTACTTCTTCAAGTCTTGAATAGTCAAGTTTTAATTCTTCAAATGCTTGTGCTTCGCCTTGTTCCAGTCCTTTCATGTATTTTCCATTCAGGCTGTATAGAACTTTTTCAACACCAAGACTGTATGGGCCATAAAATCGGGCAACAAAGTTGAGTCTTAACGGCTGCCCCATTTCCTGTAGAAAGTACGCCATTTTATTGGCTGCAAAAAGGCTTGACTTTTCACCCATTGATTCATACTGAAATAAAGTGTAAAGCAACATGGCACGAGCAGGTGTAAGCTTTACTTCTTTCGAATGCTCTTTTTGAAGTATCGCTTTTATTGCTGAATTTGGTTCAAAAACCTCTATACGCGCGTTTAAATCACCAAGGTAGCGCTCAATCAGCGGTTTAACTATATTCCAATCTAAACCGCCAAGACCGCAACCTAAAGGCGGCAGTGCCAGCGATTTAATTTCTTTAACTTCTGTCTGTTTTCTTAGCTCCTGCAACCCTGACTCTATTATTTTATAAGTTGACTTCTTACGCCAGTCAGTTTTAGTTGGGAAGTTAATGATTGTACGTGCGCCGTTCAGGGTTTGCTCTTCAAAAATGAGCAGGGTTCCGGGCTGCAATTCACCGGATTTACAAACTTTAAGGTATTCACTGTAATTCTGCGGGAATGCTTCTTTAAATTGCAGCGCAATACCTTTGCCCATTACTCCTACGGTATTTACCGTATTTACAAGGGCCTGTGCTTGTGACTTAAGTAAATTGCCGGTTACGTAATGTATCATGCAAATCCCTGATAAAAGAGTTTGTATTTAGTATCTATTCCGCAGGAAGCTGTGTGACCTGTTTTAGTTGTGATGTCTGTTACTGTTTTATAAGAATCATTATTTAGTACAGCTATACTGCTTATAACAGATGCAGGTATAAAGTCTTTTACAAGAAACTCTGATTGCTTCCTGTTTTGCATGAAAGGTTGCTCCGGTGAATTCTTCCAATAGACTGCGTTTATTGCATTCCAATCTAATTCACTAAGCGAAGATAAATCATTATAGAAGTCGGATACTGCAATCATTGCAGGGCCGTTTGTAAAACACCACTTAGTACAGACTGAGGTAATATCAGTTGCTTTACAGCATAGGAAAACCAGTTTTGCCTGCGATGTTAACGGAACTTCATAACCGGTAATGATATTATACATGGCCGGTGAATGGCCGGCGAAGTAAAAAGGTATATAATCACCAAGCATTCCGTATGCTGCCAAAGGTATTGCTGATTCTTTTCGCCTGTTTATTATTGCGCTGTTGCCAATAGCAAGGTAATTTGGGTCATGCAATGGGTGAGTTGCCGTACAAATACCATTACGCAATATATGTTCCAAATTATCTATATGGATTACTCGATACAGCCATACAGTTTTTGGAACAATGCCGCTCATTGGTTAATTTTTAATCTTACATGCATTGCAAATCTAATTAATATGCCGGCTATACCAAAAAAAGCGCCCCCGCCATCCGGCAGAAACGCTTTCATAAATTCACATTCATGCAATGTTCCTAAGCTTCCATGCTTTGCTTTTCCTCAAGCTCTGCTTTCTCGAAACAGGCTATTGCCCGTTCCACCATGCGGGGCGAACCTATATACAACGGGCAGCGCTTGTGCAGGCTGTCGGGTTTAATGGTGAGTATGCGTTGGGTGCCGTCGGTGGCCATGCCGCCGGCCTGCTCGGCAATAAAGGCAAGAGGGTTGCATTCATACATCAGCCTGAGCTTGCCGCCCGGGGCCTTTAATGTCTGCGGATACAGGAAAATGCCGCCCTTAAACAGGTTCCTGTGGAAATCTGCCACGAAAGAGCCAATGTAGCGTGAGCTTAAGGTGTTCTCCCGGCAATGGTCTATATATGCGCGGGCGGGGGGAATAAACTCATTGTAATTGCCCTCGTTGCAGCTGTAAATCTTACCGTCGGCGGGAATGGTTATCTCGGGGTGGCTCAGGTAAAACTCCCCGAGGCTGGGTTCATAAGTAAAGCCGCTTACGCCATGCCCGGTTGTGAATACCAGCATGGTGCTGCTGCCGTAGAGTATGTATCCGCCGGCTACCTGGGCGGTACCGGGCTGCAATACATCGTCCATGTTAATGGGTCCGCCAACAGGGCTGCGCCTGCGGTATATGCTGAAAATGGTGCCTACGGCCACGTTTACATCTATATTGCTGCTGCCGTCGAGCGGGTCAATGGCTACCACGTATTTCCCGAAACGGTTGCCGGTATCAATAAGCTCGTCTTCTTCCTCGCTGATGATGGCGCAAACTTCGCCGCCGTTGGTAAGGGCACGGGTAAACCTGATATTGGCAATTACATCCAGCTTTTGCTGATCTTCGCCCTGAACGTTTTGGCTCCCGTTGCTGCCGCTGATATTAATTAACCCGGCCCGGTTAATTTCACGGTTCACTATTTTTCCGGCAATGGCAATGTCACGCAGCAGCTGCGAAAGCTCGCCGGCCGCATAGGGGAACCGGGCCTGGTTTCGCATAATAAACCTGTCGAGCGTGGTGCCGATGGGTAAAACCAAGGTTTCTATATCGTTATTCATTGTGAGTATAAAGGGTGTGTATTAACAGGCAGCCCGAACAGGTTCGGCTGCAATTATTATGGGCATGGCTGTGAATTGGGTATTATGCCTCTTCCCTTACTTTGGGAGCGCCTTTTTTAATGGCCTCATCGGCTTCCGCACTGAATTTTTCGAAGTTTTTCAGGAACATGCCGGCAAGCTCATCGGCCTGGCTGTCGTAGGCGTCCTTATCGGCCCAGGTATTGCGTGTATCGAGTATTTCAGCAGGCACATTGGGGCAGGTTTCCGGTATCATGAAACCGAAATTGGGGTGCTCGTGGTAGTTCACATTGTCAAGCTCGCCGTTGAGGGCGGCGGTAATCATGGCGCGGGTATAGTCAAGCTTCATGCGCTTGCCGGTACCGTATTTTCCGCCTGTCCAGCCGGTGTTCACGAGCCAGATTTTAACCTCGTTTTCTTTTATCTTTTTACCCAACAGCTCGGCATACTTGCTTGGGTGCAGGGGCATAAAAGGTGCGCCGAAGCAGGTGCTGAAGGTGGGCTTGGGCTCTTTAACTCCCATCTCGGTACCGGCTACTTTTGCTGTGTAACCCGATACGAAGTGAAACATGGCCTGCTCAGGACTCAGCTTGCTGATTGGCGGGAAAACGCCGAAGCTGTCTGAGGCCAGGAAAAATATATTCTTAGGAATACCGCCAACCGATGGCACTTTTGCGTTTGGAATGTGGTTGAGGGGATAGCTTACACGGGTGTTCTCAGTTACGGAAGTGTCTTCGTAATTGATTTTGCGGGTGCCGGGGTAGTATCTTGTATTTTCTACAATGGCCCCGAATTTAACGGCATCCCAAATTTCGGGTTCCTGCTCCTTGCTCAGGCGAATCACCTTGGCATAGCAGCCGCCTTCAAAGTTGAACACGCCGGTATCGCTCCAGCCGTGCTCGTCGTCACCAATGAGGCTGCGCTCAGGGTCGGCGCTCAGGGTGGTTTTACCTGTTCCGCTGAGGCCAAAGAATACCGCGGTATCGCCGGCTTTGCCTATGTTGGCGCTGCAGTGCATGCTCATTACTTTTTCGAGGTGCGGCAGGTTAAAGTTGAGCACGCTGAAAATGCCTTTCTTTATTTCGCCGGTATAGCCTGTGCCGCCTACAAGAATAATTTTGCGGCTCAGGTTAATAAGGGCAAAGTTTTTATGCGGAACACCGTCGGTAGCCGGATCGGCTTCAAAATCAGGGGCGCAGATAACGGTAAAACCGGTACTGAATTTTTCAAGCTCTTCGGCAGAAGGGCGAATGAACATATTGCGGCTGAACAGGTTGTGAATGGCCGTGGTGGTAATGGCGGTCAGGTTTATGCGGTAGCGCTCATCGGCGCAGGCGAATAAGTCTGAAACAAAAAGATCTTTGCCGCTCAGCCAGCCGGTCATTTTATCGAGCATGCGCTCAAAGGTTTCCGGCGAAACGGGGTGGTTAAAATCGCCTTCCCACCAAATGGCATCGCGGGTAAGCTCATCGTTCACAAAAAATTTGTCTTCTGGGCTGCGGCCTGTAAACTCACCGGTGTCGGCACAAAGGGCGCCGGTTGAGCTTAAAGTGGCCTCGTTCCTGCAAACAGCCATTTCGGCCAGCTGTGCCTCTGGCAGGTTCCTGTAAACTGTTCCGCCTGTGCGAATGCCCAGGGCTTCCAAATCAGAGTTAGCTGCCTTCATTTTTTCGTTATTGTTCATTTTAAACGTAGTATTAATAGGTTTTCGTGGGTGTGCCTGTATTGAAATTGTTCAAACAGTTTCAAATATATTGAGTTTTTATTTTAATGGCAAAACCAAATAATATTTTTTAATTCGACCGTAATTTCAGCAATGGCTGCGGGTTACCTGTGATGTTTGAGCCGTATTCAGGATTTTGCCAAATAATATGTGTGTTTGTTGTTGCAACAGTTGATTTATTTATTTTGCTTTAATATTGTAATAGTGCAATATATCATGCAAACGGGTCATGCTTTGTTTCGGGGGCTTTCGCTGCCCTGAACTGCCTGTTTTATTGTTTGGCTTACCTGGTGCGGTTTAAAACGGGTTTGGGGCTTTCTGCCTGCATATCAGCGTGCAATTTTCGATCCTGATTTTCGGGTATAATTATTCAGGATTAGGCGCAAAGAGCAGGGTAGTAACAAGGTTTCGGAAAGCCCCGGCTGATTGTGTTGCCTGAGTAAAATTATTCCATAGTCATGCCAATCAGGCATACCAATGCCGATTAACAAGTATTCAAAAGAGGTATGGGTTTAGCAGGTAAAAAAGGCCCGGAAATTGCGGGGTATGAATTTTTGCGGCCGGGAAAGCCGGCATGCAGAATTCTGTTATCTCTGCCCTGTAATCATTTTTTGAACTACGCTCATCGGCAGGAACATTTGGCCGTTTTCAGGCCTGAGAATAAAGCCGAACTTAGAATAAAAAATAACTGCGCGCTCATCAATAGGATCTACGCATACTACAAAGAGGCCAAGTGTTTTAGATAGGTCGTAAATGCGAGCCAATGCATCAGAAAGTAAAAGTTCGCCTAAACCCTGCCTTTGAAAATTCTGATCAACTGCGAGTCTGCCAATTAGAATTGACGGAATAATCCTGTAAGGTATTTTACCTGCAATTTCTTCAGGTGCCTGGTCTTTAGGCACCCCCGTGCCCGACAAAGTATAATAACCCTTAATAATTAATCCTTTAACAGGATCGTTGCCCGGCAGAATAAAGGCAGCGGCATAATTTTTCTTTACTTCCTGGCCGGCTTGCTTATGCAGGTAGGTGTCAAGCTTTTCATTACCGCACGAGAAAAGCTGTTTTTGATATTCGCCTGATAAATGTACTGTTTGGTAGCTCATACATTTCCGGCAGCTTTATATTTCTTAAAAGCGGCTTTTAAAGCTTCGTTTGGCTCCGGAGGATTCATAAGGGTATCAAAGAAGTGTTTTCTGTCTGCTTCCGAAGTAAAGAAATTAGGGTCTTCGGTCATTTTCAACCTTTTAATCGCCTCATTTCCAGGGTCAGACTCAACCATTGCCTCAGCTTTTGCGGTAGCCGATGAAATAATAAAATCCCAGACAGAATTGAAGCCGCCAATATTTGCCGCCTTCTCGAACAGGCGCTTCATTTCCTTCGGTAATACGGGTTCAAATGTGATTACCTGGTCAGCTTCCAAAACCTTTTTCATAATGTCGTAATTGCTTATCCAAATTTACAATATATTTCCTTTACCCCAAAAAGTGCAGCTGCATTAACATCTGCCGAAAAGTGTGGGCTCCCGGGGCAATCATGGCAATTGCTTTCAATTCCGACACTCAAGTTTTTATTCCCCGGTTTCCTGTAAAAATTCCTTATTTTTGTCTTCCAATTTATACAGGTTCCAAACAAAGCCCGGCAAAGGGCTGTTTTATGTATGGGGTCAGTATTAAAATAACAAACTATGAGCAAGGAGAACGCCGTTCTGGAGAGCATTACAAGCGCAGAATATAAGTACGGCTTTACTACTGATATTGAGGCCGATGAGGCCCCGCGCGGCCTGACGGAAGATACCATCCGCTTTATTTCCGCCAAAAAGAACGAGCCTGAATGGATGCTGGAATGGAGGCTGAAAGCCTACCGCCTCTGGCTTACCCTCACCATGCCCAAATGGCAGAACGTAGTTATTCCTGAAATTAACTACCAGGATATTATTTACTACAGCGCCCCCAAACAAAAGGTAAGCCTCAACAGCCTCGATGAAATAGATCCTGAGCTGCGTGCAACTTTCGAAAAGCTGGGTATCAGCCTCGATGAGCAAAAACGCCTCAGCGGCGTTGCCGTAGATGCCGTTATCGACAGCGTAAGCATTACCACCACCTTTAAAGCCAAGCTGGGAGAAATGGGCATTATTTTCTGCTCGCTCAGCGAAGCAGTGGCCAACCACCCTGATCTTGTACGCAAATACATAGGCACCGTTGTTCCCGCTACCGATAACTACTTTGCCGCCCTCAACCAGGCCGTTTTTTCCGACGGCTCATTCTGCTACATACCCAAGGGCGTTCGCTGCCCTATGGAGCTCAGCACCTATTTCCGCATAAACGCCGCGAATACAGGCCAGTTTGAGCGCACGCTCATTATTGCCGAAGAAGGCAGCTATGTAAGCTACCTGGAAGGCTGCACGGCCCCCATGCGCGACGAAAACCAATTGCATGCCGCCGTGGTGGAGCTTATTGCCCAAGCCGATGCCCATATAAAATACAGCACTGTTCAAAACTGGTACCCCGGCGATAAGAACGGAAAAGGCGGTATTTACAACTTTGTAACCAAGCGCGGCATCTGCAACGGTGATCGCAGTAAAATTTCCTGGACACAGGTTGAAACCGGTTCGGCCATTACCTGGAAATACCCCAGCGTAATTCTTAAAGGTGATTACAGCGTGGGCGAGTTCTACAGCGTAGCCGTAACCAACAACTACCAGCAGGCCGATACCGGTACCAAAATGACCCACATAGGCAGGCACACCACCAGCCGCATTGTGAGCAAGGGTATATCTGCAGGTCGCAGCCAGAACAGCTACCGCGGTTTGGTGAAAGTAATGAAGCGCGCCGAAAAAGCCCGCAACTTCAGCCAATGCGACAGCCTGCTCATGGGCGACAAATGCGGGGCGCATACTTTCCCTTATATAGAAGTTCACAACAAGAGCGCACACGTTGAGCACGAGGCAACCACCAGTAAAATTGGCGAAGACCGCCTTTTCTACTGCAACCAGCGCGGCATAAGCACCGAAGATGCCGTGGCCCTTATTGTAAACGGCTATGCCCGCGAGGTTTTAAACCAGCTTCCCATGGAGTTTGCGGTTGAGGCTCAAAAATTGCTTGCTATCAGTTTGGAAGGGAGTGTAGGGTAATGAACCCGGCAACAGGGAACAACTGAGCTGCTGATCCTGTATGGTTCATGGGGCTCGCCGTTCCCGGCTCCTGATATACTCCGCTAAGAAAGACTGTGGCAAATAATACGCTTTTCTCGCCTGCCGAACTGGGCGAAATTATCCTGAAAAACCGGCTGGTAATGGCTCCCATGACTCGTTCAAGGGCACCCGGCAATATACCTACAGCATTAATGGCCGAGTACTATGGTCAGCGTGCAGGTGCGGGGCTTATTATTACCGAAGGTACATCGCCCTCGCCGAACGGACTGGGTTATACCAACATCCCCGGTATTTACAATAAGGAGCAAACGGATGCATGGAAGCCTGTAACCGCTGCCGTGCATGCCAAAGGCGGACACATTTTTGTGCAGCTGATGCACACCGGCCGAATAACCCATGCACTTAACCTGCCCGAAGGCTCTAAAGTAATTGCCCCCTCTGCCATACAGGCCAAAGGGCAAATGTACACAGCCGAAGGCATGAAGCCCCTGCCGGTGCCCGAGGAAATGGACCTCACCGAGATAGAGCTGGCACAGGCCGAATTCGTAAACGCGTCAATAAATGCCATTTCTGCCGGTTTCGACGGTGTGGAAATGCATGCTGCCAACGGCTACCTGCTCGAGGAATTCCTGAGTCCCCGAAGCAACCAACGTATCGATAAATATGGCGGCAGTCCTGAAAACAGGTGCAGGTTTGTATTGGAGGTTGCCGAAGAAATTGCCGAAGCCATAGGTAAAGATAAGGTCGGCCTCCGCATATCGCCATACGGAAGAAACGGTGATATGGAGCCTTATGAAGATTTGGAGGAAACCTACCGCAGCCTTGTGCGCGGGCTCGATGATATAGGCATAGTTTACCTGCATGTTGCCCTGCCCCCATTGGGCGCAACCTACACCCTGCCTGAGGAAACAAAGCAAATGCTGCGCAATGAGTTCAGCGGAACGCTTATTTTCTGCGGCGGACATACCCCTGAATCTGCAGAAAAAGATTTGCGGCAGGGCATGCCTGATTTAATTGCCTTCGGGAAGCTGTTTATCAGCAACCCTGATTTGGCAGAACGCATACAAAACAATTACCCCTTGGATAACAAGGCCGATACGGCCACCTTTTATTCAGGATCAGTTAAAGGATACACAGATTACCCGGTATGGAACCCGGGCAATTCCACAAAATAATTTCCACAACCGTCAACGGAAAATGGCCGTAGAGAAAAGTAACAAATTTGTACATCCGGGTATTCTTGCCCTTATTGTTTGCCTGGCCCCCGCCCTGGCGTACACTTATTTTATGCGTGACCATAGTGAGCGCATGGGTAATGCCGTTTACTTCATAATCAGCATTTATGCCATTATTGCTGTTTTCCTGTTAGGTAAAGCAGCAGGCTTCTGGAGCAAAAAGAAGCATGATTTAACCGCCCCTCCCAAACCCATTGAAGCCATTGAAATTGAATGGACCGAGGAAGAGCGTAAGAAAAAAGAAAAAGGCTGGTAGGCCTGCTTACTATAACCGCATTTAAAATTAACCGGCATAGCCCGGGCTTTTAAAACGATCTTCCGGAAATGGCTGAACCTGCTTTTCCCGAAGATCGTTTTTATGCCCCTCACCGGGTACCGCGTATAGATTGAAGGCAGCTTTCCCTCATTTGCCATCCTGTTGCCGCTTTGCCCCTTATTTTTACCATCTTTGCACCCGAATTCAGGGTGGCCGAATGGTTTAACCGCGAATACCAAAAATAAATACATTAGGGGTTTTGGCATAACACGCTGATTTCCCGCATGAAAAAATGCTTAAAATAACCAACCTGCATGCCCGCACGGGCGAAAAAGAAATACTGAAAGGCATTAACCTGGAAGTAAAAGCCGGCGAAGTGCACGCCATAATGGGCCCTAACGGTTCGGGAAAAAGTACGCTGGCATCTGTTTTGGCCGGCCGACCAGATTACGAGGTTACCGAAGGCTCTGTTGAGTTCATGGGACAGGACCTACTGGAGCTCGCACCCGAGATTCGTGCCCGCGAAGGCATATTTTTAGCATTCCAATACCCCGTTGAAATTCCGGGTGTAAGCACTACCAATTTCCTGAAATCTGCCGTGAACGAAGTGCGTAAGCACCGCGGGCAGGAGCCTCTTGATGCCGTCAGCTTCCTGAAGCTGATGAAGGAAAAAATGAAGCTGGTGGAAATAGACCAGGCCCTTTTAAGCCGCAGCCTGAACGAAGGCTTCAGCGGCGGCGAGAAAAAACGCAACGAGATTTTCCAGATGGCTATGCTGGCCCCTAAGCTGGCCCTGCTTGATGAAACCGACAGCGGCCTCGATATTGATGCCCTGCGCATTGTTGCCGGTGGTGTTAACCTGCTCAAAAGCCCCGAAAACGCAACCATAGTTATTACCCACTACCAACGCCTGCTCGATTATATAGTACCCGATGTGGTGCACGTGCTTTACAACGGCCGCATAGTGCTCAGCGGAGATCGTGATTTGGCCCTTAAGCTGGAAGAAAACGGCTACGATTGGATAAAAGAAGGCGTAAAGAAATAAGCCCGCCTGTATCCGGGCAATTATCTTTCGTAAGGCTGTGTTTAAGCCCCGCCGAAAAAAATCTTCCTCCCTTATTGCATTATCCCCATTACCTTGATTACTGAACCTGTAATGACAGAATTGCTTGCAGAGCGTTTCCGCGCTTTTGAAGAAGCCCTTGGCGGCGCGGCGGGCAGCCCTATAAATACCCTGCGTCGCAAAGCCATGGACAGCTTCCTGCGTTTGGGTTTTCCCACAACCAGGCACGAAGACTGGAAATATACCAATGTAAGCAGCCTGGTGAACGGCCAAATTAATTTGGGCACCGTAACCGGCAGCAGCGCCATTGCCCCTGAAGATATCCGAAAGGTGCATTTCGAAGGCCTTGAAGCCAATATTATGGTTTTCATAAACGGGAGGTTCGCGCCGCACAGCAGCACCATACTTACCCCCGTTTTCGAGATGGAAATTCTCAGCTTCGAAAGCGCCGAAGACAAACGCATAGATGCCTTTTACGATAACTTCGGCAAATACGCCGATTTCGATAAAGATGCTTTCACGGCCCTGAACACCGCTTTCGCCGCACAAGGCACCTTTATTCACGTGCCCGAAGGCAAGATTGTTGAATTGCCTGTAGTGCTGCACTTCATAAATGACTGCTCGCAGGATACCGTTATGAGCCAGCCCCGCAATTTGTTCGTGGTAGGCAAGGGCAGCAGCCTGAAGGTGATTGAAACCTACAGCACCATTGGCGGCAATGCCGGCTTTACCAATACGGTTACAGAAATTGTTGTGGCCGAAGGCGCATCTGTTGAGTATGTAAAAACCAATGATGAAGGCCAGGCTGCAGGGCACGTAGGCAATACCCATATTTTCCTTAACGCCGACAGCAAGGCAACAACAAGTACCATCAGTTACGGCGGCGCTGTTACACGCAATAACCTGCGCTTCACCCTTTCGGGCGACAGGGCAGAAGCCCGCATGTACGGCCTGTTCATAGGCAAAGGCAAAAGCCTGATAGATAACCACACCGTAGCAGATCACCAGGCCCCTGCCACTTTCAGCGACGAGTTGTACAAAGGCCTCATGGCCGATAAAAGTACGGGTGTTTTCAACGGGCAAATTTTGGTGCGCCGCGCTGCGCAGCAAACCAACGCCTTCCAAAGTAACCGTAACATTTTGCTCAGCGACGATGCAAGCATAAATACCAAGCCCCAGCTTGAAATTTTTGCCGATGATGTTAAATGCAGCCACGGTGCAACCACAGGTACTTTAGATGAAGAACCACTGTTCTACCTGCGTGCCCGCGGACTCAGCGAAGACGATGCCCGGCAATTGCTGCTGCATGCCTTTATTACCGAAGTGCCCGAAAAAATAAGCATAGAGCAGGTTCGTGCCTCAGTTGAGCAACGTTTGGAATCTTTTCTGGCAGGTAAGTAACCTGAGCCGCTGATAAATTCATTAGATTAAAATTTATGGCCGACCCGGACGTTATGCTTCCGGATCGGCCTCTTTATTTTATGGATGCTAATCAGGTGCACGGGCAGGTTTTTACCGGCAAGGTATTTGGCCTTATTAAAAAGACTGCCTTTTCCATGCAATTTTGGTCGGGTACATGGGCTTAAGCCATTCAAATGTTGCCGGGCTTTCCGGAAATTGCACAGTTTTAATGCTATATTGCATTGTAAAATTCGGCTGAAAGGCAGGATCGAAAATTATAAACAGGTTAATAATAAGGAATTATGCCTTACTTAAATAAAATATCCCGTGTTATGTATGCGCGCATCTGCACGCTTACGCTGGCTTTAAGCCTGTTTACCTTTACCTCCTGCGATTTTTTGGAATCGGTTAACCCGGGGCTTACCGAGGCTGAAATATCGGCCGGCCTTAAATCTTTATTGAAAGTAGGCGCCGATACTGCCGCTAAAATTGTAAGCAGGCAAAACGGTTTCTATGCTGACGCACTTATTAAGCTGCCCTTCCCTGAAACTGCCGCAAACGTTTATACAACGCTGCAGGGCATTCCGGGTATGCAAAGCACCCTCGATAATTTTGTGCTGCAAATTAACCGCGCCGCCGAAGATGCCGCTACCGAAGCCGCCCCTATATTTTCAGATGCCGTTACAAGCATGACCCTGCAGGATGCCGCCGGCATTCTTCATGGTACCGATACTGCTGCCACCGCCTACCTGCGCGTAAAAACCTTTAACCGGCTCGACAGCGCATTTCAGCCAAAGGTGGCCCTTGCGCTTGATAAGCCCTTGGTTTTCGGGGTAAGCGCATCATCGGCATGGGCTACTATTATTGGTGTGTATAACCTTACCGGCTCTCAGCCTGTAAATACCAACCTGAATGCTTACGTTACCCAAAAAGCTTTGCGCGGCCTTTTCTTCAAGCTTTCAGTTGAAGAAAAGCTCATACGTGAAGATCCTAAAAAGCAGGTAACTGAGGCAATCAGGAAAATTTTCTCCTGAAAAGTTTACCGGCAGCAATATTAATATGTAGTAAGAAGCAGGGGTATGTAAAATGCCTTTAATGCATACCGGGGTTTTTTAACAGGCATAATATTTGTTAGTTTGCCATAGCTGCAAATATTGGCTATGTTAATAAATACTGCAACCATTAATTAATTGCGCCCGGCAAAGCTTTTTGTTTGGCCCGTAAAGTTAAAAGTAAATGAATGCCTGGGTTCGGTCTTGCAGCCGATAGGGAATTGTATAAACAAGCCGGAGATTGCGATTAATTATTTAGCCTGGTTATTCAGGTAAACGCAGTTTGCAGATAATTATACTGTCTTCCGGAAAATTTATATTCAGAATAAAATGCCTATTTAGGCTAAAATTCTTAGTATTTATTTTGTTTTAAGGGCAACCCCGGCTTTTTTTTTACTGTCTGAGCTTTATATGGCATTTACAGTTTGTTTTGTCAAACGCTAGTTTCGTACCTTTGTCCAATGCGTCGGGTAAAATCCGGCGGGTCTACATTCCATAACAATCAATTATGAAGAGATTATTACTTACCCTGGCTCTTGCGGCTGCAATCTCGGGCACCTATGCCCAGAGTGCAAAAACCCGTGTTTTCGGAAGGGCCCCCCGCGGACCTCAGATAATGAAACATACTGAGACTCCCCATAACCTGCCTGCAGGCAAAAACGCCCCCGTACAGTTAAAAAGCCTTGATGCACGCGGCAGTGTCGGAACCGGAACACCTAACAGGCTTTTGGCTGCGCCAACTCCTGCATACGGTGTAAACTGCGGTAATACATTCTGGGAAATTCAAAGCTGGGGCGGAGCACACCGCTACTTCGAGAAAAAAGCCGACGGTTCTGTTGCCATACTTTGGCAATATGGCACTGAAGCAAACATGGGCAGCCGTATGGCAGCTTATAACCGCTGGAAAACCGACGGTACTTTTGAAATAACAGACGCCACTCAACTTGCAGTGGGCGGCCCAAGCGCCTCCGGCCTTGGAACAGATCTGGCTAACCACCGTCTTGGTTACCCAAGCCTTTCAAGTACTGCGGCAAAAGAAGCCATTACCATGTACACTTTCCCTGATGGAAGCGATACCAGGATGAGCTCTTATACCCGTAATACTTACGGTGGTTCCGCAGCCTCAAATCCATGGACTCAAACTGCTATTCAGGCATCTCCTGAGGCGCTTTTCCAGCACACAGCCAGTAACTCCACCACCATTCACTCGGTAAGCACTACCACAGATGTGGCTTATTACCCTGATCTTTCTGATGACGGAATTGTTGATGCCTTCACCCACATCGTAAGTAACGACGGAGGTCTTACCTGGACCGGTCACCGCTTTGATACCCTTAGCCTTGCAAACGGTTTCCTGGGTACAAAAACTTCAAGCTTCGACATGGATGTGCGTGGTAACGTAGTGGCTGCAGTTGTAACTGCCGCTAAAAACGCTCCGCGCCTGGGTACCGATATGCTGCTTTTCAAAAGCACCGATAACGGCCTTACCTGGAAAACACGCACCATTGAAACTATTGACGTTTCAGATCCCAACAATGTAACTGTAAACCCAACCACCGGCGCATTTTCAGCATACGGTAACGATGGCGCTTACTGCATTACCATTGATAACAGTAACAAGGTACACGTTGCAGTTGGCCGCGGCTACGCCCCGCTTGATGAAGACGGAAGCGCAGACGGTTCTTTCTACCAAAACGGTGGTCTGAATGCCTGGGCAGGTGCACTTAAATACTGGAACGAAAGTTCAACTGCGCTTCCTGCAGCTGATGCAATGGATTACATTGCCTACCCGGTTGATGTTGACTATAACGGACAGGTTGACCTTGACCGTACCACCGACAACGAACCCGGCTCATTGCCACACGGCGGAATTGGTTACCCAACTGTTTGCGTAGATCCTGATAACAACATTTATGTACTTTATACCAGTGTTGTTGAAGGTACTCATGATGCAGACAACCACCCGCTTCGCGATAACTACCTTGTGGTTTCACGTGATAACGGTACTACCTGGAGCCCGCCTCTAAACGTTGCCAAAGTATTCGGCGCTTATGATGACGGCTCTACCGGTTCAGGAAGCCTTGAAGAAGCCTGGCCTGTAGCCCTGCGTAACATCACCGACGGAAAATTCCGTATGACCTCTTTGGTTGATGCGAAAAGCGGTGCAAACCTTGATTTCACTGGCGGCGTTTATACTGCTGAAACCTGGGGCGATAACGGTGTTGCTTACTTCGATTTCAACACTGTTGATGCACTTAACGCTTACATCAGCGCTAATTTCCCTGCTGGCCTTTGCGGCGGAACAGCTCAATCGGTATCTTTTGTTGC
Organism: Bacteroidota bacterium; assembly: GCA_040388605.1. Lineage (GTDB taxonomy): Bacteria > Bacteroidota > Bacteroidia > Cytophagales > Flexibacteraceae > JAZKBN01. Next base: position 70,190 of record JAZKBN010000022.1, on the reverse strand, counting down.
ACCAACAACCATTCCTGCAGGCAGCTCATTAGTTGTTCAGCTTGACACAAGTGCCGAACATGCCTTTAATCCTGCTAACGCAGCTGACTGGCTAACTCTTGGTACCTATACCACCACAGGCACAAGCGGTTCTATTGCTTATACTTTACCTGCCGTTACCACTCCTGTTACAGGCCGTATCCGTGTATTCTTCGCAGGTACCGACAACCCTATTATCAGCCGCGAGTATGAAGTGCTAATTACAGGCGGTCGCCCGGGCCCAACTTCAAACCCTACTGCCAGCCCTTCTGTAACCTGCTTTAACAACAATAATGCAGCTACTTTTACTGCCGAAGAAAGCTCTAACTCTTCTGAATTCGTTTGGACTCTTACCCCTTCCACAGCAGGTCGTTTAAGCCCTAACGGAACAAGCGCAACTGTATTCTGGAACTCGCGTTTCACAGGCGGCGCTACAATAAGCGTATATGGCGTTAATGGTTGCGGCGTTTCAGGCGAGCCCAGGTCTTACTCATTCTCAGTATTGAATGGTGTTGACGAAATGAACGGCTCTTACGATGATGTAGCAGGCGAAGTGAGCATTGCTGACCTGGCCGGTCCGTTTGTATGGTATGTGAACGGTGTTGAAGACCCAAGCCAGACCGGCGATGTTTTCACTGTACCTTTCGATATTATTAACGAAGGCGGACAGGTTTGTGGCGGACTTGCCGCAAATCCAGTTTGTAAGTTCTGTGCCGACATTGTTGGCGGTACTGCTAAAACTGTTCGCTCTAAAGCAAGCCTTTACCCTAACCCGGCTACAAGCTCTTTCAGCGTTCTTACCGAGAACATGACTGCAACTTCAGGCCGTGCCGAGCTGTTTAACGCAGTTGGTCAAAAAGTAATGGACCGTAACCTTACCTTCAACACTGAAAAAATCAGCACTGTTGGTATGGCTAAAGGTTTCTATAACGTTCGCATAACCACTGCCGACCGTAAAGTTATCAGCGGTAAGCTGGTTATCGAGTAACATCGAGACACACAGGACGCCTGAAAATGGCAGCCGCTGATAAAAAGCCGCCGAAGAAATTCGGCGGCTTTTTTCATGAGCAAAAATCAGGTTAGCACAGCCGACACATCTTTGAAATAGGAAGTCGCTGATAAAAAGCCTTTTTCATTCACCCGGCACACCTATGAAATGAGCAGCCGCTGATAAATAGCTGCCGAAGCAATTCGGCGGCTATTTTAATGAACAAAGGTTTACAAGCCCTTAATAAACTACTGAATTACCTTCATTATGCCTGCAAACTGCGGGCGCTAAAAACCTGAAAATCCCGCTCAACATTGTATCTTTGTATTTAATATGCAACACATACGTAATTTCTGCATCATCGCCCACATCGACCACGGTAAAAGCACCCTGGCCGACCGCCTGCTTGAGTTTACCAAAACCATAGACAAGCGCGACATGCAGGCCCAATTGCTCGACGATATGGACCTGGAACGCGAGCGGGGCATAACCATTAAGAGCCACGCCATCCAGATGAACTACATCCTCGACGGCGTTTCCTATACCCTTAACCTGATAGATACCCCCGGCCACGTAGATTTCAGCTACGAGGTAAGCCGTTCCATAGCAGCCTGCGAAGGCGCCCTGCTAATTGTGGATGCCGCCCAGGGTATAGAGGCCCAAACCATAAGCAACCTCTACCTTGCCCTTGGTAACGACCTCACCATTATCCCGGTTCTTAACAAAATAGATCTGCCCGGCGCCAAGCCCGATGAGGTAAGCGATGAAATAATTGACCTGCTCGGCTGCGACCGTGATGAAATTATTCATGCCAGCGGTAAGGAAGGTATAGGCATTGTTGATATTCTTAACGCTGTTGTAAAGCGCGTGCCTGCCCCCAAAGGCGACCCTGCAGCCCCGCTGCGAGCTCTTATCTTCGATTCGGTTTACAACTCTTACCGCGGTATAGAAGTTTACTTCCGTATTTTTAACGGCACACTTAAAAAAGGTGACAAGGTAAAATTCATGGCTACGAACAAAATGTACGAAGCCGATGAAATTGGAATTTTAAGGCTTACACAGGAAAGCAGGCAGGAAATGTCGGCCGGTAATGTGGGATACCTGATTAGCGGTATTAAAGATGCCAAAGAAGTAAAGGTAGGCGATACCATTACCCACGTAGATCGCCCCACACCTGAGGCTATTCAGGGCTTTGCAGATGTAAAACCCATGGTTTTCGCAGGCATATACCCCGTTGATACCAGCGAGTTTGAAGAGCTGCGTGCCTCTATTGAAAAGCTGCAGCTGAACGATGCCTCGCTTGTTTGGGAGCCTGAAACATCGGCTGCGCTTGGCTTTGGCTTCCGTTGCGGGTTCCTGGGCATGCTGCACATGGAAATTGTGCAGGAACGCCTGGAACGTGAGTTCAACATGACGGTTATTACCACCGTTCCATCGGTGCAGTTCCACGCCTACAGTACCAAGGGCGTGCTGCAAACCATTAACGCCCCCAGTGAAATGCCGGAGCCTACCACGGTAGACCATATTGAGGAGCCCTTCGTGAAAGCGCAGATAATTACTGCCGGCGAATATGTTGGCGGCATTATGAACCTCTGCATGGATAAGCGGGGAATCATAAAAAACCAGGTTTACCTCACCGCCGACCGTGTTGAGCTTACTTTCGACCTGCCTCTCAGCGAGATTGTATTTGATTTCTTTGATAAGCTGAAAACCATCAGCCGCGGCTATGCATCGCTTGATTATGAGCTAATCGGTTTCCGCGAGAGCACCATGGTGAAGCTTGATATTATTCTCAACGGTGAAAAGGTGGATGCCCTGAGCGCTATAGTTCACCGCGATAAAGCCTACGATTGGGGCAAGCGCCTCTGCGAAAAGCTGCGCGAGCTTATACCGAAGCAAATGTTCGAGATTGCCATACAGGCAGCTATAGGGCAAAAAATTATAGCCCGCGAAACTGTGCGCGCCATGCGTAAAGATGTACTTGCCAAATGCTACGGCGGCGATATAAGCCGTAAGCGTAAGCTGCTCGAAAAGCAGAAAAAAGGTAAGAAGCGCATGCGCCAGGTGGGTACCGTGGAAATTCCGCAGGAAGCCTTTATGGCAGTGCTGAAGCTTTGATTTTTCTCACAGCAGGCTGCCTGCAAATGCTATAAACAACAAGAGGGCTCCGTAAAACGGGCCCTCTTGTTGTTTATAGCTAAGGTGTTATTCGTTTTTAAGCTTACTTTATAAGCAGCCTGCATACAGAAACACCCCTGCCCGTTGCAATTCTTGCAGTATAAATACCTGCAGGTACAACAAGGTTAAAGGTGGCTGTTTTGCCTGAAATACTTTGCCTGTGAACGGTTCTTCCGGTATTATCCAATACTTCCAGGTTTTGCATGTCTGATTCGGCTTGCAGGGTAAAAGTTTCGCGGCCGGGGTTGGGAGATATGCTTATCTGATGCTGTGCACCATGCAAGGTGCCAACGGGTGCTACAAGTGTTAAGCGTACGTTTATTGCTCTGCCCTCTCCGCAATCATTCACACCACGGGCGCTTAATGTGCCGGAGGTTGCCCCGGAATCGAAGCTTACGGTTACCCTGTTATTATCGGGAATAAGAGTAGCAATACCTGTAAATCTCCAGATGTATGAGGTTATTCCGCTGAGTTCCTGTGTTCCATAGGTGTATGAAGCTCCCGGATAAACAGTAAACGGGCTGCCGCTGATACCAATTGCGTTATGAGGAAGTGAATCTACTACCACTGATTGATATGCTGATGTACTCGTGCAGGTACCAGTAATTACGCTTACATAATACCGACCGGCATCGGTAACTGTAATGCTTTGGCCGGTTTCTCCGGTGTTCCAAAGATTGCCGGTGGCAGACGGGCTTGTTAGTATTACACTATCACCTGCGCAAAACCTAAGGGGTCCAGATGATGTAATTGAAGGTCTTACAACAGCCGGGTTTACGGTAACAACCACCGGTAATGATGGCGCAGAGGTGCAGGTGCCTGAAACGGTTTGAAGGGTATAAGTTCCGCTTTCGATTATGGGACCTGTGCTTTGCAGCGATTCACCGTTAGACCAAATATAGTAGTCTATGGGAGCGTATTCAGTTACTTTCCTGATTGCTCCATGTCTTAGTTCAGATACAAAAAGGTTACCTTCATTGTCGTGGGCTATACCATAAGGGTATTTAAATGTTGCCACTGTAACCGGCCCGTCATCATAATTTCCCATTGGCGGAAATGTTATACCGGCATAGTCAGATACAACGCCGTCTAAAGTAATTTTTTTAACCTTTAAATTGCCTTGATCTACTAAGTACAAACTGCCGTTGCTGTAAGTAATAAACAGCGGATTGCTGAACGAAGCAGCTGTGCCTGCACCTGTAACATCTCCCGTAACGCCGGAGCCTGCCAAAGTACTCACCATGCCTTCAGGAGTTATTTTTCTTACCCTGACCCCGTCTATCACATACAAATTACCGGCGTCGCCTAAAACAACATCACGCATATTGCCGAATTTGGCTGTGCTTACAGGCCCGTCTTCATAACCTATGCTGCTGCCGGCTATTAAGGTAACAACGCCTGCCGGGGTAATTTTGCTGATTTTGCCGTTTGCATAGTCTGCATAATAAACATTGCCTGCGCGATCAACATCAATGCCTGATGGCATATACATTCGATTCGTATCTGACGGGGAAAATGGTTCAGCACCAAAACCGTGATGGTTACCGACTGCTATTCGCGTAACCAAACCCTCAGGAGTTATAGTTACAATATTTATACCCTCAAGGGCATACATCTTACCCGCAGAATCGAAACCGATTTCATGCGGTGAAAAACCGATTGTGCCTTGCGGGTAAGAGCCAAAACCATTGCCTACAATGGTTGTTAAAACGCCATCAGGGGTTATTTTCTGCAGCGTTCTTGCCTGTATGTCAGGTATATAAATGTTGCCTGATGCATCAACAGCAATATTGTCGAGCGGTGTAAAATTACTTGGCACTCCTCTTACATAAGTGCTTACAAACCTGCCGCCAACCGGGCCGGTTAGCCTCACATCACCTTCGGGGCAAAAGGGAGCGTTTATATTGCTTACAGTAACTGTCGGGGTTGGACAAATCGTACCTTGGGCATTTGCCGCAGAAGGCCCCATAAGAATTGCTGAAACAGACAGGCATATACCTGTTACTGAACGTATAAGTTTATTCATAAAACGGAGGTATTAAAGTTTGCAGGTTAATACATCGGCTTAATTAAAAGTAACCGTTAGCGTAAAATTAAATTACATTATTTATGGAAATCTTGGTTGATATTGTATTGTTTAAATTCAATATATCAATAAGCTGTGTTTTTAGTTTAGGCCTTAAAAATATTTTAAAACAGTAAATATCTCTTAAATATATAATGCTCCGGATACAGGTATCCGGAGCATTATATATCATAAAACCTTGGAAATAAATTGGGCTACAACCACCTGTTCAACAACGGCAGTTCCATAGCCTTCTTAAAATGCTTTGTTTTCATGGCCGTTTTATAACCCTCCTGGTGTTTCACCTTATGGCAATCTGAACCGAGAAAGCTTACCATTTCATTATCGGTGAGCCATTCAGCGGTTTTCTTGGCAGCCTCATCATAAAAGCCGGCAAAGGCCATTACGTTTACCTGGAAGAGCACACCGGTTTCATGGTATTGCTTCAGCTTTTCCTTGTTGTTGGCAAGCCATGTATAGCGTTCGGGGTGGGCCATTACGGGCTTGAAACCTTTCCAGATCATTTCTTTAATCATGTCTTTCAGGTTAATGGGCTCGTTCAGGAAAGCGGTTTCAAAAAGCAGGTAATTATCTCCGAAGGTGAGCAGCTCCTCGCCTTTCATCACTTTCCGCACAAAGGTTTCATCGAAAAAGTACTCGGCGGCGGCGCCTATCTGTATATCGAGATTGGCGGCTTTGGCTGCTGCCTGCACCTCGGCAAGCTTGGCCTTAATTATTTCAGGGGTATTGGGGAAACCCTCAAGTACGTGAGGTGTGGTAATAACCTTACGAAAACCCATATCTATAAAGCCGCGAAGCAGGATAAGGCTGTCTTCAATGGTGGCCGCACCGTCGTCTATGCCGGGCAGCAGGTGGCTGTGAATATCGGTGTTCAGGGGTTCGTATTCTGACTCCTGCTCTTTTTTCTTAAAAAACGAGAACATGTTATTTTGCTTATCCGGCCGTTTCGGCTTCCTGTGGAAAACGAATTTTGGGTGTGTAAAAGTATAAAAAATACCCGGCTTTGCTCTTTATGAAAACCGGGTATGCTGTATTTAGAAAGTGTGTAAGTATGGGCAATAGCAGTACCCATATTAAACGGGGTGTAGCTCTGCCCTGTATCAGTCTGCCTGCATGCGATCTTTTTCGCGGCGCAGGTCTTTTTCCTTAATATCGTCGCGTTTATCGAAGAGTTTTTTACCGCGGCCAACGCCGAACTCCACTTTAATAAGCCCGCGATCGTTAATATAGAGCCGCAGGGGAATCATGGCTATGCCCTGGTCTTTGGCACGGTCCTGTATTTTATTGAGCTCGCTGCGCTTAAGCAACAGCTTGCGGTCAGATTTTGGCTGGTGGTTATTGTAGCTGCCTTCGGCATAGGGGCTTATGTGCAGGTTTACAATAAAAAGCTCATCGTTACGGAACTGGCAATAGGCATCCTGCAAATTCACCTTGCTGCGGCGAACAGATTTTACCTCGGTGCCCTGCAACACGATGCCGGCTTTCCAGGTATCAAGAATTTCATACTCGTGCCGGGCCTTGCGGTTAAGTATGTTTACAAAGGCTTCGGTTTTCTCTTTCATAGCTGTTAACCGGTTTTAAATATCCGGCTTAACGGGTAATTGTAATAATATATAAAGGTATGCAAATAATGCGCCCGCTTGTGGTTTATGCCTGCATGGCCTTTGTTATCGAAAACTTCTGTCAATTTGACCGAAGGTAAAGCATTATATCAGCAGTATTAAAATGCGAAACGGCACAGGGCAAAACCCCGCGCCGTTTATGACCGCATTTAAGGGGGTACTACATCATTTGCTCCAGTATGCGCTTCATAGAGGTAGCCTTTTCAAGGCGCTCACGAAGCTCAGAAATGGGCACTCGTATTTGCTCGCGGGTATCTCGGTCGCGAATGGTTACGCAGTTGTCGTCCTTGGTTTCATAGTCAATGGCTATGCAGAAGGGGGTGCCGCAAAGATCCTGGCGGGTATAACGCTTGCCCAGGGTGTCTTTTTCCTCGTAGGCCACTTTAAAATCAACGCGCAGGTCGTTATAGATTTCCTTGGCTATTTCGGGCAAACCGTCTTTTTTAACCAGCGGGAAAATGGCTGCCTTTATAGGCGCCAATGCCGGGTGGAATTTCAGGAAGGTACGGGTCTTGGTGTTTTCGCCTTCGGTAATGGTTTCCTCGGTATAGGCGTTACACATAGTTGCAAGGAAAAGGCGATCTACCCCTACCGATGTTTCCACCACAAAGGGCACATAGCTTTTGTTCAGCTCCGGATCCTGGTAAATCATTTTTTTCTTGCTGAGGGCCTGGTGGCTGCTCAGGTCGAAATCGGTGCGGGAGTGAATACCTTCAATTTCTTTGAAGCCGAAAGGGAATTTATACTCCACATCAACGGCGGCGTTGGCATAGTGGGCCAATTTCTCGTGCACATGGAATTTAAGCGACGCGGCAGGCAGGCCTATGGCTTTATGCCATTTCATGCGTGTATCGCGCCAGTGCTCATACCATTGCATTTCGTCACCGGGGCGCACAAAGTACTGCATCTCCATTTGCTCGAACTCGCGCATACGGAAAATAAACTGCCTGGCCACTACTTCGTTACGGAAAGCCTTTCCAATTTGGGCAATACCGAAAGGAAGCTTATAGCGCCCGGTTTTCTGCACGTTCAGGAAATTCACGAAAATGCCCTGGGCCGTTTCGGGCCTCAGGTATATCAGCGATGCATCTTCGGCCACTGCGCCTACCTGCGTGCTGAACATGAGGTTAAATTGGCGAACCTCGGTCCAGTTGGCGGTATTGCTGAGGGGGCAGGTGATGTTCTCTGTAATAATCATGTCGCGCACGGCGGTAAGGTCGCCGGCGCCCAGGTGTTTGGCAAGGGTATCAAGTATTTCCTGCGCGCGAACGGGGTCCCCGGCATCGGCAATGGCGGCAGCGCGATCTTCCAGAAGAGTATCGGCACGGTAGCGCTTCTTGCTGTCCTTGTTATCTATCATGGGGTCGTTGAAAGAATCAACGTGGCCGCTTGCTTTCCAGATAAGGGGGTGCATGAATATAGCCGAATCGAGACCGGCAATGTTCTCGTGCACCTGAGTCATGGTTTTCCACCAGGCGGCTTTCAGGTTATTCTTGAGCTCCACGCCCATTTGGCCGTAGTCGTACACGGCTTGTAAGCCATCGTAAATTTCACTGCTCGGAAACACGAAGCCGTATTCGCGTGCGTGGCTGATAATGTCTTTAAGTTGACCGCTTTCTGCCTGCTGCGCGGGCTGCTGTTCTGCTGACATGGTATTAAATGTTAAGCTTTCTTTTATGCCCTTCGCAACGCAGGCACCGGATTGTGCTGCGCCAAAGGGGATGCAAATTACGTGTATTTTGGGTTCCGAATTGTAAAAAATGATGCGGCTTATGTACCTTAGTGCCTGCGCTCTGCCCTGAATTACCCTGTTTTGCATTTTAGTACCCGCTTGCCCCATGATTGAAAAAGAAGATATTATTAACCACGAAAAACAATTGCTGAATGCCATGGAGAGCGGCAACGTGGAAACGCTTGCGCGCCTGCTGCACAGCCAAATGGTTTTTACAAACCATGAAGGCAGGGTTTTGAGCAAGGCGCAGGATTTATCGGTGCATATAAGCGGGCAGCTCAGGTTTCAACAATTTTTTTTGAAAGAGCAAAGCATCAGGCTCTTCGGCGATACGGCAGTGGTAAATCTTGTGCTTTACCTGAGCGGAACCTATGAAGGTAAATTTTTCAACGGTCGTTTCAGGTACAGCCGCGTTTGGCAGCAAACCGACGGCCGACTCCAGGTAATTGCCGCTACATCAGTATTGTTGCCGGAAGAAAACTAAAAAGCAGTTCCGATATTACCCCTTAAAAAAAGAAGGTCGGCAACAGGTGCCGACCCAAAAAGGTATATGCAAGGTAAAGGTGGGTTGCGATTAAGATGGGTAAATATACTGATAAATATTTACCGGATCACAATAATCATTTAGCTGTTTTTCCTTTAACTTACCCTTATTCACTCATAAGGGCCCGTAAAGGCCGTTTTTACAAAATTACGCGGCGCTTTACCGGCAAGTAATTAAAAGCTCCTGCTTGCGAATTATCTGCTTTAAGTTGCGGGCAGCGGTAAATAAATAGGCTGTGCTTTACTTTTTCCTCACCACGTTTAAGCCATCGCGGATAGGGAAAATTACATTCTCTACACGCTCATCGTCCTGCAGTTTTTTGTTGAAGGCCAGCATGCGGGCAAGGGGTTTGTCGGTGGCGGCGTTTTCGGGTTCCGTTACCTTGCCGCCTGCCAATACGTTATCTGATATTATATAGCCTCCCGGTCGAACCTGTTCAAATACCAAATCGTAATAAGCAGGGTAGCCGGTTTTGTCGGCATCTATGAAAACCATATCCCAGGTATAGGGCAGGGTGGGTATAATATCGGCTGCGCGACCAAGGTGGCAGGTAATGCGGTCCTGCATGCCGGCCTGCGCTATATAGCGCTGCACCATGGGATTCAGCTCATCGTTAATATCAATGGTATGCAGCATGCCGCCGGGTACCAGCCCTTCTGCCATGCACAGCGCCGAATAACCAGTGTAAGTACCTATTTCAAGTATATATTTCGGCTGTATCATATAGGCCAGCATGCTGAGCACGCGGCCCTGCAAGTGCCCGCTGAGCATTTGCGGCGATAATACCTTGGTATAGGTTTCCCGGTTGAGCTCGGCAAGATAGCTGAACTCGGGGCTGCTCATGCTTTCAACATAAGCAAGCATTTTTTCATCGACAGGAATACGAGACATATTTGAAATGGGTATTAACAGGAATCATCTTTAACATGGCCGGGCACAAGCCTTTCGCAGGCTGAATGCGCCACTAATTCGCAATAAACAGCCCGGTAGCAAAAAAGCCCAGCATCATAATCAGGGTAAGGCCCCAGGCCAAAACCTGCAGCCATAAGGGGAATCTTTGCTCGAGCCTGCCTTCCTTACGCTTCCGGAAAAACATATAAAAGGGTATGCGCAGGTAATAGTACAGCGCAGGCAGGGTGTTCAGGGCCGCAATAAGCAGGAGCCAATACAGGGTTTTATTGCCGCTGCTTTGGGCATTGCCAAGCAAATCAACAAAGGTGAGCAGCTTGGCTGTAAAGCCCCCTGTGGGTGGCAGGCCCGTTAAGCCCGCCATAACCAGCAGCATGCAAATACCTAAACCGGGGTTGCTTATACCAAGCCCTGCAAAATCTTCTATAGTGCCCTTGGGGTTATGCTTTTCGAAAGCCAGCAGGAGCGCGAAAACGGCCATGGTAAGCAGCAGGTACATAAATATGTAAAACTGCAAAGCCGTGCCTGAATCGGGCCCGGCTGCAGCGCAGAGGCAGAGCATAAAGCCCGATTGCGCCACCGACGACCAGGCTATGAGCCTCCTGGGGTTTTTCTGCCGCATAGCTGCCAGGTTCCCCACAATCATGCTGATGGCAGCAGCGCCTGCCAGCAGCTCACGCATGCCTTCAACACGAACGTGTATAGCGAAATTGAACAGCAGCACAAGCCCTGCAGCCTTGCTGCCTGCGTTGAAAACTGCCACTACGGGCAGGGGGGCGCTTTCGTAAACATCGGGAGCCCAGCTGTGCCAGGGGAAGGCCGATACTTTAAACAGCATGCCCGCCAATGTAAAAGCCAAAGCCAGCATTACCGGGAAACGCGGCGCATTATTGAGCGCAACGCTGAAGCTTTCATGCTCAAAATACAGGCTTCCGCTGAAACCGTAGAGCCAGCTCATGCCGTACAGCATAAATGCAGATGCCGTAATGCCGAACAGCAAATACTTGATAGCCGCTTCAGATGCCGCCTGCCCCGAACCGAATGCCGTTAAGCCATACGCGCAAACCGATACCAGCTCAAGCGCAATAAAAAGCATGAGCAGGTTGGCGCTTGCAGCCATCAGGTGCATACCCAGCAGCATGGTAATCATGAGCGGGTAAACCTCGATAGGAAGCTTTCGGCTGCTGCGGCTTGCGTACAGCCAAAGGCTGAGGCCTGTGGCAAAATCGCAGATAACCATTATCTCGCGGTTAAAAGTGCCTAAATGTATGGCGCCGGCAAAAACGGTTTCGCGGGTATCAACGGGCATGCTGCCGAGGCTTATTACGGGCAGCAGCACGCAAACGCATATTGCCTGCGGAAGCCAAACCGGGGCGTTCTTCCAAAGGCCGGCAAGGGTGAGTATGCAAACGGCAACAGCCAGTATAAGCTCAGGTATTATGAGGCTCAGGTTGCTGCTGTATGTGCTTATTTCGGGCAAATCAGTTTTGGGTTTGCAGGCTTATGCTTAGGGGCATACAGGCGTAAAGTTAATAGCCTGTTTCGGAAATATGCTATTTTATACCGGGGAAAAGGCAAATGCCCGGTGAATGCTGTTTTGCAATTGTGCTATTCAGGTTTGGGCGGAAGCTGGCTCTTATAATGCTGCCGCATTTGGTAGCCTGATTCATCTCTAGGGAAGAGCTTATTAAAGTCTTCGTACGTATCAGCTTTTACGAGCTCGGCATTGGCAGGCATTTGGGGGGCGAAGGCTTTAAGATCGGCCTGCAGTTTGGCCTGGTCAGCTTGTTTAGCGGCGAAGAAAACCACTTCATCGGAGCCGCAAACGAGGTTGTTTTGCAGGTAAAATGCGCCGCCGAAATACATGTTTCTATAATAATCGGTATTTATCCAGCCCCGGTAGAACATGCTTATATCAACGCCGGCTATGCGTGCAAGGCTGTCGAGGGCCTGCGCGTTCATGGGGTGCTGCATCTTTGTTCTGGCTACACTTATGGTTGCCAGCCCGAACATATCGAACAGCTTTACCTCCGGGTTCAGGAAGCAGATGAGGCCTATGTCGTTGGCGGCAATGGTGTTAAATGGGTAGTACTGCTTCACGAATTTCGCCATTTGGTATTGTTGCCCGTAAATGTTGGCCGATGCGCCCTGTGCCAGCCATATTGAAACATAAGTTCGCCATGCCCATGGGAAAATAATAATGGCAAGAGCAGCAAACCTGAATACGATATTCCTGAACACGAACAAGGTGGCCAAAGTGTGCCTGTTTATCCATACCGATACAATGCTGAAGGCAATAAGCCAGCTTTGGTACCTGTGCGCCGCCGGGTAAGCCGTAAGAATTAAGCTAACCGACAATGCCACCACGAAATACAGGTACAGGTTCCCCGCCGAAAATGTGAGCCTGCCCCCCCTGTACCTTATAAAAAGTATGATTACCGAAAGCGCCATTGGTACCACAATATTGGGCGCGTGCAGCGCATAAAAAAGCCCGGTGGTATTAAAAAAGCCTTCAAGTGAGCTTAAATCAAAGGGCCTTGCTTTTACCAGCACCGAGTTCGGGAGGAACATGCTGCCCTGGCCCAATGAATAAATGCCCAGTGTTATAACAGGTATGCCCACGCCTATAATTATTACTGCAATGGCCGCATAGCGTTTGCGCAACAGCATGGGCAGGCAGGCCGCAGCCCCAAGAAACATGCCTTCGAACCGGATGCTGCCTATACCCATGGCGAACAGGGCCAACAGGGCATAATCGCGTGGCTCAGGGTTTTCTTTACTGATGATGTTCACGCATACGTTTATGAACAACAGGTTCAGCAACAGTTGCGGCACATGCTCCATGCCGCTGAGCGTGTTAACGGCAACAGAACCCCCGCCCATAGCCATGAGCAGCACAATGGTTTTAAGGGTGAGGCTTACCCTGGTTTCAGGCACAGCAGCATCAGGCGCATTAATATTCCCGCTAAATTTATTTATTGCTTTGCTGCTGCCGAAAACCGGTATGCCTCCTTCGGCCGTGCGGCTTAGATTACGAAAAAGTATATAGATGCATGCCGGGGCGCAAAGCAGGTTAAAAATCAGCGGTGCGTATATACCGGGCCCGGCAAACTTGTACCAAAGCGAAAGCAGGAGGGTGTACAGGGGCCCCGAGCTGTTGTTGCTGAACTCATGTACGGTCATGCCCCAAATGCCATGCTCGGCAAAGTTGCGGGCTATAGCCATGTGGATATAAGTATCGTCCATGGTGTACACCCAATTGCCTTCGCAGGTGGTATAGGCATGCCAAATGAGCCAGGCCATTAATTGGGCAAAAACCGACAATGCTATAACTAACGGAGCCTTATTGGGGCCGGGCGCTGTTAACTCTTTTAGGGGCGAAACTCCTGATGCAGGTAAGGGCATAAGCACAAAGATACATGCCCGAAGTTTAAACGTGGCTGCGCTTAGCTGCTCATTCCCTATTTTTGCAGGTATATAAATACGAATACAATATTAGTTTGGCCTTTATGCTGCCTGCCGCATTGTGTTTCCCCTGTTTCCATAGCCTGTATGTGGCCTAAACGCCTTCCGCCCGAACCTGTAATTGCCCTTGTGGCCGCCCTCTTTTTTATACCCTTCCTGGGCCGGGTTCACCTTTTCGACTGGGACGAAATTAACTTTGCCGAATGCGCCCGCGAAATGTTTATCAATGGTGAGTACGGCCGCGTGTACATCAACTTCCAGCCTTTTTGGGAAAAGCCGCCTTTCTTCTTCTGGCTGCAAACAGCCTGCATGCACCTTTTCGGGGTAGGCGAGTTTGCCGCCCGTTTCCCCAATGCCCTTTGCGGAATTATTACCCTGCTGCTGCTTTACCGCACGGGTGCAAAGCTCTATAACCGCAACTTCGGCCTGCTTTGGGCGGGTTTATATATAGGCAGCATTTTGCCCCATTTCTATTTCCGCTCCGGGCTTATAGACCCATGGTTCAACCTCTTTATTTTCATAGCCATACTGAACCTGGTTCGTTATGTGCATCGTCATAACTATGTGCCCGGCGCAAAC
>JAZKBN010000022.1:31546-56059 GCA_040388605.1 Bacteroidota bacterium | reverse complement strand
TGCAACATTCAGAATGGCGGTACCTGCTTATAGGCGGACTCAGTGCCGGTATGGCCGTTATTACCAAGGGCCCGGTAGCCCTGCTGCTGATTGGTTTAAGCTTTTTTGTGTATTGGGTTTTACAAAGGTTCCGCATGTTTTTCAGCATCGGGCATATTCTGGCTTTCGGGTTGAGCTCACTTTTGGCCTCGGCATTGCTTTATGGCATTGAAACCATTAAAAACGGGCCGTGGTTCATTACCGAATTCATTAAATACAATTACCGGCTATACAACATTCCCGATGCAGGGCACGGCGGCTTCCCCGGCTACCATTTCGTGGTATTGCTGGTTGGCTGTTTCCCGGCAAGTTTGTTCTGCATTCGCGCTATGGGCCCAATGCCCGCAGCCAACCCCGTTCAGTCTGATTTCAGGCGATGGATGATTATACTCTTTTGGGTGGTGCTCATAGTGTTCACCATTGTAAAAAGCAAGATTGTGCATTACAGCAGCCTATGCTATTTCCCACTCACTTTCCTGGCTGCTGTAGCCATTTATGAAATGGTGCAGGGCCGCATGCGCTTCCCCAAATGGATTAAAATCGGGACCGGCGTATTGGGTATTCTCATAGGCATTGTGCCGCTTATTCTCCCGTATATGGCGCAGCATAAAGAACAATACCTAAGGCCGCTGCTTTCCAAAGACCCCTTTGCACTAAAAAACCTGGATGCCGAAGTGCATTGGACAGGTACCGAATGGCTGGTCGGTGTTTTTGTGATTGCCTATATAATTACCGTGCTCCTGCTTTGGAAACGCCAACGCCTGGTTCAGGGCTTTACCCTGCTGCTCGGCGGAACCGCTTTTACCGTTATGTTCATACTTTGGGGTTTTATAGGCAGGGTAGAGCTTTTCAGCCAGGGGGCGGCTATCAGCTTTTTCGAAAGCCTTGCCGGGAAAGATGTATATGTTATTCCGTTTGGGTACCGTACTTATGCCCATTACTTTTACCCGAAGCTTCAGCCTGAAAACAAGCCCAAATTCTATTATGCCGAGGACAAAGATCGCGGCCCCGATGAATGGCGGGAGTTCCTGCTCACACAGCCGCAGCCTAAAGATGTTTATGTGATCAGCAAGATTAATAAAACCGATGGCCTTGAAAAATACCCGGCTTTAAAGAAGATTGGGGAGCAGAACGGATTTGTGTTTTATAAGAAGGAGAAAGGCTGACAGGTTAAAATTTACCGATGTTTAATTACACCGGCACCAGCTCATTCTGCATGCAATGCCTGCTACCCCTGTCTTCAAACTTACAGAGGTATTTCCAGCCCTGCTCGGTAGGGTAGGCAAATTCAACAATCATGAGTTCTGTGCCGCCATCAAGACGAACAAGGTCTTTGGGATTGTAATCAGGCAGGAATCCTTGTATGGGCAAACCGTTTACCAATTTAACCGGCTTGCCGGGGGCCTTGAGCCATGCCGTTAAAATGCGTTCATCGAAATGCCCGCTTTCTTCGCCGTGCAGGCTGCCTGTATAGGTGCAGGTGTATTTCCAGCCCAATACATCTATCACCTTGCGGATAACCTCCATTTTATAACCCCCGGTTTTAAAACGCACAAAAGCACCTGTTTCGAATTTGGGCTTTATGTTGCGCCGCATATCGGCTCTCATAGGGCAGGGATTAAGATAGTAAGACGGCGATTTAAAAAATAAAAACCTGCCCGTTTACACGCAGGCAGGTTGGCTGATATTTTAACAGGCTTCAAAGCGCTTAAATTGAGTTTAAGCTTATTACTCTGCCTTCTTGCCGAAAATGCTGAAGTGAACGTAGCGTTTCGGGCTCTTTTTCAAATCAAGCAGCAGGGCGTTCATGCTTTCGGCGGTGTGGTTCATGTTGCGGTAGAGGCTGTCGTTTTTAACAAGCTTGCCCAAAGTGCCCTGGCCTTTGTTAATATTGCTGAGCATGGTATTCAGGTTTTCCATGCTGCGGTTGGCGGCGGTTATGGTGCGGCCTATATTGGCATTGTTCAGTGTGTCGCCCAGGCGGTTCATTTTGGCCAATACCTGCTTAAAGCTCTTCTCGCTGTCTTTCAGGGAATGGCTCAGCTCATTCAGGTTGCCGGTAATGCCGTGAATATTGCTTTGGTTATCGGCAATAACGCCGTTGAGGGCTTTGCCGGTATTGGTATAGGTTTCAAGCAGGGTCTCAATTTTCTTATTGGTAACCTGGAAATCGCGGAGCACTATGTTCAGTTCCATGGCCGTGGTGTCAAGCTTATGGAAAAGCGGCTCGGCAGCTTTCTGGAAATTCTCTGTTAAGCCGGGGCGCGATGTGGAAGGCAGGGTATCGCCGCCATCGAATAATTTTATACTATGTCCCAATTCGAGCACCACGGTTTTATCGCCGAGCAGTCCGTTAGATGAAATAACAACCTGTGTGCTGTCGCCTATAATAACATCGTTATTCACTTTCAGTGTAACCAAAACCTGGTTGTCGCGGCTGGGGAGCAGCTGAATTTTATCTACGCGGCCAATGGCTAATCCGCTTACGGTTACGGGATTACCTGCGGTTAAACCATCTACGCTGGGGAAAATGGCATAGTACTTTTCGGTCGTGCTGAAATAATCGGAACCGCGCAGGAAGCGCACACCGGTGTATAGTATGATAATGGCCAAAATGCTCATGGCCCCCACTTTTACCTCTTTACTGATTTTCACGTTGCAATGTTACGTAATTATGCCCGAAATCCGGTACTGATTAGGGCTGCTGCAAGCGCCGTGCCGTACCAACGGATTAAAAACCCTTCTGAAAGGTAATTGTTATAAAGCATGATAAAAATTTATTTCCTTATTAATGCCGCTGCTCTTTTTATCTTATTCCGAGGTATTCACAATTACTAAGCAGGCGCCGTTTACAATGCTCGCTTCACGGCCCGGTTGAATTCCCCGATAGTTAAGCCCGGTACTAAATTGAATAAAAGAGTCCCGAATCGCGTTGCGAAACCGGGACTCTTTCTTTTTCCGGCAGCATTATCCGGTTATAAATAGCGGATAAGAGGGGTTTTTAGTGTTACCGGGCCAGGTGGCTTAAAAGGTAAAGCCCGTGGTTACAACCACATTGTTTGTATGACCTTTAATATTGGCCTGCGGCGAGAATTGGCCTGAAGCATCAAGAGCCGAAACACGCGAGGTGTAATTGCTCATTACATAAGAAAGGTCTATAAAAAACGAATCGGCACGGTAGCCAAGGCCGCCGGTATAGCTTATTACTTCCTTGTTCAGGTAATTAAAGCTGTCGGAATAATTAGATTTATAGGGGCTGCCGGTATAGGCTGCGCCCAAGCGGAACTGCACTTTATCTACCCTGAACTCGCCGCCGCCGCGCAGGTTAATTACCCCCTGGTGAATGTTTTTAATGGTTTGGTTATCGGCGTTAAACAGGTTCGGGTTGGCCGATGTTGGGTCTGTATCGTAGCTTAGCTTACTTTGAGTATAGTCAAGGTATTCAGCTTCGGCAGTAATAAGACCCTGCTTGTTGAATTGGTAAACAAGGCCAACGCTTGTTTTCATGGGCAGGTTCAGGTTATAGCTGAAGGGGTTTTGCAGAAATACGGTACGATCGTCTCCGGGCAGGTTGGGGTAGTAAAGCAGGGAATCAGGATAGGGTGCTGCTGTTGGATAGGTTGCGCTTACCTTCATCCATGATTTTTGCTGCAAATACATGGCCGATGCGCTTTGCCAGTTAAGCCCGATACGCAGCTGGGGAATAGGGCGAATTATTACACCTAATTTAACATTTACCCCCTGCCCGTCGGTGCTCATGTTTTGCTGGCGAAGCAGGCTTGTACCAATGTATTTATTGGCAGTTGCGCCTGTAAAGTGCAATGAGTCTTTTATGTTGACCAAAGTTTCGCGGTAAACGGTTTCTTCACGGTACCAGGTGCTTACTATGCCCAGGCTTGCCCCGAAGTAAAACATATCGTTAATATTACCACCGCCGCCAATATCGAACTGGTTGGTGGCGCCGCTGGTTTTACGTATCATGGTTTGCTGCATATCGCCAAGCGGAAGAATGCGGCCGAAATAGTTTCCGTAAATATCATCGGGCCTGCTGCCTATGCCCGGCGGACTATAATCAAGCAGGTACGCACGATAAGCCTGGTATATTTCACTTTGTGCAGGGTTCAGGGGTGTTATGTTGGCCCCGTTTTTAATTGAGTCGCCCAAAACGGCCACACTTTGACCAATACCCTGTTGCCTGCCCAGCCTCACCAGGTAATCTATATAAGAGTTGGCGGTGTAGGGCAGCGAATAGTTATCGTTTATTTTCTGGTACCCGATTACTGCCGGGTTAACAGCGCTGTAGCTCTGCTGCGAATTGTAATTGGCCAGGCGGGTCATGCTCACGCCAAAAGAGCCGCCGCGCCACGAGCCTTCAACCAGCTCATCTTTTGGTGCTGAAATTACAAGTCCGAGGTTGGCAATATTGAATTTGGTTCGGCCATCATCTAAAGTCCTGTTAATAAAGGTTGAGCTTGTGCTGTTGCTCATTATTGAAGGGCTTATCATGGCCTGTGAGCGCTTAATCATACCAAGACCGGCCGGGTTGCCTGCAAGCGAGCTGATGTCGCCGCCAAGGGCAATGCGGGAGCCGCCCATGGCTTGTGTGCGGGCTGTGCCGTAAACATCGGTTTGGCCCAGCTGTACAGCATTGTTATAATATCCGTATGAGCCGGGTTCTATTTGTGCGAAAGATGCTGCAGGCAATGCAAGCACGAGCGCTGCCGCTGCTGTTGCCGAAGCAAATGCATTTCTGAAAAAAGTCTGCATTTTGATGATTGGTTTTTAAGGCTGTATAATTTGTTTCAGTGGTTTATTCTAAGCAGACACGTTGCATTAAATTAGCTGTTGCACCTTACAGGTGGCCGAAGAGCGATAGTTTGCCCCGGAGCAGGATGATTCACCCCCGTTCCCGCGCATTTATTATGCCGGTAAATTACCGGTTTTTGTTCCGTTAATTCATTGTTTTTTGAATCACCGGGCTACAGCAAAACCATTGAATAAAGGGCAATGCTGTATCATGCCGCTGAAATTATGTTTTCAGCGCCCTTAAGCTACCTCAATACTTTCCTGATTATTTATGCAGCTATTCCCAGCCGAATAACCTGCCTGCCTGCCGGGCAAAAAAACAATTTTCGGTTTTGGCCCCGTTTGCCGGGCAAGCCCCGAATTACCTTGTTGCAATTTCTTATGCAGCCCCGGTAGTTTAAACATTGCCGGGGGCATACAAAGTGTTTTTAAGTATTAAACGCTGTATTAAGGCCCAGGGCTATAAAGCTTTGCCCTGCTTAAACAGAAGCTTTATTGTTATTACCTGCGGCCTCCGTGAGAAGATGAGTGGCTTCCGCCGCCTCCTCCGCCTCCGAAGCTGCCACCACCACCGCCGCCGCCGCCGAAGCTGCCGGAGGAGTGTGAGCCGCTTCCGCCTCCGTTGAATACGCCGCCGCCGCTGCGTGCAGGTGCGCTGTTACCCATGTTTCCGGAATTGCCGCCCCCGAAAATGCTTCCGCGGGATTGTTGGCGTATAGTCTGTTCAGCGTTGTTGCCGCCGCCGTTGTTCCATGTATTGTTGCTGCCGCGGTTATCCTGAATTTGGGTGTTTCCGTTGGTGCCATTGCTGTAATGGTCGGTATTCAGGCTGGGCGCAGGAATGTTGGTATTGTCGCGGAACAGGCGATCAGCGGGGCGAATATAATAATCCATACCGCCGTTAGGTGTATTGCCGCTTGCGTTGCTGCCTGCTGCCGGTTTAAGGGCTTCGCGTCCGCCCGATGCGTAATCATTAGGCAAAGCCTGCGCACGGTAACGGTCAGGAATGCTGCCGTTTACAGGGCTGCTGCCTTTTGGCGGATTCAGGTCGCGTACTTCGGCATGTGTAATGGCGCCATTACCGTTATTATAAATGCCGGTTGCATTGCCTGCGCCCCTGCCGGGGGCAGGATTTGGAACAGGTGAAGGGTTGGGGTTTCCGCCGCCTGCCACTGAGCCTGAGCCGCCGGTATTCCAAACGCCGTCGGGCTGATGGCCGGCAGTACCGCCGCCTGTAGTGTTTCCCGCACCTGAGCCGGGGTTAATTGTACCGCTGCCGGGTGTGTTCCTGCGGTTGTTGCCGCTTCCGCCGGCCATAGGCGCACCGCCGGAAGGCGTGCCCACAGGGCCGTTGTAAGTTGAACGCTGTTGCCTGTTGTTACCACCGCCGTTGTCAACACTGCTGCCATTGCCGCCATAATAGCCGCCCCCGGCATAGTAGCCACCGCCGTAATAGCCCCTGCCGTAAAACGGTGAGTAGAAAGGAGAGTAAAACGGGGAATACCACATGCTGTAAAACGGTGAGCAGAAGCCGCTGTAATAGCTCATGCCCCAGGTGTTGTAACCATAGCCTCCGAACCAGGGGTCATAGTAAGGGTTCATGCAATAGCCGCCGTAACCGCCGCCATAGCCATATCCGCCGCCATAACCAAAGCCGCTGCTGTAGCCAATACCTATGCTGAACCCAGACCTGTAACCGCCGAAGGGCGAATAGCCGAAGCCGTAAGAAGGGTAAAGATTCCAGCCTGAATTGAAGTTACGGCCTGAACCGGCATTGGTGTAGTAATTGGTGATATTATAAGTATCGCCGCCGGATGTGCCGGTACTTGTGGTTGTGCTCCCGGTTCCGAACCTGTTTGAATTGGAAGGAGTATAGGTGCTGGGAAAATTCAGCGTGCTGGCCTGGTAGCCGGGTTTATAATAGTCGGTATTGTTGTCCTGGGTAGCGGCGCCGTTGTTTCCGGCTGCGCTGTAAGATTGGGCAGCGGCATCGGAGTTGGCGTTTTGCATTTGGGTGGGAGCCCCGTTTACACCGGTTACCTGATCAGGAGTGGCATTGGTGCCCCTGTTGTAATAGCTGCCGCTATAGCCTGATGCGCCTGTGCTGTTTACAGGCGTTTTGCCGGCAGATGTATAATAGCCGTCGTTCAGGTTTTTTGCCTGTGCGTTTTGGCGGGCAATTACGGCTGCCTGCCTGTCGGCTGCGGAGTAATACATATCGTCGTACTCAGCTGATGCCGATGCTGCCTGTTTGCTTGTGCTGCAGCCCGTTAACAGGGCAAGGCACAAAGAAAGGCCTGCGGAAAAGGTTAATGCTGCATGAACAGGTTTCATAATACGTAGGTGTTTCAAAGGTTATAAAGGGCAATTGCCGGCTTCGTTCCTCGTTGCTGAATATTGGACTTAGGTTCCGGCCTGAAATATTAATCAGGATTAAGATTTATTTCAAAGCACCGGTTCACTGAATAATGTAAAGAAAAGGAGTTTTAATTTACCGGGCATTAATCCCCGATTAATAATAAGCCTTTAAGCCGCAAACGGCGAAATACATATTTGCAAATTACAGGCCGGCAAAGTACCTGCACCCGCTTCAGCTCTTTTAAGGGCTGCAAGTTGATTACAGGTCGGGGATAATGCCAATTCGGCAGGTAAATACAACGCGCTTATTACTTAGACAGCTTAAGCGACAAATACCCTTACTCCAAAAGTAAAGATACATCAAAAATATAACGAAATTTTCAGGCAGGCAGTATAAGACGGTCTTTTAACAGTATTTCGGGAAGTTTTTTATAAGAATTATACCAAATGCTTAAGCCCGAAGCGGCAAAACTTCTAAAAGTGATTTTTGGGTCGAAAGGCTTTTGTCTTCCTCGTACCAGGCTTTTACGCGTTTAATGGTTTCGGGCAGGTTTTTGCCGACTTCTTCTTTCCAGCTGTTCATGTAAGCCTGTAAGTTTGCCGGGCGGGGACCCCAAACGGCAAGCTCCTGTAAATCCTGCCTGAGCACAATCAGCTTGGGTATTGAACGTCCGCCATTGGTGAGGTGCGCATCTATCAGGGGCAGGTTTTGGTCGCGCAGTACAAGGCGCAGCTGAATTTTTTCTCCGGCGTACTCTGCCATTTTATGAAGTAAAGGAACGCTTCGCCCGGCATCGCCGCACCAGCCCTCGGTAATTACAAGCCAGTTTGCCGGGGAGGCAGCATCGAGATATGCCTTTGTTTCGGGCAGGAGTTCAATATGCTGCTCTTCGTAATCCATTACTTCTGAATTGAAGGCAAAGTATTTGAGCATGGCCTGCTGCTGCTCGGTAAGGGTGTCGGGCTTGGCGAGGTCATGGGCAATATTGGCGCGGTACTCGGCGTAAGTGAGGGCGGTGTTGAGCAGGTCCTGGGAGTAGGGGTACATAGTGGGGGCTTTTGTGGTAAACCTTTAGGTTCAGCCTTGGGTTTTGGAATGCGCGTAAAAATGGTAAAATTGCAGGTAGAGACCGCTTTTTAATGCGGGAAATTAATATGGCTAAGATAGAAGGGATTAGGATTAAGAATTTTAAGACATTGAAAGATGTGACGTTAGGAAGGACATTCGAGAGTTTCAATGAGGAAGAGTTAACACCGCTTACGGTTGTTATAGGGAAGAACGGGGTTGGCAAAACTTCATTATTTGATGTATTTGGTTTTTTGGCGGATGTAATGCGATTTGGTGCGCTGGACGCTTGTAATGCAAGGGGCGGTTTTCGTAAGCTTCTGTCATTAGGTGCTGAAACTCCGCTTGAGTTTGAAGTTTATTACCGTGAGAATGCTGCTGCTGCAACATTGTTTTATTCACTTGTAATTACTGAAAACAGGGTAGGGCAAATAAGGATATTAAATGAAAGCCTGATTCAATTAAATACATCACGAATTGAGAAGCACCTGCTCTTTTTAATGCTTATTGGTGGCAATGGTATTGTTTGGGACGGCGATAAGGGTTTGCCGGTTAATGGGAATGAAGTTAATTGGCATTTTATTAAGGAGTTTATTGTTGCACATTCTCAAGGGCCAATACCAAATGACGGCGAATTTGTTGGGTTTACTGATGAAGCGAAAACCGGGGTGTCTATACTCGGTGAGTTTAAACAACATGACCGTATCTCAAAGTTTAAGCAATTTATTGAAGGTTGGTATTCGAGTTTGTTTTCATCTGATTACGCAAGAATTATACCCATGCCCGGCCCACAAACGCGTTTGAGCCGTCGGGGTGAAAATTTGGCTAATGTTGTACAATATATGCAAAAGGCGCAACCCAAGCTTTATAAGGAGATTTTGCAAAAAATGAGTTTGGTTATTCCCGGAATCAATAAGGTAAAAGCCATAAAAACCGTTAATGATGAGTTGCTGCTCGAATTCAGCGACAGGGGCTTAAAGTCGCCTTTATATGTAAATCAAATTTCAGACGGCACGCTTAAAATGCTGGCATATTTGCTCATGTTAGCAGACCCTGCACCTCCCTCTTTCATTTGCATTGATGAACCTGAAAACGGGCTGTATCATAAATTGCTTGAAAGCCTAATTGTTGAGTTCCGTACTCATGCAATTGGTACAGCCAAAAATGTAGGGAGTCAGGTTTTTATGACTACTCATCAGCCATACCTGCTTGATGCTTTAAATCCCGATGAAGTCTGGATTCTCGACAAAGGGCCAGACGGCTTTGCAACTATTAAAAGAGCAAGTTCAATCTCCATTGTAAACGGCTTGTCAGAGGAAGGTTTCGCATTGGGTGGTATATGGTATAACGACTATTTAGAAATTTAAGCCATGCATTTCGTATTTCATCTTGAAGACCCTTCCGGGGAAAAGCTGCTTGAGTGCATTTTACCCAACATTATTGGTGACAGTACATTTCAGGTAATTGGTTACAGGGGTGCCGGCAGCCTTCATCTTAAAAAACTAAACATGGGGTCCCCTCGAAAGGGGCTTACCTTTGCGAGGGGTGCATGGAAGCGTGGGCTGTTAGATGAACTCCCTGGTAAACTGCGCGCTTACGGCAAAGAGTTTGCTACCTATGGACCTGATTTTTCGGCAGTTTTTATTTTAGTTTGCGATTTGGATGATAAAAATTACGACGAGTTCATTGCAGAGCTGAATACAGTATTAGATGCCTGTAATCCTAAACCGGTTACGCATTTCTGTATTGCCATTAAAGAAACCGAGGCGTGGTTTCTGGGAGACATTACCGCAATTCAATCGGAATACAGAATACTAAAGCCTCTCGCTTATAAAGATGAATTGGTTTATGGAACATGGGAGCGACTGGCAGATGCAATTTACCCGGGAGGTTCCGTGGCATTAAATGCAAAGGGCTATTCAGAAGTCGGCAAAACCAAATCTGAATGGGCCCAAAAAATAACCCCGCACATGAACCCGGAGCTAAACCAAAGCCCGAGCTTCCTGCATTTTTACAATACCGTTAAAACACTCGCCGGGAGATAAGGCCGGGTTATTACACCATCTCCCTGTACTGTGCCTTATGTAGTTTGGCATACATGCCTTCTTCAAGGCTAAGCAGTTCATCGTGGGTGCCTTGTTCCATTATTCTGCCTTTGTCGAGCAGTATAATGCTGTCGGCCTTGCGGATGGTGCTCAGGCGGTGGGCTATAACCACGGCGGTGCGGCCTGCCATCATTTTATCTATGGCGCGCTGTATCATTTCCTCGGTCTCCGTATCTACCGAAGATGTGGCTTCATCAAGAATAATTACTGCCGGGTCGTACACCATGGCGCGCACAAATGAAATGAGCTGGCGCTGGCCTACGCTTAGGGTGGCGCCACGTTCTTTTACATTATAGTCGAGTCCGCCGGGGAGCTTTTCAATAAAATCCATAGCGCCTACCAAATGAGCTGCGCGCTCTACCTGCTCACGCGTAATTTCAGGATTGCCTAGGGTAATATTATATTCAATGCTGCCCGAGAACAGGAATACATCCTGCAATACTATGCCTATGCGGTGGCGCAGCCATGTAAGTCTATAATCGTCTACCGATTTGCCGTCGAGCAGAATTTGGCCCTGGCTTATGTTGTAAAAACGGTTCAGCAAATTAATTACCGATGATTTGCCCGCGCCAGTAGCGCCAACCAAAGCCACTGTCTGCCCGGCCGGAACCCGGAAGTTCACATCTTTCAGAACCCAGTCTTCATCGGTATAAGCGAACCAAACATCTTTAAATTCAATATCGCCTTTGAGGTGTGCCGGGGTAAGGGTGCCGGTATCTACAGTTGTTTCGTTATTATCAAGCAGGTTAAAAATACGGTCGGCCGATACTATGCCTGATTGCAGGGTGTTGAACCTGTCGGCAATGGTGCGTATTGGGCGGAAGAACATGCCTATGTACATGATAAAGGCAATGAGGTTACCAAGGGTTACCTTGTCCTGCAAAACGCCTTGCGCTCCGTACCATACCAGCAGGCCGGTACCCGCTGCGCCTATAACTTCGGCCACCGGGAAATAAATGCTGTAATACCAAACCGATTTAATGTTCGCATCGCGGTGCTCGGTATTGAGGGCGGTAAAGCGTTTCAGCTCGCGTTGCTCGGCAGCGAAGAACTGCACCACGGTCATGCCGGTGATGTGTTCCTGCACAAATGCGTTCATATTGGCAACGGCGGCGCGTACGCTGTTGAAGCTGCTTTTTATGCCTTCCTTAAAAATATAGGTGCTTATGAGCAATAGCGGGAACATGCTCAGGCTCACAAGGGTAAGCCGCCAATCGGTGTAGAGCATGAAGCCTACTATGAATACCAACTGTATAATATCGCCGGCCATGGCCGCGAGTCCCTCGGTGAAAACATCGCTGAGGGTTTCAATATCTGAAATGTTGCGGGTAATCAGCCGACCTACCTGGGTCTGGTCAAAAAATTTCAGCCGCAGGCCCAGTACATGGTCGTAGAGGCGTATGCGTATATCACGAATAATGGTTTGGCCCAGCCAGCTGCTTTGGTAGGTATAAATATACTGGGCAACGCTTTGGGCAATAAGCAATACTGTCATGAACAGGGTCATGCGCAGCAGCCCGGGCCAATCTCTAACGCTGATGTACTTGTCTACGGTAACATCAACAAGCATAACGCGGTAAGGCGCAAGGGCGCCCAACAGCAGGGTAAGCAGTATTATTGAATAAAAACGGTAACGATACGGCTTTGCAAAAGCCATTAAACGCCGCAAAACCTTGGCGTCGAATATGTTACCGCTGCGCTTGGCAGCTTCGCTCATAGTATTTGTTTCGGGGCATTATGCTGTTTATGCAGCTTGCCCGTGGTTCAGGTGCTTGGTTGCGCCCGGTGTTTGATGCCTCAGGCAGCACGCAGCGATACATAGCGCTCAACGGCAGCAATGGCGTCGCCAACGGTGCTAATGTCCTGCACATCACGGTCGCTGAGGGCAATTCGGAATTCGCTCTCAAGATATAGCATAACTTCCATTTGTTCCATATTGTTCAGGCCAAGATCCTGCAATTTAATACGGGGGCGAACAGCCTGGCGGGGAATAAGAAAGTGCCTGTTAAAAATACGGCCTATTTTCGATTGAATGCGGGTGTTCATAGCAATGTGTTTGTTTAAGACGATGTAAATGTAAAGCGTGTAAAAAAAGCAGCGATAAAGGAATTTCCGAAGGCAGGTAAAGCAGGGATGAAAGGTGGTTTTTACCGGAAGAGAGTTTTTCAATCTTTATCGAAACCCTGTTTTTGTATAACCGAAACGCCTTATGCCTGCCTGAATTGTGCTTTTAGTCTTTTAAAACAACGCATTTATAAAATACAACTGCCATCGGCTTAAGCCAACGTACAGCCTTGTTTTATGCTATAACAATCAGGCACTAAGCTAAGTAAACCCTGGGTAAGAAAATAAGTGTAATTGCCTGTAAACCAATATGTAAAAATTAAACAGAACTACCAGGCACATGCTTTTCAGCTGCCTGTTGTAAAAAGAGCCGCACCTTGATTCAGGAACGGCCCAGATACACTTTCGCAAATTTAATGGAGCGGGCCAGGTATTAGCCCTCCCAATGGGCCTGCAAATCGGCAGGGCTGCCGCCTACGGGCATGGCAGCGGCGCTCACCTGCTTCAGGTTTTTACCTGAACTGAAAACGTAATCTATGCGCCCGAGGCAAATGCCGGCCCAGCCAACCTGGTTTACCATAATGGGGCTGCCGTCGGTGGTGGTATAGTTTTCGGGCTTTTCTAAAAGGGTATGGGTATGGCCGCCTATTATGAGGTCTGTACCGGTGGCCTGCGGGGCCAGCCTGCGGTCTGATATGCGGTCTGTATCATAGAACAGGCCCAAATGCGAGAGGCAGATAACCAGATGGCAGCCCTTGGAACGGAGCAGGGCGGCGGTTTCCTTGGCTTTTGTAACCGGGTCGAGGTATTTGGTATTGCCGAAATTTTTATCGGCCACAAGGCCCTTGAGCTCTATGCCGAGGCCGTAAACGCCTACCTTAATACCGCCCTTGTCGAAGATTTTATAAGGGGCGAATTGGCCGGAGAGAATGGTGCCTGAAAAATCGTAATTGGCATTTATGAAAGGAAATTTGGCATGGGGCAGCATGCGCTTTAGTCCTTCGAGCCCGTTATCGAAATCATGGTTGCCGAGGGTGGCCGCATCGTAGCCCATGCGGCTCATAAGCTTAAATTCGGGTTCGCCGCCGTAGTAATTGAAATACGGTGTGCCCTGGAAAACATCGCCGGCATCGAGCAAAAGCACATTGCCATGCTCCTGCCGTATTTTAGAAATCATGGCCGCTCGACGGGCCATACCCCCCAGGCCGGCAAACTTGCCCCCTTCAGCCGGGAAGGGATCTATGCGGCTGTGCATATCATTCGTATGCAAAACGGTTAGCCGGGTTTCCTTAGCCCCCATTGCCCATTGCGGTGCAAGGGCCAATGCCGCCCCGGCCACTACTGTGTTCTGTATAAATAATCGGCGATTCATGGGAATTGGGCTAACGGCAGTGAAATGGAATAGGTCAGTTTGAAAGCAGCGGCAAGATCAGCCCTGCTTATTCGGTATGGAACTGCATACGGCCGTCTTTTTTAACGGTTATCTGCTTTCCGGCGGCAGTCAGCCGACTGATGTGCTCCATGGTAAGCTCGCGTATTTTCATACCTGTATTTTTGCGGGCAATGGCATTGGGCAGCATGCTCATGCGGTCTCCGCCTTCGGCCAGGTAATCGCTGGTGGCAAGGGTATAGGTACGCATGGTATCGAGGCCCTGCCCGCCTATGGTAGCAAGCTGCAATTTGCCGTTTATGAAAATGGCTGTTGTGTTGGCGAGAGTCAGGTTTTTGCCTGCGCCCATGTATTTGAACATGCGGTACACATCGCCGCCTTTGAGGGTGAGAATAACCAATTCATTTTCGAAGGGGCAGTATTCGAAAATATTGCTGACCAATATGGGCCCGGCGGGCAGGTTTACACGCAGGCCTCCGTTTGTTACGGCTGCCATATCGGGGGTGTTGTTCCCGGTTATGCGGCGGGCTTCTTCAAGCAGCATGTCGGCGGCAAAATTGCCGAGCGTAGATTCTTCAACATTCTTTTCAAGCACCTGCGCATTGCTGCCCAATACCCTGTTCATTTCAGCAGCCATGCTGTTGCGGTAAGGAGCAATAAAATTATCGACAGCGGTATCAACAGGCGCATCGTACCCGATGCTGATATTTTGCGGCGAAACCGATTGCCTGTGCAAAGCAGGCTTGCAGCCCGCATAAAAAAGCAGGGCAGCCAGTAGGGTGGCCGGTATTAAAAAGGGGCTGTGCGGCCTTGGTGTCGGCGTTTGGGGCATGGGGCAAATATCGGGAATTCAGGGGAAAGAGCCGACAGAATGATTCTGCCTCCATTGGTTTGGAAATGGCGCAATGTACCGCCACCGCCGCGGTGTTTTTTTGAATTGCAATTTGTGTGTTACTGTTTCAGGCCTTGCTCAGAAAATTGTACCATTGCACATATGAATTTTAAACTTGAACGAAGATTTAATTGGACTGATTTCTCGAATATTGTTAAAAACCATGAACCGACTGTGAAATAATGCTAAATTTATGCTGCTGTTGGCGAACTGCATAATAGCATTGAACATAATTATTTAATGGTCAGTATTTTAATAATAACAAACCAAAAGTAGTTTTTGAATTACAATTTTATGGAAGTGCGTAAAATGCGGATTGTTTTTGCATCAAAATTATGTGTGGTTGTGATTGGCATAAGTGTATGGCTTTATTCGGGCCGCGGACATAAGAATGCTTCAACAACAGGTGTTCCGGCCCGTGCAGGTTCGGCCATGGTACTTGCGCCGGTCGATTCACCGAAAAAGGATCCCTTGGAGGAGGCTGAATACCGAATGTATCTCAGTGAGAAGTTTGATCTTGAGGGCGATACCCTGAATTACCCTGACGATATTGCGGGGGTGCCCTTCAAATACCATATTGTATCCCATGGAGTGAATTTTGTGATGCGTGGCGACAGTGACCTTACCGTTTACTTGTTCTCTGATGCCGAAACCAATTGGAAACTCCTCGACTCAGCCCGTGCCGACAGCCTCGGCAGGTTCCGTATGCAGGGTACGGCGCCGGGTACCGGCATGTACCTGCTTGCCCAGGCTATGCCCAAGCCTGAATACCCAAGTATATCGGCTTACGATGATAATTGGCGCTTCATTTTCCCCCTCGACAGCAATACATTAACACTCGACGATTACGCATCATCGGCGCACCACGAAATGAATCGATGGCTCTCTTTTTATGCCGATTTTAATCAGCAAACGAGCCCGGCCAATATGCTGAGTATGAACAGGCAGGCAAGTGCCAACGGGGAAGATGATGCATCAAAAGCTATTGAAATGATTATGAAAACAAATTTAGATGGTTTAGCGCCTTCCTATACAGCTCTTTTTGGCGCTAAGTATGTCGGGTTTGTGCTTAATCATCCTCTTAACAAGGTATATTTAAACCATTTGATTGAAAGAACAAAGCGCGGCAAAATATCGGGGCAAAGAATTGCGGCATTCAGGAAGCAAATGAGTTTGCCATATAAAGAAGAAAAATAGAACTGCCCATTGTATTGTGCGCTTGGAATTGGTTGGCAGCGGAAACTGTTTTCAGGTGATTCTCTGAGAAGAATGTTTCAATCGTTTTCGCTGCTTGCCCGTCTTTTTGGTCCGGTCATTATCGCCTCTTTGATTTTTGTGCAAAAAACGTGCTCCCCTTGCCATTCCCCCGATTTTTCCGCTATTTTGCATTATCTTATCCAGAAAGACGGAGGGAATGGACCCTGTGATGTCTTGGCAACCTGCGCCGGTGCTTATGCACGGCTGCTTCGGTGCTAACTTCCACTCGTGCATGGCCATGCCGGGAAAGATAAGGACAGCTGCTTTTTTGCGCTAACCGCTTTTTCCCTGTACCCTGCCTCCAAATTTCCCGGATAAGTCAAGCCGATTCAACGGCAGAAAACGCATGCCTTTATGGGTGTGGTTTACTGTTGCCTGTTTCGACTTTATCCTTAATTAAGCTATAAGAATCGGCCCGGCATGCATTGAGCCCTGCCCGGCATTGCCCTGAAAATACCCTCTTTACATGGAACTGAATATCGCGAAGCCTGTTGATTTTTCTGAAATACTCAAACACCGCATCCTTGTCCTCGACGGGGCAATGGGTACGCTTATACAGCGCCATAAGCTTTCAGAGGAAGATTTCAGGGGCGAACGTTTTAAAAATTGGCCTTCGGAGCTGAAAGGCAATAACGATTTGCTCAGCCTTACCCGGCCCGATATTATAGCCGATATTCACCGCCGCTATTTCGCCGCCGGCGCCGATATTGCCGAAACAAACACCTTCTCTTCCACCACCATAGCCATGGCCGATTACGGCATGGAAAGCCTGGCCTATGAAATGAACGTAGCCTCGGCAAAGCTGGCCCGCACAGTTGCCGATGAGTTTACCGCCAATGAACCGAATAAGCCCCGCTTTGTGGCCGGTTCCGTTGGGCCTACCAACCGCAGCGCATCATTAAGCCCCGATGTAAATAACCCCGGCTACCGCGCCGTTACCTTCGATGATTTGGTAACAGCCTACTCAGAGCAAATTCGCGGACTTATTGACGGCGGCTCCGACCTCATTCTCATTGAAACCATTTTCGATACCCTGAACGCTAAGGCTGCCCTGTTCGCCTGCGACATAGTATTCAAAGAGAAAAACCGCGATTGGCCCATCATGGTAAGCGGCACCATTACCGATGCCAGCGGCCGCACCCTCAGCGGGCAAACCCTGGAGGCGTTCCTTGCATCGGTAACGCATTTACCCATTCTTTCCATAGGCTTTAACTGCGCCCTCGGGGCCGATCTTCTTCGTCCTTATATTGAAGAGCTCAGCGAAAAAGCCGGCGTATTTACTTCGGCGCACCCCAATGCCGGTCTGCCGAATGCCTTCGGCGAGTATGATGAAACGCCCGAATACATGGCCGCATCTGTAAGCGAATTCCTGGACCATAACTTTTTGAATATAGTGGGCGGTTGCTGCGGCACAACCCCCGAGCACATCAGAGCAATTGCAGATGTGGCTGCAAAACATAGTCCGCGTGAAGTGCCCGTACCGGAACGCAGGCCGCGCTACAGCGGTCTCGAGGTACTTAACTTATACCCCGGCAGCAACTTTGTGAACATAGGCGAGCGCACCAATGTAACCGGTTCCAAAGCCTTTGCCCGCCTCATAAAAGCCGGCGATTATGAAGCCGCCCTAACAGTTGCCCGTTCACAGGCCGAAGGCGGCGCGCAGGTGATAGATGTGAATATGGACGAAGGCATGCTCGACAGCGAGCAGGCCATGACCGATTTCCTGAACCTGATAGCATCGGAACCCGATATTGCCCGCCTGCCTATTATGATAGACAGCAGCAAATGGAGCGTGATTGAAGCCGGCCTGAAATGCACACAGGGCCGCAGCATTGTAAACTCCATATCTTTAAAAGAAGGGGAAGAAAAGTTTATAGAGCTTGCCAATAAGGTGCGCCTTTACGGCGCTGCTGTGGTGGTTATGGCCTTCGATGAGCAGGGACAGGCCGACAGCTACGAACGCCGCATAGCTATTTGCGCCCGGGCTTATAAAATTCTTACTGAAACCGTTGGCTTCCCGCCCGAAGACATCATCTTCGACCCGAACATACTCACCGTTGCCACGGGTATAGAAGAGCATAACAATTATGCAGTAGATTTCGTGCGCGCCACCGAATGGATTAAGGCCAACCTGCCATTCGCCCGCGTGAGCGGCGGTATCAGCAATATATCTTTCAGCTTCCGGGGTAACGATACCGTGCGCGAAGCCATGCACAGCGCATTCCTGTACCGCGCCGTGCAGGCCGGGCTCGATATGGGTATTGTAAACGCAGGCATGATTTCGGTTTACGCCGATATTGAGCCCAACCTGTTGCAGCATGTGGAAGACGTGCTCTGGAACCGTCGCCCTGATGCCACCGAACGCCTTGTTACCCTGGCCGAAACCCTGAAAAGCAAGGGTGCGTCCTTGGTTCGGGATGAAACCTGGAGGCTGGGCACCGTACAGGAACGCCTGAGCCATGCCTTAGTAAAGGGCATTACCGAATACATTGACCTTGATACCGAGGAAGCCCGCCTGCAATACGAACGTCCTTTACAGGTAATTGAAGGCCCCTTAATGGACGGCATGAACATAGTAGGCGACCTTTTCGGCGCCGGCAAAATGTTTCTTCCGCAGGTGGTTAAGAGTGCGCGGGTTATGAAAAAATCGGTGGCTTACTTGCTGCCTTTTATTGAGGCAGAAAAAGAGCGTGTCCGCCTGGAAGCCGGTACCGATGTTGACCCCGATGCCGTTACAACCGCCGGAACCATTGTGATGGCCACCGTTAAAGGTGATGTGCATGATATTGGTAAGAACATAGTAGGCGTAGTACTCGGCTGCAACAATTACGAGGTGGTAGACCTTGGCGTTATGACCCCGGCCGATAAAATACTGCGCACCGCCCGCGAGGTAAATGCCGATATTATAGGCTTGAGCGGCCTGATTACCCCATCGCTTGACGAGATGGTGCATGTAGCCAAGGAAATGGAGCGCCAGGGCTTTACAATACCCCTGCTGATAGGGGGAGCCACAACTTCACGTTTGCATACTGCTGTTAAAATAGCCCCGCATTACAGCGGCCCGGTTGTTCACGTGCTTGATGCCAGCCGATGCGTACCGGTAGCCGGTAAGCTCAGCAGCGATAAAACCCGCGATGAATATTTCTCTGAAATTAAGCTTGAGTACGCCAAGCTCCGTGCCGACCATGCCGGGCGCAAGCGCGATAAAGATTACCTCAGCATAGCCGATGCCCGCGCCAATAAGCCCGCCATCAACTGGGCAGAATCGCCGATATATAGCCCGAAATTCCTGGGCGTTAAATACTTTCCTGATTACGACCTTGCTGAAATTGCAGAATACATAGACTGGACCCCGTTCTTCGCCACATGGCAGCTGAAGGGCAAATACCCTAAAATTTTCAGCGACCCTGTTGTTGGTTCCGAAGCCAAAAAGCTTTACGATGATGCGCAGGCCATGCTGCAAAAGGTTATTAAAGGCAAACTACTGAAAGCCTCTGCCGCCTTCGGCCTTTGGCCGGCTAATGCTATAGGTGATGATATTGTGGTTTATGATTACGAAGAACAAATAACGGAAACGAACTGCGAAAAGCACGGAACCCACAGGCAAAGCAAATTTGTGCCGAGGCCAAAATCAGGCTCAACAGGCGGGAGCATAACAGTATCTGTTGCTGCCGAGGCGGTGCAGGCCTTGCAGAACGCATACCTTTCGGCGCATGATGCAAAGAGGCTCGATGATTTGGGTGCCCTGTTACCTGCAGAACCCCTTGCCGTATTGCATACTCTGCGTCAGCAGGGCCTGAAAGGTAAAGACCTCGCGAATACTGCCCTGGCCGATTGGATTGCCCCTATAGACAGTGGTCGTACAGATTATATTGGCGCTTTCGCTGTAACAGCCGGCATAGGCATAGAAAAACTGGTGGCGGAATACGAAGCCGCCCACGACGATTACAACAGCATACTCATTAAAGCCATTGCAGATCGACTCGCAGAAGCATTTGCCGAGCTCATTCACAAGCGTGTCCGTACAGAGTTTTGGGCTTATGCCCCCAACGAAAAAGGCGATGTGCAGGCCATGATAGATGAGCAATACCAAGGCATTCGCCCTGCTCCCGGTTACCCGGCCTGCCCCGAGCATACCGAAAAACGCACCTTGTTCGACCTGCTTGATGTGGAAAACAACATTGCCCTTGAGCTTACCGAAAGCTATGCCATGTACCCGGCCGCAGCCGTCAGCGGCTGGTTCTTCGCGCATCCTGATTCAAGGTATTTCGGCCTCGGGAAAATAGGCGAAGACCAGGTGATAGACTATGCAAGCCGCAAAGGCTGGACAAAGGAAGAAGCCGAACGCTGGCTGGGGCCTAATTTGGCTTATGGGGATTAAGAATCTTCAAAGAGCTCTTTAAGCCAATTGGTAAAGCGAAGGCAGATTTCAGAATTGGGGTTTAGGTAACCTTTTGTAATGCTTTGGCCGAGAGGTGTGCCCGGGGATTCCTGCAAGGCTAGCCACGCATGAATTCTTGCTTTCGATTGATGGGTAAGGGAATATTTATTTAAGCCTGCCTCTTCAACCTGATTTATGTGTGCCGACACTGCAGGCATCAATAAGTCATTTTCCGGGATTAACATGGCTATGAAGTCCTCTAAAATGCCTCTTTGACTATTGTCGGGCATAATCCAAACTCCGATTTTTTTCTTCTTTTGAATTGTTGATTTGTCCGGTTGGTCACGGTCATAAGTATAAGCTTCTGTAATTAAGCCATAAGCCGGAAAGGAATCATTATCGGGTAATGCGGGTTTGAAATCTGACAGGTTTTTTTGCAGCTTATCGCGAACTGACTGCCATCGGGATTGTAAGCTCAGGTCCGTATCAACAATAATTCCCATAGCACTTATGTCTGATTTTTCAGCAATTGAAAGTTGCAGCCATATACCGTCTATGCCATCACAATCAACAACTTCAAAGTTCTGGGGCAACCCAAAACTATTACATAGCGCATAAACAACATGCTCATCGTTTTTGCCTTCTACCAAAAGTCTTTTGTAAAGATTTTTCTTAGCAGCCTTCATCGTATTTCAATATTTTGATTAGTTGCTGCGGCTAACTCTTCAGCATCGAAATATACTTTGCTTATGTGCTCATTGTTTTTGTCAAGGCGAATCATAGTGCCTTTATCTTCGTTTCCCGTAGTGGTTAATGCCACAGCAAAAGCATCTATACAATCGCGACTGTGGGTGGTAGCAAATACCTGGATATTTAACTTTTGCGCAAGATCAAAAATAATTGCCCAAAGTTTTTCCTGGACAGAGTAATGTAATCCGTTTTCGATTTCATCAATAATAAATAAGCCATTTTCAGAGTTTACCATTGCAAGAATAATAGTTAATATTCTGTTTATGCCATCTCCCATGCATTGAAGTGGAACAATGAACTGATTTTTAGAAAGTTTAATCATTGGTTTTCTATCATGTGCTCCATTGTCAACAAATTTAATTCCTGAAATTCCAGGCTCAATTAGCTGTAAAGCTTTAATTACATATTCCTCCTTGTCAGTTAAGTCTATTCTGTCCCAAAGGATGGGGTTAAATACACTGCTGGTATCTTGTGGTTCCAACGAGTAAAGGTTAAATAATTGGGATATTCCGGAAGCATCGAATGTTCGAGGAGTTAAACTTGAAAAATCTATTGAATCTTTGTCTTTAAATGTAGATTTTCCGTTGTGCTTAATTTCAATTCCTATTTCTGATTTAAAGTCATCGTAACTCTCATCAATGGCTAGCGGCCGCTTAATGATTTGTCCAAGTTGGCTCTTTTCCAGGCCAAGCCTAACAAGACTAATGCTAGTGCGATCCGTTGATTGCTCAGTTTGTGATTCCAAAAAAAGTGCATCTGAATCTTTAAAACCAATCTCTCGATCAGTAAACAAGGCAGCTATTGAACTGGTTTTTGTGTCACCTAAAATGTTCTTGGTAATATCTTCACCGCTATCTAATAGCATTTGGCATATATAACGAAAATTACCTTTATAGTTAAGGAGTGCAAATGCGCTTAGTATTGTTGTTTTCCCGGTATTGTTCTTCCCTGTTAATAAATTAATCTGCTTTAAAGAGCTCAGCTTAAAGTCCTTTAAAGATTTAAAATTTTTGACTGAAATTGACTGGATCATTGCCTTACCTTATTCCTTGTTTAATACAAATATAACCAAAATCTACTCCATCCAATCATCCGTCCTGAACGGTTCTGCGGGCATGCCCTGCTCATTAAACAGGTTAATGTCATCAGGGTTATCGGCCCATGCGAAGCGAACGGCGGCGGGGCTGGGCACCTTATCGGAGTACAGTATTACGGTATTGTTTTCGAGGTAGCCTTGTGCCCAATACCATTTCCTGTCGGGGCCGGCTATGGAGAAGGCTTTCACGTAGCCATACTTATCTTGCAGGTAAAGGCCCTTGCCTATGTTTTTATAGCGAATACGCACCTTGGTCCCTTCCATGCTCATGCTTTCGAAAAGCGGGCCGTCAGAAATTACATTGGGTTCTTTATAGGCCACCTTTTGCGCCTCCAAAGCCAGGCGCAGGCCGACATCCTGTTTGTTTTTCGGGTGAATGTCTTTGGCATCGCCAATATCTATGAGGCATGCCATGCCGGTATTGGGCAGGGTAAGGGCTTTGGCCTGCGCTTCGCGCAATTCGGCCCAGGTACTTTTGCCGGGGCTTTCAGGCGGGGTCATAAAATTGGCCAGCTGGCAGAACAGGAAAGGGAACTCAGCTTCGCCCCAGCGGTTGCGCCAATCTTTAATAAGGGTTTGGAACAGGGTAGTGTATTGTTTGGCGCGTTCGGCATTGCTTTCACCCTGGTACCATATAGCGCCGCGAATACCGTAGGGAATAATTGGGCTAATCATGCCGTTAAAAAGGGCCGACGGGCTGTTTTGATTCAGCCCCGGTGCCTGCGGACGAGCCGGTAAATCTGCCAGGTTCAGGCTTATTTCATATTGCCATGTTCCGCTTAGGCTTAGCTTATTACCAAGGGTTTGCAGATACACATCTTCGTCTTTACCGCTGAAACCACCGCCGCCTCCCATATCGAATACTTTTACAACAATTGTATTTTCGCCTTCTTTCAGAATACCCTGCTGCAGCTTGTATTTACGGTTGGCGGCCCAATCATTCATGGCTCCTGCAAACTGCCCGTTCAGCCAAACGCTGTCCTGGTCGTCTATGGCACCCAGATACAAGG
The DNA here is from genome assembly GCA_040388605.1 of Bacteroidota bacterium. Taxonomy (GTDB): domain Bacteria; phylum Bacteroidota; class Bacteroidia; order Cytophagales; family Flexibacteraceae; genus JAZKBN01. The sequence continues at coordinate 32,845 of JAZKBN010000022.1, read as the reverse complement.
TTTGGATAGGTGAGCCGGCCTGCTCAGGAGTTAAAGTAAAGCTGCGCCGGAACCATACTATGCCATCGAAGCTGTTGAGGCCCTGGCCTTCCCATAGGCCGGGAACCTTCAAGGTTTTCATTGCGGAGGTATTATATGCCGGGTCTGTAATAAACGGTACTTTTTTAGCCCTGAATGCGTTTTCCCTCGCATTAACGGCTGCATTCCATTTAGCTTCGGCAGCCTTGTATTTAGCCTGTTCATATTCCATGCCCCTGCCTGATTTGGCTTGGTTTACCAGCTCTTCGTTAAACTCGGTATGGTAGGCTTTCAGGGCTTCGGCGCTAACCCATGCTTCGGCAACGGTTCCGCTCCAGTCCGCGGCTATAATGCCGAAGGGCACATTGTATTTTTTATGCAGGCTGCGCGCGAAAAAGTAGGCCGTTGCGCTGAATTTGCCGGCATTTGCGGGTGTGCATATTTTCCAGCTGTCGGTGGCGACCGGTTGGCTCAGCGGCTTATAATCTGCCTTGTTGCTTACATCAAAAAAGCGGATGGCTGGGAAATTGGCTTCGGCAATTTCAGCCTGGTAATTATTTACTTCCCATAGCAGGCTCATTTCCATATTGCTCTGGCCCGATGCCAGCCAGACTTCGCCCACCATTACATTGCCTATGCGTATGGTGTCGTACTTGGTGCTTACTGTTATTTTAAAGGGGCCGCCGGCAGGTTCGGGGGCAAGGTAAACGGTCCATTTACCGTCAGGGCCGGCTTTTGTGCTCAGGGTTTGGGCTTTGAAGCTGAGGGTGACCTTATCGCCTTTGGCGGCCCAACCCCAAAGGGGCAGCTTCATATCGCGTTGCAGCACCATGTTATTGCCAACCAATGTCGGTACTCGTAATTTTGGCCTGCTTAATGATTCCGGTTCCTGGTGCTGCATTTTAGCCTGCTTTGCAGGTGTTTGTGCAGGAAGCGATTCAGGCGCAAAAATGGTAAACAGGAGTATGCTGATGTAAAATAAGGCTTTACTTAAACCTGTTTGCGTTTTCATAGGTTACAATGGGCTTTGATAATTGTATTAAAGGTACTGTTAATAAAGAGGCTGCTTATGCAAGTTATACCCAAATAACAGGAATATACTTTCGTCAGAGCTGCATGCGTTGTTGCGGCCTTGGCAGCCTATGCGAGAAACAGGCGCCGGACTTTTGGTACTGTTTTCAATTAAACCAGGCAGCAGGCAAAAAACATGCGGTAATTTGCTGAAATGTAACTTAATGAAGGCAATTTAGAAATCGGGGTTGATGAAATATTGCTTATTTT
>JAZKBN010000022.1:0-31536 GCA_040388605.1 Bacteroidota bacterium | reverse complement strand
CCAATGCTGCCCGCTTTTACAGCCGGTTGGTTTCATAGGGCAGCAGGCCTTATAAACCGGTGTATCAGAAACCCTTCAATACGGCAAATTTAGAAAGTGTCGGTGATGAAATATTGCTTATTTTTGCACAGTCTATCTGATTCTTAATGAGTCGCTTTTATTTCCCGGCAATGGTGCCGGCGCTGGTCTTCATACTTTTTACCGATGTATCGGCACAAGATCGCGCCCCGGAGCTAAGCGGTGTTTTTAAGGCCATTAAGTCTGAGGTAAGTAAAAACTGCCTGGCATATCCCAATCTTAAATCTGCTACCGAGAAAATAGGTCACAGGCTTACCGGCACCGAGCACGGCAAAAAGGCCGAGGAACTGGCGCACAGTATGCTTGCCCAATACGGTTACATACCTGAATTTAAGCCCTTTGCCTTCCGCAACTGGGAGCGCGACAGCCTGATGCTGGAAATTGTGCCCTTCAACAGCGATAACTTTGTGCAGGTGCGTGCTGTTACCCTGGCCCACAGTCCTGTAAAAGCAAACGTAAGCGCGGGCATAGTAGATGCCGGCAACGGCCTGCCTGCAGATTTCGAGCGCCTGAAGCTGAATATGCGCGGCAAAGTAGCCATGCTGAACATTGGCTGCGATGCCTGCAACGAAACTGACAAAGCCAATAACCTGCACCGCAGCGAAAAAACCGCACTCGCCATTAAATACGGCGCCATAGGGGCCATGTTTGTGAACAGCGCTCCCGGCAAAACGCTCTTAACCGGCACCGCTTCGGTAGACGGCGGGCTCATCAGCATACCGGCAATTTGCATTTCAAACGAATCGGGCAGGCAGATAAGGGCCTGGATGAAAGACGAGAAGCTGATGGCGCAAATCAGCATGACCAATAAGTCTGAAACAGCCGAGGCCAGGAATGTGGTGGCAGAGCTTAAAGGCAGCAGCAAAGCCAAAGAAACCATTGTTATCGGCGGACACCTTGACAGTTGGGATCTCGGTACCGGGGCCATTGATAACGGACTCGGCAGCTTTACCGTGCTTGAAGTGGCCCGCGTATTTAAAGTGCTCAACCTGAAGCCCAAACGCAGCATCAGCTTTACGCTTTTTATGGGCGAAGAGCAGGGGCTTTATGGCAGTAAGGCGCTCACTGAGCCAATGCGTAAGCACCCAAAACGCAGCAGCCCGGTTAAGTATATGATTAACCTTGATATGACCGGCGACCCCACAGGTTTCAACACCTATGGCCGCCCTGAAGCCGAGGCTTTTTTTAACCGAATCGGCACTGTTATGAAGGAGGCCGACTCTACGTATAAGAACTACAATACTTCAGAAGCTGAACTGCACAGCGACCACCAGCCTTATATGCTTGAGGGCATACCGGTTACAAGCCCCAACGGTAACCTGCCCCAAATAGTGAATGATTGCTACCATGCCGATTGCGATGTGATGAAATCGGTTAAAAAGGAATGGATGGACCACAATGTAATGGCCGTAGCCATGATGCTCTATGCCCTTGCCGACGCCGATACATTGCCCGCCACCCGGCTGAACCAAGCCGATACCCGCAAGTTCCTGGAACAGCAGAACCTGAAAGAACAGCTTATTTTGGGTAAGGAATGGCGCTATAAGGATTGATTTTTTGAATACGCAACCCTGCCAAAATAAATAAGAACCCAACCTCTTTGCTAAATACCGGCGCTAAATATTGGCAGGTTTAAAGCCGCTCAATATTGTTTTTCCAATAGGTTCTTTAGCATATAAAAGTATACTTCCGCAGTGCCAGACTACCGCATGCCATATTGAGATAATCTTTATGGGTTAATTTCAGGCTGCTGCTGCCACAGGGTTTGCAGCAGGGTTTGGCCTACAGCCTGCATGCTGTTTTTATCTATGTGGTTAATATCGTCGTTATGGGTATGCCATGTGGGCGAGAAGAAGTTCCCGTCGGAGTTTTCATACTCAATAATATCTATCATGTTTATTTTGGCATAACGATTCACGTTTATGTGGTCATCGGTAATGCCTTCAACCACGTTGTCGGGGAATGCCTTGCTATAGCCCAGGGCATGGGCGTATTGCCAAACACGATCAGTAACAGTGGGTGCATATTGCATGCTTTGCCCTTCCTTAGCGAAGCGGGCATTGGGCCCGCCCACCATATCCAGGTTAATGCCGAAGAATGCCGAGTAATTGGGAATGTGCTTGTGCTCGCTCCAGTATCGGCTGCCGAGGCACCACCATTTGCCGGGCTCCTCGTTTTCATCGGGCATATAATCGCGGTTTTCGCCAAAGTCTTCGCCGTCCCAAAGTATAATATCAACACCTACTGTAGGCTTGCTTTGCTGCAGGTTGCGGGCAATTTCGAGCAATACAGCCACGCCGCTGCCGCCGTCGTTGGCACCGTCGAAAGATTTATCAGGATTATGGCTGTCCTGGTCGGCAAAGGGCCGGGTGTCCCAGTGTGCAGTGAGCAAAATACGGCGCGATGCTGTGGGGTTATAGCTGCCTATAATGTTATGCAAATCAAGCATTTCGCCTGTAAATGCCTTAGCAGTAAAATCCTGTACGGTAACTTCGGATCCGTATTGTTTCAGCTTTGCGCTAAGCCATGCGGCGCAGGCCTTATGTGCCGGCTTATTGGGTATGCGCGGACCAAAATCTACCTGTTTTTTTACCAGCAGATATGCGCTGTCGCCGTTAAAATCAGGCGTTTTTTGAAGCTTTACACCGGAAACATCCACTGTTTCAGCGGCTGCCTGCGTTTCGGCTGCTTTTTCTTTATTGCTTTTTCCGCATGAAGCCAGGCCGGTGCAGAGCATGGCAAAGAACATAATTTGCAAGAGCCTGCCAGGCCCTGCCGCAGAAAGAAATGTTTTCGTAGGTTTCAGAATCATTCGGAAAAACGGTGCAAACCCGGTGCGGGGTTTGTGCTTCGGTGGAAGGGCTAAATGAGCGCTCCGGTTTTAAATGCCGCAATGGCATTGCCATACGGGTAAACGATGCAATATATACTTAATTGCCGAAAAGCATGTATTTGAAAGCCTGCATCAAATTTGGCTTTACCCTTGAAACCTGCCCCTTTGTTACCTGGTTTTCATCATAAAACCAACTTTATGCACGTTTTCCACCTGCAGCATGGGGTCTGCTTTCAGGTATTTGCGCATGCGGCTTATAAAAACATCCAGGCTTCGGCCGCTGAAATAATCGTCGTTGCCCCAAAGCAGGCTAAGTATTTCTTCCCTGGGTATAAGCACATCGGGCTTGCGGAAGAGCAGGCGCATAAGCTGGCCTTCACGCAGGGTAAGGCTTTCGGCGGCAATTTCGGGGTTGGCAGGCTGTGAAAGCTTCAGGTTGGCAAAATCAAGCAGGAATTTGCCGCAGGTGTATTTCTCGGCTTCGGCAGGGGTTTTGGCTTCCGGCGCTTTTACGGCGCTCCTTTTCAGGAAAATCCTGATTTTTAAAACCAGCTCCTCTATGCTGAAGGGTTTTGTAATATAATCATCGGCGCCGGTACGCAGGCCCTCAAGCCTGTCTTCGCGCATATTGCGGGCGGTGAGCATTAAAATGGGCACCTGGTCGTTCAGGCTGCGGATTCGGCGGGCCAGCTCGAAGCCGTCTATTTTAGGCAGCATCACATCGAGCACGCAAATGTCAAACGCTTCGGCACCGAAGCGTTGCAGGGCCGTCAGGCCGTCGGTTACATGCTGCACATCGAAGCCCTGGAGCACAAGGTTATCTGCGGTAACGAAACCAAGGTTCAGATCATCTTCAACGTAGAGTATGCGGGGCTTATCGGCGGTCATAGCTTTTTATTAACAGATGCGGGGTAATTTATTAATAGTTCTCTTAAATGCAGCAATTCTGAAGCAAATTCAGCCTTAATCATTCTTTCTTTTTACAGCTTGCAGAAGTGAGCAATTGCTTTTATTTTCACCTTGCCGTTGGTATACTAACTGTAAACGTGCTGCCTTGCCCGGGCACGCTTTGCAGGCTTATTTTCCAGTGGTGGGCACGCACAATATTGCGCACATAGTTCAGGCCCAGCCCGAAACCTTTTACATCGTGCACATTCCCGGTTGGAACCCTGAAGAATTTATCGAATATTTTCCCCTGGTATTTTTGAGGTATGCCCTGCCCGGTATCAGATACGCTGAATACAATCTTATTGCCTTTCAGCTCGCTGCGCAGGGTTATATGGGCGCGGCCGGGGCTGTATTTCACGGCATTATCAAGCAGGTTGAAAATAATGTTGGTCAGGTGCAGGCGGTCGGCAAGTATAAATGCTTCGGGGGCAAAAACTGAGAGGTTTATTTCCGGCTCTTCAGGGCTCAGGCCGGGGCAAATGGTTTGCACCACCTGCAAGGCAACAGCATGCAGGTCAAGCAATTCAAGATTCAGCTTGGTTTCGCCGCGGTCGAGCCTGGCCATTTGCAATACTTTTTCAACCTGCCCGAAGAGGCGGCTGCTTTCCTGGCCTATGATATTGGCATAGGTTTTCAGGCGGGCCGGGTTTTCAACAATGGCAGGGTCGGCGAGCACGCCGGCGGCAATGGTGATGGTGCTTATGGGTGTTTTAAACTCATGGGTCATGTTGTTAATAAAGTCTTTCTGCACTTCCGAAAGCCGCTTTTGCTGCAAAATAACGAACATGGCATACCCGAAAAAGAAAATCACGACCAGTAAAATGAGCGACGTAAGCATCCAGAAATCGAGTTGCCCGGCCATGTAATTGGCCCTTGAGGGAAAGGACACCACGAAGTAATAATTCAGCGTTTTGTTGTACTTGGGCAGTTTGCTGAGCTCCTGCTGCAAATGCGAATCTTTGTGGCTTTTACCTACGTAATTGCCGTAAACCAGCTTTTCGGAGCTGCAGTCATAAATGCTGTATTCAAAAACGGTATCTATTTCATGGGTCTTAAATTCGGTGAGCAGGTATTTTTCAAGCAGGTCGGCATCTATATGGCTGTTTGTGTTTACTACATACACATTGCTGCCGTGCTGGTCTACTATGCTTTGGCTGGGCGCGGCCGAGTTGTTGCTAATGGCCAGGTTTTCGGCCACTATGCGCAGGGCTATTCGTACGCTCCTGTCGAACCGGATGGCCTCGTGGGCGTATGCGTTTTGGAACCACTTTACCTGTAAAGCAATTATTCCGAAAACCGATATGATGCCCAGTAATACAACCAGGCGAATAGGAGATGTATGCATAAATTATTTCAGCCTGAAATTAAGCCGAATAGCCGGAACATTAGGCGGTTTTTATAAACCAACCAATATTAAACGCAGCATGTACCTATATGTTCAAGATAAAGAAAACGCATACTGCCCTAAGCCGGAAATAATTAAGGGCAGGCAAACCTGCGCTTGCCTGCCCTTTCCTTAATTTGAATTGGCCGAATTGGGTAATGAAGATGTAAAGCTGAAGGCTGCCTTTGGGGCAAGCCCGGTTTATTCATAGCAAGTCAAGCTCTTGGAGCGGAACTGTTAACCGGCAATCGGACCTCATGCCGGTAATGCAACTAAGACCGGCTCACATTAAAAAGGTTTAATGCCGCAGAAATTAATTCTGAAAAAATTGCCGTGCTAAGCTTTTTCTGCCTCGACCTGTTTGGCAGCTGTTTCCCTTGCCAAAGCTTCGGGGTTCACGAATAAAAAGCCTCCGGCTTCGGTTTCGGTGGGGTCCTGCCAGTCTACGAGCAGGCCAATCAGGTACATGGTGTGTTTTTTTTCCACTAAAACGCGCAGCTCATCAAGGGTATAGGTATCGTCGCCGGTTTTAGGCTTGTCGAAACCGAGTACGAAGCCAAGGCCGGCGCAGCCTCCGCCCCTTACGCCTATGCGCAGGGCATAATCTGCCGGAATATTCTTATTGGCTATGATGTGCCTGATTTGGCCCAATGCCCCCGGCGATATTTTAATGGGTAGTTCCAAGCTTTCGGTGCGTAAACAAGTGTTTGCCTGCCATTTCAATTTACAGGAATTAATACCCGTGCAAAGCTATGGCGCAGCGCATCTGCAAAAATAACACGTTTTAGCCGGGGTTGTTTTATTACTCTTTAATAAGCTTACCGCTTCCGCTGCCCGAGCGCTCTGCCACTGCGTTCCCTGAATAATAAACATTGCCCGGGCCGCGAATATGTGCTTTTAAATAAGTGTTGCAATTCAGGTGTAAATCACCTTCGCCGTCAAGGCCTATGATGCAGGTATCGGCGCTGAAACTGCGGGCATCAAGGCGGTAGTATTTGAGCTGGTATGCTTTCAGGAGCCGGGTGCGGCCGGTCAGTCGCAGGTTCCCGAAACCGTTTAAGTCGAGGTTTGTGAATTGGTTGTTCAGCTGCAAATCTATATTGCCTGCCCCGTAGCCCTGCACCTGGAAGTGGGGGCCGGTTATGGTATCGGTGGTTTTAATATCGCCGAAGCCGAATTGCCTGATGTTTTCAATGGCTGTATCGGCCAGGTATGCGTTTATGGGGCGCTTGTAGCTGCGTACAAAATCGCAGGTGTTTTGATTTTCGAATGCAAGCACATCAAAAGTATCTACCGCTATTTTATGCAATACGTTTCTGCCGCCTTCGAGCTCAAGGGTATGAGCCGGCAGGGGGCTAAGTGTGACGTTAATATTGTCGCTTACAAAAAGTTGGCTGCTGTGCTTAAAAGCGCGTGGAATGCGAACGGTAGGCCCCGTGCTTTTCAGGCAATCGGGTGCGGTTTCGCTGTTGCAGGCTGTGCTGAAAAATAAAAACACGGCACAAAGCCCGGCGGGAATACTCCTTAAAAATGCCTGCAATATTACTTTTTCCATGAACGGGTGCGAAGATAGCAGTCCCGGCAGGTGATTGCAAAAAGACTGACTATCGGTCGGCAAATAATACAGCTGCACGCTCATTTATAATTCCAATATACACCTCCTTGTTTTAATCGGTGAGGAAAGATGCATTTATTAAATCAGGCCATGTTTGAAAAGCGGTGCGGTGGGAGGCTAAACCTTCAGAAAACTTTGCATTAAATACGCGGATGTCTCCGTCGGTTTCGAAATTATAAATTCAACAGACGTTGAAATAACATCCAACACAATCTCTTCATCGCATGCATGTATAATGCTTACAGGACAGGTAACCATTAAACAGGCTCGAATTCACTTTATGGCGCCACACTTGTAAAACTGTAATTTTCTATTTATAGTTGTATATAATATTCAAATGGTATTGTTTTTTATTGTGCCCGTATTGTTATAAGTTTGTTTCAACTTACAGGGCCAATACCGTATTATTTTGGGTTACCGCCAATAAAATAAGCCTGCTACGTAAGGCCTGTCATTTTTTACCTTTCCAAGCCCAACCATATCACACATACCTTTCTCATGAACACATTCAAAAAGCTCTACTTCCTGTTATCAGCATGCGTATGCCTGCTTTGCTGTGTTGCTGTTGCCGGTCCGCCGAAGAAAAAGGCTAAGACTATGGTGTATAAGGCCACGGAAAGCAACCATAATTTCTGCCGAGCTGGTTGAAAACAAGACTACCGGCTATGCCTGGGCTATTGAGGATTCATGCAACAGCCTTGTTGAGTCTTGGAAAACCACGACCACTAAGCTCGAAAAGAAAAAAGGCATGATGGGCGCACCTACAGGTCGCAAAGACTACTCATTCCGGGTAAAGGGCATCGGTAAGGGCCAGGTTAAATTCAGGAACCAAAGAGCCTGGATTAAAGGCGATACCAGCGGTAACGTGTTTGTAATAAATATAAACTCAGCTAAATAGGTCAGGGGCCCAACCTTAGTCCTGATTTTTCAGAACAAAAGTTTCGTTTTCAGGTTTAACAGGTTCCCGACACAGGTGCCGGTACTTTACCTGCTTTGCTCATCGGCGAGCCTTTATGGCTTCAACCGCAAAAATGCCTTAACTTGCAAGCCGATTATAAACCCGGCATTGCAGCCTGCTCCAATTATAAATTAAGATTCGCCGTATGCGTCAGACAGAAGTAAACCTAAAAATTACCCTAGATGAAGAGAACCTCCCTGAAAAAATAAGCTGGGATGCTACCGATAAGCCCGGTGTTGCCGAAGAGGTACGCGCATTCAGCCTGGCACTGTGGGACCATAATCATAAAGATATCATGAAGCTCGATCTGTGGACAAAAGACATGGAAGTGCCTGATATGAAAAACTTCGTGATTCAAATGATGGGAAGCATCGGCGATTTGCTGCTCAACAGCACCCAGGACGAAGAAATGGCCCACGCCGTTCACCAGCTTACCGAACGCATGGCTAACAAGTTCCGGGAAGAGGAAAGAGCAGCAGCTGCAGGGTTCTGAGGTTTATCTGCGGCCCGCTTTAATTGGTACTTAGCCGCTTTGTCAATATACCACACTGACTGTTCCTTCGGCATCAGGGTTAAGCCTCTTGTCTTTGGGAACAGTCTTTTTGCAATTTATGATATAGAGCAGCATGCAAAATCAGCCAATTTTTTTAAGCTATTCTGAATCGGTTCTAAGGCGACCCAAGCTTATAATTTGCATCAGCCTGTTTTTTTATTTGCTTTCCTTATTTCTGCCTGCCTTCACCTATAAGGGGCCTGCATTTAATGATGTTACGTATGATTTCGGTATAAATGAAATTAAAGGATGGCATTTATTAGCAAGTGGTCCCGCTGCATTTTTTCTTTCGGGATATTTAGAATTTTTGGCATGGTTGGCTAACCCCGTTCTGCTGCTCTCTGTATTTTTATTCACGGGAAAAAGTAAGAATACTGCAGATGTTTCTAAAGCAGCCTTTGTACTTGCGGTATCTCCTCTCTTTTGGCACAACATTCTAATACAGGCAGATTATACCTTTGAAGCGCCAATACTGCACAGAAATTCCGGCTATTGGCTGTGGCTGCTAAGCATTTCCATCTTGTCTTTAGGCATACACTTCCATACAAACCGGCAGGTAATTAAACAATAGCCTGTCCTTTTTCGACGCCGGAAGGCATAAAAAAATCCCCCGCTGCAACTGAATCAGCCTGTTAAGGCTTACAAGTCATCGGGGGACATTTATGTTTTTTTACTCTCAGGCAGCAGGCTAGCCTTTGGCTTAAGCCCGCAATGCAACCAGTTCAGTACCCAGTATATCGAGCACCAAATCAAGCTCATAGCCTTTGCCTAAAGCATAGCTGATAAGCTTTTGCTTGCGCAACATGGGCGAAGCCTCTGTAAGGGTGTTTTCTTTACGTTCAATCAGGCGCTGAAGGCCGTCTACATAATCTTCTTCAGGTATTTCCTGCTCAAAAGCTACCTTTATTTCGGCAAGCCCTACGCCGTTGGCGCGCAGGCCCTGCTTAATTTTGAGCTTGCCCCAGTGCAGCATACGAAATTTGCCGCCGGCATAGGCATTGGCAAAGCGCTGCTCACTATAAAAATTCTCCTGCTCAAGCCTGTTCATTAATTCCTGCCCTGCTTCCTGGCCGAGGCCGTAATGGCGCATCTTTTCCATGATTTCGGTGCGGCTGCGTTCCTGGTAGGCGCAATAGGCGCATATTTTGAGCCATGCATCCTTGCTGCTAAGCGAGGCAATATTTGCAGGAGGCTTATCTCCTGCGGCAGGACGGGATTTTAGTTTCAATTCCTGGTGTAAGGGGGAAAACTTTATCGGAATGGTTTAATTAGCATGCAATTAAGCAAAACGCCTGCCTTGTTATATGGGCTATAAACAGGGTTTGGCATTTTTCGGTTGCGAAGATAGCGTATTTTGTTAAACCACAATACGCTTTCCCGATAAAAAACGAAAAAAAGCTGCCGATATTGAACGGCAGCTTCCTGATTTTTTTCATCATGAAATGCGCAGTATTACCGCAAACTATTTCGAGCTTGTTTTTGGGCTGCTGCCGGTTTTGCTCGCGCCGCCTGTTTTAGTGCTTTGCGCTGCTTTGCGGGTAGTTGAAACACTTTCGTTATTACGTGATGCTGAATCATTTCCTTGCTTGTTCATGGCTTTCGTTTCCCTTCCGGGATTGTTTTAAGTGGTTTTGGTTTGGTTTTTTTATTGCCACACTGCCAATATCGGGAGGGCGACATATAAGACCTTCGCAAGCCCTGTGCCGGCCAATTCACCCTGGTTCTGTTTGCATAATATTCCACAGTTTAAACAGGCGGCTTGCTTAATGAGCCAAACATTGATATGTAAATATCAGATAATTCAATATTATATTCTGATACAAGCGTATTGAACACTGTTCATACGGAATGAAACATAATATTGCTTAAATATTAAAAGCCCCCGGAATCCGGCTTGATTAACCGGTTTCCGGGGGCTTTGCAACGCAAGTGTTTTACAGTTGCCGGCTTGCTTAAATGCGGTTCAGCCTGTCGCTAATGTTCAGGCGATGCTTACGCGCGGTATCGGCTGCAATATCGTATCCTGCATCGGCGTGGCGAATTACCCCTATTGCGGGGTCGTTATGCAGCACACGGCGCAGGCGACGCTCGGCTTCCTCGGTACCATCGGCCACTATAACCATTCCGGCGTGAATTGAGTAGCCAATTCCAACGCCGCCGCCATGGTGCAGGCTTACCCAGCCAGCGCCCCCGGCCGTGTTCATGAGGGCATTTAGTACCGGCCAGTCGGCAATGGCATCGCTGCCGTCTTTCATGGCTTCGGTTTCGCGGTTGGGGCTTGCAACCGAACCGGTATCCAGGTGATCGCGGCCAATCACGATGGGGGCTTTCAGCTTGCCTTCATGCACCAGGCGATTAAAGGCTACGCCGGCCTTTTCCCTGTCGCCCTGGCCGAGCCAGCAGATGCGGGCAGGCAGGCCCTGAAAGGCAATTTTTTCACGGGCAAGCTTCAGCCATCGGGCAAGGGCCTTGTCTTCGGGGAAAAGCTCAAGCATAAGGGCATCGGTGCGGTAAATGTCTTCGGGGTCGCCGCTGAGGGCCACCCAGCGGAACGGGCCCTTGCCTTCGCAAAACAAGGGACGAATGTAAGCGGGTACGAAGCCGGGGAAATTAAAGGCATCTTTTACATGGCGTTTATCATGCGCCTGCCCGCGGAGGTTGTTACCGTAATCAAAGGTAACTGCGCCTTTGCGCTGCATTTCCAGCATCAGTTTCACATGCGATGCCATTGTATCGAGTGCAAGCTCTATAAGCTCAGCGGGCGAATCGCGGCGAAGTACGCGAGCCTGCTCAACACTAATGGTATCGGGCTGGTAACCGGTAAGGGCATCGTGCGCCGATGTCTGGTCGGTAAGGGTATCCGGTATAATGCCGCGTTCAAGCAGGCGGCGGAGCAGGGCAGTAGCTGTGCAAAGCACACCAATGCTCACAGCCTCACCGGCTTCTTTGGCAGAAAGGGCAAGGTCTATGGCTTCGTCTATATCAGCAAGCTTGCGGTCGAGGTAACGGGTTTGCAGGCGTTTTTCCATGCGCCAATCTTCCACCTCGGCAGCAAGGCATACGCCTTCGTTCATGGTAATGGCAAGGGGTTGGGCGCCGCCCATGCCGCCGAGCCCGGCAGTTACGTTCAGGGTGCCTTTCAGGCTGCCGCCAAAGTGTTGGCGGGCTACTTCGGCGTAGGTTTCATAGGTGCCCTGCACAATGCCCTGCGAGCCTATGTAAATCCATGAGCCGGCGGTCATTTGCCCGTACATGGTGAGGCCTTTAGCCTCCAGTTCGCGGAAGGTTTCCCAATTGGCCCAATGCGGAACCAGCATGCTGTTGCTGATGAGCACACGGGGAGCATCTTTATGCGTAGGCACAATACCCACCGGCTTGCCTGATTGAATGAGCAGGGTTTCATCGTCTTCAAGATCTTTGAGCGCCTTTACAATGAGCTCGAAGGCGTCCCAATTTCGGGCGGCTTTACCTGTGCCGCCGTAAACAACCAGGTCCTCGGGGCGTTCGGCCACATCGGGGTCAAGGTTGTTGTGAAGCATGCGGAGGGCGGCCTCCTGGGTCCAGCCTTTGCAGGTGCGTACAGGTCCTCTTGGGGTGGCCTGTTTGCGGCTGAGGTTGTTTGTTGTTAGCAGGTGTTCCATGTTGTGCGGGGGAGCGTGTATTAATAAGGTAATATGGGCCGAATGCCTGATTGCGTATTAATAATTTCAGCGGGCAATTGCCTGCCTGAATGCAATCTGATAATGCCCGCAAGTTAAAATATTTTGTAAGAGCGCAGAAAAATGCAGGTCCTAAACATTTTGAAATGGCTAAATACGGAGTCTTTACCTGCCCACATAATAATACGGAATTTTTAATACCCCGGGCCTTATATGCACATCAACCTTATCGCCCTTATTGAGCTTATGGTATAAAGTATATGGTACTGTTGCGCTTGTTCCTTCGGGCAGGCCGGGAAGCGGGCCGGTATTTATAATGTAATCAATATGGTGCTTATCAATATGCACGTGCATATCGGAAACCGGGGCAAAGTATATCTTTTCCTTAGAAGTATCGTACACGCAGTTAATGGCTATTACCAAACCGAATGCGTAAAAACCGCTTATGAAAACACCGGCAGATACCATGAAAACTTTTATGAGGGCATTCGCAGACCTGAAGTTTTTCCATTCAGCCTTGTTACCCTGCAAAAAGAGCAGCATCAGGGCCGCAACTATAAAAAACACCAGGTTCCAAATTTTTTCGTGATCAATTATATTGTAATCGAGCAGCATGCGCAGCGACAAGGCAATTACTGCAAATGCAGGAAGAACCGGCTTCGCCGTAGTTTCTGAAAAGCCTATTAAGCCATTTGAAAGGCGTATTGCCGCAAGCGTTATTAAGGGAATTACTATGCAGGCGCCAATAATATAATCGTAAGCATAATCGGGCAGCAGCAGGGCCCATGCAGCCGCAATAACTGAAATTATATTCAGCCATTTTACCTGCTGTTGGGCGGCCTCAACATTTTGCAGCCTCCGTTCCCGGTTAATGCCAAATGCTTCGTTATTCAGTACGCTTTGTAATAAGTCGGCAGCAATAATTTCATCAATATTCGCCAACCTCTCCGAAAGCAGTGCTGCTATTTCATTATTGTCTTTTTTGTTATACCAACGGCTAACCGATAGGCCCTTATGCTCGCTGCTTTTAGGAATTATGGCTATACTGCTGTAGCCGTATATATCTTCGGTTATGCGTATGCCCTTTACATGCTTAAAAAGTATTTCTTTTTCGCCGAATATGGTTCGTATGGCTACCTTATTCGCGTAAATTTTAACGCGATCATGGAATGATGTGATTAACAGGAACAAAGGGAAGCCAACAAGAAAAGCAAGATAAGAAAAGCCGATTACCGGGTTTTGGAAAATGCGACCTCTTACATCATCCTCGTAAAGCATGCGGCAGAAAAGCCAAAATTCCAGCGCTGCAAATAATATGGCAAATATTTTGAGTACCATGCCAGGCTTAAATTCCTTCATGTCAGCTTGTTTAATATACATTCATTCAATGAGTTATTGCAATATAATGTGAGTTCGCGATAAGCAATCTTCTGTGAAAATCATTCCGCCCACGCAAGTGCCTGTTTCCCGGTGGTAATTCACTTAATTACAAGGTTTTGTTTGCAATAAGCGCCATTTCTAAGCCGGAATAGGAATCCGGTAAATTACATTTCTTTAATCGTCATACGTTGTAAAGGCACCTATGGAAAGGCCGTTAATTTTTGTGTTCTTTGAGTGGAAGCTTCCGAAATTGCACGGTCCTGAATCTTGTGCGTATAAAGGCAGCACGGGAAACAACAGAATGAAAACAGAATAAAACCGCATCAGAAAATATTTAAACTTAAGAAATCCGGATCTAAGTTTAATTTTTAACTGCGAAATTAAAAACTACAAACCCCACATGGCTAAAATCATAAAATTTGAAGGGCAGGCCTGCGATTGGAGCCTGCGCAAGACATCCTGGCTGTTTTCCATAGCAGAGCCGGAAACTTATTATATTAACAAAGATTACATTCTGCAAATTGCACCCTGCACACCCGGTAAAGGCTTGCATGAAGGCACTTTAATCAGGGTTTCAGTGCCTAATGGCACCGGCTGCGAATCTTATTTCGTGAATAAAGATGTGAACAGGGTTATGGAGATGATTAACAGTGAAGATTAAAGTACCCGAGATGCCCGTATTATACTATCTCGAAAGTATGCTTATCAGTAAGGTAATGGAATTATTAAACAGCTGATAATCCCGGAGCTTTTTATCTCCCAACAAAAATGGCCCGCATTGCTGCAGGCCATTTTTGTTATACTTATATAATCTAAGTTTTCAGGCTTTACACATTCTCGCTGCTCAGCTTGGCGCCGAAGTACTCGCGATTCAGGCGGGCAATATTGCTCATGCTGATGCTCTTGGGGCATTCGGCGGCGCAGGCACCGGTATTGGTACAGGCCCCGAAACCTTCAGCGTCCATTTGGGCAACCATGGCTTCTGCACGGCGGGCAGCTTCAGGCTGACCCTGAGGTAACAGCGCGAGCTGAGATATTTTAGCGCCCACGAACAACATGGCCGATGCGTTTTTACAGGCAGCCACACAGGCTCCGCAGCCTATGCAGGTAGCGCTTTCAAAAGCTTCGTCGGCCACTTCTTTGCCTATGGGCAAATTGTTGGCATCCTGTGCCGAACCGGTGTTAACCGATACGAAGCCGCCTTTCTGAATAATACGGTCGAAGGCGCTGCGGTCTACCACGAGGTCTTTCACCACGGGGAAGGCCTTGGCACGCCAGGGTTCTATGTGAATGGTTTCGCCGTCGTTAAAGGTGCGCATGTGCAGCTGGCAGGTAGTGGTACGCTGCGGCCCGTGCGGACGACCATTTATATACAATGAGCACGTTCCGCAAATTCCTTCGCGGCAATCGTGGTCGAATGCAATGGGGTCTTCGCCTTTGTGCAGCAGGTCTTCATTAAGCACATCCAGCATTTCGAGGAACGACATGTCTTCGCCCACGTTGTTCACATCGTAATCCTTCATTTGCCCGGGGGCGGCAGTGTTTGCCTGCCTCCAGATTTTCAGCTTCAGTTTCATATTATGTCTTCAATTGACAAAGCCCGGCCTGTACAGCCTCACCGGCCGGATAATTAATTAATTTGTATATGCGGGCCTTAAGCCCGCCCTTTGGGCATATTGCCCTGCCTGACAGCTATTATTCTTATTTGTAGCTGCGCTCAGTAAGCTTTACGTTCTCGAACACGAGGGGCTCTTTGTGCAGCTCGCTTTCACCGGGGCCTTTATATTCCCAGGCGGCAACGTAGGTGTAATTGGCATCGTCGCGTTTGGCCTCGCCGTCCGGCGTGCTGTACTCCTCGCGGAAGTGGCCGCCGCAGCTTTCGTTGCGGTTATAAGCATCGTCTACCATCAGCTCGCCGAGCTCAAGGAAATCTGCAACGCGCAGGGCTTTCTCAAGGGTTTGGTTAAACTCCTCGTTAGCGCCCGATACTTTTACATTGGTCCAGAACTCGTTACGCAGCTTGCGTATTTCAGCTTTGGCTTTTTGCAGGCCTTCGGCATTACGGGCCATGCCGCAGTATTCCCACATAATATGGCCCAGATCGCGGTGAATTTCATCTACCGTGCGGTTGCCTTTTATGCTGAGTATTTTGCTTATTTTCTCCCTTACTTCGGCTTCTGCAGCCTTAAACGGTGCGCTGTCGGGCGAAGCTAATTTGGCTTCTTCCTTGGTCATATTGGCAAAGTAATCACCAATTGTGAAGGGAATTACAAAATAGCCGTCGGCAAGGCCCTGCATGAGCGCCGAAGCGCCAAGGCGGTTTGCGCCGTGGTCTGAGAAGTTGGCTTCACCCAGGGAGTAAAGTCCCTTAATGGTGGTTTGCAGGTTATAATCTACCCAAAGGCCACCCATGGTATAGTGTACGGCAGGGTAAATGCGCATAGGCACTTTGTACGGGTTTTCGCCCGTAATCTGCTGGTACATATCGAAAAGGTTGCCGTATTTGGCTTCTACCTTGGCCAGGCTGTCGCGCTCAATGGCGGCTGCAAAATCAAGGTAAACGGCCAGGCCCGATGCGCCTACGCCGCGGCCTTCGTCGCAAACGTTTTTGGCGTTGCGGCTGGCCACATCGCGGGGCACCAGGTTACCGAATGCCGGGTAACGGCGTTCGAGGAAATAGTCACGTTCAGCTTCGGGTATATCGCCGGGGGCGCGTTTATCGCCGGCGGCAAGGGGTACCCATACGCGGCCGTCGTTACGCAGGCTTTCGCTCATGAGGGTGAGCTTGCTCTGATAGTGGCCTGATACCGGTATGCAGGTAGGGTGAATTTGTGTAAAGCAGGGGTTACCGAACAATGCGCCGCGGCGGTGTGCGCGCCAGGCTGCGGTAACGTTGCACATCATGGCATTGGTGCTCAGGAAGAACACGTTACCGTAACCACCGGTGCAAAGCAGCACGGCATGGCCTGCATGCGATTCTATTTTGCCGGTAATCAGGTTGCGGGTTACTATGCCTTTTGCCACGCCGTCAACGGTTACAAGATCAAGCATCTCGCTGCGGGTGTGCATTTTAACTTTGCCTGCGCCAACCTGGCGGCTGAGGGCGCTGTATGCACCCAGCAAAAGCTGCTGCCCGGTTTGTCCGCGGGCATAAAAAGTGCGGCTTACCTGTGAGCCACCGAAAGAACGGTTATCCAGCAGGCCGCCGTATTCGCGGGCAAAGGGAACGCCCTGCGCCACGCATTGGTCTATTATGTTCACGCTTACCTCGGCCAGGCGATGCACGTTGGCTTCGCGGGCGCGGTAATCGCCGCCTTTAATGGTATCGTAGAAGAGGCGGTAAACGCTGTCGCCGTCGTTCTGGTAGTTTTTGGCTGCGTTAATACCACCCTGCGCCGCAATGCTGTGCGCACGGCGCGGACTGTCGTGATAGGTGAACAGCTTAATGTTATAGCCAAGCTCGCCCAAACTGGCCGCCGCAGAAGCGCCCGCCAAGCCCGACCCGACAATAATAATGTCGAATTTACGCTTGTTGGCCGGGTTCACCAGCTTTAGCTTGAACTTATGGTTGGTCCACTTTTTGGCCAGCTCGCCTTCCGGAATTTTGGAATCAAGTATCACAGGTATCAGGGGTATTGTGCCCGGGCAAAATGCGGTATTAAAACAATAAGCTTAAAGCTTTTGCCTTGGCGTTCCCGCAAAAAAGGCGGCAGGCCGGCAATGCTTTAATAAGCTCTTATGCTTATGTGGTTTTCACATTTCAGAAAAATACCCGGTAAGGTTATTCTTCAGGGAAAAACGCATCGGCATAATGTACCGTGTTCGGCAGGGTTCGGGAGCAGGTTAAGGATTTTTGGTTCAGCCGTTTCCGGTAAAGCAATTCCTTTTACTCCGAAGCCAGGCTTACACGGGTGTCTTGATACCCGGCAACAGCCCGGATGTTTATTTTAAAAGGAAATATAGTGGCATGGCCGCAAAGCCTGCCGGAATTACCACGCTGATGAATTGGCTTACAGCCTTCATAAGGGGGGTATATTTTTTATGCTCAACACCCAGCGTGCGGAAAGCGCTGAAGAAGCCGTGGTTCAGGTGGAAGCCAAGCAGTACACAGGCCAGCACATACAAAATGCTGTACCACCATTCCTGGCGGAAAACTTTTTCCACGAGGGCATACATGTCTTTTATTTGCTCACCATGCGCATCGGTTTTGGTGGGCATGCTGCCGTAGTGGTACGGGAACCAGAAATTCAGCAGGTGAATAATGAGGAAAACCAGCACAATTGAGCCGCTCAGGCCCATATTTTTGCTGAACCAGGTTACTCCGGGGGAGGGTTGTGTGTAGGCATAAGAAACCGGCCTTGCATTTGCGTTGCGCCTGGTTAATATTACCGATGTCCAGATGTGGGTAACGAAGCCGGCGAGCAATACAATTTCCAGCACCCTGATAATGGGCGAGGTCGACATAAATTTCGAATATGTATTAAATGCGTCGCCTCCGTCGTTATAAAAAAGTTGCACATTGCCGCCCATGTGGACCAGCAGGAAGCTGACAAGAAACAGGCCTGTAAGGCTCATGGCCAACTTGCGGCCGAGTGAGCTTGTGAGCGCTTTGGAAATCCAGCTCATGTATGTTTTACGCGGTTCGGTTAAAGGGTTTTTGAAAGCCCCTGCCTTAAAAGCCCTGAAATATTAATTTTCAGACCTCCGTGGCGGATAATTAGTTAAATTGCCTGACCTTCGGGCCCTGAAACGAATACATTAATACAACAATGCAGGCGCTTCAGGTGTTTTAAGTGAGAAGGGTAATTCTTAAAGAATAGCTAAAAGAAAATACGCTGCCCGGCCCTTAAAAGCCATATCAGTTCGCAAGATAATTTGTTTACCTGTACGTGCAGCCATTTTATTACACCTGACCGGTAATTTCCTGTTATTAGGAATGGGTCTAAACAGAGAAAAATCCAATATGAAACTTTTTTTAGGTTCTTTTCGGGCTTTGCTGCTGCTGCCTGTAATGCTGCTCTCGGGCATCATGAGCCTGCATGCCTCGCACATTGCAGCGGGCGAGATTACAACCACCCGCGATGTAAGCAATCCCCTGAGATTCACCATGATACTTACCCTTTATACCGATGTGCGCGCCACCAACAGCGGCGGAACGGTTGTAAAGCAGGAGTCAAGTATTTTGTATTTCGGCGACGGCGCTTCGCAGGAATCACCGGTGCTGCTGCGGGTAGATGTGGGCATTGCTAAAAAGATTCAAAAGAACACCTATAAATTTGACCACACTTACGCTGCACCCGGTACCTACACCATGTATTTTGTGGGCGATAACCGGAACAAATCGGTACTGAACATTGAGGGCTCTGACCAAAATAACTTTTATATAGAAACCCGCGTGGTGGTAGACCCGCTCATGGCTTTCAACAGCTCGCCCAAGCTGCTGCACCCGCCCGTTGACGACGGCGCTGTAGGTCGTGTTTACCTGCACAACCCCGCAGCATTTGATGCCGACGGAGACAGCATAGGCTATAAATTATTGGCCAGCCGCCAAAGCGTTAACGGGGAAGTGGTTGAATGCACCCGTTACCGCTTCCCCGATATTGAATCAGGCGGAACCATGGCCGACGGCACGGGCACCGCTTTCTGCAATATAAGCATAGACGGCACGCTTACATGGAATGCGCCTGCCAAAGCAGGCCTCTTTAACGTGGCTATACTGCTTACTGAATACCGTAAAATCAAAGGCCGGAACGTTATAATCGGCTTCGTGGTGCGCGATATGCAGATTGAGATTTCTGATACAAAAAACCATCCGCCCAAGCTCCGCGTACCCAAAGATACCTGCCTAATGGCCGGCGAAAGCATTCGCAGCATTATATCTGCCATTGACCCTGATACCGACCGCATTACCCTTACCGCTGCCGGCGGCATTTTCGCACCCGACGGTAAAGCTGTTTTTACGCCCGGAAGCAATGTGCCCGACCCACGCGACAGCCTGAAAGTGAAAGGCGTTTTCACATGGGCCGCCACCTGCGCTGATATACGCAGCCGCGCTTATGATGTGCAGTTCGATGCCACCGATATACCCAAGCAATTGCCCGCGCTTACCGACCTGGCAGGCTGGCGCATTACTGTTAAAGGCCCTGCGCCCGTCGGGCTGGCAGCCAAAGCCATTAACGGCGGCATTACCCTGAACTGGACACCTTATAATACCGGCCCATGCACCAATGCCGACAGCATGTATATCTGGCGGCGTATAGATTCGGTACACTTTAAGCCATCGGGCTGCGATTGCGGCGACCCTGAAGCGCTCGGCTATACGCGCATAGGCCGCACCAAGGCTACCATAAGCACCTTCCGCGATACTTTTGATTTACACCGCGGCAACCTCTACAGCTACCGCCTTACTGCCTCTTTCAAGCTTCCGAAGGGAGGCAAAAGCTGCCTTTCTGCCCAGGATACCGCATTCCTGCTGCTCGATGCCCCGGTTTTCTGCAAGGTATCTGTTATTAATACCGACAGCGCCCAAGGCAAAGTGCGCGTATGGTTCACCCGTCCCCTGCAGGCCGATACCGTTGCCTTCCCCAAGCCTTATACCTATAAGTTGTACCGCAGCATAAACCGCGATGTGCCTTCTGCAGAAGATGCAAGCAATCTTAAAACAGGCGATGTGGGCCGAGTGCTTATAAGAACCGGCAACCTGGCTTCTGATACCGCCGTGGTAGATACAGCCGTTAAAACCAACACAGGCAACCAGCCGGAATACAGCCTCACCTTCTTTGCATCTACCGGCGACAGTCTTGATTCTGACCCGGCAAGCACGGTATCTTTACATGCGCAGGGTTTCCCTACTACTGTTACCCTGAATTGGAAGCGTGATGCGCCCTGGAATAACGGCGGACTTAAAAACTACATATACCGCGCTTTCGGCACAGAGCCCAACCGGGAATTCAGGCTTATAGACAGTGTAACAGCAGGCCCCAAAGGTGGCAGCTATACCGATGAAGGCGGCCCTGATCGCCCTTTACGTCCTAACCGCGAATATTGGTACTTTGTAACCGCCCGCGGCAAATACGGGAACAGCCGCCTGCAGTTCAGCATTCTCGACAGCTCACAAATTGCTTCGGCCGTGGTGCCTGATACCATTGCCCCCTGCGAACCCGGCTCCGACGGCGACCTGCCCGGCCTGGACCTTACCCCCTGCTACAGCTGCGAAGTGCTGCGCGACGGGGGAAACATAATTAACACCCTTACATGGCACCCCAACCACGTAAGCGCCTGCGACAGCGATGTAATAACCTACCGCGTTTACTATGCCGAGCACGACGACGATACCCTGAAAGCCATAGCCACCCTGGCATCATCCGATACCGTTTTCAGGCACTCGAACAAGGGTTCATTGGCCGGCTGCTACCAGGTTACGGCCATAGACCGCAGCGGGAACGAAAGCCCGAAATCTCAGCGCGTGTGTAAAGACAATTGCACCTTCTACGACCTGCCCAACGTAATTACGCCCAACGACGACGAGTATAACCAATACTTCCGGCCCAGGTGCAGCATACCGGGCTTTGTGCGAAGCGCAGCCGTGCGCATTTATAACCGTTGGGGCTACCTTGTTTATTCCGGTGACGCCGACCCCAATATTAACTGGGACGGTCGCGACCTGACCGGCCTGCCGCTGCCCGCCGGCATATACTGGTACATAGCCGATATACAAACCATTCGCCTCCGCCGTGCCGATGAACCCCTGCACCGCAGCGGAATGATAAACATCAGGCGATAAGCTAAAGCTCTTTTACCTTTCAGCATAAGCATATCAAGGCCGCAGGCAGGAATTTTTCCTACTGCGGTCTTTTTTATGATTTGATTCAAACAACAAGCTGAAATCGCGCCAATTTGTAACACCGGGTTACGCGCTTGCTTTTTTGACAGGCTCGTTTGCTGCCGGTTTTTTATACCCGGACTCCGGCCGCTCTACACCCTTTCCATCCCCTTAGCCGCCCGATTCGCCGGCAATACCCCGGCCCCTAAGGTAATCAGCACCAAAAAACCGGCAATTAAAAAGAAGTCGCTCCAAAGCATTTTTACCGGGTAAGCCTGTATTACGGCGCTTTCCATGCCCATGCCTACCAGCCCGAATTGCTTCTGCACTGCACAAACTGCGTAGCCAAGCACCATTCCTACCGTTGCGCCGGTAAAAGCCACCAGAACGGCCTCGAGCAGGAAAATGCGCCTGATATGCTGCTGGGTTGCCCCAAGCGCAAACATGACTGATATATCGCGCTTCTTATCTATTGCCAGCATACCCAGCGATACGAAGATGTTGAACGAGGCAATAACCACTATAAAGCTGAGCGCCAGGAACACGAACAGCTTTTCAATTTTTAAAATCCGCATGAGGCCGGCATGCTGCTCGTCGGAATTTTGTACCAAAAATTTAGCGCCCAGCAGGGCCTGCAAGCTTTGCTGCACCGGTTCAATTTCGGTACCGGGCTTCAGCTTAATTTCTATGGAGTTGCGTTTGGTTCCGCAGGCGAACAAATCAGAGGCAAAGGCCAGGGGTACGAAAACATACCTGCTGTCGAACTGATCTTCAATCTGAAATACAGATCCGGGTATGATGTTGCGGCGGTAAAAAGCCTTTTCGGGATTAAGGCCTGTTTTCAGGCTTGCCTTGGGGTACCAAAGCTGAATGGCATCGGCAGGGTCGTCAAGCACCACCTGGAAGGCCGATGCGATACCGGCCCCAAGTATGGCCCGGTCCTGCTCAGCATCGTGGAGGCGGAAAACACCGTCGACTATATTGGAATCTATGCGCTGCTGCTGCACGAAGTTATCGCTTACACCTTTAACCTTTACCACCATCTGGCCTTCGCGGTACTTGAGCAGGGCATTGTCTTCTGCAACCTCTGTAACGTATGCAATGCCGGGTACCTGCCTGAGGCGATTTATAAACTCCGGTGAGGTATCGAAAGACTTGCCTTTGAGCGCCGTTATTTTCAGTTGAGGATCGAAGGTGTTGAACATGGTACGTATTACATCTTCGAGCCCGTTAAAGGCCGAAAGCACTATAATAAGCGCCATGGTGCCCACACCTACCCCGAGCATAGATATAATGCTGAGTATCTGTATAAAATTCCGCTTCCTGCCGCTGAAAAAATAGCGACGTGCGACAAAGAAAGGAAAGTTCATAAACAGGTGGTAGTTACTACAGATTTTCCGTTAATGATTCGAGTTTCTTTAACCATTCATCAAAGTGCGGGCATGCCTGCCTTACCCTGTCAAGGCCAATTTCCATTACAGCAAGTGGCCCGTCGGCATTTTTCCCAGCCTCGTACTCCGGCAGATAGCTGATAATACGCTTTGATGGCGCAGTTTGTGGTTTTTCATTTATTTCTTCCGGAGGTAATCCCTGTACAGAACGAGCCAATCTGTTTACAGCCCCTGCTTTATCAGGGTATAATGAATTCAGGCAGTTAATATCAGTAAACAACATTGCCTCAAATTCATGTAGTTGTACAAACGGAATAAATACCGGGGAATTTATATTCTTAGAAATTGCATCTTCTAATCTCGCAACTTTTGCATAAGGGTCTGCAATACTGCGAATTTCTTCTGTATATGGGCTTTGGTCATCAATAGGAAAGGCATACAGATCCAGCAAGGAGGAATAATATACTTTATCCTTACGATGTTTTCCTTCTGCAATCCAGTTCAGCAAATCAGCCCGAAATTTTGGAAATTTAAGCAGGCCGCCTTTTGCGGGCTTATTATGCAACCTGTCCCATCCGGTTTCAAGCTGACGCGCGTTGACCCAAATATGCCTTTCGGCCAAGTATGGCTTTAATATTTGATTAATGAAGTTTTCTTCTGTACTTCCTTCAACCACGATATTTAGAAATACACCTTTCATGGTCGGCCGCCCAGAACATTTTTATCCCATAAAACGCCAAGGCTATATGTTTCAAGCCAGGATTGTAAGTTGTCAACATCCAGTTTGCTATAAACTGAGCTCCTTTGCTTTCGATCAACAACAACTATATCTTCCGGATTGAAATAATTCAAGATGCTTACCGATTGGGTACATACAAAAAGCTGGCGCTTTAATGAAACTTTCTTAATCAGACCGGCTAAAGTTTCAATGGCACTTGGGTGGAGCCCCAGCTCAGGCTCATCCAGAAATACTACATCAGAAATATGATCAGGGTCCTGGCCCAGCAGGCTGAACAGGCAAAATATTCTAAGCATACCATCTGATGCCTGAGTTGAATTAAATACAACTGCGCTGCCTTTTTCGCGCCATTTCAAATATACATAACCGTATTGATTTTCGAGTTCGAAATCATCAAAGAAGGGCAATACCATTCTGAGAACAAGCTTAATTCTGTTGTAATACGGATATTGGTTTTGCTTTAAGTTGTACAGGAAGCTGCCCAAATTCTCACCGCTGTGCATGAGTTTCATGCCATCCTGTACGCTCCATCTGTTTCTGATACGAGCAATTTCGCTCGTATTATGAAATTGGTAAATAGCAATGCCCTGCCAAAAACTGTTAATGGCCTTTGCTGTTTTATTGTCTTCAAATACCAACCCTGATTCTTCAAGATAGCCATGCATATAATGCCAATCGGTTTCTTTGTCTTTTTTAGTCCTGTATTTTTCTTCTCTAAACACCAAACGATCCGGCTTAGCGTACATCAAAACAAATGCATATTCAATTATTTCATCCTCGGTTTCTAATTCAAATTGGGCTTCAATTATATTAGTTGTATCCAATCCATCATGTAACATAGCCCCGGCTCCGCCATGGTATGCAACATTATCCTGCATTTGCCTATAAGTAAATACTGCCCTTAAAAAATCAAAAAAGCCAATAAAATTACTCTTTCCTGCTCCGTTAGGCCCAATAAGTACATTAAGCTGTCCCGGCTCAAAATTTTCGAGCCGGGATATGCTTTTAAAGCCTTTTACGCTAATCTTATTGAGTTTAACCATAGCGGTGAAGCCAATTCAAATTACAAATTATACAGCCCGTAATATTCTTTCGCCATGCGGTCTGAATCGAACATGGGGTAAATATCGGTCATAGATGCCTTCATCATGGTATGCCAGCCTTCAGGGTCGTCGTAGTACTTGGTGAGCACTTCTTCGCTGAGCATTTTGTGCAGGTTATCGCTGTCTATGTTATCCTGTATATCAATGGGCAGGTGCTCATCGGTTATAGGAAGCACGAAGCTGTTTTTACCATGCTGCGCAAACTCAGGCACCCAGCCGTCGTTGATGCTGAAGTTAATGGCGCCGTTCATTGCTGCGGTCATGCCGCTGGTTCCGCTGGCTTCGCGGGTACGGCGGGGCGTGTTCAGCCAAACATCGGCGCCCTTTTTCAATAAGCCCGAAAGGTTAAGCTCATAGCCGGTAAGCACGGCGCAATTCGGTAATAAACGCGTGCTGTGCACCAGGTGGTTAAATACCGATATGCTGTTTACATCGCCGGGGTAAGGTTTTCCGGCCCAAATGATTTGTACCTTTTTATCGGTTTGGGTCATGAGCCTGTTAAAGCGCATGATGTCACGCTTTATCAGGTCGGGGCGCTTGTATTCAGCAAAGCGACGAGCCCATACGATGATGATGGCATCCTTATCAAGGCGTTTGCCGGTTTGGTCGGCAACCACTTCAATGAGGCGTTTTTTCAGGTGCATTTTGCGGCGTTTAAGGCCGGCGTCGTCGCCTTCGGCAAGGGCCTTGCTCATGGCGCGGTCTTCCCAGTATTTGCGGTTTTGGGCATTGGTGATGGCCTTAATTTCGCATATACCCTGGAACTCGGCCCACATATCGCGCGATACCACACCGTGCAGCTGGCTTACAGCATTGGCAATTTTAGCCATGCGGAGAGCTACCAGGCTGTGGCTGAACATATCTCCTCCAACGCCTGTAATGTTACGCACCTCGTCCATGGGCAGGCTGCCGAAGAAGCCCATACGTTCGAGCAGGTAAATATTATGCTCTTCGTTGCCGGCTTTTTCGGGGGTGTGGGTGGTAAATACCACGCGCTTGCGTACTTCGCGCAGGCTGCGGAGCTTGTTGTACAGGTGGAAAACCAATGAAAGGGCGTGGGCCTCGTTCATGTGGTAAACCTCGGTAGTGTCGCCGAGTGCTTCAAGCACTTTAGCGCCGCCTATGCCGAGCACAATATTTTGGGCAATACGGGCAGCAGTATCGCTGTCGTAAAGCTTGTGGGTAATGGTGCGGGCCAGGAAATCGTTTTCAGGAATATCGGTGGTGAGGAAGTACATGGGCGCGGTTCCGAAAGTTTCGGGCGCGAGGTACATGGCTTTTACATACACCTGGTGCTTGTTAATGTAAATAGGCACCATTATTCCGCTGTCCTGCAGAAAGGGGTAATATTTTTCCTGGAAAAGCACATCCATGCTGTTATCGGCACAACGAACCTGGTCGTAGTAGCCGTATTTCCAAAGTATGCCAATGCCGGTTACATTTTGCCCAAGATCATAAATGCTGCGCATGTGGCTGCCGGCCAGGTAGCCCAGGCCGCCGCTGTACACCTTCAGGCTTTGGTCAATGGCGAACTCCATGCTGAAGTAAGCCACTTTCTTTGCGTATTCAGGATTTATAGGGTAAGCGGTTTCCGCTGTATTAGTTGCTGCTGCTTCTGATGCCATTTCTTTCTGAATCAGGGTAATTTTCCTGCCCGGAACGGGGTGGTTGGTAAAACTGTTAAGAATCTTTTGCGCACAAATGGCGTTGCCATTTAATAAGCCTGCCTGTGCTGTTTACGCGAATGTGTTTTGTTGCTAAGAATGCTTATTTGACAAAAAGCCTGTAAGCGGTAATGCTTTATTTATTGTATTCCTGCAGGAAAGTTACCGATGCGGCTATTGCCTGCTGCACTGTAATATCGTTAATGCACTGCCTGTTCTTGCTGCAATCTTCAAAACCAAGATTCCCGCAGCGCAGGCATTCGGGCCCGGGCTCAAGCTTTATGCTGTTGGTATTCAGGGGGCCCCATCTTGCGGCAGGGGTAGGCCCGTGCAGGCTCACCAAATTGCAGCCGGATGCAGCGGCCAGGTGCATAATACCTGTATCAACGCTGTAAACCAATTGGCAGTTGCGCAGCATTTCGGCTGTTTCAGGCAGGCTGTGACCTATGTACGGCGAAACCTTTTCGGGTTTGTCGGCTTTGGCTTGCAGGGCTTCGGCTTTGGCTTTATCGGCGGGAGCGCCGGTGAGCATTACCTCGTAGCCGAGCTTTGTAAAGTGGTTGGCAAGAGCCAGCCACCGTTCTTCGGGCCAGGCGCGCAGGGCTGCTTTAGAGCCACCGGGGAACATGTGCAGGGCAATGCGCCTTTGCGGATCAGGGTTTTTGCTGAACGGAACGGCGGGCATGTGCGTGCCGTGTACGTTAATGCGTTTTATGAGCTCGCGGTAATTGCGGTATTCATGAAATTTATTGTTGTGCGGTGCCCAGTCGTCGAAAAGGCGGTGCCTGTGTTGGCCTTCGTTGCTGAAACCGAGTCGGAATCGGGCGCGGCTGAGTCCGCAGAGCAGGGCATCAATTCGGGGCCATGCGCCGAAATCAATAAATATATCGTATTGCTTTTCGCGGATAATGGCCAGGGCTTTGGCCGGCTCTTTAACAGGAATAAGCACCCTGCGCACGCGTTCGGGCAGGCAGAGCTTTGCTATTTCAATATTGCTGCTGCCGGCAAAGAAATCTATTTCTGCGTTGGGGTATGCTGCTTCAATATCGGCGGTAATGCCGCTTATGAGTATGGTATCGCCAATGGCAGCGGTTTTGAGCAGGCCGATGCGCTGAATGTTTTTCGGCAGCTTACGGCGTCGGCGGAATGCGCCTAACAGGTTTATCAGCGGTATGCCGATATACTTGTCGAGGCGTTTCAGCATGGGGTTGCCCCGGGAAGCATCGTACTTTTCTGCCATTCAAAAACAAACCGGCCCCCTGTAACGGCTGCCGGCTAAACTGATTAGGAATGCAATATTAAGAAATTTTAAGGAGAGGGCGGGTCGAAGCTCTGTAATTAAGCTAATGCTGCGTGTAAGCATTGGCCCGCTTTTGTACACATTTTTATTATTACAGTAAAAAACGACTATTGTTTTGCACACATTGGTTCTGCAATAAGGTTAACAAGAGTTTCGCGCTACCTTATTACTCCTTCAGCCTCAGCTTCTGCCCCCTCTGAATCCTGAGCGATTTAAGCTTGTTTATCTTAGCCAGCTTCGCCTGCGACATGCCATATTTCTGCGCTATGCCTCCTAAACTCTCCCCGTTTTTAACCACGTGGAAATCAGGTGTTGCTTTTTTGTAATTGGTATCTTCCTCGCGGGTTTTAGCGCTTTTTCTTTCGTTTTCCCGGCTGTTGGCTGCTGTAGGTTTTTCGGCCGCCGCAGCCGCTACATCAAGCCCGGCCGATGCAGGGTCTTCGCCTTTGTCTTCAAGGGCGCGGGTGGCTTCGTCAGGCTCACCGCCGGGGGCGGCGGTATCAGATGCAACACTGTCGACAGGGGCTTCAATGTCAGAGGCTTGGGTGCTCATATTGGGATGCAGCGGAATGTCTATTTCATAAAACTTGCCGGCCTTACCTATGGTCAGCGTATTTTTGCGCAGCCAGGGGTTATGCATTTTCAGTATTTTGTAATTAATTCCGTTGCCGATGGCCCATGCCGCCAAATCAGGAATTGATGCGCTTACACGTACTTTGCGGGTGGCAATGGGTGCATAAAAATGCTTGTTCTTTACCACGAAGCCGTACTTCTGCCCGTTCTGCATAATCTCTTTTACCGCCAGCAAGCGAAATACGTAGCGCGAGGTTTCGGAGTTTACAAGCAGGTCGTAGTAAGAAGTCATTTTTTGGGCGCGCAGGCTGCGGTAGAGGCTGCCCATGCCCACATTATAGCTGGCGAGCGCCGATGTCCAGTTTCCGAAAACCTTACGAACGCGCAGGAAATACTTGCAGGCGGCATGGGTGGCTTTAATGGCATGGTATCGTTCATCTACCTCATCGTTAATCTCCAGGCCGAATTCACGTCCGGCGGGTTCCATTATCTGCCAATATCCGGCTGCTCCCCTTGGGCTTACCTTGTTCTCGAAATTGCTTTCTATGCCGGCCACGTACTTAAAGTCATCGGGTACGCCGTATTGCTTTAAAATAGGCTCCATTTGCGGAAACCAGCGGTGACTGCGTTTCATGAGCAAAAGGGTGGCGCTCTGGAAATAAGTGGTTTGAATTAGCTCCTTATCGAAACGCTCGTACACGTCCTCATCGTTGAGGGGTACTGCCTCGCCTGCAAAGTTCACCGAATCAGGAATATCAGGGGCAATTACAAGGCCCGATGTTTCCATGCCGGAAAACACGGGTAAGTTGGGCCTTTCGGTAAGGAACATAAAAATGTAAAGCAGCAGGCCCAGGCACATAAGGGTAAGAAAAATTACCTGTGAGCGGTGCAGCCTGTCTTTATTGGCGCCATACCATGTGCCAGCCCGGCCGAGGCCAAGCTTAAAAGATTTGTTTTTACTGCCGCCTGTAGTGTTTGCGCCGATACGCTCGGCAAAGCTGAGACGCTCAGGCGTTTCAGGATATGGCTTTGCCGAAGGCTCGTTACCTGTTATGCTGTCGGCAGCGTTGTTTTGCGCAGGGTCGGCGGCATGGTTCCCGCTATCGGGATTTTCAGGGTTTTGCCCGTTATTTTCAGCAGAATTATCCATTGTGCGGTTTACGTTGTTCGCAGGGCCCCAAGCCCCTGGGATTGTAAAGTTTGCAAGATACGTGAAAGAAGCCTGATTTATTGCGGACTAACTGCAGTAGGATTTCTTAGGATTTAGGGCCACACCATTCCCATTTGTGCAGAACATTTTATAAAGAGCCTTTATACAACTCATTAATTTTCCAAAGCATTATTCGCTTGTTCATATACAGGGTGAATTCTTAGGTTTAATCAAGCCGGCTTTAACAACAATAAAACCCGGTCTAAAGGCCGGGTTTTATTGTTTTACCTGTGTTAAGCAATAAGCAATGCCTGCACTTTATTAAAAATTAGGCTGCAGCAGGTATTTGCCGTAGAAATCATCTATGACCTTAACCGCCTCGGTAGCGGAATCCACTACGTTAATCAGGTTCAAGTCTTCGGGGTTAATGTTATGCTCTTCGTTGAGCATTACGGCTTTTATCCAATCAAGCAGGCCGTTCCAATAGCTTGCGCCTACAAGCACAATAGGGAAACGACCAATTTTACGTGTCTGAATAAGGGTAAGCGCCTCGAAAAGCTCATCGAGTGTGCCGAAGCCGCCGGGCATGGCAATAAAGCCCTGCGCATACTTCATAAACATTACTTTCCGGACAAAGAAGTAATCGAAGTTAATGAGCTTATCACGGTCTATATATATGTTATTGAATGTTTCAAAAGGCAATTCAATATTCAGGCCTACCGATTTGCCGCCCTGCTCATGTGCGCCCTTGTTGCCGGCTTCCATAATGCCGGGTCCGCCGCCTGTGATAACGCCGTAACCGTGGCGAACCAATTTAGCCGCAATTTCCTCGGCCATTATATAGTAGGGGTTTTCGGCACGTGTGCGCGCGCTGCCGAAAATGCTTACGCAGGGGCCAATTTTAGAAAGCTTCTCAAAGCCTTCCACGAATTCGGCCATAATTTTAAAAACCACCCAGGAATCTGAGCTTTTAATTTCGTTCCAGTCGCGGTCTTTAAAGGCCTGCCTTATTTTAAGTTCTTCGGGGCTCTCGCCTATACCGTTGCCGTTGCTTTGTGCGGCGCTGTGGTTTTGTTGTATCATTAACAGGTGGTGCGTTGTGCTTAATTTAAGTTTTGTAAATGAATAGCGCCCCTTTAATGCGGAAACATGCGCAGGCTGAAAGCCGAAGAATTACGGGATTCCTGCATTTCAGGCCTTTTGTATGGCCTTAGGGGTGAATTCGCTATGTATGCCCGGCATATTTTTTAAAAACGGGCTATGCTTTATCCTCGCCTGCTCTGGTCTGAATCAAAGAATAAAAAAGGATTAAGCCTGCAAAATAACGGCTAATTTTTATCATATCCAAAAAGGTGCCCGCAGGCCCGTAAAATTTCACTACCTTTGCAAGCTTTATCCTTTCCGAAAAAGCAGGTTGCATATCCTCGGCCCCGGTTAATTGAACGGGAGCTTATCCGGGGGCAGCAATAGATACTCCCCCAAAATCATCAGTCCTGCACAGCCGTATTTTGTAACGGGCAGGCAATATTTATGAGCAGATTCTCAGACAAGCCGGCAAGAACCGGCAAACCCGATTTCAAATCGGGCGGGTTCAAAAAACCAGGGTTTTCATCGGGTGCCGGCCGCGACGGTTCGGGCCCCGCAGGTCGCGGACGCGGCGGCGAAGACAGGCGCACACATAACGGCTTCAAGGAGCGTTCTGCACCTGCAACAGGCGGCGCCGGGCGTCCGGGTTTTGGCAGCAAGCCAGGTTTCGGCGGCTTTAAGCCCCGCAGCGATGAAGGCAGCTTCAAACCCAAATTCGGCGGTGCCGACCGTGGAGGCGACCGCGAATTCAAACCCAAATTCGGCGGCGACCGCGAAGGCGGCTACAAACCCCGTGGCGAAGGCGACCGCGAATTCAAGCCAAAATTTGGCGGAGATCGTGGCGGTGACCGTGATTTCAAACCAAAATTCGGCGGCGACCGTGACGGCGGCTACAAACCCCGTGGCGGCGGAGACCGTGATTTCAAACCCAAATTCGGCGGTGACCGTGATGGCGGCTACAAACCTCGTGGCGAAAGCGACCGCGAGTTCAAACCAAGATTCGGTGCTGACCGCGGTGGTGACCGCGATTTCAAACCCAAATTCGGCGGCGACCGCGATGGCGGATTCAAACCCCGTGGCGGCGGAGATCGTGACGGCGGCTTTAAACCAAGATTCGGCTCAGACCGTGGCGGAGACCGCGAATTCAAACCCAAATTCGGCGGCGACCGTGACGGTGGCTTCAAACCAAAATTCGGCGGTGACCGCGACCGTGATTTCAAACCCCGCAGCGAGGGCGACCGCGAGTTCAAACCCAAATTCGGCGGCGACCGTGATGGCGGCTTCAAACAGATCGGAAGAG
>JAZKBN010000021.1:11935-14995 GCA_040388605.1 Bacteroidota bacterium | reverse complement strand
ACAAACATTTCAGTTCCAACGGGGTGCTGAAAAAGATAGGTCAGGCTGTCGCCGGTGTAATACCTGTAGCAGGTATCATATACAAGCGCGCCGCATGAGCCGTGGAATATTTCAAAAACCGGGGTTCCGCTCAGCGAGGTCTTTTTAAAGTGCAGCAGCAGACCATATTCCGGCATGGTGGCCTTGAACCAAACATCGCCGATGGGAGGCTCATCTGATGTCAGGCAATGGTAATTTCGGGGTGTGCCATCTTCAAGGTAACCATGGTTCATGGTGAATGACTGAAATACCTTATTTGGCGGAACCGGCAGCGAAGTGGCGTTTTTGCAGGAATCGTTTGGGTAAACCTGGGCGGAAGCCTTATCGACCAAAAGCAACAAGAATATAACAAACCCAATGAGGGTTTTAAAGTATGGATGATTCATAAAAGAAAGCAGTAAGATTAAGCTATTAATAGAAAAGGGTATTCGTACTTAAAATAAGAATGTGCAGGGCAATTTTACGTAAATATTACTGAATATGTGCAAGTGTTTATTAATTTATTTTTCGTAAAGAATAGTTTGAATTAATATGTTGTATTCGCTTAAGCGCAGGCAAGTGGTTTGGTATAAATCTTCGGGAAAATGCAAATAAAGTTGTTTAAAGATTGGTTTTATGATCTGTAATTTAACTGCTTTTCTTATGGCCGGGGCCATTGCCAAACCGACAGCAGAGTTGTAAGCTTTAAACCTTTTAAAGAGCATGGGTATAGCCTGTAATATGGCAGTCCGGCGGCCTTTATTGGCAGGTTGCTCTTAAACGCTATATTTGCTGCCTGATACTTAATTCTAAATAGTGAATTTGCTTTAATGCGTAACAGGGAAATAGATTTCTTAAGGGGCTTAGCCATATTGTTGGTTTTATTCAGGCACCATACAGTATTCTTATTCATTTACCAGGGAGGCGGTGTGGGAGTAGACCTTTTTTTTGTGCTCAGCGGTTTCCTTATAGGCGGGCTTCTGTTTGAAGAGTATAAAAGGCATGGTAATCTCGAAATAGGCAGGTTTTTAATCAGGCGCGGGTTTAAAATTTACCCCAGTTATTACGCAGCACTGTCAGTAACAATTATCTGGCTCATAATTGCATCTTACAGAGGCTACAAGGCATTTCCGCTGGCAAAAACCATATATAATTTAGTGTTCCTACAAAACTACTTCGACGGAATTATAGGGCCTACATGGTCCTTGGCTGTTGAGGAGCACTTCTATTTCCTGCTGCCTGTTTTGCTGCTTTGGTTCATTGCAAAAAACACGCTCAAACGCGGAAATGCCTTCCCCCGTTTTTTTATTGCGGTTGGCATTGTTTGCCTGGCGGGGCGTATTTTAACTGCAAAGTATATTGGTGTAAGCCTGCTTAACCTTTGTTTTCCTACCCATCTGCGCATCGACAGCCTCCTGTTTGGGGTACTTATATCTTATTATTACCATTTTAAAGACGAGCAACTGACCCGTTTTTACAACAAATACCGTTTGATTCTTCTTATTTCATCTACTGCTCTCATAATACCTTTCTTCATGAATTTCGATGCAGAGCTGCCTTTCAGGGACAGGTACATTATTTTTACCATTGGATTTACTGCGCTTTATTATGCATTCGGGGTATGGCTGGTAGCCATGGTTAAAGATCCTGCGGTATCAGGTACACTTAAGAAAGTGCTCACAAAGCCTGTTTACAACTTTGTGGCCTTTACCGGCTTCTACTCTTACAATATTTACCTTTGGCATAATTGGGCAGGCTTTATTGCCGATATTGATCATTACCCAAACATTGCCCTGTTCCATGAGTATCCTAAAATTTTAGCCCTGATTTACTTTGTAATGTCTTATGCTTTGGGCATTGGCATTACGCATGCCCTTGAAATCCCGTTTTTGAAAATACGCGATAAGTATTTCCCCAGAAGGGCCAGACCGGTTTAGTTTGCGTTGCCGCTTCCGGGGTTTATGCAATAAATCGGGGATTTTGAAACCCGGAATACCATAAAACGCATTCAGATTTTTGCAGGGTTTTATAGTTTTCCGGGTTTCGACCGGCGGTTATAAATACCGGGTGTTTTTTTCTGTTGCAATAATTATAGTATAACTGACTGTACACCCGTTGGATAAAGAAGGGGAGCGGAGGAATAAGCTTACACGCTTTAAGGTCGCAAAATGCCGGCTAAGGAAGGCAGCTTTTATGCTGTTGCAAAAACCTATCGGCTACAATTGCCGGTTCATGCAGTAAAAAACAGGCTTCAACCTGCAGGCCGGAGTACAGGAAAAATCCATTCTTACTTTTGTATCGTAATCATTTCAGTAAGCCCGGTATATACGGGCAAAAAACAAACCACCACCACTATGACAACATCATTTACAAGCATTTTCAGAATGGCCGTTGCTACGGCAGTAATGGCAGTTTCAGCGCTTATTTCCCTTTAGTACCGGCAGGCACAATAAAATTAAGTTGAGTGTGAAACTTTAGACAACAGAATCAAAAAACCGATTACCTAAGAATTTGTACCAGGATTATGAGCAAAATTAAGAATAAGCAGATAGCAATAGTTGGCGGCGGACCCGGGGGATTAACATTGGCAAGGCTCTTGCAATTAAACGGCGCCGATGTAAAAGTGTATGAACGTGACTTCAACAGGGAAGTACGTGTGCAGGGTGCCACACTTGACTTACATCATGAATCAGGCTTACGGGCAATACGTGAAGCAGGGCTTATGAATGAATTTATGGCAAACTATCGTCCCGGGGCCGATATGATGCGGATAACAGATATGCAGGCAAACATTGTTTACGATGAACAGCCTTCCGAAAAATCTGAGGAGTATTTCAGGCCGGAGATTGATCGCGGGCCCCTGAGAGATATTCTTTTAAACTCCCTGCAAGCCGGAACCGTGGTTTGGGACAGCAGGTTTATTTCTCTTTCGCCCGAAAACGAAGGTTGGAAACTCGCATTCGAAAATGGTAAAACGGCTTTTGCCGACCTTGTAATTGCAGCCGACGGCGCCAACTCCAAAATTCGCCCGTACATAACCAA
>JAZKBN010000021.1:0-11925 GCA_040388605.1 Bacteroidota bacterium | reverse complement strand
AGCCTTTCTATTCCGGCGTAACCATTGTTGAAGGCTCTGTCTATAATTCTGAGCAGGCAGCGCCGAATATACACGCATTGGTAAACGGCGGAAAAGTTTGCGCAATGGGAGATTCAAAAACCCTGATTGTAAGTGCTAAGGGCGATGGCAGCCTTGTTTTTTATACAGGCATGAACACCAATGAAAATTGGGCTAAAGAGCCGGGTATTGATTTCAGCAATAAAGCCCGTGTTTTGGATTGGTTCAGAACAGAGTTTTCAGGCCTGGCCAATGTATATAGCGAGGTTTTCGAAAATGCAGACCCATCTTTTGCGGTTCGCCCCCAATATTGCATGCCCTTTGAACAAACATGGCCTTCATTAGCAAACCTTACCATGCTTGGCGATGCCGCGCACCTCATGCCTCCATACGCCGGCGAAGGTGTTAATATGGCCATGCTCGATGCCGTGGAGCTTTGCAGCTGCTTAATTGACCCTAATAGCCCCGACCTGAAATCTGCTATTGAAGCTTATGAGCATGAGATGCGCAACAGGGCATCTGAAGTTGCGCAGGAAACCATGCGTAATACCGCGGCCATGCATTCTGAAAATGCTATTGAGTTTTTTGTTTCGGCAATAAGCTGATCGGGCGCAGTACCTGTAAATTATATAACATAAATACTTGGGCGATGCGGTTAAAACTGTATCGCCTTTTGTTGTGCATGCCGGGTACCTTTCTTATTTTTTTTCCTAAGCTCGTTCAATACAAACCACCGACGATTCCGCGGCAGTTGCAGCATCAATTCAATCCGCTGTTTTATTTCATCTGTTTATCCGGATTTACTCAAAAAATAAGGGGATGCAGCCCAAACCGCATCCCCTGAATAATATTTATTAATGAGAAGCTTAGTTCTTAACCAGCTTCATGCTCCTGTTTGCCACGCGTACATGGTACATGCCTGCAGGCAGTGCCGAAATATCGGTTGTTCTGCCGGGGCTAACTGTGGCTTTGAAAACCACGCGACCCAGGTTGTCAAGTATTTCCATACCTGATTCCTGTTCAAGGCCCTGTATGCTCAATTCATTGGCTGCCGGGTTAGGCATAAGACTTAGGTTACTGCCAATGTAAGGGGCTGTACCCACAAACGCTATTATGTTAGATGCTGCCGGCGATGAACAACCGAATGAATTAACAGCAACCACAGAATATGCTCCGTTTGGCGGCGAGGTTATGAACCAGGTGGTCCATACACTTTGCACATCACCGTCAAGTGTCCATTTGTAAGAAGCGGCATCGCGCGGTGTGGCAATCAGGCTGTCGCCGGAGCGTGTGAGCACTACGGTGGCAGGGCGCGGATTAACAACCACATTATAATTGGCCGATGCTGCTGAAGTACAACCCAATGCAGTGGTTTTTACCCAATAATTGCCCGCTGCTTTAACAGTAATACTGGTAGTGGTAGCGCCGTTGCTCCAAAGGTTACCCAAGGGTGTATTCGAGTTCAGAATTACCGAATCGCCCTGGCAAAGGGTTGAACTGCCCGTATTGGTAATTAAAGGGGCAACAGGTATGGGGTTAACTGTTACTGTTCTTGAAGGCGCTGCTTCTGAAGTACAGGTGCCGGCAGAAACCGCAACGGTGTAAACACCTGTGGTTGTTACTGTTATTGACTGCGTGGTTTCACCGTTGCTCCAGGTATTTCCGATGGCTGAAGATGAAGTGAGCACTACGCTGCCCCCGGTACAAAGATTGGTATCTCCGCTTGCAGTAATGCTTGGTGTGGCAGGGGTTGCTGTTACAGCTACTACAGCAACAGGGCTTGCTGCTCCTGTGCAGCCATTGCTGATGAGCCTGACGCTGTAGCTGCCCGCGGTTGCTGCTGAAATTGCACGTGTGGTTGCACCGTTGCTCCATATATATTGGAAGCCGGCCTGTGCTGTCAGGGTTACACTGCTGCCTGAACAGAAGCTGAGCGGGCCCGATGCCGATATGCTGCCGTCGAGCGGGAGTGCGTTTACGGTAACAGCCACAGGGTCAGAAACCGTTGAAGAGCAACCGTTTGAAACGGTAGTCAGCGTAAATGTGCCGGTTTGGTTAACGGTAATGGTATCGGTGGTTTCGCCGCTGCTCCAGATATTCCTGAAGCCGGGTACGCCATATAGCTTAACTGTGCCTCCCTGGCAGAAAGATAAAGGACCTGAATTACCTATTACCGGGGTTACAGGCGTAGGTGTTACGTTTACCGTTGCAGGCGCAGAAGCCGCGCTTGTACAGGCTCCTTCTGTAAGGCGAACAGTATAGTTGCCGGAAGCGGTTGCTGTAATTGATTGCGTAGTTTCACCGTTGCTCCATACATAGCCGCCTGAACCGGAAGTTGCTGTTAATCTGACAGAGCCGCCCTGGCAGAAACTCAGAGCACCTCCGGCCGAAATTGTACCTGCCGCAGGTGCATCGGTAACAGTTACAACCACTGCCTGTGCGCTTCCTGATGTACAGGCACTTCCGCCTGCAATGGTAACCACAGTATATGATCCTGAAACGTGAGCAAAAATTCTTTCAGTGGTTTCGCCCGTGCTCCATAAGTAAGAGAAGCCTGCAGGTGCAGTAAGGGAAAGGCTGTCGCCGGAGCAGAAGCTAAGCGGACCGCCTGCGGTAATCCTCGGTTTTGCGGGCATATCTGCAACTGATACGCTCACAGTTGCAGATGCCGCACTTGTGCAGTTTGCAATTATTGTCTGAACTGTGTAAGTGCCGCTTGCTGTGGCAGTAAGAGTTTGGCGGGTTGAGCCGTCGCTCCACAGGTAATCGTCGGCATCAGGTGCACTAAGGGTTACAGAGCCGCCTGTGCAGAAGCCAATGGGCCCCGAAGCTTGAATTACAGGTGTTGTTGGTATTTCATTTACAACAATTACCACTGATTGCGCAGCGCTTGTACAGGAACCCTGTACACGGGCAAGGGTATAAGTTCCCCCATCGGTTACTGTTATATCTTGGGTGGTTTGGCCTGTACTCCAGTAGTTCATGTCGGGGAAGTTTGAGTGCAGTACGGTTGAGCCGCCGCGGCAGAACCTGCTTGCCCCGTTAACCGTAACAGATGGGGCTGTAGGGCTTGTGCCGGAAAGCACAACAACCGGGTCGCTGGCTGAGCTTGAGCAGCCGTTATTGATTACTGTAACGGTGTATGAGCCGGGAGCTGCTGCCATAGTTTGGGTGGTGCCGCCGTTGCTCCATAAATAAGAGTCGGCAGCAGGCGCTGTAAGTATTGCCATATCGCCGGGAATACAAATGGTAAGCGAACCTGTTACCGTAATAGCAGGCTTGGCAGGTATGGGTGTTACTGTTATGCTTACGGGCTCAGAAGCCGCAGATGTGCAGGCGCCTGTAATGCTGCGGACAGAATATGAGCCGGTATTTGTAACCAACAGCTCATTGCCTGTAGAACCGGTGCTCCAAATGTAAGAGTCGGCACCCGGGGTATTGGCAGTAATTAAGGCCGTATTGCTTCCTTCACAAAAGGAGGTCGGGCCTGTTGTGGTTACTGTTGGCACTGCCAGAGCAGGCATTATGTTAACTGTTACCGGTGTGGCGGCAACGCTGGTGCATGAGCCTGAAACCGCGTAAACACTGTATGAGCCTGACGCGGTAACTTTAATGTCACGCGTTGTTGCCCCGTTGCTCCATAAATATCCGTCAGCGAAAGAGGAGGTAAGCAGAACGGTGTCGCCGTTACAAACGGTGTTGCTGCCTGTAAATGTAATCAGCGGTGCATCGGGCGCAAATGTTGGCATGCTCAATACAGATATTGAAGCAGTGAGTGATGTACATCCCGGGCTTACAGCACGTAGCGTATAAGTGCCGTTAGCGCTTACAGAAATGCTTTGAGTTCTTTCGCCTGTGCTCCAGAGGTTGCCGTATTTAAGGCTGCTGGTAAGCATAATTGAACCGTTCCTGCAAAAGTTAACCGGGCCTGCGGGTGAAATTACCGGCGCGGAAGAAGGGCGCAGGTTTAATGTATAAGCAGGTGCAACTGTGCTGTCGCAACCGTTTTTAGCAGAGGTTTTAATTGTGGCGGTACCTGCAAAAAGCGGGTTGAATGTAATGGCTGCATTATTGAAATCTGCGGCAATTGTACCTGCATAAGCCGGGCTGAGCGTCCAGTTGAAACTTTCAACATTGTTTGCGCCAATACTGTATAAGTAAGTTGCGCCGGAAGATGCGCATGCAGGCTGTCCGTCTATATTGCTAATATCTGAAGTGAGCTCAGGCGCCCCGTCTACTATAAACACAAAGGGAGTTGATGAGCTTATTACCCCCACGTTAGGATCAGCATACATAAGTCGGATGCCAATGCTCAGGCCATTATAAGTTGAAGGTATGCTAAACTCCATTTCACCGCTTTGGCCGGGTTGTACATCTAGCGAAGCAATATCAATAATCTGGCTCCTGTTTAAAAAGGTATTGCTCACATTATCAATTTGCAAAACCATGGTGCCGGGGCGAAAATTAGTCGGCATTTTGAATTTTACTTTTTGGGTGCCGTTGCTGCAGTATGTACGCGCCCATTCTGCGCTTATATACTTGTCAAGAATGTCGTTTTTGTTAACGCCGCTGTACATTACCGCATTATTAAGCCACGTGCCCGAAGTATATACACTTGTGGATGCATCATAAGCCAGGCCAAAAGTTGCGTCGGTTAAAGCGTGGCTATGGATTATATTATCGGTACCTATGTGCTGTACGCTGTTTGGCCAAGCTTCTTCAACAGTACCTGTTCCGCCTGAACCATCGTTTACACCATAAAACTCTGATGCAATATTGAAGGGCTTGCTCCAGGTTTTACCTTTATCACGGGTGGCTATATAATACAGGTCACGCAAGGGGTCGCCGTTTGCATCAGTTGTGTTTTCAACTATTGCAGAGTAAAGAGCAAAAATGTTACCCTCGGCGTCGGTGCTCAGGCTTGGGTAGCCAACCAAACCATGCGGGTACCAGCCCGTCATGGTCGGGAAACTGTAGAAACCATCATCATCGGCATCTACGGGGGTTGCAATGCTTGGTAAAGATGCAGTTGGCGAAGCCGGGAAGGTTTCGTTCCAGTACATGAGAGAAGAAGAAGCAGGTGTTGCGCCCCCGTTTGTTTGCAGACTGTTCAGGTTAGTGCCCCTGCCATCAGATATTACAAAGCCATCGCCAACGGCTATGTGTGTAATGCCGCTGTTATCTATTACCAGGCTGTAAGCGCCGTCGTTAAAAAGTTTGTAATTGGCAGATGTTGCTTCGTCAGTTTTTTGAACTGTACGGCTTGTCCAGGTTACGCCGTTATCGGTGCTTTTGAAAAGCCTGCTTTCAAGACCTGCCGATGGGCTGAACTTTTCGGCGGTGGTGATAAATGCGACATTATTGTTGTTGGCATCAATCTGCATGCCGCTTACATAAACGCCGGTATAACCTGCAGCGTTAGAATAATCATCTACGTAAGTGCCGGTCCAGGTGGCGCCGTTATCGTTGCTTTTCAGGTAGCTGAGGCCAACAAAATTAGAATTGAAAGCCAGTTCAGCAACCAATTCCGGGTAATTGGCGTCGTCTAAAGTGGGGCTTATGGCGTGAATGGTGGTGCTGTTGCTGGTAACATGCTGGAACCTGCCTTCAGGCAGGCCAATCCTGTTTGCAGACCACGGTGATGCCCCGAAACCCTTGGTATAGGAGGCAATACGTGTTAAGGGGTCTGAGGCAGGAATAATATAGTTTACAATATTCTCGGCGGTGGAAGTATTAGCCAGGCTTGGGTAGCCTATGCGACCGCTTGAGAGGGCTGCGCCTGTAACTGATGAAGTTGCCCCGGCAACCTGGTAATTCAGGAAGTTTGTTGCTGCACCTGAGTACAGCCACGATGTGCCGTTGAAACGGTTGTATGCCGCCATGCGACCGCTTACTGCAGCGTCGCGGCCATATTGCCATATTGCGCTCACGCTGCCGTCGGCATTTTGCTGAATCATGCGGTGATGCCCGCCCCAGCTTTGTATTTCCCAGTTTGTGAAGCCAATCATGGTTCCGTATTCCCCGGGGCTAGTGGCCAATGCGGTATTACCGCTGCCGCTACCCGTTCCGGAGCCGGCAGAAAGTAAGGCAGCGGGCATTACAGGCGAATTGAATTCCGTAATTTTTATTGCGCGGCCGTTATCTTTCTGAGCGCTTCGCGCCTTTAGCACATCGGCTATTTTTACCTTGGTTTTGCCGTGTGCAGGGCTTGCCTGCTGCGCAAAGGCCATTTGGAAAACGGCGGCTGTTAAGGTTAAAGAGAGTAAAAGTTTTTTCATCATAGTATGCGAGGAAGGTATTGCAGCCGCAAATATAAGGAAAACAGGAACCGCCCCTGTATTTATGTAAGCCGGAAAGCTTTGAATTTAATCTTAATATATGTTATGATTAATTTTAGCTAAGCCTTGTGTTGCGCTTCATAAATTAGAATTTCATACTGCTAAAGCTTCAGGCTAAAGATTGATTATGCATTGCAGTATTTAATATCTGCCTGTGTTTGAGGTATAAACGTTTATATGCCGATGTTGGAACGCCTGGCTGAACCAATAAATGTTAAGGAAATTATAAAGTTTGCCTTTTTGACGTCATTTAAACGTTCCCGCCCGCAGCTTCCGCAATAGAAAGCAAAAGCCCGGCGTTCATGCAGCATAAGCACCTGGACGGTGCTTTGCGGTTACACTCAGCGCCATGGCTGCAAGCAAAACTATTTAATGTACAATTTTGTGCATTGCGTAAACCTGCTTATGCGCCCCTGTAATAAATTAGCATATAGCAGTTTCGGTTTGAAACTGTAACTTGCGCCTTCTTTCGTAAGGCTTTCCTTAAAAATGACTAAATTTAAAACGCTTAATAACATCTTCGGATGGCTGATGTTTGCAGTTTCAGCCGCCGTTTACATTGCCACAATGGAGCGCACAGCCAGTTTTTGGGACTGTGGCGAATTCATTGCCGTATCTTACAAACTCATGGTGCCGCACCCCCCGGGAGCGCCCCTGTTTTTATTGATAGGCCGCATTTTTTCATTCTTTGCCGGCGGCGATGTTACACAGGTTGCCTACTGGGTAAACATGGTATCGGCGCTGAGCAGCGCGGCAACTGTTATGTTCCTGTACTGGGCCATTGTATTGCTGGCCCGCAAAATGGTTAAACCCGGAAGCGCAGATGATACGCTTACCACCGGAGATACTGTATCAATAATAGGTGCAGGCGTAATAGGCGCCCTGGCTTATACATTTTCTGATTCATTTTGGTTCAGCGCAGTTGAGGCAGAGGTTTATGCGATGTCGGCATTATTTACCGCCCTTGTAGTTTGGGCCATGCTCAAATGGGAAGTGGTGGCAGACCGCCCCGGCGCCGACCGTTGGCTCATACTTATAGCTTATTTCACAGGTCTTTCCATTGGTGTCCACTTACTGAACCTGGTTACAGTTCCGGCACTCGGCTTTATTTACTTCTTTAAACG
The DNA here is from genome assembly GCA_040388605.1 of Bacteroidota bacterium. Classification (GTDB taxonomy): domain Bacteria; phylum Bacteroidota; class Bacteroidia; order Cytophagales; family Flexibacteraceae; genus JAZKBN01. The sequence goes on along the minus strand of JAZKBN010000021.1, from coordinate 4,445 downwards.
CTCAGAGCAAACCACCGGGAAAGCCATAATAGCTTTCTTAATCAGTATGGCATTGGTTGGTCTTATACTGGTTGGCATTATACCCGGCCTGCCGAGCCTTGCAGGTAAATTCGAGGTGTTTTTTGTAAACAACCTGGGCCTGCCCTTTAACAGCGGTGTAATATTCTTCTGTATTGCTTTTGTGGCCGCTCTTACTTTCGGCATTATATATAGCGTTAAAAACCAAAAAGTACTGCTTAATACGGCCCTTGTAAGCCTTGTATACATACTTATTGGTTACGCATCTTACGGCATTATTGTAATTCGCGCCAATTACAGCACCCCTATTAACGAAAACGACCCGAGCAATGTGCTCAGCTTTGTAAGCTACCTGAAACGTGAGCAATACGGCGATCGTCCTTTGCTTTATGGTCCGCAGTTTAATGCGCAGCCGATTGATGAAATATCTACCGCACCGGTTTACGAGCGTCGTGAAAAGAAAGCCGACGGAACAGGCGAAAACAAGTATGAAATAATTGAATACAAAAAGGAGCCCGTTTACCAAAGCAAAGACAAGACCCTGCTTCCCCGTATTTACTCGCCGCAGGGAAACCACGTGCGCGCCTATAAAAACTGGGTTAACGTAAGCCCTGATCGCAAGCCTACCTTCGGGCAGAACCTTGCATTCATGTTCAAATACCAGTTCAACTTCATGTATTTCCGCTACTTCCTCTGGAACTTTGCCGGCCGTGAAAGCGATGTGCAGGATGCGGAATGGCTGAGCCCTTTTGACGCCCTCAGGGAAGTGCCTGATGTGGTAGGCAAAAACGCAGGTCGTAACAACTTCCTGATGCTGCCCCTCATACTTGGCCTCGGCGGACTTGCTTACCAGATTATTCGTAACGGGCGCAACGCGCTTGTTGTTGGCCTGCTGTTCTTCTTCACCGGACTCGCCATTGTTATTTACCTGAATCAGCCGCCTACCGAGCCCCGCGAAAGGGATTATACCTTTGCCGGCAGCTTCTACGCCTTCAGTATATGGATTGGCCTGGGTGTGCTCATGCTGCGCGATTTGCTCGATAAGATATTTAAGAATGTTACCACATCGGCATTTGCAGCCACCCTGCTCAGCCTGAGCGTACCGGCTATTATGGGCTTCAAAGGCTGGGACGACCATGACCGCAGCGGGCGTTACCATACCGTTGATTCGGCGCACAACCTGCTGAACAGCTGTGCTAAGAACGCAATCCTGTTCACCGGCGGCGATAACGATACTTTCCCCCTTTGGTACGCACAGGAAGTGGAAGGCATACGTACCGACGTTCGCGTATGTAACCTGAGCCTGCTTGGCACACACTGGTACATTGCCCAAATGAAATTGCAGGCTTATGATTCGCCGCCGCTGCCTATTTCAATGGAGTACGAAAACTTTGTGCAAGGCAAGAACGATTACCTGCCCAGCTCTGAAAAGGCCAGCGTGAAAAACGGCATGGACCTGAAAACCTATATTAAGCTGGTTAAAGAAAACAACCCGGCCATAGTTATTGGCAATGCCACCCGCAGCCTGAACTCTTTGCCTACCCAAACTTTCATCCTGAATGTTGACAGCGCTGCTGTTGCAGCACAGGTTCCTGAAAAAGAGCGCGGACAAATTGTTAAGCAGATTCGCTGGAACATTGGCAAGAGCACACTATATAAGCCTGATCTTATCATGCTTGATATTTTGGCTACCAACGACTGGAAGCGCCCTATCTATTTCAGCACCACGCTGGTTAACAGCAGCTACCTGAACCTGAAAGAGTATTTCGAGCTCGAAGGCCTTGCTTACCGCTTCCTGCCTGTAATGCACCAGGGTGCGCAACAGGGCGTGGTTAATACCGAAGTTATGTACAAAAACATGATGAAGGTGTTCAAGTTCCGCGGTCTGAACGAGGCCGGTCATTATTACGACGAAAACTACAAGCGTTTCCCGCTGAACGCCCGTAACTGTTTCTACCGCCTGGCCGCCGACCTTTATAACGAAGGCGACAGTGTACGCAGCAAGGAAGTTGTTGATTACTGCCTGAAAGTAATGCCCGACAAAGGCATAGCATACGACCCTTACAGCCCGCAGTTCATTCCTTTAATGATTCGCCTGGGCGAGAAGAAAGAAGCACTTGAAATGGCAAACGTAATTGGTAAGCGTACCGAAGACGAACTGGAATACTACAGCAAACACGAGCCAAGGCGCCATACCGACATTATTACCAATAACCTGTTCCAGCTTCAGCAGCTGAGCTTCGCCTTCCGTGAAGATAAAGACCAGACCACGTTTAAGAAGTATGACGACCTGCTTCATAAATACGAACGCTTTGCACAGGATGCAGGCGGGTATGAAGAAGAATAATCAGGGCTTCATAGCATCTGATATTAATATAAACGCCTGCCGTGTAATACGGCAGGCGTTTATATTTTCCGCTTAGAAAACCGGGTAAAGGGCATGCAAAATTGAGTCCTACCTTTCCGGCGGAAGCGGGCTTGGCAGCGTTATTTTGCGCGCCAGTGCCGCAGCACGTAAATCCCTGAAGTGGAATACAGTGTTAATGGTTATTGTTTGCGCCACAGGTTTTCCCATGTATTTTGCAGGTATCCAATCAGGCATGGTTTTAATGTGCTTCAGTACTTCCTGCTCGCAGCCGTAACCAATGCCGTGTAAGAGGCGTATATCACTTGTTTTACCCTTAGCCGTAGCGGTAAATTCATACTGAACCGTACCGGTGATGCCGGCCTTAACTGCGGCATTAGGAAAACGCAAATGCCTGGCCACGTAATCGGCTGCAGCCCAAAAGCCTAGCATGCCGTATTCACCATTGGGAGAGGGCTTGTCAGTTACGAGATGAGCATAATGATCCACCATGCCCCGGCTGAATACTTCAGGCAGTTTTACGGGAATAACAACCGAAACCTGCTGTGCTACCGGGTTGCCATTGCGCATTGCCGGTTTCCAACAGGGCATTCCGTTTATGAACTTCACAGCATGGCTTTCAGGACCATACGGAACCTCGTAATAATTGTTAGCTGTAATATTGCCTAAAGTCCCATCGGGGTTTACGTAAAATGTTGCCCTTAATTTACCCTTAGCATTTTTCCGAACGGCATATATATCCGGAACATAGGAACTTAAATACCGCAACAGGGCCTTTTCTCCACCGGGATATACGGCGTTAACAGAGGCGGTTGTTACAAAATAATATTGTTTGGCCTCATTTATCCTCCTGTTCAAGGCTTCCGCAGAATTATCGTTTATAGTATGACTTATATTACCACAACGGCTGTATACATAAACTGTGTCGGGTTTAGGAGGCACTTCATTGGGATTGTCGCAGTCGTGCCGATAAATATGGGTGCCGTTCATCATAACCAAAGAGTGTCTGTCAAGGGGCTTATTGACTTTTGTTGCCTGGGCAATGCATTGGTTAAACGCGCTTGTGAATAACAAAGCGGCTAAAAGAAAAGCTTGTAAATTCATAATAAAAGAAATTGATTAAAGCTGTCCGAAAAATATAAGCTGCCGCCTTAAAGCAAGTTCACCGGAGTTGAATCACTTTCTGAACATTGCGATCAGAAGCCTGATACAAAGATAGACAATCGTTATTTACACTTACCACGGGTATTCACCTTAGAATCCTTTTATCAAATAACCCCATGAACAATACCCGAATCAAAATACTAAATGCCTGCAAGGAAACTGTGGAGGCAAAGATGACATACCTTGAAGCCGACAAGCATGCGCTTGAAGTATCGAGCCAGAGTGAAACCAAGAGCAGCGCCGGGGATAAATATGAAACCGGGCGTGCCATGATTCAGCTTGAGCTTGATAAGCTGAAGGCCCGCATACATAATGCCCGACTTGAGCTTGACGTTTTGAATGCCCTGCCTGATACCGCCCCGGAACCCGGCGTGGTGCGTCCCGGCAGTGTGGTGCATACCGATAAAGGGATTTTCTTTTTGTCGGTAAGCCTGGGAAAGATTGAGGCGGATGTGATTAGCGTTTTTTGTGTGAGCACGTCGGCACCGATTGGCGGGGCAATGCTTGGGAAAAAGGTTGGTGAAAGCTTTGCCGTGAACGGGAATGCTTATAAGGTTTTGAATGTGGAGTAAGGGTTACGCGGGTTTCCGCGCAAGCTCCGGCAATGTGCTTAATGGGAGTTTTCGGAATAAGAATTTGGTATAAGCCTGAGGCGCGTATTTGGTAGTTAAGGTGAGTTCAGGATAAAAACTTAGTATTATTTACCTGATCTACGAGTATTTAATAATTGTTTCGCCTGTAAACCGGAGGCGCGTATTTGGTAGTTAACGGCTCACCGCCGCCGGGGCTCGTCCTTTGCGTTGAAATTACAAATCTTCAGCTCATCCGCTACGCGGATTATTGCTTTAGGGCTACGCCCGTAAGCTTCGCGCTCCCGCGCTTGCTTATACCTCGCATT
>JAZKBN010000020.1:0-7349 GCA_040388605.1 Bacteroidota bacterium | reverse complement strand
AACAATTTCCCAGTCTCTTTTTATAATCTGACCTGTATCAACAACCTGCCATCGACGACGCTTAATATAAAGCATCACCCGGTAACGACGAATGGGAAAATCCTGTACAGATATCTCGGGCAAAAAGCCTTTAGATTCAAGCTTTACATTTTCATAACCGCCGGGCGCCAGGTTCTTCTCTTCAAGATAAAGGTCTATATCTTCATTACTCTTCTCAGCCTTTACCAAATCAAAGAAATTTAATAAGCCCTCAGGCAGAAACATAGCCCAAAGGCCGGAGTTGTCAGTTGTTAAAATAAAGTGGCTGTAAATATTTAAGCCAGACTTAGAAAAATTATACTGCCCCCCAAAATTCCGGATTAGTCCCGTTTCAGCTGCCAATGGGCACACAACCCTGGTAGCAGCCCTTTAAGAGGAATGCAACGACCATAAAACAAGTTCAAAGCAACCTTAACCGGCAAAACTCTGATGGTTAAGGTTTCAGCCTATGAACCGATTCTAATCTCCAAATACCAAAATCCGGCAAAAGCTAAAGGGGCTGCCTCAGTGGTTATGAGACAGCCCCTTTAGCTTTTGTATTTAATATTGGAGGTAAGCTTAAAGTACGTTCAGGCTTTGCTCCTTGATTTTTTCAAGCTCCTCTTTCATTTCCACAACTACGCGCTGAATAACAGCATCATTTACCTTGCTGCCGATTGTGTTAATTTCACGTCCTATTTCCTGGGCAATAAAGCCGAGTCGTTTGCCATTACCGTTGTCGAGGGCTTCGGTGAAGTAATTCAGGTGGGCGCGCAGACGAACTTTTTCTTCAGCAATATCAAGGCGCTCAATGTAATAAATAAGCTCCTGTTCAAAACGGTTACGGTCTATATCTTCTTCTTCTACAAGCTCACTGAGTTTTTCCTGCAGGCGGCGACGGGTTGCCTCCATACGCTCAGGGTCAGATTCTGCTACTTTTTCAAGAAGCTCTCCAATTTTATCTATATACTCCTGCAATTTGCCGCTAAGAACACGACCTTCATCTAATCGGAAGGAATTACATTGCTCAAGGGCAGCATTTAGGGCTTGCTGTATAAGCGGCCATTCCCCGGCTGCGCTGCTTTCTGCCGGAATATGCGCGTGCTCCGAAATGGTGGCTTCCGGCATCTGCATGGCAAGCTTGAACAGCTCTTCTTTTGAGGCGTTAACGGCCTCGGCTGCAGATTCCAAATCGCGGTAATAGGCTTCAAAAACTGGGCGGTTAATGAATACCTTAGGCTTTGCGCTGCCCTTAACCTGGCGTTCAACGCTGAGGTTTACTTTGCCGCGTTCAAGCTGGGTGCCGGTTACATTACGTACTTCCAGCTCCTTGTCGGTAAAATCGCGGGGCAGGCGAAGGCTTACCTCAAGGAATTTACTGTTTAAGGTTTTAACCTCGGCTACTATTATGCAAGTTTCAGATTCCGCGGTTGCGTAGCCATAGCCCGTCATTGATTTTATCATATTTATTCAGCTGAATTACACAGGAAAGTGCAAGGGTAAAAAGGTGCAGGGTATTAATATTGTTGTTTTAATGACTGCAGGGTTCAGAGATATGCAGGCTTATATATGCTTTTCGGCATGGTATGAAGAACGTACAAGCGGGCCGCTTTCAACATAAGGCAAGCCTTTTGAAAGGCCAATTTCCTTATACATGGCAAATTTATCAGGATGCACAAACTCAACCACTTCGAGGTGGAGCTTGGTGGGCTGCAGGTATTGGCCAAGGGTAAGCACATCCAGGCCATGGGCAACCAGTTCGTCCATAGCCTCAAAAACTTCCTCATCTGTTTCTCCAACGCCTAGCATGATGCCGCTCTTGGTACGCTTTCCGAAATCTTTGATACGTTGTATCTGCTCCAGGCTGCGCTCGTACTTTGCCTGCGGACGCACTTTTTTATAAAGCCGCTTCACAGTTTCCATGTTATGCGATACCACTTCCTGCCCGGCGCTAATCATGCGCTCCAAAGCTTCCCAATTCCCCTTAACATCGGGAATCAGGGTTTCAATAGTGGTTTCAGGACTGATCTTTTTTATTTCGGCAACGGTTTGGTGCCAAATTTCAGCGCCCCTGTCTTTAAGCTCATCGCGGTTAACGCTGGTTAGTACAGCGTGCTTTACGCCCATCAGCTTAACTGCTTCAGCAACACGACGGGGTTCATCGGTATCGTATTCAGTTGGGCGACCCGTGGCAACCGCGCAGAATGAGCATGACCGGGTACATATATTACCCAAGATCATAAAAGTGGCGGTTCCCGCACCCCAGCACTCGCCCATATTTGGGCAATTGCCGCTTTCGCAAATGGTATGCAGCTTATATTCATCAACCAGGCTGCGCACTTTGGCGTACTCTTTACCAACAGGCAGTTTAACGCGCAGCCAATCAGGCTTACGCGGACGACCATCAGGGTAGGTACGTGAGCCAATGGGCAGGTTAGGAATTACAGGTAGTTCAATCATTTTGTTGCGATTTTGCGCAATAAGGCTTGCTTCGCCGGGTGCAAAAATAACCGGCTTAAATGAATAACCGGTATAAATGAAAAGAGTTGCAGGAATTTCCTGAAAGCTAAGGTACGTCCGGCAATATTAATCGGCCGATATACGAGTCAGAATGCTTCTGCCCAATGTTATTTCATCGGCATACTCCAGTTCGCCGCCAATGGGGATGCCACGCGATATGGTTGTAACCTTAACGCCGGTTTCTTTCAGGCGTTTCCTAATATATAGTGCAGTGGTATCGCCTTCCATGGTAGGGCTTAATGCCAAAATTACTTCATCGGCCCCGGTATTACGAACCCGTGTGATTAAAGATTCCACATTAAGGTCTGAAGGCCCGATACCATCTATAGGGCTGATAAGCCCGCCAATTACATGGTAAAGGCCATTATATTGCGAAGTTTTTTCAATAGCCATCACATCGCGCAGGTCTTCTACTGCGCAAATCATTCCTTGGTCGCGCCGCATGCTTGTGCAGATACTGCATTTATCATCGTCGGAAATATTGAAGCAAGTGCGACAATATTTAATATCGTTACGAAGCTTGGTGAGTGCCTCCGTAAGATTAAAGGTGTCGGAGACGGGTTGGCGCAAGAGGTGCAACACCATTCGCAGTGCAGATTTCCGGCCAATGCCGGGCAGGCGGGACACCTCGTTCACCGCTGTTTCCAGTAATTTGGATGAGAATACCATGTTGTTAAGGTAAATTTAAGCAAAAAAAGCGTGAGAATGAAGCTTTTTGGCTGAAAACGGCCCTTAAGGAAATAAATCCGGTATTTATTTTGTGTTGTTTACTTGGATACAAATAAAATAGCCTTACCTTTGCAGTCCAAACATCGCGGGGTGGAGCAGTTGGCAGCTCGTTGGGCTCATAACCCAAAGGTCGTAGGTTCGAGTCCTGCCCCCGCTACAGATTAGTTTTGAGAACCCGCGCTTGTCGCGGGTTTTTTGTTTTTCCTGATACCGCAATAACCCAACCATTAGCTTCTTATTTGCTGTTTTTCTGTATTTTTACTGCCTATTGTTCTATTAAAATTCTGGATTAGCACTTTCTGTTTATCCGATTTCAGCTACTGTTATACCTGCCGGAGTAATAAACCATACCTTTTGGCAACAATGTAAGGTGAATTTACACCTAGGGGAGTTATCCGGACAGCCTGAATCAGGACAATAGCGGGCAAACCTGTTTTTAATAAGGACAGTGCGTGCGAACTGATAATTTCTGCCTAGTATAAATGAACTTGGATATGCGCAGGAAAATATTGTTCACGGCAAGACAGTTAAGCACACGTTTTTGAAATAGGTATCAAACCGGTGTTTATGACTTTTATTAAATTCTAATGTACTTATGAAACCTTCGTTCATTGCTTTTTCGATCCTGTTTGCAGCTTCAATACAATTATTAAAAGCGCAATCACCCTCATCCGGTTTAATTCCTTCGCAGTACTCGCCTTCGAGTAATTCTGGAGTTGCAGTATTACAGGATCACCAGTATGAACCGGAAGAACCTGAGCTGATTCAAAAAAACTGCTTCAAAGCAGCCCCCTGTGCCATAATTGGAGGCAAATTCGCGGTCGGGTATGTCCGTAAAATTACCAAACAGCTAAGTGTCGGAGCTGAGATTGACTACCTTGGGTTCGATATTGACGGAATGTTCTCTCGTTGGGGAGGAGATGGTAACAGCTTCGGTTATCTTAATCAAGGGGTTAAAGTTAGCCCCTTTGTAAGAATTTACCCGTTCAATAAATACGTTCAGCCTTTTTACCTCCAGGCCAATATTTGCGGTGGTTATTACAACGGAAAAGCTTATGCCTCAACAGACCACTATTATAGAAAGAATCTTTATAAGGATTTTGATTTCGGGGCCATTGGCGGCAGTTTTTGGTTGGGCTTCCAATTTGTAAATAAAAACGGTTTTACTATAGATTTCGGTGGCGGGCTTCAGTACTTTACCATGCCCGGCTATAATTACGATCTTCCATCAGGTAAAGATTTCAACTCACTTTCAAGCAGTTGGGAGATTGGTCCGGGTTGCCCTGCGGCCGGACGCCTTGATATTGGCTACTCGTTTTAGGATTCAGAAAAGACACAAGAAAGTGTGTATTTAATTCCCCATATTTGTATTTACATGGTCTTTGCATAGGCACTATTACTTACCGGGTGTTTTATTCCCCGTTTAAGATAACCTGAGAGCCTCCATACTTTCCTGACCAACATCTACCAATGAAAATACTGATAATTGACGATGACAGCAACATCTGTGTGCTGCTCGAGCGATTTTTCACCAAGAAAGGCTTTCTTGTTGAATATGCCCAGAGCGCCAAGGCCGGACTCGAGAAAATTCAGAAAGAAACATTTAATGTGGTTCTCTGCGATTACAGGCTTCCGGATTCTGACGGCGGGGAAGTACTGCAACGAATTAAGGAACATGATTCAAGAATTCAGGTAATAATTATTACAGGATATTCTGATGTGCGCATGGCAGTAAGCCTGATTAAGCTTGGTGCATTCGATTACGTAACCAAGCCGCTTTTCCCTGAGGAGATTCTCCAAACAATTAACAAGGCACTTGATGCGCCGGCAGAAAGTAGCAGCCCGGTTAAAAAGTCGGGCAGCGCAAAGGCTAACAGTTTCAGCTTTGTGGCAGGTAACAGCGAGAGCATGAAAGATGTCATGAATCTTGTGAACATAGTTGCGCCCACCAATATATCGGTATTAATACACGGCGAAACAGGCAGCGGGAAAGAATTTGTAGCACGTGCCATTCACAATGCCAGCAAACGCGCCACGCATCCGTTTATAGCTGTAGACTGCGGTGCAATTCCGCGTGACCTTGCAGCAAGCGAGTTGTTCGGGCACATTAAGGGTGCATTTACCAGCGCCATAAGCAACCGCATAGGCCACTTTGAGGCAGCACATGAAGGCACATTGTTTCTTGATGAAATTGGCAACCTGGGTTACGATACGCAGGTTAAGCTGCTGCGCGCCCTGCAGGAAAAAATAATCACACGCGTTGGCGACAGTAAACCCATTCATGTGGATGTGCGTATTATTGCCGCAACCAATGAAAACCTGCTGAATGCGGTAAAAGAAGGCAAGTTCAGGGAAGATTTGTATCACAGGCTGAACGAAATTAAAATAATGCTTCCGGCCCTCCGTAACCGCCGTGAAGATATTCATGTATTTGTGCGCCACTTCATTAACCTGGCTAACCAGGAACTTGAAAAAGACGTTAAAGACTACGAGCCGCACTACCTCGAGGTTTTGCAGGCATATCCATGGCACGGCAATTTACGTGAGCTAAAGAATGTTATTAAGCGCAGCGTTCTATTTGCCAGGGGCGAGAAGTTGGAAGTAAGCAGCCTGCCCGAAGAAATCAGGAATTACGCCGGTACTGAGCCCACCCATAATTTTGCTCCTCCACAGCAGGTAGCTTATTCAGCTGCTTATGTACCCCCGCCCCCGGCTCCTTTGTCAGCGCCGGCGCCTGCCGCACCCACTGAAGTAGGTGATTTAAAAAGCGCAAGTATCCAGGCTGAAAAACAAACCATACTGAATACATTGGCGAAGGTAAATTACAATAAAACCAAGGCTGCAGTGGCGCTTAATATCGACAGGAAAACCTTGTATAATAAAATCAAGCAGTTTAATATTGAGCTTGATTAATGCAGTTTATTAAGACCTGCTTATAAAATTATTTAATCGGCCCTGCATGTAATACGGCAGGGCCTTTTGTTTACAAAAGTTCGGTATATGCGCATTCTCTTCGTAATCAACCCTGTTGCAGGCGGCACCGATAAATCGGACCTGGCAGAGCTGATACGTGATATGGCCGGGCCGCTGAATTTTGAATACCGAATTTATTACACAACGGGCAATAAAGATTTTGAGCGCCTGAAATATCTTGCAGATACAGAAAAACCCGATACCCTGGTGGCCTGCGGCGGCGATGGTACAGTTACACTTGCTGCCCGCACAATTTTAAATACCAATATCGCATTAAGCATTATACCCATTGGTTCTGCGAACGGGCTTGCCGGTGAGCTTAATATTCCGCGAGATAGTGCTGCAGCAATAACTCTTGCTGCAACAGGGCGTTCCCGTTCGGTAGATACTGTTTTAATTAACAATAAATTCCTGGGCCTGCACCTGGCCGATGTGGGCATGAATGCCGTAATAGTTCGACGATATAAAGTTGGTCACATGCGCGGTTTTTGGGCCTATACAAAACAATTGCTCCGCGAGCTGATTTACCTGCGAAGCCATAGGTACACCGTAGTTTTTCCGGGCACAAGAAAAACCGTAAAAGCAGTGATGATAGCTGTTTGCAACAGCCGGAAATACGGTAACGGCGCAGTTGTTAACCCGCCCGGCCGCATAAACGACGGGCTGTTTGAAGTATGTATATTTAAAAAGCTTAGTCATTTAAGCCTTCCTGCTATTATCTGGCATTTTTTCAGGGGAACTTTACAGTTCAGCCACTTTGCAGAAATTATCAGTACAGAATCGGTGCAGATAATAAACCCCAAAAAAAGGCCGGTACAGGTCGACGGTGAATTTATTGGCAGGCCCGGCATTGTAGATGCTGTAATTCTTCATAAATCCTTGCTGCTCATTGTACCTGAAGGCGGGGGGGCAGGACTTTTCATTTAGGAATAACCCGGTTAAAAAACAGGTTATACAATTTTCTGCTGGAACCTTTTTACAGGTCCGGCTGTTGTGGCTTCAAATGCCTGGATAACAATGCTGCCATCATTACCGGCGAAAAGCTTAAAAAAGCCTTTTCTTGCCAACGTGAATTTTGCAGACTTACCCTTTACTACGTATGCTGTTTT
>JAZKBN010000019.1:22557-35581 GCA_040388605.1 Bacteroidota bacterium | reverse complement strand
TCAAATAATTTCAGGATTTAACCCTAATCCTGTCAACCTTTTTTAGGACGCGACAAATGTTCCTGAAAACCTGAACACTGCCTAAGTAATAAGGAGGGGCCCGGCGGCCTCTCTTTTTGCATTTGGCAGCAATATGTATATTACCTGTAAATGAATTATTAGCTTTGAAACCGGGTAACGCACTTTGGTTAATAGAATTTCAGGTCAATACCTGAATTGGCATAATACCGGTATAATGCAGGGCACCTTTTGACCCGGCTGAGTACGCAGTTTAATTTCAGAACATACCAGACCGGGGTTTTAACCGGTAAATATTAAATGAACTTAGCTTTACAGGTTTTCTTTTGGTTTTCGTTGCTGCTTATATTCTACTCTTATTTGGGATATGGCATATTGCTTTGGCTTTTAATAAAAATCAGGCGTGCCTTTAAAGGGAAACCGGTTTTGCCTGTGCTTAAGGAATACCCGCCTGTTACGCTGCTGATAGCCTCTTATAATGAAGCCGATTTTCTTGAAGACAAGGTAAAAAACTGCCTTGAATTAGATTACCCGGCAGATAAGCTCACCCTGCTTTTTGTAACCGACGGCTCTAACGACGGCTCACCTGACTTGCTTAGTAAGCATCCCCGCATTACCGTGCTGCACCGCGATGCCCGTGCCGGTAAAATAGGAGCCATGAACCGGGGCATGGAGCATGTTACCACCCCTATCACCATATTCTGTGATGCAAATACACTGCTCACGCCTGCATCAATTAAGAATATTGTAAGGCATTATAACCTGCCTGAAACCGGCTGTGTTGCCGGCGAAAAGCAAATAATACAGGAAGGCGCCGAGCACGCCAGCGGAGCGGGCGAAGGCATATATTGGAAATACGAAAGCACCCTCAAACGTTGGGACAGCGAGCTTTGCACCGTTGTAGGCGCAGCCGGTGAGCTTTTCTCACTACGAACCGAGCTTTTCGAGGTAGTTGAGAAAGATACCCTGCTCGATGATTTCATGATTTCCCTTCGCATTGCAGGCAAGGGTTACAAAGTGGTTTACGAACCCGAGGCTATTGCCATGGAAAAACCCACCGCCGATGTAGCCGAGGAGTTCAAGCGCAAAATCAGGATTTGCGCAGGCGGCATTCAAAGCATCATTCGTTTGGCTTACCTGCTTAATATTTTCCGATATGGTATTCTTACCTTCCAGTATGTGTCGCACAGGGTATTGCGTTGGTCTTTAACACCGCTGTGCCTTGCCCTTATTATACCTGTAAATGCATGGCTTTGCTTTACTGAGTTAAGTGCCGGAATGCCCGGAATTTATAGCCTGCTCATGCTGGGACAGGTGTTATTTTATGCCATGAGCCTCCTGGGCTGGTACCTTGCAAACAGGCGCATAAAAGTAAAGGTGCTGTTTGTGCCTTACTATTTCTTTATAATGAACCTAAGCGTTTTCCTCGGTTTTCGCCGATGGCTGAAAGGCAATCAAAGCGTGCTTTGGGAAAAAGCAAAAAGAGCATCCTGATAGTAAAATGGAGCGCATGCTTCCTTTTATTACCAGGATGCTGAAATCAGTACCTGCAGAATTTGTTAAAAGCCTTTCTGTCGGTAATTTTGAATTACTGTTTTACAGTGTAAGCTGTGCCAAAATACTTCCGGCATTTTAATAAATACATATATGACTTACAGGAAAATCCTGGTATCAATGCATACCGACGGCTCAGGCGGCTTTACCTTGCCTGCAATTTTTCACCAATGGAGCAGTTACCCGCTCGCAGCCGAAAACGGCATTTCAATTGGCGTTACGCTTGCCTTGGTGGAATTTGAAGATGGTTCTGTTGAGCAGCTAAACCCCAACCGAATAAAATTCACTGATAAGCCAAAGGTGTAAGTTTAACCCTGTACACTTCCTTCTGATCCCTGCTTTAAATCAGGAAGCTTATGCTTTTTGCCTTATAAAAATGCCATGCTCAATACTCCCAACAGCATCAGCCATTTAAAGAGGGAGCTAAGCCTGCTGAATTTTTTCCGCGTATCGGCTTTATAGGTAAGGTACAGCAGGTACCCCAGCGGAGCCATAAGCAGCCCGAAATACAGCATCAGGAAAATACTCAGCTTTTCAGCTGCATAAAACAGGCTTACGGCAAAAGCGGCTGATGCCGCAAAAACAAGGTATTTGGTTCGCCTGATTCCCCAAACTACGGGCAAAGTACGAGCGCCGAACCGGGCATCGCCGCGCAAATCTTCCATATCCTTAATCAGCTCCCTGATAAGGCTTATAAAGAATGCCCAAACTGCGAATGCGAAAACAACCTTGGCGTTTCCTGTTGCCTGGTGCCTGTAGTAATCTGCAGGCAGCCAAATGCAAATAGCTGTGAGCAGGCCAATTAAAACATTACCGAGCAGGGGAGTACGCTTTAAAGTATTACTGTACAGCCATAACAGGAAAACGCATGCAAGGCATATAAACCCGGTGCGTTTACTCAGAGTGGCGGCAAGCAGTATACCGGTAATGCTGAGCAACGTATGTATGGCAATGGCATATTGCCGTTTTAGGCTGCGGCCTATAATTACGCGGCCGGGCTTGTTAACGGTATCTATTTTAATGTCGTAATAATCATTAATAATATAGCCGGCAGCAGCTATGAGCACGGTTGCCAGGCTAATGAGCATCATGGGCCGGTTGCGCAATACCTGCAGGGGCCTGAAGCTGTCGTTAATCAGGAAACAGGCTACCATGTATTGCGTAAATGCCATTATAGTCAGGTTCGGCCAGCGAACAAGGCGAATGAAATCAGGCAAAGTAAAGGCAGGTTGCCTACGCATATTAAATGCTTATCAGGTAATTCAATTTAGGGCAGGCTGTTCTTATTTCCAGGAAAACCATGCTGTTTCCTTACCTGCCAATTGTTCGGCAAGCTAAATATGAAATACTTAAAAATTGCAGGTATGGCCGGTAATACATGTATTACCGGCCTTATTTCTTAATTATCAGAACATGAACTTAATGCCCAGGTAAAAGCTGCGGGGTGCCGCCGGGTTATAATACCTGCCACCGGCTGCATTCAAATCATTACCCAGGCTGTATTTCTTATTCAATATATTATCCATACCCATAAAAGACTGCAGGCAAACGCGTTGGTTTGCAGAGTAAGTATTCCAGGCAAGCCTGCCCTGTAACAGGTGGTATGCCGATGCATACACCGTATTTCCATCGTTCAGCGCAATCTTGTCGGTATAATTATGTTGGAGGTAAAGCACGTAATTACTGAAAAACGTTATTTCGGCTGTTGTTACTGCTGTAAAAGCGGGTACGCCTGTAATGTTGTTGCCGGAGTAATTGTTGCCGGCAGTTTGGTAATTATCGAATTTGAAATTGTAGAGCGTTAAGGAGTTGCTGATGCGTGTAAGCATGATACGCCGGTAGCCAAAAACCGGTACCGCTGCCCCGTAGGCAATATAGGTTTCAATGCCTTTTTGATTAGTTCCGCCGGCATTCAGGAAATGTTCGGTACCGCTGCTGTCGGTTTGCCTCACTATGGCATCGCTTAGCCTGTACCTGAAAACTGAAACATCGGCATACAATTGCCCCTCAGGACTTTCAAAGCGAAGGCCGGCTTCTGTATTTAAGCCTTTTTCTGCATTAAGGGTTGTGTTAATCCTGTTATCCGAAGCCCTTATTTCGGCAGAGGTGGGTGTGGAGTAACCTTTGCTTACAATTCCGCGAAGGGCAAGGTTATCGTTAAACCTGTAGGAAAGTCCAAAACGGGGCATTACCTGAGGTTTAAGCTTCAGGTTTCCGGCTTTGGGAATGGGTAATGCCGGTGATTCCGGTGAAGGGTTGTAGTTGAATTCGAAATAATTCACGCTTAAGGCCCCGTCTACCCTAAGCCTGCTCCTGAAATCTGCGGTAAAGGTGCCGAATGCGAATGCGCTTCTCGAAAGCAGGTGGTCTGCCGCCCGTAATTTGTCTTTTGTACCCCGGTTGTTATCATAGTTCCTTACATCCGACGATGAGCTTTGTGCCTCTGCGCCAAAGCGGCTGGTAAATGTATTATACCTGGTGGAATTCGGTGAAGTGCTTGTTTCGGTCCTTAGCTCTGCCCATGTTCTCAGCCCCAGGTTAGATTCGTTGCGTGTTTCGTAATTGGTTATAAAGGGGTTTTGGAAATCGGTACCGCTTCCGAAAAAGCTGACATGATGCGTAAGGTCTTCACCAATCTGGTAGGTGTTTGAAACGGCTGCTATCCAGGTTTTATCGCTCACACCGGCCTTTTGTTCATAAGCGCCGGGTAAGGTTGCCGTGGGTTGTCTCGACAGTTGCGGCGCAGAGGTCATTTGCAAAAAATTGAGCCCCCCGGGCGTTTGGTAATCTAATGTACTTTGTATGAACAATACAGATACCTTATCTTCATTATTTGGACCGTACCTGTATTCGGGGTTAATATGGAAGTATTCTCGGTCCATATTGCTGTTATCGCGGTACCCCATTTGGTGCTGCTGTGCGGCAAATACGTTTATATTGAATTTCCTACCCTCGTCTTTGGTATCAAACCCTATTGCGGTTCTGAACAGGCCGAAAGCGCCGCCGCTTATTTCAACATTGCCCCTGTAGGGCTTTCCGCCGGCATGCATATCTAAAAGCGCCACACCGCCTGAGTTGGCCCCGTACAGGCTGCCGTCGGGTCCTTTAAGCACTTTAATGCCTCCCATTGCCCCTGCATCTAAAATATTCAGATAAGTATTTCCTGATGCATCGGTAAGGGGAATATCTCCCATATAAACCTTTATATTTCTTACCCCGAAGGGTGAGCGCAAAACGCTTCCCCTGATTGAAAGCCTGTAGCTTCCGGGTGATCTTTCCTCCATTCTTACCCCCGATATGGTATTCATTGCCGAAACCATATTGCCGGGACTCTGGGCATCAAGCACAGCCCTTTTGCCGATATATGACTCGGCGCCCGGCGTTCTCAGCATTATATGGAATACTCTTTCAGCTTTAACCTCCACCTCGTCGGTCCGGACTTCCATTAAATTTCCTGCGCCCGGGTCAAAGTCCAACGTATCAACGCCCTCAGGTACGCGGGTGGGCGGTGAATCAGGTACCTGCGCATAAGCATTTTTGGGTACAGCGCTGAAAGCAAATAAGAATATAAAAACTGTAATGGCTGAAAAGTTCTTTACCTGCCTGCCGGCAGGTAAAGAACGGAACATGTTTTTCATAAGAATGTGTTTTAAAAAAAAGTATGGTTAAATTATTAAATGTCTATTTGGCGGCTACGCGCCAAACAATATCTCCGCCATCGTCAGATACCAGCATCGAGCCATCGGCCTGGAACTGTACATCAACGGGGCGGCCGTAAACTTTATGCTCGTTCAGGTCTGCAATAAAACCGGTCAGGAAATCTTCGGGCGGACCTGCAGGCTTACCGCCTGTAAAAGGAATATAGGCAACGCGGTAACCGGTAAGCTCTTTCCTGTTCCAGCTTCCGTGCTGACCAATAAAAGCGCCTTTTTCATATTTCGACGGGAATTTTTTTCCTGTATTAAATGCAATGCCTAAGGTACCTGTATGCGAACCCACCGGCACATCAGGCGTAACAGTTGATTTTACTAAATCCATACCTTCGCCTTTCATTCTGGGGTCTGGGTGCTTACCGAAATAGGCATAGGGCCAGCCATAAAATGCGCCGCGCTTCACCCCGGTGGCATAATCAGGCACCAATTCATCTCCCAGGTCGTCGCGTTCGTTTACCACGGTCCACAGGGTTTTTTGTACAGGTTCCCAGGCAATACCTACCGGGTTGCGCAGGCCGCCTGCGTATTCAACTTCGCCGCTTCCATCAGGGTTAACTTCCAGGATGCATGCGCGTCTTTTTTCATTGTCAATACCATGTTCGGCTACATTAGAGCCCGAACCTACGGTTATATAAATCTTGCTGTTATCTGCATTGGCAAGCAGGTTACGGGTCCAGTGGTTATTGTA
Source organism: Bacteroidota bacterium (assembly GCA_040388605.1). Taxonomy (GTDB): domain Bacteria; phylum Bacteroidota; class Bacteroidia; order Cytophagales; family Flexibacteraceae; genus JAZKBN01. The sequence continues at coordinate 29,608 of JAZKBN010000019.1, read as the reverse complement.
ACCGCCGGCAGGGAGCTCCAGTATTTTTTTACCCGGCTCGGTAATTTCGGTTTGCCCGGCTTTGTAAGGGTAAGCATACAGGCCGTCGGTATTGCCTACATAAAAAGTATTTCCTATTACCAGCATGCCGTAAGGCCTGTTGAGGTCGCGCAGGAATACCTTGGCAATTTCCGGCTTGCCGTCTTTATTGGCATCGCGCAGAATCATGATAACGTTAGCGCTGCTCTTGTTTTTGAGTTGCTTGGCAGTGCCTGCCAGCTTTGCAGCCGAACGGTTTTTACCGTCGTCGGCGGTATTTGCCATGGCTACGAAAACATCGCCGTTAGGTGCAACATAAAGGTTACGCGGGTTGTCGAGGTCTTCGGCGAAACGGGTAACGGTAAAACCTGCGGGAGCCTTGGGCCCCTTGCCGGCCGGCCAGCCGAGTATGGTGCAATGCGTTGCTGTTGATGGCGTTGCAAAAGGTTCCGGCAAAGCCACCGACAAATTGGCCGGCGTTATCACCTTTTCAAGGTTTTCAGTTTTGCTGCTTTCAACATTGGCCGGCTTTTTCATTTCCTGAATCTGCGCAAATTTGACCGGCGTTATCTCCTTTTCAAGGTTTTCAGTTTTGCTGCTTTCAACATTGGCAGGCTTTTTCATTTCCTTCATCTGCGCAAATGCCGATTGACCGAGTAAGGCAGCAACAGCCGTTGCGGCAAGTATTTTATTTATATTCATTTTATGAACAGCTTGTTACGGTTTATTTAATTGCCTGTGATTTGAACTGTATTTTCCGGCTCGGCCCTTTGACCGGCCGGGGACCTGCAGGTTTAGTTTTACCTGTAAAGCCTGTTTTTCCAACGGCTGGCTTCAGCCGGGTATTGCACACTTTGCGGCCTGAAATCGTTACCGGTTTTACCTGCGCCGTTTCCGCCGCCTGCCGTACTTTCTTCGGTGGCCAAAATGCCGGCGAATATGGCTGCAGCCTCGCTTTCCACATCGCTGAGGGGTATATCCAATGATGCAGGCGTAAAATACCTGTTTACAAAATTGGTATCGAAGCTGCCGTCTTTAAAAGCTTCATGCTTCATTACAAATCGGCAGAAGGGCAGGGTGGTACGTATGCCGGTGATTTCATATTCATCTATGGCGCGCACCATGCGCTCTATGGCTTCGGCGCGGGTTGCGCCGTAAGTGCATAGCTTGGCAATCATGGGGTCATAGTAAATGGGTATTTCCATGCCTTGTTCAAAGCCGTCGTCTACCCTTATGCCGGGCCCCTGCGGACGCACATAAGTCTGCAATGTACCCGTATCGGGCATAAAGTTATTGGCAGGGTCTTCGGCATAAACGCGTATTTCAATGGCATGGCCGCGTATGCTCAGGTCTTCCTGTGTAAAGCTGAGCGCTTTGCCTTCGGCTACGCGCACCTGCTCTTTTACCAGGTCAATACCAGTAATGAGCTCAGTTACAGGGTGCTCTACCTGTAAGCGCGTATTCATTTCAAGAAAATAAAAGTTCAGGTTTGTATCTACAATAAACTCTACTGTTCCGGCACCGTAATAGCCGCAGGCGCGGGCTACATTAACGGCGGCCTCGCCCATGGCTTTCCGAATTTCCGGTGTCAGAACGGGGCTTGGGGCTTCCTCAACTACTTTTTGATGCCTGCGCTGTATGCTGCATTCACGTTCAAAGAGGTAAACAATATTGCCCTGCTGATCGCCCATTACCTGTATTTCAATGTGCTTTGGCGCAGTAATATACTTTTCAATAAATACCGATCCGTCGCCGAAAGCAGAAGTCGCTTCGCTTACGGCACGTGCCATCTGCTCATCGAACTCTTCCTCGTTTTCCACCACGCGCATGCCCTTGCCGCCGCCGCCTGCACTGGCTTTAATAAGAACCGGGTAACCTACTTCTTTTGATTTTTCTTTGGCTGCAGCTATGTCTGATATGGCCTCAGGCGTACCGGGTACCATAGGGATATTATAATTGGCAACGGCTGCCTTGGCTGCAAGCTTGCTGCCCATTATCTCAATGGCATAAGGCGAGGGGCCAAGAAACAGCAGTCCGGAATCGGCAACCAGCCGGGCAAACTTTGCGTTTTCGCTCAGGAAGCCGTAACCGGGGTGTATGGCCTGTGCGCCTGTTTGCCGACAGGCATCAATAATAGCATCCATGCGCAAATAGCTTTGGGCGCTTGGTGCCGGGCCTATATATACGGCTTCATCGGCGTAGCGCACATGCAGGGCATTTCTGTCGGCTTCAGAGTAAACGGCAACTGTGGCAATGCCCATCTCACGGGCCGAACGCATTACCCTCAGGGCAATTTCGCCACGGTTGGCTACAAGCAGCTTGGTTATTTGCATTTTAATTAAGGTGTATTTCGGGCATATTTAAAATCCGGCTGCAATGTAGGGAAATGAGGCTGAAAAAATATAAATCTGACATGAGCCGAAAATATAAAATCGGACTTAAAATAGCATGTTTTATGCCTGGCACCGGCATTTTACATTAAGCCGCAGCACCAAACCCATGCAATAAACCCAATCTGCGCCGGCACCCTGAACCAAAGGTAGCCTGTGCCGGGTCCTTTAAAGGTACCGCTTTCATAATCTACCCTGTTCATTGCCGCCGATATATTGGCCGGTAAAATGCTCACAAAAAACACAATCAGCCAAAGTGATGTTTCGCGTTGGTAAGCCGGCAACACCAGGCCGACGGCTGCGGCAATTTCAATAAGGCCGGTAAAATAAACCAGCCACCTTTTAAAAGGTATAAAGGTAGGCAGCATCATTTCCATACCTTTTGTAAAGGCAAAGTGCCCTATTGCGGTAAAAAGCAGCATTCCGCTCATGCCTATGCGCATGGCGAGCTTATAATCGGCATTGCCGGTGCCGTATAAAAGCAGCGCGCCGAAAGCCAGGGCAGTAAGGCCGAGCAGTATATATACAGGTTTCATAGCGTCATAATATTGTACAATTATAATGCTGCAATTTGCCGTTTTCAGCCCTGCTGAAGCATTTGCAGCAGCTGTTCTTCAGAAATTATAGGTATTTCCAGTTTGGTAGCCTTTTCCAGCTTGGCCGGACCCATATTCTCGCCCGCAACCAGGTAATTCAGCTTGGCAGATATGCCGGAAAGTATCTTTCCGCCGTTTGCTTCAATCTTCTCTTTGAGCTCATCGCGGCTGAACATGCTGAATGTGCCTGAAATAACGAAGCTTTTGCCTGCCAGCGCTTCGCTTTCGCGAATAATCTCTTTTATCTCGCGGTGCATTTGCAATCCGGCAGCTTTCAGGCGTTGGTACTGCTCAATATTAGCCGGCTCAGCGAACCATGCGCCAAGGCTTTGTGCAATTTTTTCACCAATTTCAGGAGCTTCCAAGAGCTCTGTAAACGTAGCCGATGCCAGCTTCTCAATGCTACCGAAATGTGTAGCCAGCTTATCAGCCACTGTATTCCCCACATACCTGATGCCCATTCCGAAAAGCACCTTTCCGAAATCGGCCTTTTTAGAATTTTCAAGTCCCTGCATCACATTCTCCGCCGATTTTGCTTTGAAGCCCTGCAACTGAAGCAGCTTTTCCTCGGTAAGGTCATACAGGTCTGCAGGAGTGCGTACCAGGCCGAGCTCAAAAAGCTGTTCAATGGTTTCAGGACCAAGGCTGTCCACATTCAGGGCGCGGCGCTGCACGAAATGCTCAATTTTACCTTTCAGCTGCGTAGGGCAGCCGTTTTCATTAGGGCAGTAATGGTTGGCCTCACCTTCAACCCGAACCAGCTCTGCGCCGCAATCGGGGCAATTGTTCGGGAAGGCTATGGGTTGCGCTCCGGGCAAACGTTTACTCAGTTCAACTCCGGTAATTTTGGGTATAATTTCGCCCCCTTTTTCCACGAAAACGGTATCACCCTCATGCAAATCAAGGCGCAGAATCTCATTGGCATTGTGTATGGATGCCCGCTTAACAGTTGTGCCCGCCAAAACCACCGGCTTCAAAAGGGCTACCGGCGTTATTGATCCAGTACGCCCTATCTGGTACCTGACTCCCTCCAAAGGCGTTGCAGCCGCTTCGGCTTTGTATTTATAAGATATGGCCCAACGGGGTGTTTTGGCTGTAAAGCCCAGTTCTTCCTGTTGTCGGTAGCTGTTTACTTTCAGCACGATACCATCGATGGCGAGCGGCAGGTTAAAACGTTCTTTTTCCCATTTATCAATGTACTCAAATACCTCGTCAAGGCTGCTGCACTTCTGCCATGTGGGCGAAACGGCAAAGCCCCATTCTTCCAAAAGCTTAACAGCTTCTTCATGCGATTTTGCAGGCAGGTTGTCGCCGAGCAATGAATAAACATAGCATTGCAGTTTGCGCCTGGCAACGGCTGCGCTGTCCTGCTGCTTCAATGTGCCCGATGCAGTGTTCCTTGGGTTGGCAAGCGGGGCCTCGCCTATGTCTTCCTTCTCTTTATTAATAGCCTCGAAAACATGAAAGGGCATAAACACCTCGCCACGCACCTCGAAATCTGCGGGCAGGTTTTTGGCATCGGGCAGGCTTAAAGGAATGGTACGAATGGTTTTGGCATTATTGGTAATATCGTCTCCGCGTACACCGTCGCCCCGGGTGGCGGCGCAGGTTAGGAGGCCGTTTTCATACCTTAAACTTATGGCTACTCCGTCGAACTTAAGCTCGCAAATGTATTGGTAGGGTTCCCCGAGCGCTTTCATTACCCGGTTGTCGAAATCTGTAAGTTCGGCGCGGCTGTAGGTATTACCCAGGCTGAGCATGGGGTACCTGTGGGTTACAACCGCAAAGCTTTTGCTTACGCTTCCGCCTACGCGATGCGTGGGGCTGTCTGGCTGAGCCAGTCCGGGGTTTTCCGCTTCCAGCTTCTCCAGTTCCTTAAGCATCATATCGAATTCATAATCAGGTATTTCCGATGTGCTGTTCTGGTAGTATTGGGTATTGTATCGGTTGAGCAGTGCGCTAAGCTCTGCCATGCGGGTTTTGGAGGCGGTATTTTCCATGGAATGTATAGTGGCAAAGTACCGTTAATAAGGCCGGTATTATTTGCAGGGCGAAAATAGGGAAGAAAATTTTGTGCTTATGGCAGGGCAGGTGATTAATATTTGTGTTTTTCAAAACCCGGCTCACAAAACTCTTTACACCTACTTTTTATATCTGCCACATTGTCATAAAAATGCGTTAAAACCCTTATCTTTGCCTTTTAATACCGGGCATTCGCCCTTGTGATTACCCCGCCATGAGCAACCTGATTTCAGACATAAGCATATTACCAGATACAGCCACAGACACTGTTGTGCCGGAGGCTGCACCACGCATTTCGCCCGAAACCAATACCGGGAAAAGTCGCAGGCTCTATATAGAAAGCTACGGCTGCCAGATGAATTTTTCTGACAGCGAAATCGTGATGTCGATCATGCAGGAGCAGGGTTTTGATACCACGCAAACGCTTGATAATGCCGATGTTGTTTTGCTGAATACCTGTGCAATACGCGATAATGCCGAGCAGAAAATACGTCACCGCCTGGTGCATTTAAATGCGGCCAAAAAGCGTAAACCCGGCATGGTGATAGGCATTCTCGGCTGCATGGCCGAACGCCTGAAAAGCAAGTTGCTTGAAGAAGAAAAAAGTGTTGATATAGTGGCCGGTCCCGACAGCTACCGCGATCTGCCCCGCCTGCTCGAAGAAGCCGACGAAGGCCATAAAGCAGTTAACGTTTTCCTTAGCCGTGAAGAAACCTATGCCGATATTACACCGGTCCGCCTTACCGGCAACGGAATTTCGGCTTATATATCCATTATGCGAGGCTGCGATAACATGTGCAGCTTTTGCGTGGTGCCTTATACCCGTGGCCGCGAGCGCAGCCGCGATGCCGCCAGTATAGTAGCCGAAGCGCAGGACGTTTTCGATAAAGGCTACCGCGAGGTTACCCTCCTGGGCCAAAACGTTGACAGCTACAAATGGACAGATGCCGACGGAAACCTTATAAACTTCGCGCACCTGATTGAGCGCGTTGCCTTGGTTAGCCCATTTTTGCGTGTGCGTTTCAGCACCTCGCATCCAAAAGATATTACCGACGAGGTTCTGCATACCATCAAACGTTTCGATAACATCTGCAATTACATACACCTGCCTGCCCAAAGCGGCAGCAGCCGTGTATTAAAGCTCATGAACCGAACCTATGATCGTGAATGGTACCTGGATCGTGTGGCTGCAATCCACCGTATTATAGGCGAAGATTGCGCCATCAGCACCGATACCATTACCGGCTTCTGCTCCGAAACCGAAGAAGAGCATGCCGAGACCCTGAGCCTGATGAATATAGTGCAGTATGATTACGCCTATATGTTCGCCTATTCAGAACGCCCCGGCACCCCCGCCGCCAAAAAGCTCGCTGACGATATTCCTGCTGATATTAAGCAGCGCCGCCTTGCCGAGGTTATTGCCTTGCAGGGTCAGCACTCGCATGTCCGTAACAAATCACGTATAGGCAAAGTTTGCAAAGTTTTGGTAGAAGGGCCAAGCAAGCGCAACGAGGAAAACTGGTCGGGCCGCTCCGATGAAAACTGCGTGGTTATTTTCCCGCGTATGGGTGTTGAAAAGCGCCAATACGTAGATGTGCTGATTACAGGCTGCACCCCGGCTACGCTTTTCGGCGAAGTTGTAAAGGCATAATATTGCTGCAAAACCATTATTAATAAATTCCGCCTATAATGATAATTACCTTCATTATTATAGCTGTCCTGTTTTGGGGTCGGCATATCTTTTCCCGAAAGCGGAAGTAAAGCCATACACCTAAGCGGTTGCTGCACCTTTGCAGCTTAAATACCGGAAATCACATTTGCCTTTGTCACCATCCGAAATACAATCAATTAAGCAGCGGTTCGAAATTATAGGCAACAGCCCTATGCTGAACCATGCCATTCAGGTAGCGGCACAGGTAGCCCCCACCGATATGACCGTGCTCATTACAGGCGAGAGCGGCAGCGGAAAGGAAAGCTTTTCGAAAATAATTCATAACCTGAGCAGCCGCAGGCACGGGCAGTTTA
>JAZKBN010000019.1:0-22547 GCA_040388605.1 Bacteroidota bacterium | reverse complement strand
GCAAGGGTTATTTTGAAACCACTGCCGGGGGCACCATTTTCCTTGATGAAATTGGCGAAATGCCCTTGGGCACCCAGGCCCGCCTGCTGCGTGTGCTTGAGAACGGCGAGTTTATTAAAGTAGGCAGCAGCAAGGTTATGAAATCTGATGTGCGGGTGGTTACCGCCACAAACGTAAACCTGCCCGATGCCATCAGCCGGAATAAGTTCCGCGAAGATTTATATTACAGGCTCAATACCGTGCCCATCTACGTTCCGCCCCTGCGCGAGCGCGGCGCCGATGCCGATTTGCTGTTCCGCAAATTCGCCGGCGATTTTGCCGAGCGTTACCGTGTAAAGCCGGTTAAGCTGAGCGAGGAGGCCCGGCAATTGCTGCTCGATTTCCGTTGGCCGGGAAATATCAGGCAGCTGAAAAATATTGCCGAGCAAATATCCGTTCTTGAAACAGACCGCGATATTACCGGTGAAACCATGCGCAAGTACCTGCCGGGAACCCCGGTTAATACCCTTCCCGCATTTATCAGGCAGGACGGAGCAGGGCACCACGACGGCGGAACCGGTAACCTGGAACGTGATTTACTTTACCAGGTACTCTTCGATATGAAGCGCGACATGACCGAGCTTAAAAAACTGGTCTATGGTATGATGCAGGGCGATAACCGTGGCCTTGAAGTACTTAAAGCCCGCCCTGAGCTTTTTCGCGATTTGGGTGAGGGACTTAGTATATCTTCGCCTAAGCAGGAAACTTCTGTTGCCGGCCCCGTAAGAATAGATAACCGAAATGACCTTCGAAAGCCGGAATCAGAAGACTTTAACCAGGTTGAAATTATTACACGTGAGCCGGCTTCCGATTCATTAAGCCTGCAGCGTACTGAAAAGGAGATGATTCTTAAAGCGCTGAAGAAAAACAATAACAAGCGTAAATATGCCGCCCTCGACCTGGGCATCAGCGAGCGTACTTTATACAGGAAAATTAAGGAATACGATATTGAAAACTAAGCAATACGGCCTCAGCCGTGTATTTTTTGCTGCTTTGCTAATCTGGCTCCCGGTAATGCAGGGCTGCCATGTATATTCATTTACCGGTACCAATATTTCACCGGATGTTAAATCAATCAGCGTATCCAATTTTGTGGATCGCTCAGGCCTTGGCCCGCCGTACCTGAGCCAAAGGTTCAGCGAAAAGCTGCGTGATTATTTCCAGCGCAATACCGGCCTTGCCCTGATTCGCACCAACGGAGATTTACAGGTTGAAGGCAATATTACAGGTTATTCGGTATCACCGGTAGCGCCTACTGCGCAACAGGTTGCGGCCCAAACCAGGCTCACAATTACCGTTCAGCTGCGCTTCAGTAATTTGCGTGACGAAGAGCAAAATATTGATCAGAGCTTTAGTTTTTATAAAGATTTCCCGGCCAATGTAAACCTGCAGGATGTTCAGGCAGCATATATTGATGAAATAACCGACCAACTGATACTGGATATTTATAACAAGACTGTTGCCAATTGGTAGCATGTTAATTGCCTGCAACTTCATTCGCAGAAAAAACGGCTGCTAATCTTAACTTAAAAAGGCAGTATTTTATGTTTTTGTATATACCTGCACCGGAAATGCTGATATTTCCGGTAATATTGTAACAGTGCTTGTGTATTGCCTCATTACCGGCACTTATTTTGGGCACGCCCTGCACATTCATACCCGTAAATACTCATGGAAAAATCAGCATTCCTTTCTGCCTACCTCAGGGAAACGGGTTCCCCGCTTGCCGCTGAATGGCCTTCTGATGGCGATAGCAGCGAATTCGATCGTCAAAACCTGAAAGAGCTCTGCGAAGCCTTTCCTTATTTCCAGGCAGCGCATATATTAAGGGCAAGGCAAAGCAACCGAACCGGAAGCTATGAGGCCGCCAAAGCCATTGAAGCCGCCGCAGCTTACTCAACCAGCCGCAGCTACCTGAAATCTTTATTGGCTTCAAATGCGCTGCCCCGGTTTACACAGTCAGCTGCCCGACCGGCAGCTACAGTAAAAGTTAAGCTTGAAGAACTGGAAGATTCTTACAACAAGCCTGTTACTGAATTTAAGCAGGATTCATACAACGGAGAACCTGCTGCAGAGGCAGAATACGTTGAAGCCCTGCGCGAAAGCCCCGATGATACATTAAATGCCCGCCCCGGTGCCAGTGTTTTCTATGAAGGTAAAGCGGTTTCGCCAAAGCCGGAATCAGCTTTGCCTGATACCGCTGAAAGTACAATTCCTGAATCGTCTGAAAACACGGAAACAACATCGGTTGCGCCAGCTGAAGAGCCTGTAATTCGCTTTATACCCCCGGTTTCAAAAGTTCATTTCGACAGGGCGCCTGATAAATCAGACCTCCCTGCACCGCCGGATACTGATAGCATTATAGCTGATATTGAATCTAATATGCGCGCATTGGTTGCCAACCAACAATCGCACCATTCAGATTTAGAGTTCATGCTTAATTACCAAACGCCTGATTATTTGGCCCTTGGCCGTGGCGAAACCGGTTATTCAACAAATACGGAGCTGCCTGCACCTGCAAGTCCCGACCCGGCACCTGAACCCAAACAGGACCCTGAAATTCCTGAAATTACCCCGGCAGATCCTGAAGAAATTCCGGGTGTGCCAAACCCTAATGATATTCCCGGGCAGGAGCCTGCCGAAATTCCGGCAGTAGAAGAGCCATCAGAAAACCCTCCCTTTCAAAATCCTGAAGAAATTCCTGCGGTTGAACCGGATATTGAGCAACCTTTTACACCGGAAGCATCTTCAGATAATGCCCCGCTTGCCGAGGATTCATTTTCCGGAGAACCTGCCGACGAAGCCACGTTAGCTGAAGCCCCTGTTAGTGTTGCTTCAGCTGCGCCAAAGCTCCAAACCAATTTCTTCGTTTCAGAAACGGAATCTTTCAACCAGCCTTCGGCTATCATGGAGCCAAAGGCCGACGAAGGCTTTGATTTGGCTGCACCCATGGAAATAGGCAGGCCTGCAGTTTTCAATAACCGGTTTGAATCAGGAATAGATGAATCAACAAAGACCCCTGAAGTTGTAAATGCAGCACCGCCTGTTGCCCCTACAGCTGAAATTGAAGAAGTGTTCATTTCAACTCCTTCAGATAACATAATTCCGGCCGGTGCTTTTACCGAGGCATGGACCACTGAAACTGCAAACCCGGCTGCAGCACTTGAATCTGCGGCTCAAACAGCATTTGAGCAGGCATCGGCATCTTTTGAGCCTGTTGAAAAGGAAATGCCTGCTGCACAGCCGGCGGCAGAAGAAAAGCCGGAAACCCCTGTTGCCGCCCTTAACCCGCATGGAAATTTTGGCACCATAACCGATGCCGCAAACAGCGCCAATGATTTGATAGATAATTTTATTCGCCTTAACCCATCTATCTCAGAAATACGCGAATCGGCACCTTCCAACAAAGATTTAAGTGCGGCCAGCACGCGCCTTGCTGCCGAGCCGGCCACTGAAAACCTGGCAGTTATACTCACCCGGCAGGGTAAGTATATGAAGGCAATAGAAATATATCAGCAACTTATCTTGCAACATCCGGAAAAAGCTGCTTATTTTGCAACCCAGATTATAAACCTGACTAACCTGTACCTGCGTTAAGCGGTATAAAACCTGTTTCCATGCTTCTTGCTGTTACTATTGTTCTTATTATTCTTGCTGTTCTGCTAATTTTGGTTGTGCTTATACAGGACTCTAAAGGAGGCCTTGCTGCAGGTACCAATGCCACCCAGATTATGGGTGTGCGCAAAACGGGCGATATCATGGAAAAGCTGACCTGGGGTTTCGGTATTGGCATTATGGTGCTTTGCGTTACAGCCGGTTTACTCCGCGGTCCCGCTGAGGAAGCTCCTGCCGACGAAGCGCCTGTTCAGCAATCAGCTCCTGCCCCTGCTCCTAAAGCTGCTGCTCCTGCCGCTGTTGATTCTTCAGTTCCTGCTGAAGCACAGCCTGCAACCGACACTTCTAAAAAATAATTAATCGGCTTTAAGCCCTTTATATTAACCCGGTTCCGAATGGTGCCGGGTTTTTTGTATTATGCGTACATTAGGTTGTTAACAGGAGCCGCAGGCTACTCTTATGTAATCCCATGATCTTATAATTGGATTTTGAGGTTTTTCGGCACGAAACCTGCTTGTTTATTTTATGGAATCAGCATTGCCGCTGACTGAAAAATGCGAAATTTGGCCCATTCTTAATTGTCCTGTTCAGGCAAAACCAATAAATTATAACCTTTACCTTAATATTATACCAACATGGAAGTTCCCGCAAACAGGTTCGATACGCTTACAGAAGCCATTGCCGATATGAAAGAAAGGGGCTATTCCCTTGATTTTAACCTCGCAGCAGATTATATATATGCTGATAACCACACCATTAAGCTGGAGCCAACCGAGTTCGAGGTAGCTGAATACCACCGCTTCGAAGGAGATACCGACCCTGCAGATATGAGCATAGTGTATGGCATTGTAAGTAATAACGGCCTAAAAGGCGTATTGGTAAATGCCTATGGCCCTTATGCTACCACCACATCCGATGCCCTTGTTTCCCGCCTGAATGTGCCTGAGCATAAAATTCAGTCTAATATGAGCAAATAGGAATTATAGCCAATAAAGGAACTAATTGCTTGGTTACTAAAAAATTGACTCTCCCTGCCTTTACATTACTGTATTCGGCGGGGTTGTTTTTTATTATGTCATGGTGCAGGGTGTGTGCTTAATAGCATTAAGGGCGGTATATTTGCGGCAAACTAAAGATACTTCCTGTTAATACATTCAGCATGCGGAAAATTTGTACCGTTCTTTTTAGTCTTTTATTCATTGCTTTCGGGGCAATGGGGCAAAGGGTTTTTGTAAATGAAATTTATAACTCAAGTAATTCGCAAGGCGACGACGAGTTTTTTGAATACGTTGTAGCCGATAGTGTAATAAACCTTGAAGGTTGGATGACCTGTGATAATAACTCAACTACTGACGTTTGGCAGGGGAAATACGTTTTTACCGGTAATTCTCAATGGCAAAATGTTCGAAAAGGAACTATTATACTTTTACATGGCCCAAATTTCAGGGGTATTAATTCTAATAAACCAGCCGGCTTGTTGGTTGCTGATAAAACACAAGGTGCTTTATTGGATAATCCATCAGGTTCCGGGTCAACTTTTAATCTTTCAGGTTCCGGCGATTTTGTTCAAATTGTAGATAATTACGGTAATCATGAGCACGGTATTGGCTACGATGCTAATCCCGGGCCTTCGGTTTGCTCAACAGGTGCAAATAATTGCAAGCCAATTAAAATACCTAACCCGAACAGAAACGTTTGGGCAGTAACTGCTACTATTAATGATGCAGCACCAAATGCAAATTTCAGTTTTGTAAAATCGGCACTTACAAGTGAAACATCATATCACCTGAACGATTATACTATTGCCGGAGGCTATAACCAAGGTTACCTGACAACAGCAAATGCGGCAATTGAAATGAGCAGCGCAAATTCGCCGGGCCTTGCAACCCTTGGTAAAAATAAAGAGTGGCTGATTAAGCTCCGCACACCAGCCATCGACAGCCAGGCTGTTTGCCTTGAAATCAAAAACAACGGCTTTAGTTTCCTCATGCATGGCGCAACTGATGCTACATTTAATGATACCTATACCAATTACCTGGTAGTTCGCAGCACTGCCGTTAACCCCGTCTGGACCGCCCCGACAAACGGCCAGGAATACGCTCCGGGCAACTCTTTAGGTGCAAATACTGTTGTTACCCTGCAGGCTCACCGTGGCGACCATAACACAGTACAGGATTTTTTCGATGCTGGTATTGGCATTCCTGCCGGTACCACCCCTACCTATCGGGTGTACGCAAGTCGGTTCCGTGGCCAAAATATAACTAACCCTGAAAACGGTATTGTGTACAATTCAGGTAAATATGTAACCGTTGGTCGGGGCTCTTTGCCAACCATTACGTTGGAAAGCCCGGCCCCAATTTGTGCGCCTGATACCCAGGAAATAATGGTAAATGCCATAGACCTCGGCCCCGATTTTCAATTCACCTTTCCGGACAGCGTGCGTATTATCAGCAGCCGAACCAAAGACGGTAATACCTATTTCAAGCTGCACATCGGCGCCCGGGCTCATTCCGACAGCATAAAAATTAAGAAAGCCGGCTCCTGTGCCGATTCAATAAAATACCCAATAGTAATTCTTGCCCGCCCTGATTCAGGCAAACTTATGGGCCCCGATTATTTCTGCAGCGGTTCCGATGCCATATTCTCTGTGGACCCCGCCGCGGCTGATTCAGGTGTTACTTACTCATGGTTGGTTAGCGGCGGAACACTTATACCTGTTTCAGATACTTCGCGTCGCCTTGAAGTAAGCGGCACCTCAAATTCCGCCACCATTACTGTTCGCAAATCACGGGGTTCCTGTATTGCGGAAGTTCGTAAAACAGTAACTTACCTTGAATCTCAGCTGCCGCCCCGCATTGCAGGACCAAACCTGGCCTGTGCCGGCGAAACGCTGGCCTATTCAATAAACGTAACACCGGATCCGCGCTATACCTATTACTTTACGGCAGCTAACGGCGCATACATAGTTTCTGATTCAACTGCCGATACAGTAAGGGTTGCCTTCGATGGTACAGCCAATCAATCATCGGTAATAACAATTAACCAAATATACAGGCAGGCATGCACCAGCTCATCGGTAAGGGCTGTTACTGTGGGTATATCGCCGAGGCTTGCAGTTGCCGATACCTTTACAGTTAATTGTGATTCAACTTTATATGCAGGAGTAACAGATACAAGCGGTTATACTTTCCAATGGATTCCTGCCACCGGCCTGAGCAATGCCTTTATTGTTAATCCTAAAATACTCGTAACCTCAAATACCGATTATACGCTCAGGGTAACTGCCAAAACCCCTGAAAAATGCCACAGCGATTACCCGGTTCATGTGTATTATAAAACCTGCGATGCCATTTCTTTCGGTAATGTAATAACCCCCGAAACTGTTGACGGTTATAACGATGCATTAAAGCTCGTACACCTGCAACCCGGCGACCGTGCCGATATTGAAATATTTAATCGCTGGGGCAAACGCATTTACCAAAGCGGCTACTACCTGAACGATTGGACAGGCAAAGATTACCCTGCCGGTGCCTATTACTATATTCTCAATTACCAGCACCGCGACCCGGTAAGTAACATTACCTCTGTAACCCATAAAACGGGCTCTTTCCAGGTTGTAAAATAGCAGCCGGCTTAACAGCTTTTTGAAATCAGGCCGGTTCAATGCCGGCCTTCTTATTAAATACCCATACTTGAAAATTCCCAAATTAGTTCGTAATACAGTAACAGGCGGCCTTTTAGGCGGTATTGCCTGCCTGCTGATGTTTGTGTTGGTTAATACATTTTCAGGTAAAAACCCCCTGAGCCCATACCCCATTCGCCTCATGGATTTTTGGGTGCCGGGCTTTGCCATTGTTTTCACCCTTTGGTATTTCAAATTCGGCAGGCCCATGCAGATCTTCCATATCTGGGAAGGCTTGTTGGGCGGTTTAATAGTAAATATTGTTACCGCGCTTACATCCGCCACATTGCTTGCCCTGTATCTTAATAATTTCAGGCCTGATTTGCTCACCGATTATATCAGGGAATCAATAGCTTATATGAACACCCCTGAGCTAAGGAATTATACAGTTGGCAAGTTCGGGCAGGAATTTTACAAGGCAAGCATCAAAGGCCTGTCAGGAACCAAGGTTTCTGATATATGGGTTGATGACTTTGGGAGGAAGATTTTTTACGGTATATTTGTAATACTTCTTGCGTCGGTAATATTGCGTAAACGTGAGCCCCAGCTTGAAAACCTGCCCCCCGCGGCGGGCAAGCCGGAGCCCAAGCGCAAAGCCAAAGCCGCCAAAAAGAGCTGATAATGCTGCCGGGTATTTAAACATTTAAACCACCCGGGCGGTTTCATTTGGCAGATTGATGCAAGACAGGCATTCTGTTTCCGTTTGCCTGATCCGGAATCTCGGTTTCTCCCTTTAATTAACTAACATGAATTGTTCATTCTGCGGAAGAAGCAGGAAAGATGTGTCGCTGCTGGTAAGCGGCAACGAAGTCCATATTTGTAACTTTTGCATCGAAAAGGCCCAAAACATTCTCGATGAGGAGAGCAAGGCAAAGCTTAAAACCGGCAACGGCCCTAAAGGCCTTAAGCTGATGAAGCCTGCCGAGCTTAAAACCTACCTTGATGAATTTGTTATAGGCCAGGATGAAGCGAAGAAGGTACTTTGTGTGGCCATCTATAACCACTATAAACGCCTCAATCAACGTAAAAACGGCGATGATGACGATACCATTATCGAAAAATCGAACATCATTATGGTGGGCGAAACCGGTACGGGTAAAACTTACCTGGCACGTAACATTGCTAAAAAGCTGCAGGTTCCTTTCTGTATTGCCGATGCCACTGTTATTACCGAAGCCGGCTATGTGGGTGAAGATGTTGAAACCATTCTGACCCGCCTATTGCAAGCTGCCGATTATGACGTTGCCGCCGCCGAAAGGGGCATTGTATATATTGATGAGATAGATAAAATTGCCCGTAAGAGCGATAACCCAAGCATTACACGCGATGTAAGCGGCGAAGGTGTGCAACAGGCACTGTTGAAATTGCTTGAGGGCACCACGGTAAACGTTCCCCCGCAGGGCGGACGCAAGCATCCTGAGCAAAAATTGGTAACTATTAATACCGAGAACATATTGTTCATTTGCGGCGGCGCTTTCGATGGTATTTCCCGTGTAATAAGCTCCCGCCTGAATAAGCAGCCCATTGGCTTCAAAACCAAAAACGATGCCTACCTCGAAGATAACGAAAAGAACGACCTGCTTCAATTTGTAAGCGCGCAGGATTTAAAGACTTTCGGTCTTATTCCTGAGCTAATTGGTCGCCTGCCTATTGTGACCTTCCTGCGCCCGCTTGATATTGCCGCCCTGCGCCGCATACTTACAGAGCCGCGCAACGCACTTGTGAAACAGTATCGCAAGCTGTTTGCAATGGAAGATATCAGCCTTGAGTTTACTGACGATGCACTTGATTATATTGTTGCCCGTGCCATGGAATTCAATCTGGGGGCCCGTGGCCTGCGTTCCGTTTGTGAATCGCTCCTGCGCGATGCCATGTTCGAGCTGCCCACATCCGGCATTAAGGAACCCCTCATAATTACGCAGGAATATGTAACTGAAAAGCTTGGTATATTAAAGCCTGCATCAACCAAGGCCATTGCAAAGCTTAAAGTAGCTTAAAAGCCCGAGGCGTCATGTTTAAAACCTGCTGATTTCATTTATAAGCATTTCAGCTGAAGAATATTTGAGTATATTTACCAATGCCTGAGCCTGATTCAAACCCTGTTCAGGCATTGTTGTTTAACTGCATACTTTGGCCTGCATTAACCTGCCAATATGAATTCAGCGCAGAAAGATTATACGCATACCGTTCTGGTGGCAATAATTAACAATCTTACTGATTTTGCCAGGGCCCAGGTGGGCGGGTGGTACCGCATACCCACCGATAAGGCACCACCCATAGTTAAATCAGGCAGAATTAAGCTATTGGCTTTTTACCATACAGGCAGGTTTAAGAAAGAAAAGTTCAGCATCAGGTATTACGCCTCTGTGCTGTCTGTGGAGGAAGCTGAAAGAAGGGTTCTTTTTCCGTTGGAGCCTGAGAATGTGAAAAGCGGGAAGCGTTATTATAAGATTAACCTTTCAGAACTGCGGGCATTGCCGCAACCTATAGTCAGCCTGCGCCAAAGACGTATTCTTTTTATTACCACCACGGCAAAAAAACTCTATGAATCAAAGGAAATAGAGGAGCTTTTCGCAGGCGACCCTGCGCATAATAAAATAGTGGATATGCTTGAGAACCAAAACATAGCTGCCGAGCGCGGCTTTATTTTGCGTCACCGCAAGCAGGAGCTAAAAATGGATTTTGCTATTTTTTGTCGTGAAAAGAACATCTGCCTTGAACCTATAAAAGGTAATTCAGACCCTGCAGATCCTGAATCGGAAGCACGCATTATCAGGCTCGAAAAAATGGGATGGTCGGTGTTTAAAGTACCTCTCGACAGCCCAAAGCAAGAATTTGAACAGCACATAGTCCGCCTCATGGAGCAGATTGATAATTACGGCGGGCTCAGTTAGCTGTTAAACAGCCAATGAGATAAAGAGCATACGGTATTAATTTACCATTGCGGCTTCCCTGTATTTGCTTCACCAGAGCTTGCCGGCCTCCTGCGCTGTTGTAAATATTGTACCTCGTTGCTTTTCATGTCATCAAGCAGCTTCATGGCCTTTTCTTCGGTCAGGTTCATTTTGTCGAGGCGGGAGCGGTTAGGAACAAGACGTGTTACTGTATTACCATCTCCCTTTTTACCGTTTTTAGCGGCTTCAGCGGCAGCATTTTCAGCCAGCTTTTTCTTGTCGCTATCTTTGTTGCCATCTTTATCTGCTTGCTGCTCCCCGGCCTTTTCATTGCCGGGTTTGTTTTGATCGGCACTTTCTCCGGGCTTTTTTTCATTTTTATTTTCACCGGGTTTACTGCCTTGCTTTTTATCCTGCCCGGCATTTGCCTGTTGGTCTTTCTCCTGGTTTTTCCCTTTGTCCCCCTTTTCTTTGCTGCTTTCGTCTTTTTGTTTTTCCTGGTTTTTCTTGTCGCCGTTTTCTCCCGGCTTATTTTGTTCGTTTTTACCTTTGCCGCTGCCGGGCTTGTTTTCCTGCTTCTCCTGGTTTTTACCGTCTTTTTTTTCTTCCTCCTTCTTTTCCTTGTTTTCGCCCTCTTTTTTATCTTTTTCCTGTTGATTTTGTTTGTTGTCCTTGTCGTAACGATGCTTTAGCAGTTCGAAATTACGGCGGGCCTGCTCATTGGCTGGGTTTGCTTTAAGGGCACTCTTGAAACATGCGAGCGCTTCTTCGGGCTTGCCCTCATTCATTACCCCTAATTGCTGCCATGCCGATGATGCTAATACCGGGTTCGATGATTTACTGAGCCGCTCATAGCAATCTGTTGCCTTGGCAAGGTTTTTACCGAGATAAGAAGAAAGTGCAAGGTTGCTCAATATGTTTTCATCTTCAAGCTGCATGCTGTCGCTCAGGTAGCTGTATTTGGCGGCTGCACCTTTAAAGTCTTTCTTTTTAAAAGCTGCATCGGCATCTGCAATAAGGGCATTGGTGCGGGTTACATAGCGTATGCCCGTGCGTTTTTTGCCCCCGTCTGCTGAAGCAGGGGAGATGTATAAGCTGAGAATGAAAAAGACTAAGAATACCTTCCTCATAAATTCGAGGTTATAGGTTTAAAACCTTTCCTGCAAATTTTGGTGATTGTGTTGTAGAACAGCTGCCTGCATTTACTAAACTAATATATGCAGGCAGAATAGATAACTCATATTTTACCTGCGTTTTTTAAAGCTGAGCAGGTTAATGGCTCGTTTAGGCAGATCTAAATAAAGCGATATGTAAAGCAGCAGTGTCAGTGTCCAAATTACGCACACATTGAAATACAGGGTGTCG
This sequence comes from Bacteroidota bacterium, assembly GCA_040388605.1. Classification (GTDB taxonomy): domain Bacteria; phylum Bacteroidota; class Bacteroidia; order Cytophagales; family Flexibacteraceae; genus JAZKBN01. The sequence goes on along the minus strand of JAZKBN010000019.1, from coordinate 10,952 downwards.
AAGAACTTGCCTGCAAAGAATTTACGCGGGGCGTAGAAGTGTGTCCTGAAGTTAAAGAAGCCGTTATACTTGGTAGGATCATCATATACCGGGTACATTTTCCTAACCAATTCAGCTTCTGTTTCCACGAAACGATTGGCATCATCCGTATTCCGAACCATGCGGCTAACGGCATCGTTTACATAGGCCTGCTCAAATTCATGGTTGGCTTCTGCAAGCGCAGGTGTGGCAATTGAAGTTAATACCAATTTATTCTTGGCATTATTTGCATCCTTAGTTACCCTGCCATAGAATTCAGATAGCGAATTGAAATAATTCATCACTTCCTGCCCCACGCCTTCAGTATATTTTTCCGGCGTCAGCTGGTCTGATTTAGCGAATTTAATTGCAGGCACTTCGCGCATTTCATCACGAATATGGCGTTGCAGTATATTTAAATCATGCCTGCTGCTGTCCAGCCCCCCTTTTCCTTTATCGCGCAGCCTGAAGTTAATGCTTTCAACTTTCGTTTGCAGGGCAGGTAAAAGGTGGAATCTGTAGTATTCGCTGTTGGCTGTTACTTTATCGTAATAATAATAACGGTTTTCGTAGGGGTTTCTTGTGTACTGTTGTACCATGAGGGCCTCAAATGCCCAGCGCGAGGTCATAATCTCGCCAATAAAAGGTACGGTTGTACCGGCTCTAAGGAAGGGGTTAATGCGCTCGTATGGTATTACAATGCCGCCTAATACCAATTGCGGGATAAGCAAAATGGGTATGAGAATATAAATGGTTACCGCCGAGTTAAATGCCGAAGATATATTTAGCCCAATCATATTGGCCCCGCATGCTGCCGAGAACATTACCAGCCAGTATTCCCAGGTCATACCCCTGATATCCAGTATAAAGTTACCGATTACCACGAAAATAAGCATCTGCAAAGCTGAAATGGCAAAGAGTATAGCCACCTTGCTGAGTAAATAGCTTGTTCTGCTCAGGTTCAGGAATGCTTCCCGCTTAAGTATTTTCCGGTCATGAAAAATCTCTTCGGCGCTTACGGTAAGGCCCATAAAGAGGGCAATAATTACGCTGATGAAGAAATAAACAGGAACGTTATCATTCTCTTTAAATGAGTAAGTTCCTTCGCCTGTTATTTCATGAATATTGTAGGCTCGGTTAATAAATGCCAGCAGGCATGCCAAAAGGGGAGCCTGCATACCATTAATTATCAGGTACTGCAGGTTATTTATCTTCGACCGAAAATCGCGTGCTGTAAATGCAATCAGCTGCTTAATCGGCGATGCTTTACTGAACAAAATTTTCAGCTTATCCTGTCTCGGGGGCAGAACCGGTGTTTTTATAAACGCCTTGTAAAATGAGTTCCAGGCCTGAGGAGATACCTTGCGTTCATTTGTAAATTGCCCGTACTGGTTTACCGTGCGCGTTTCAATAATATCGAAAATCTGCTCCGGGTTTACGTTTCCGCATTCAGGGCAAACAGCCTGCTCACGCTTAACCTGGTTAATTCGGCTCTTGAAGTAAATAATAGCTTCAATGGGGTTGCCGTAGTAAATGGGGTAGCCGCCTTTATCAAGAATAAAGAGCTTGTCGAACATTTTAAAAATGTCGGAGCTCGGTTGGTGAATTACCACGAAAATAAGCTTCCCGGTAAGTGCAAGCTCTTTAAGCAAATCCATGATGCTCAAAGAATCACGTGAGCTCAGGCCCGATGTAGGTTCATCAAGAAACAGCACCGACGGCGCACGCAGAAGCTCAAGGCCAATGTTTACCCGCTTGCGTTCTCCTCCGCTAATCATTTTATCAAGCACCGAACCTACCCGCAGGTTACTGGTATCCTGTAAACCCAGGCTGAGGAGCGTGTTGGTAACAAGGTCATTCAGCTGTGTTTCGTTATAGTTTCCGAAACTCAGCTTAGCTGCGTAATAGAGATTTTGGAATACGGTAAGGTCTTCAATCAGCAGGTCGTCCTGTGGCACATAGCCAATTACGCCCTCCATTTCCTTTTTATTGGAATGCAGGTCGGCCGAATTAATGAGTATTTGGCCTGTGGTTGGTTTCAGGTTGCCGTTAAGCACTTCCAGCAGGGTACTTTTACCTGCTCCGCTGGGTCCCATAAGCCCAATCATTTTACCGCTTTCTTCGGCAATATTCACATCGTGCAGGGCTGTATTGCCGTTGCTGAATGTGAAACCTACATTTACCGCCTTAAAGCTGATTTTATCCCCGGCGTTATCATCCATAAATCGGCTGATAACGTCTGAATAATAAATAGGTGCCAATTTACCGCCGCGAATGGTGCTGCCGGTAGTGAGGGTGTAAATCTCGTTCTCACGCATAGGCAGGCCGTTCAGGTAATAAAGACCGCCGCCGCTGTACTTCACCATATATGTTCCAATAGATGGCAAACGCATAATGGCAAGGTAACCTTCAAGGTTGTGCGCATGTATGTAGCGCGTAAGCGTATAGCTCTGCGGACGCTCATGGCTGAGAATCAACAAGTCTTCACTGTCTACAGTAAGCAGGCCGGAGTCAAGCGCAAAATTTTCAATGAGCCTGAACTCGCGTATGCTTATATTGAAAATATCGGCAACCGTAGTCAGGAAATCATACTCTGCAGCCGAAATAACGTGATCGGCATTTATAAGTGAAAAGAGTACGAAGATAACCACCACCTTTTGACGCTGGGTAAGTTCCTCATTTATCTGGTTGCAGATAATGAGCATCTTAGAACTGTCGCGTACGGTGAGCTTATGCTCGCTGTCCTGCATTTTTTTGTTGCGCACCAGGCTGTGGTCTGCCAGGTGCACATCAAACATGGCCAGGTAGCGCTCTGTATCTTCAAAATTGAACTGATTGCTCAGAAAACCGCGAACAACTTCACGTTCTTCTTCGTAATCGCCATCAAGCTTTGCTATAATGGCGAAGAGCTGCATCAGCCCCTGAAGTAAATGTTCATTCATAATCTGTCAGTCTTCGAGCGCATTGGCCATAAAGGTGTTTTTACTCAACATCCAAAGCAGGAACATGGCCATGCCCCAAGTTAGATAAATTCCGTAATAGTCGTGCGTTTCACGGAACCGGGTTTCTTTAATTTCGGCTTTTTCGTACCTGTCTATGGCACCGAAAACTGAGCTGAGCGCTTCATTGTTTTCGGCCCTGAAAAACATGCCGTCGCCTTTTTTTGCTATTTGCTGTAAGGTTCCTTCATCGGCAGCAAATGTCGGGGGCGGCGCATTCGGGTCGAAATTCGCATTCGGCTCTGCGTCGCGCCCGGCTGCAATGGTATAAATTTTAATCCCGAAGGCAGCCGCAAGATCTGCTGCTGTGAGCGGGTCTATATTGCCTGATGTGTTAGCCCCGTCGCTGAGCAAAACTATTACTTTAGATTTGGCTGTTGATTCCCGCATTCGGTTGGTAGCAACGCCAAGGGCAGTGCCCATGGCTGTACCGTCGGTAGGCACCATGCTGAAATCTATAGCATCAGCATATTCGCTGAGTAGTTCATAGTCAGAAGTTAATGGTGACAGGCTGTATGCTTCCCCTGCAAACACAACCAAGCCAATACGGTCATGATTTCGTCCGCGAATAAATTTTCGGGCCACTTTTTTAACGGCTTCAAGCCTGTTCGGGTACAGGTCCTGGGCTTCCATGCTCCGGCTTATGTCGAGGGCAAGAATAATATCAATTCCCTCGCTGTGCTGCTCGCGTACAACATCTGTTCGCTGCGGCCTGGCCAGGGCCAGCAGGCCCAGCATCAGGCTGAAGCTGAGCAGGCCGGGAGGCACAAACCTGAGTATGGCGCTGAAACTGCGCAGGCCTGCCCTGTCAAGAAAGGCCACATCAATGGTTTTCCGGAACCTGAAAAACAGCAGGCTCCGTAAGGTAAACAGGAAGGGAACGGCAGGTATTAGCCAAAGAATTGCACCCTGCTCATAATGGAAGCTGCGCAATACCTGAGGGCTGAACCATAGCGGGCTGTAAAGGGGCATGCTGAGAGCTCCGGTATCAACCATTCTTTATCTCCTCCCTTTTTTTACGATAAAACAACAAGGCGCGCCTGCGCAGCTCTGTAAATATTTCTTCCGAAATAACTTCGTTTTGCCCCCCGTAAACACAGCGGTCAATGGTTTGCAGGGTACGTTTCAGGCGCTCGTCGTCTGGTATGGCGGTTGCCATCTCTTTGGTGGTATAGGTAGAATATGGCACCCCGTCGAGGCGTTCAATATACTTCTTCCAAAGGTTAAGGCTGTTTTCAACCCTTTTACCTGATTTTTCACGCAATGCCAGGTTTTCAAGCCTTTCGAACGCAGCCAGGAAAATCCGGTGCCTTCTTCCCAACAGCACCCTTCGTACGGCTCTTTGCACAGGCCTGCCAAGGAAAGCGTTCAATAAAATAAGCGCTATAGTTACCGCCCCGAAGCCCAACAGCAGGTAAGGATAATTTATGCGCTGCTTAACTTCCCTGAACTCGGTATCGGCAATTAATGGGCTGTCTGTATCCGCATTTTTAATGGCGCTTCTAAGCAGCACAGTATCGGCGCTGCTGAAAACCGCGTTTGAATCTGTTCCGTTTCCCAGATAAAACACAGGCAATGCAAGGCTTTGAGCCGAATCTGTGCTGAAGCTGAGCAGCGTATAGCGTACACTGTCGGTGGCAATGCCGCCGGTATCGGTTGTTGTTCGGAACCAATTTCGGCTGCTGAGCTCAAATGGCTCGTAATTCCAGGATGAATCAGGAAACAGGGCCTGTGTACCTGCCGGGTGTTTCAAAACCAGGGTATAAACAATTGGCTGCCCAATTTTTACGGTATCGGAATGGAATTTACCGGATACAGTCAGGCCTTTGGGAAGCAAACCATGTTGTGCTTTCAGGCCAAAGGGCACAGCACATAACATGGCGCACACACAGCTAATTAATAAGGGTTTAAGTTGTTTTAAAAGGGAATAATGCATTAATAAAGCCGGGTTTCGCGGGGCCTAAAAGCCATTAAGGCTGCCTGAACTACGAATTCCCAAAATTAGTGCAAACCGGCGTATTATCTGAACCTTGAAATTGCTTAAAAGGTACATGTTGGTCAATATTATGGGCACAAGGGCCGCGAAAGAGTATTATTAACAAATAAAAACAAAAAAACCGATTGCCGACTGATAAATGCCCGGCATAAACTGAGGGGCAACCATCTTTCGGAATCGGTTTAGTCGGCGCGGTACTTATATATTACTCAGCGTTTCGTAATCAATGTTAAACCCGATGTCGGTACCATAACCAAGCCCGTTTTACAAACAAATTTCGCCATACCGAGATTTTCAGGGAGCCTGTAAATTGCCAAACTGTACATTACCGCGAAACCAAAATCTTAAAAGGCAACCAAAGAAAGGATTTACCGGGGTGCGTCAGATCATTTATGATACATCAATATGTTTGCCCAAGGTTTAAATTACAACATTGGCAAAACCAATGAGCAATAAGCCATAAACGGGCAAATAACTGAATTATCTGAACTGCTGCGTAAGATCGGAATTACCTGTTAATCAGTATATAGCCTAAAGATTTCGAATTATCCGGAACTCAGTATTGCTGTTTAATCAGGCTGCTGAACTTGTCAGAAGCAGAAACGTCCGCATTGTAGCCAAAGGCTTTGTAAAGCTGAATATGTAACTGAGCATACACCCGAATACTTAACGGCCTGTTGCCAAACTGTCTATCTGGTTACAGCTGTGAAATGAGTTTTTCTGACAGCGGTTTTTGAGCTGCCTGCTTAAATACTGAAGCAAAAATTACTGCCTGTTCCTGCTAAGCTTCCCGCTGTAGCAAAACCAAGGCATTGGTTAAATGCTCAATATATATCTTAAGCCTGCTATTGCCATTTACTAAGCTGATCTGAACGTATCATTCATTTGGCTGAATACCGACATATTTTGCAAAAGCGCCTCCGTATTTGAAATGCAATTCCGTATACTATCGTATGCTTATTTAAAGCTGAATTGCTGCAATATGGGGCAGGGTTAAGGTAATTAAATAGGCTATCACATTTTGGCAACTGAATGCCTAATTGCGATTTGCTGTTTTATACCTTTCGCCTTTGGTGAAGCTTGCGCTTCGTAATTTTAAGCTTGCGCTTACTCTTAGCATAATGCGAAATGCGTGCCGGCATTAATCCCCTTTATTTACTCAGTTTTTGCAGTTCCGGTCTGTGGTAATTTCGGTACACCGGGAGTAATTTTCCCCTTCACTGTGGTTATCGGTTTTTAATTTTTCACTTTTCCCATCTGTTTTAACTTAATTTGAATGTGCTTGAACTTTTGAGCTTTCGGGGTACGGTAATTGCCCGTCCGTTTTCAATTTTACACTGAATTGATCGAAGGAAATAAACGAAAGGCCGGCAATACAAAACCCGTTATACATGGCAAGAATTAATAATTTAAGCAGGGCCATGAGTGGCATGCTAAGCTATAAGCAGGAAGGCAATACCCTGGTTATCAATACAGAATCAGGCATTATGCGCATAATTGCATACAGCCCTAATACAATAAGGGTTACTATATCCCATGATGGGCAATTCGATGAATTTTCTTATGCTATAGTAGGGCAGGCTTCATCATTTGAGCCGAAATTCACTTTTACCGACGATGAAATCACAATTGATACAGGGCCTATTGTAACCCGCATAAGCACAAAGCCGGTCCGTATCAGGTTCTTTAATGCCACAGGTGATCTTTTAAATGAAGATGAACCCGGTTTCGGAACTTCCTTCCTTGGAACAGAGATAACTACTTATAAGAAACTGCAGGGCGAGGAGCGCTTTATAGGCCTTGGCGAAAAAACCGGTAACCTGAACCGCCGCGGCGAAGGTTACACCAACTGGAACACCGATGCTTTCGGCTACAGGGGCACCACAGATCCTATTTATATGTCGATACCCTTTTATATGGGGATTCTTGAGAACAGGCATGTTTACGGAATCTTTCTCGACAACACTTATAAAACGCATTTCAATTTCGCTGCCTCAAACAACCGTTTTGCTTCTTTTACTGTAGATGACGGTGATATGAACTACTACTTTTTCCATGATGAAAATGTAGCATCCATAATTCGACATTATACCGAGCTTACCGGCCGCATGCCCATGCCCCCCAAATGGAGCCTTGGCCTGCAACAATGCAGGTATAGCTATTACCCCGATACCGAGGTTAAAACCCTTGCCCGCACCTTCCGAGAAAAGCAAATTCCCTGTGATGTTATCTACCTCGATATACATTACATGGATAAATACAAGGTATTTACATGGCACCGCGATTATTTTAAAGACCCTAAGGGCATGCTCGATGAGCTGAAAGCCCAAAATTTTCATACGGTGGTTATTGTAGACCCGGGCATAAAGGTGGAGCGTAACTATGCACCTTTTGAAGAAGGTCTTGCACGCAACCTATTCATTAAATACCAGGACGGTACCAACTACGAAGGTGCCGTTTGGCCCGGCTGGTGTAATTTTCCCGATTTCACCAATCCTGAAACCCGCGATTGGTGGGGCAAATGGTTCCAAGGCTATATTGATGCCGGCCTTGATGGTTTCTGGAACGATATGAATGAGCCCGCTACCTGGGGACAGCGCATGCCCGATAACCTGGAGTTTCATTACGAAGGTGATACAGCAAGCCATAAAAAGGGTCGAAACGTGTATGGCTTCCAAATGGCAAGAGCTACTTATGAGGGCAGCAAGGCGCTTATGAACGGTAAGCGCCCCTTTATACTAACCCGTGCCGGCTATAGCGGTGTGCAGCGTTACAGCGCAGTCTGGACAGGCGACAACACCAGCAATGAGGAGCACCTGACTCTGGGAGTACGTTTGGTAAACAGCCTTGGCCTGAGCGGCGTTGCATTCGCCGGTATGGATGTCGGCGGTTTCGATGGAGAATGTACGCCCAAACTATTCGGGCGCTGGGTATCGGTTGGCGCTTTCTCGCCCATGTTCCGCATACATTCTATGATAGACAGCCGTGATTCCGAGCCCTGGTCTTACGGCGAAGGCATAGAGTTCCTTTGCCGGAACTATATCGGCCTGCGTTACCAGATGCTGCCATATCTCTACTCGGTATTTTACGAGGCTACCCAAACCGGTATGCCGGTGGCCCGCAGCCTTGCCATAGATTATACTTACGATCTCCGCATCCTGAATTTCCATTACCATAACGAGTACCTGTTCGGTCCGTTTATTTTAGTTGGCCCGGTTGCCAGTGAGCAGGAGTTTGCCCGCCTGCTGTTACCCGGCACCCATGGTTGGTTCGATTTGTACACCGATGAATGGTATGAAGGCAATGAGACCATGATAGATGAGTCGCCGCTTGATAAGCTGCCGCTTTTTGTAAAAGGCAGCGCCATTATACCCATGCAGGATGTTGTTCAAAGCACGGCCGACCGCAGTTGCAAAACCCTTCAAATCCACATCTATAATGGTATAGAACCCGCTGAGTTTATTTATTATGAAGACGACGGCGATTCTTATGCTTATGAAACCGGGGCCTATTACAGGCGAAGCATGCAAAACAATCCAAGGGCCCGCAAATTCGAAATGTTGGCGGCGGAAGGGCAGTTTGCATCTCAGTACAGCAACATAAAAATACTGTTCCACGGTTGCCCGCCTATGACCTCTGTAACCGTTAACGGTGAAAATGCTCCCATATCCGTTACCGATGACTATGTTTTCATGCCCCCAATCCCTAAGTTCGATCCCCTTGGCGTTCCCGGTGAATCAAGCGCGCTTACCCTGCAAACCATTTCCTTCCCTAACTTCAGCCACCAGGTTTTGGTAGATTGGAATTATTCTGAAGGTACCGACAGGAATCCGAAAACCGGGCCACGAAAATAGTATTGTTAAACCTGCCTGTAGCAATTAAAACAGTTTTACCTTGAAAGGGCCGACTTATTCGTCGGCCTTTACTTTTCTGAAAATATTTGCTTTAACCGCAATAAAATTACCGCGCTGATTAGCAGGCAAAGTGTTTTCGGTTTCGCCTAAAGCTAAAAAGCCATATTGCTTCAGGGCCTTTTCCATATTACCAATTACCTTTTCCTGGAGCGGGAGCTTAAAGTAGATATTCACATTGCGGCAAACCAACAGGTTTATGTTATCCGGATATGGGTCGTCTACGAGGTTATGGCTGAAAAACCTGACGCGTTCCAGCAATTCCTTTTTAAGCTTGCCGCTGTTAAACTGCTCGGTAAAATAGTCCCTTATGCTTGAGCTTACATTTAGTGCTTTATAGTTAGCGCTGTGTATATCTATATTCCGCAAAGAGAACCGACCTTCAGCAGCATTTTCAAGCGCGTTTTTAGAAATATCGCTGGCAAGTATTTCACAATTGTCATATAGGCCGGCTTCCTTCAGTAAAATAGCCATACTGAACACCTCTTCGCCCGTTGAGCAGCCTGCGTGCCAAATCCGCACTGTTCGCCCGTTTTGTCCCAATAAGGGAAAAACGTGTTCCCTGATGGCTTTCCAAAAATCAGGATTCCTGAACATTTCAGTTACGCCTACTGTAAGGTCAAAAATAAATTTATCTATCAGGCCGGGAACTGTATCAAGGTTTTTAATGAGTTCAGGAATTGTTCCCCAACGTTCTGATTTTATTATGCGTAAAACCTGGCGGTTCAGGCTTGAACCGGCATATTCATTAAAATCATATCCGAACCTTTCTTTCAGGAATGAAATTAATTCGCTCAGTTCATCCGTATCATGTTCAAGCATTTTATAAGTATAAAATAATTATGCAGTGTTTTGTTTCGTTGTAAACTTAAACAGGTAAATTTCTGATAGGTATAGTTTAAATATGCAATGCTATATTTGGTTGCGCCCGGTTAATATATTTGCCGATAATGCATACCCTTAATGGCTATCATTACGCAATGGTAATTTTAAATTTCGAAAGTCCAAAGCATAATATTGTATATAAAGTTACTATATTGCGGCCAAATGTATGAAGCCTTACCAAAGACTCAATACATTTCGACAGAAATTAACAGCTATGGATTGAATTTGTTATTTCCGTGTCGTATGTTGCTAACACGGTTAAACAGAAGTTTAATACTGCAATTGACAATAATACAACCGGGTTCGCCACCGGGGAAATTTTCTTTTACAGTGCCGGCAAGGTATTTGTAAAAGGGATGTCAGTTAACGTAAATGCAAAACGCGATGCTTTTTTCGCAAATTCGCGTTGCCGAGAAAACCGGATATGAACCTGAATACGTAAGTATTTATGCATAAATGATGGTACTGATTTGCAGGATTTGCTGCTCTGCCTTCAGGGATTTAAACCGGCCGTTTGTACTTCTTCCGTAGCAAAACACAAATATCACCCAACACAACCCTCAAAGTACCCCTTTAAAATGTTATTAGGAGAAAAAATTAAAAAGTCAATCGACAAATCAGGTCTTGATCCCAACCAGGTGGCTGCGTTCATAAATATGAGCACTGCAAACCTTTACCGTATTTTCAAAAGGGACAGCGTCGAAACAAAGTACCTGATGAAGTTGGGAGAATTGCTTGGTGTTTCGCCCAGCTTTTTCCTTGACAGTGAAGACACCACCTTCGATGAATTAAGGAGCAGCAGCATGTCTAAAAATATGCTCAACGACCGTATTGCAGGTTATGGCACCTTCGGCCAAAAGGCAGACAATAACCGTCATGAACTCGAAAAGGCCAATATGCGTATTGAAGCCCTTGAGCAGCGCCTGCGCGACAAGGATGAAATTATTTCGCTTTTGCGTCCTTCAAAATAGTATTTGCAATGCATGCGCATTGCAAAAGAATTGATGTAACAGAAATCCTGTCAGCTTAATTTGCGCTTATCAACAGCGAAAAGGAGTGGCAGGTTTTTTTATGCCCTGACGGTAACTTTTGGTAATGTGGTCAAAAGTAGTTGGTGTTTTTAGCCGAGAAGTTCATTAAGTT
>JAZKBN010000018.1:174041-203552 GCA_040388605.1 Bacteroidota bacterium | reverse complement strand
AAAAGGCTTACAGGTAAATAATTTCTTACCTGTAAGCCTTTTATAGAACTGTTATCTGCATTTCAAAAGGGCGCTACACCCTTTCAATCCCTTTTTTCAGCCTGGAAATGGTATATTCCTCTGCGCTTCCTTCTGCAGGCGTATGGTTGTATTCCCAAGCAGCCAGGGGGGGCAGGCTCATGAGTATGCTTTCGGTACGCCCGTCTGTTTCCAGGCCGAATTTTGTGCCTTTGTCGTAAACCAGGTTAAACTCGGCATAACGTCCTCTGCGCAGGCGCTGCCAGCGTATTTCATTTTCACCATACGCAAGGTCCTTGGTTTTCTGCATAATGTGGGTGTAAACGGGTGCAAAAGCATTGCCTACATCCTGTACAAATGCGAAAAGTTCTTCCTGTGTATTCCCTTCGCCCGGCGACATGCGGTCGAAGAAAATGCCGCCTATACCTCGGGTTTCCCGGCGGTGCGGGATATAGAAATAATCATCGGCCCATTTTTTAAAACGGGGATAAAAGCCCGCATCATGCCTGTCGCATACAGATTTCAGGGAAGTATGGAAGAAAACAGCATCGTTTTCATCTACGTATATGGGCGTTAAATCTATTCCGCCCCCAAACCAGCATGTTCCGTCGGCCAGCTTAAAGAAGCGTACGTTGCTGTGAATAATGGGCACCATAGGGCTGCGCGGGTGCAGTACAATGCTCACCCCCGTAGCCAAAAAGGCCGATTCATGCACACCCAGTGCACGCATAATATTGGCAGGTAAATGCCCGTGTACTGCCGAGAAATTAACACCGCCTTTTTCAAGCACGGCCCCCTCAAGTATTACACGGCTCCTGCCGCCGCCGCCTCCGGGGCGTTCCCAGGCATCCTCCTGGAATTTTCCAAGCCCGTCGGCCAGCTCAAGTGCGTTGCAGATGTTATCTTGCAGGCTTTTGAAAAAATCTATAATATGTTCGCTGTTATGCATTGTTATCATTTTAAAGGCCATACCTGCTTAAAACAGCTAAGTATGGTGTGCATTAAATCATTCATCCGCCCCGATATTATCTTTCAGAACTGTGCAAAATTCTGAAAGATTAGCCGGGAAATAAATGATTTAAATCAGCCTCGGGCCTAATTTTAGGCTTTTATTTGTTGATCGGGGTAGTTTATTGCTGCTGAGTTTTTGGAGTTTGGCTTAGCAGGCGCCCACTTATCTCTTAATTTTAAGATTGGCTTTTCAATAATTGCCGATGCGGTAATGCCGCCCCCTATACTTACTGCAAAGTAAAGGCAAAAAGAGAATAAGCTTCCAAAGCTCCAATCGAAATGCGGAATTGCCGTGCTCAGGCGCCAATCAAGCATGATAATATGGAAGAGGTAAATTGCATAGCTGTAAACCCCCAGCAATGCAAAAGCACGCATTATACTGCTGATATAATGCATTTTAAATAATTTAAATACTGACGGGCTTGTAATGAACCAAAGCAGCAAACAGGTAAAACCAATATAAACCAGGCAAAGCCCTGCGCCCTGCATAAAACCTGATTCAAACGAATAATTAAACGCTAAGGCAAATGGCAAAATGCCGATAGCGACCAATACCAAGGTGTATTTTGCTGCAAATGCCTGTATATACGCCTGTTTGAAGTGCCAAAACCAACTAAGTAAGACTCCCGCCAAGAGGCTGTCAATTCTCCGGTGCGTATAATATTCAGGGTTTGGCTGGTAAGGTAAAACGAGGTTATTGAAATACATTCTGCCTGCAAGCACAAGTACCAAAATTGCTGATATTGCCCAAGCTGTTTTTGATGATTTCAGCAACCCGGTTCTTAGTGAGCAAATAAAGAGGCCAATAGCGAGAAGAATGTAAAAATGCTCTTCTATTGCCAGTGTCCATGTAGGGCCAAAACGGAGCAGATAATAATTCTGAATGAACAAAACTTGCCCGTAAAGCAGGTTGGCTTTATAATGGAAGCCGGGTTCATGCATTATGTTTTGCCTGAAAATGCAATGCAGGAGCCATGCTGCCAGGAATGCAAAGTACAAGGGGTATATTTTGAAACCCCTCCTGATAAGAAAATTAACAGGCCGTATATTTCCGTCATTAAGGTATTGCCTGAAAAGCAGGCCCGATACTAAAAAGCCGCTGAGCACAAAAAACAGGTCTACCCCTAACCATCCTATTGCGCTTAATGCGGGCATATATTGTTGGTGCCTGAACAGCACCAAAACTACAGCAAGGCCGCGCAGGAAATCAAGGGGTTGTGAACGCATATTTGGCCGACATTAAATATTATTTGGCAATGCCTTAGCCGGTTCGGAAACCTGGGAACCACTGCTCATAAAGGAAAACACAGGTCCCGTTTTAGCGAACTTTGTTAAGAAATTCAACAATCCGGCCATGGCGTAAAACGATTTGTACGGAGCATGCAGTTTTGAAATAATGAGCATCGGCCGTTTTAATAGTATTGAATTTAAGCGGGCAAAGATACTGTTTCTAAGGCAATCAGGCCTAAAGCTTCCCGGCCTTATCACGATCCGGTGACTTTGTTAAAATCTAATATCGGAAGCACCGGGGTTTTACATTCACTGAATAACTAAACAGCGGAGCTTTGATTTTTAAAAAAAATGTAAAAACAGTTTACATATGCCCTTGCTAAATGGTAATTGAATATGAAAGCTACTATGCCGGTTTATCTCCGTATGATTTCTTTCTCTTAAACGGTATGCAGCCAAACGATATAAGGAAATACTTTCAATGTTGCACCATTGATTTTTAATCAATAAACCCCACCTTGCATTAGAATTCAATAAAGCTATATGAAGCAAATATTAAGATACATGCTTATTGCCGCTATGCCTGCTGCTGTGTGGGCTGCATCATCATGCACAAGCAAAAATAAGGAAGATGCTTACCCTGCCATTATTACTGCCTGTGATACGCAGGCGGTTTCTTATAAGACTGATGTGGTTCCGGTTATCAAACCCAACTGCAATTCATGCCACGACAGTGCAAATTATGAAGCGCTGGGCGGAAGTCGCAGGCTTGATTGGCATGAAGGCCTGAGCGAGGAGGCAGATTTTAACCTGCTGCCATATATACAACTGCAACCGGGACAAGATAATTTTATGCCTAAAGACGGTGCCCGCTTATCTGAGTGTCAAATAAATACCATTAAAGCTTGGGTTAACCAAGGTAAAAAAGATAACTAAGACCCGGCATGAAAATACAAATACTCTTTGCTTTCCTTTTCTTAACAGCCCTGCCGGCATTATATGCCCAGGATGATCTTTTAAAAGACCTGCAGGATGCTGATAAAAGCAACACGGTTTATACCATGGCCACCTTTAAAACAACACGTGTTGTAAATGGTCAAAGTGTGGAAGGCCTGGCTGCGAAACACCTTGATTTCCGCATTAACCACCGCTTCGGCCCGCTGAACGATGGCGCGTACAATTTCTTCGGGCTGGATAACGCGGTTAACCGCCTGAGCCTTGAATATGGTATTAACGATAACCTCATGCTTGGCATAGGCCGCAGCAGCGCAGGCAAAACCTTCGATGGCTTTGTAAAATGGAAACTGTTGCGCCAAAGCACGGGAGCTAAAAGTTCACCGGTGAGCATAAGCCTTTTTGGTAACACAGCCATAACCACGCTCGACAGCAAGCTGCTTGTTCCTTCAGGATACAGCAAGTATGACTTTCAGAACAGGCTTTCATATACCGCGCAGGTACTTATTGCACGCAAGTTCAATAACGCATTCAGCCTTCAGATTACCCCCGGCGTAATTCACAGGAATATGGTTGCTAAAAAAATTGACCAAAACGATATTTTCCACATCGGAATTGGGGGCCGTATAAAGCTTACCCGCCGTACCAGCTTTAATATGGAGTACTTTTACCAACTGCCTAAAATGTTTGGTCCGCTTAAAGGCTATGATGATAAAACGTATTCCAATTCGCTCTCAATGGGCTTCGATATTGAAACAGGGGGACACGTGTTTCAACTTCATTTCACAAATTCATTGGGTAATATAGAGCAGCTCTTTATTGCCGATACCCAAGGAAAATGGAGCAAAGGCGATGTTCGCTTCGGCTTCAACATTTCACGTACGTTCAGCTTTGCTGACCATGCCAAATAATACTAAAACTATAAACCCATTGGCCATTCGGCCGGAACCAGGAAATATAATCATGTTTAAATATTCAATAATTGCTGTTGCCTTTGTAATGGTATTATGTTCAGCCACAAACAGGTTGTTGCCTTTAAAAAAGCCGAAGCTTGATAAAATCTGGAGTATTAAGGGTTTCGAAACGCCGGAGTCAGCTTTGTATGATGCAGAAAATCATATGATTTATGTATCAAACATAAACGGCGGCGATACCAATAAGCATGGCGGCTATATCAGCAGGCTTGATGAGGAAGGCCAAAACCTGCAGCTGAAATGGGCTGTTGGCCTTGACGGCCCCAAAGGCATGGGCCTTTACAATGGCATACTCTATGTGGCAGATATGACCAGGATTGTTTTGATTGATATTAAAACAGGGGCAATTACCGGTAAAATTCGCGTAGAAGGGGCTGTTTTCCTGAATGATATAACCATAAGCAATGATGGAATGGTTTATATTTCAGATATGAAACGAGGCTGTATTTATTCTTTAAATGCTTTAAAATACATTCCGGGAAGTGCAGTTGTTGATATTTTTTGCAAAAACAAGGAATTATCGAGCCCCAACGGTTTGTTAGCTATAAACGACAAACTGATGGTACTGAATATGAGCAACGGCAAGCTGTTCAGCCTGGATATAAAATCTATGCAGTTAAGCCATGTTGCCGACAGCCTGCCAAGTGGTGACGGCATTATTGAGTACGCACCCGGTAAATTCATGGTAAGTAACTGGAACGGTCAAATTTACAGCGTTGAAGGCAGCGCAGCTAAGACGCCTTCAGCAGTTGCGGCTACCGGCAAAGGAAAAGCAGGTACATATAAAGGAACCAAGCCGGTAAAGGCTGGGTCGCCGGATAAAAATGCAAAGGCATCAAAAGACGGCATTCCGGTTTTATTGCTTGATACCCGCGAGGAAAAAATTAATACGGCAGATATTGGTTATATACCAGGTAAGAAACTGTTGCTTGTGCCAACTTTCTTTGGCAACACGCTTGATGCCTATGAAATTGCTGAATAGTAATTACCAGGCTGAAATTTACATTAACAACTTTTAATTGTCATACAGCTATGAAACCATTGAAAATTATAACAGGCACAATTGCATTACTTGCCATTGTATCGGCTACACCAATAGCTGCACAAAATATACGCAGCACCGAAGCCGAATTAAGCTTCTACAGCAAAACGCCAATGGAAGACATTGCTGCTGTAAATAAGAAAGCAAACGCAGTAATAAATACAGCAACAAAAGATATTGCAGTGCTTGCAAAGCAAACCCATTTCGTTTTTCCGAACGGACTGATGCAGGAGCACTTCAATGAGAATTATATGGAGTCTGAAAAATACCCGAATGCGATATTCAAAGGCCATATTATTGACCCGGTAGATTTCAGCAAGCCCGGTAAATACCCGGTGCATGCAACAGGAACCCTTGAAATGCACGGGGTGTCTAAACCCAAAACCCTGGAGGGTACCATTGAGGTAACTGATAAAGGCAGTATATTGGTGGCCGAATTCCCGGTACCTTTGGAAGAATATAACATTGAGCGCCCATCGGTGGTTATGATGAAGATAGCAGACAAAATAGATGTTAAGGCACGTTTTGTTTTCCCGCCGGTTCAGGCAGCAGCGCAAAAAAAATAAATCAAAGTATGAACAACAGCACAGGCTATGCCTGGGAAACCATTAAAGAGTACAGCGATATTTTGTTCCTGTATTGCAACGGGGTTGCTAAAATAAGCATCAATCGCCCTGAAAAACACAATGCATTTACGCCCTTAACGGTTCGTGAAATGAGCGAGGCCATGGAGCTGGCCCGGCAGGACGAACGCGTAGGCGTAGTAATTCTTACGGGTGAAGGCGGCAAAGCTTTCTGCTCCGGCGGCGACCAAAGTGTTCGCGGAGACGGCGGTTATATTGGTGAAGACAAAGTACCACGCCTGAATGTTCTTGACCTCCAAAGGCAGATTCGCAGTATTCCTAAGCCTGTAATAGCAATGGTAGCCGGCTGGGCCATTGGCGGCGGCCATGTATTGCATGTTGTTTGCGACCTGAGCATAGCTGCAGAAAACGCCCGTTTCGGGCAAACCGGGCCTAAAGTAGGCAGCTTCGACGGTGGTTTCGGGGCCTCTTACCTTGCCCGCGTGGTAGGCCAAAAGAAAGCCCGCGAAATTTGGTTCCTTTGCGACCAATACGATGCTAAGGAAGCCTTGGATATGGGCCTTGTAAACAAGGTTGTTCCCTTAGAAAAACTGGAGGAGACAACTATGGAGTGGTGTGCTAAAATACTTGAAAAGAGTCCTTTAGCATTGCGCATGTTGAAATCATCTTTCAATGCCGAGCTCGACGGGCAGGCTGGTATACAGGAGTTGGCAGGCAATGCCACCTTATTGTACTACCTCAGCGAAGAGGCCAAGGAAGGTAAAAACGCATTCCTCGAAAAGCGTAAACCTGATTTCAGCAAATTCCCAAAATTCCCCTGATTTATTAAATTCAGAACTTTTCAGGTACCTTTCCGGCATCATTCGCTATGCAGGGAAGGTATTTGTATGTTCAGGCCTTGAATATGGCCTGGCGCAGGCCACTAAGCTTTCAGGAATATATAAACCTGCCTCGCAAATTAAGAACACAGCATTCATTCTATAAAATAACACCATGAACAAAGGCATTAAATTACTTCCTGCCATTGCATTTTTTACATCAATGTTGGCGCTCAGCGCATGCGGGCCTAACGAAAAGCAGATAGCCCAACAAAAGGCAGATAGTTTGGCCAGGGCTCAAGCCGAATATGCTGCCAAATATGAGTATTTCGGCGACAGCCTGACTACACTTACAGAAGCAGTTCCGGTTGATGAAATACAGGCGCAACTGCCGGCTAAAGATTCTTTGTTAACTACGGTAAAAGCCAACATAACAGGCAGCTGCCAAAACAAGGGTTGCTGGGCTACAGTTAAGCTGGCCGATAATCAGGAAATGACTGTGCGTTTTAAAGATTACGGTTTCTTCCTGCCGGTAAAAGATCTTAAAGGCCGTGAATTGGTTATGCAAGGAAAGGCGTTTCGTGATACAACATCGGTTGCCGACCTTAAAGAGCAGGCAGCCGACGCAGGCTTGCCAAAAGCTGAAATTGAGGCTATAAAAGAGCCAAGAGTCGAGATAGCTTTTGAAGCATCGGGTGTTGCGTTGCAGAAATAACTAAGCTGGAGTTACCCGTGCTTAAGAACTGATTTACAATCATATATATCATTACCGAATCTGAAATGGGAAAGCTGAGGTTTTCCCTTTTTTCATCACGCCGGGTGAAAAACCGGTAATTGCATGCGTTACATTAATAAAACCATCCTTTTGTTTCCTTTATAGGAATAACTTAGCGGCCTGATTCGCGCATTCCGTAATCGGGCTTTCAAACACCGTAAACTGATAATATGCTAAAATTTCGCCTTGCATTGCTGGTGCTTCTTGTAAGCATTGCTGCTTTACCTGAATTCGTTTCGGCCCAGGCAGTGAATACCATTGGTCCCGATACAGCTTTTACCTCTGCCATTTATAAGGGCAGCCAGGGTGTTTTACCATACAGGCTGCTTTTACCGGCCAAGGTTAAAGATGGTAAAAAATACCCCTTGGTTATAAACCTGCATGGTTCCGGCGAACGCGGCGGCGACAACGTGGTGCAGCTGATGTACATTAAAGACCTGTACCTGAACCCGAAAAACCGTAAAAAATTCCCTGCTTATGTGTTAGCACCCCAATGTCCGGCAGAACAAAGGTGGGCAAGCTACAGCTTTCGCAACCCTAACTGGAAGTATGACCCAACCCCAACCGGCCCCATGCAGAACCTGATGGAGCTGATTAAGGAAACCATGGAGAAATACCCCATTGATCCGCAGCGGGTTTATGTAACCGGCCTAAGCCTTGGCGGTAACGGTACTTTTGATATAGTAGCCCGCAACCCGGGCAAATTTGCCGCCGCAGCTCCTGTTTGCGGCTGGGGCGACAGCACTTACATTGACCCATTATTACCAACCCAATGGTGGATTTTCCATGGCAGTGTTGATGCAGCTGTCCCTGTTGGCCTGAGCCGCGCCATGTACAAGGCCATTAAAGCTAAAGGCGGAAAAGTAAAATATACAGAATACCCCGGCGTTAACCACGATAGCTGGAAGCCTGCATACAAAGAGAAAAAGTTCCTGAAATGGATGTTCTCTAAGAAACTTAAAAAGTAATCGGGATATCGGGGCGGCCTGCATGGGCCGCCTTTCTTATATATGACTGAAAAAAAATGGCTGCTCCTGCCCGAACCGGACAAGCAGAAAACCAATGAGCTGGCCATGGCCCTTGGCGGCAAAAATCATGAAACGCTTGCCGGATTACTTGTTCAGCGCGGTATAGAAAGCACCGAAGAAGCAAAGAGCTTTTTTAACCCAAGCCTTGAACATCTGCATGATCCTTTCCTGATGGCTGATATGGAAAAGGCCATTGATCGCCTGGAGCTCGCCATGGAACGCGGCGAAAAAATCATGATTTTCGGTGATTATGATGTGGATGGCACAACTGCTGTAAGCCTTGTTTTCAGCTTCTTTCGCCCGCTTTATCAACATATTGAATTTTATATACCTGACCGTTATGCCGAAGGTTACGGCATTTCTTACCTGAGCATAGACTATGCTGCAGAGAACAATATCAGGCTGATTATAGCCCTTGATTGCGGCATTAAATCAGTTGCACATATTGAAAAAGCAAATAGCCTTGGTATAGATTACATAATTTGTGATCACCACCTGCCCGGCGAAACCCTGCCTCCTGCTGTTGCCGTACTTGATGCCAAACGGGCCGATTGCGGGTACCCCTTTAAAGAGCTCAGCGGTTGCGGTGTGGGCTTTAAGCTCATGCAGGCTTTGTGCATACGCCGCGGTCTTGATAAAAGTTTGCTCCTGCCCTGCCTTGATTTATTGGTAATATCTATAGCTGCCGATATTGTGCCTGTAACGGGTGAAAACCGCATTTTCTGTTTTCATGGCCTTATCCAGGTAAACAATAATCCTCGTCCGGGTGTGGAAGCGCTGATCGAGGTAGCGGGTTTCCGGAAAGAGTTTAATGAAAAGGAAGGTAGGGAAACGTGGTGCCTGAATATTACCAATGTTGTTTTTGGCCTTGCCCCGCGCATAAATGCTGCAGGCCGTATTGCGCATGCCAAAGCCGCCGTTGAATTGCTGTTAAGCGAAACACAGGAAACGGCAAGGGAAATGGCTTTCGGGGTAAATGTTAATAATAATGAGCGCCGTACCGTAGACAGCAGCATTACCGAGGAAGCTCTTGAAATGATTGCCACTGATGCCTTCCTTAAAACAGCAAGCAGTACCGTTCTGTTTAACGAAAACTGGCATAAAGGGGTTGTAGGCATTGTGGCTTCAAGGTGCATAGAGCATTATTACAGGCCGACCATAATACTGACAGGTTCCGGGGAAAATGCCGGAGGCTCTGCGCGGTCGGTTGCCGGCTTCGATTTGTATGAAGCTTTGGGCGAATGCTCAGATTTGCTGCTTCAGTACGGGGGGCATACCCATGCCGCCGGCATGACACTTAAAAAAGAGAATGTACCGGCCTTTATAAAGCGTTTCGAGGAAGTGGTTAAGGCACGTATTACGCATGAGCAAACCATACCTATAATATCTCTTGACCTTAGGCTTGATTTTGAGCGTATTACCGATGCTTTTTGCCGCAATATAGGTCGTATGGCGCCGTTCGGCCCGCTGAATATGCAACCGGTTTTTCTATCGGAACGGGTGCAGGATAACGGGCAGGTAACATTGCTGAAAGCAAAAACACCCGGCTCGCCTGATCATATAAAAATGTGCCTGCAGCAACATTCCGGCGGCCCTGTAATTGAAGCCATTGCATTCGGAATGGGCGAATATTATAAGCAGGTGGCAACCGGCAACTTTTTCGATGTTTGCTATACCATAGATTACCAATTATGGAACGGCCGCTATATTAAAAAACTAATGGTCAAGGATTTGAAGTTTTAATTCTTCAACTCCCTGACCATTGTTTAATGCTTATAGTGTTTCTCAGACCTTGTTAGTCTGACCTGCTTTTTTGTCGATGTTTTTTACCTCTGAAAGTTTGGCAAATGTTTCGTTGTCAATTTCGGCCAGGGTTTGTTTACCGCTTGTATCAGTTCCGGTGAAAACACCATAGGTACTTGGCACTCCAAAACCGAAAATGAGCCAACAGATGACGTTCCAGATTATAGGTATGGCGGTATGCCAGCCTGTTGCCCTTGCACGCCAGTCGGCAATGCTGCCATAGCCTTCCATGCTGCCAATAATCTTAAAGCTTAACCAGCTTAGCAGGGTTATGGCAATAAAGTAGAAGAATACCTTCCAACCGCTTATAGGCACTTTTATTTGTGCGCTGCCGTTCATGCCGCTGATTAGAAACAGGAAGTTTTTGCCATTATAGGCATAGTCGCCTACCCAGAACGGGTACAGGAAGTGCCGGTATTTTACATTCTTGTATTCGGCATTCCATTTATCTATTTGCTGCTCATCTCCGCCTATATCGGTTTCAATGGCATCTTCAATTTCGTCAACGGCTAAAGATTTTGCGTTGTCGAAACATTTGGCAAGAGGGACAGAGTGGCCTTCGGCTAAGAAGCCGGTAAGGTACTTTTCCTCGAAAGGCACCATGGCCTTGTTTTGATTTTCCTCAATTTCAATCAGGGCGGCATATTTGCCGGATACGAATTGAAGATCGTCGAGCTTAACATCTACCTGCCCGCTCACGTTTGTCCACCTGATTTCTTCGGTTTTGTTTCCCTTGGAATCTGTTTTGGTGTACTTGGTTCCGCGTTTTCCTTCGTATTCGGTTTCGGCAATAAAATCGAAGGAATAAGAAGGCACATAAATACCTTTGATACCTCCGGAAATCATGTACTTTTTGGCTTCGGCAGGCACAAAGGGGTTAGAGCCGACAGCCTTTTTTACAATATCTGTCATTTGCTCCCGGGCAATTGCAAAGGGTACAATGGCATCGGGCTTTAGGGAATGCGTTCTTGCTGCAAAATCCACTACGGTATTGCTGCCGCAATAAGGGCAATCTACGCTAAGGGTATAATCAGGCATTTGGAACTCAGCGGCGCATTTTGCACAGGTAACCCCCACTGTTTGGTAGGCATTTTCCTGCTCAACTTCGCCGTAACTGTTTTCGGCCAGGTGGGCCTCGCCTTCAGTAACCGCAATGGCTTCTTTGTACCCGCAGGAACGGCATTTCAGGCCTTTTGAAGCCGGGTCATAATCAAGCTCGCTGCTGCAGGACGGGCAGGTGTACTGAAATATTTTTGATGACATTTCTTTAAAAATGGTTGTGCATTAGGTATATATTCTTTAAACCGGAAGCGGGGGAGGTGTTGCTGCGAACAGGTGGGCAATTTCAGAAATATCGCCGGATGCTTTCCAGCCCGGAAGGCCCTGGTACCAAAGCAGGGTTTGCTTGGTCACAGTATCGCTTTTTATAAGGGCAGAGAGCTGACTTTCATTAATGGGCCCTTGCCTGTCGGGCCCTTTGGCCCAAAAATATTCAATGGCCGGTACAGGCGGAGGCAATGCAGGCGGCCCTTGCTGCTGCGGCGCCTGTTGGTTCTGGTTAGACTGCTGTTGTTGATTGTGTTGATTTTGTAAATTCTGCTGATTTTGGGCAAACATTTGATTGGCCATATTCAGGCCAACACCGAGGCCAACGGCATCGCCGGCAAGGCCGCCGGAACCCGGCATAGTAAGCGACGATGCAGCCTGGAAATTCATAAAGCTGCCTTCGCCAACCACGCCCATGGAGCTGCGCTTGTCAATCATGGCCTCAACCTCGGGCGGAACAGTTATGGCGTCAATGGTAAGGAAGGGCAGGGTAAAGCCCCATTTTCCTACAAGCTTTTCAGCTTCAACTTTTAGCTGTTCAGAATATTCGCGGTATTGCGTGGCCAGGTCGAACAGGGGCACTTTGCCGCTTGCAACCAAATCGGCAAAGGCCATAACTATATTGCTGCGCAGGCTTTCAAAAACGTCTTCGGTGGTGAAAGTGGCACGGGTGCCAATAAATTCAGTTAAGAATACCGATACATTGCCTGTAAGCCTGAGTCCGAACTGCCCGCGTGCCCGCAGGCGAACCACACCGAGTTCTGAATCGCGCATAATAATGGGTGTTGGGGTTCCCCATTTAAGGTCATTAAAAATGCGGGTATTGAAAAAATACACTTCAACTTTAAAGGGGCTTTCAAACCCGAACTTCCAGCTTGACAGCGTGGTAGTAATGGGCATGTTATTGGTAGTAAGGGTATGGGTACCGGCTTGGTATGTATCGCCCATTTGGCCTTCAGATACCAGTACGGCCAACTGACCGGGCCGAACAATGAGCTTGGCCCCGTTTTTTATTTCATTGTTATATCGCGGAAACCTGTAGACCAGCACATTAGGGTCAGATTCATTCCACTCAATAATGTCAATAAATTCAGCAAACAGCTTATCAAACATAATTAATTTGAAGGGTTTTAATTGGTGAGGCAGGGTTATAAAATAAAATGCGGCATTTGCTGTTTAAAAGCCGGGAAATCCGTCAGAAAATGCGAGCCAAATATAGAATAAAAGCAATACTAAAATATTAATCGAAAATAAAGAGGCATTAAAGCTCTTCGCCATTATATGCAAATAGCTTTGAAAGTCGCTTAGGCGCTACCTCACAAAAGGCGGCTTTAAGGGCTTCGGCCAATATTTCTTCTTTCACATCGGGCAGGCTAACGTTTGTCCAGCCAAATTTGGCCCACCTTTCCGGCACGGGATAAATGGCAGGGCCGAAAGAGCAAAATATGCTTTGATCTTCTGACGACAGTTTGAAGCAGCCCCTGTTTTCCGGCGGGTTCAGGGTAGCAAAAACCTTTTTAGATATTTTAAAGGCGGTATAGCCAAAATGTTGCTCTTCCGTTACTTCAGGGAAGGCGAGTACAATTTTTCTATAGGTGTCAAGGCTTACAGACATGGCAGTTTCAGACTGTTTTCGAATTACAATGATACCATTCTGAAGCCTTATTTGTTCATGGTTTACATGGGACGGGGAATTAAAAAAAGGATTCGATTGACGAAATCTATGCTTAGAGCAGGTTGTTTGAACCAACAATAATTTCTTAATGCTGATTCAAATAATATTTTAATTGTGATTATCAGCCGCTTGTAAAAAATCAGGATACCGGCAAGCTTGTTTTTCGTAAATTCGCAGGCAAGGCCATTTCTTTTTCCATCAACATTTCCCCAACACATTCTATGACGAGAATATTTACTCGCCTCGGCGCCTTTACTTTTTCAGCATTGCTGCTCAGCGTATCGGCTTTTGGCCAGGCTAACTCAGGCGAACCTAAGTTTCGGCAGTTGGGTACAGAGCTGCCCACCCCGAACACCTGGCGCAGTGCATCGGGCGCACCCGGGCGCTCATATTGGAAGCAAAAGGCTGACTACGACATTAAGGTTACACTTGACGACGACAAGCGCAGCTTAACCGGCAGCGAAACCATTACCTATTTCAACAACAGCCCTGATGAGCTGAAATACCTTTGGCTGCAATTAGACCAAAACCTGTTTAAGCCCGAAAGTGATACCAAGCTAACCCAAACATCTGATATTGGCGAGAGCATGAATATTGGTGCAATAAACAACTACCTGCGCAATCCTTTCGAGGGCGGGTACGATATTAAATCGGTTAAAACGCATGATGGCAAAAGCCTGCATTATGTGATTAACCGTACCATGATGCGTATTGATTTGCCGACCCCTTTGGCATCAGGAGCAAGCTTCAGCTTCAGTATTGATTGGTTTAACTACATAAACGAGGTTGCCAAAAACGGCGGTCGCGGCGGATACGAGTATTTCCCCGACGATAAAAACAACCTCTACGAAATTGCCCAATGGCACCCGCGCATGGCCGTTTACGATGATGCCAACGGCTGGCAGCATAAGCAGTACCTGGGTTCAGGCGAGTTTGCCCTTGATTTCGGGAACTTTAAAGTGGCCATTAACGTACCTGCAAACTTTATTGTAGGTGCCACCGGCGAACTTCAGAATGCCGATAAAGTGCTTGAGCCTGCCTGGAAAACCCGTTGGAATTCAGCCACCACTTCGCCAACAGCTAAGCCGGTTGTTATAGTTACTCATGACGAAGCAGTTGCGCACGAAAAACAAAAAACCACCGCACGTAAAACATGGGTTTACAGCGCAAACAATGTGCGCGATTTTGCCTGGGCTGCCAGCGCAAAATTCATTTGGGATGCCAAGCCTGTTGAAATAGGCGGTAAGAAAATTTGGGCCATGAGCCTGTACCCAAAAGAGGGTAACCCGCTATGGGGCCAGTTCAGTACCGAAGTTGTTGCGCATACCCTGCGTACTTATAGCAAATACAGCATTAATTATCCTTACCCGGTGGCCTATTCCGTTCATGGACCTGTTTACGGTATGGAATACCCCATGATATGCTTCAACGGCGGCAGGCCTGAAAAAGACGGCACTTATTCTGAACGTGCAAAGGGCACGGTAATAGGTGTGGTTACCCATGAGGTTGGCCATAACTTCTTCCCCATGATAATTTCATCGGATGAACGTCAGTGGACCTGGATGGACGAAGGCCTGAACACTTTCCTGCAATACCTGACCGAGCAGGAATGGCAACGCAATTACCCCAGCAGCCGAGGCGAGCCGGCACGCATTGCCAATTACATGAAGAGCGATAAAAATGCGCAGGTGCCCATAATGGTTAACTCTGAATCAATATTACAGTTCGGTAATAACGCTTACGGGAAGCCGGCAACAGCCTTAAACATTCTACGCGAAACCGTTCTTGGCCGCGAGCTTTTCGATTTTGCCTTTAAAACCTATTGCGAACGCTGGGCTTGGAAACACCCGAATCCTGCCGATTTCTTCCGTACTATGGAAGATGCCAGCGGCACAGATCTTGACTGGTTCTGGCGCGGGTGGTTTTATACCACAGATCATGTTGATATTGGTATTAAAGATGCCGATATGTTCCGTATGAATACCCAAAACCCGGAACGTGAAAACGCGATTACCAGAAAAGAGCGGGACCGCAACCTGAATACGGTAAGCACCATGAACAATGCCAAAAGCATTGCCAAAACCCGCACCGAGGAAAATCCTGATTTGGTAGACTTCTACCATAAGTACGACCCCTTGGCTGTAACCGATGCTGAAAAACAGAACTACGAAAAATTCCTGGCAGACCTTTCTCCTGAAGACAAAGCCCTGCTTAATGCTGATTTCCAGTTCTACCGTCTTACTTTCGAAAACGTTGGCGGCCTGGTAATGCCTATTATTCTGAAGGCAGAATTTGAAGACGGCACCGACAGCACCATTCGTATTCCTGCTGAAATTTGGCGTTATAATGCCAAAGAAGTTACCAAGGCATTTGCATTCCGCAAAGCGGTTTCAGGCTTTACCCTAGACCCTTACCAGGAAACTGCCGATGCCGATGCTGATAACAACTCTTTCCCGCGCAGGCTGTCGCCCAGCAGGTTTAAGGTGTTTAAAGATAAGGCTGCAAACACGCCGCCATCAAACCCTATGAAACAGGAAAAAGAGCGTAATGCTCCAAAACCTGCAGGCGGACCTAAAAACTAAGCCTTTCTCGTTTTATACGGGTTTACTACCATTCACCGTTTGCAGCGTATAATGTACTTAAGGCAATTCTTAATGCCTGTTTACGTTATTTTTGCTGCAAACGGTTCTGTTTAAACGGGTTGCGTAATTAATACCCTACCTTTGCTTAAATTGTATTTACTGTCG
The DNA here is from genome assembly GCA_040388605.1 of Bacteroidota bacterium. Lineage (GTDB taxonomy): Bacteria > Bacteroidota > Bacteroidia > Cytophagales > Flexibacteraceae > JAZKBN01. The sequence goes on along the minus strand of JAZKBN010000018.1, from coordinate 187,567 downwards.
CTTTTTTATGCGCTTAACCTTGCCGGCTATTCATAAGAAATTAATTAAACCGGGGGCTCTTTTGGGGCTCATGAGGTTTCCTTTTCTCTTTTTGGCGTTTTTTATATGCGGCAACCCTCTTTTAGCACAGGAAGCCTGCAACGACAATTGGATTCAAAACAACCAGGTTTACTATAAAATACCTGTGGGCCAAACCGGTATCTACAGAATTGAAGCATCTGCCCTTCAGGATGCCGGAATTAACGTTAACGGCATAGGGCCGGAGCAATGGCAGCTTTTTTACCGCGGTAAAGAACAGGCCATTCATGTTGAATCATCGGGATCCGGCACAGATTTTATTGAGTTTTACGGTATCAGAAACGACGGTAAGCTTGAAACCATAATGTATCCTAAAGCAGAATGGCAGCCCAATGTGTACCAGTCTTTATACTCCGATACGTCCTGTTATTTTCTTACATATAGCCGCTCCACATCAGTACGCGGGCTGCGTATGGAGAATTTTTTAGATAATATTATTGCTACCAACCCTACCGTAGATAAAGCCGAGCATATTGATCGCACTAATTTTACAAATACATATCGATACGGCAGGGGGTATTATAATGAAAATGCCTCTGATATTCACCACAGTTATTTTGATGCCGGTGAAGGCTTTGCAAGCGTTGATTTTGTTTATGAGAAGGCTACAAATACCGATTTTCCCTTTGTTTACACAGGCTCCATGCTTAGTCCTTCGAACGGAGCAACGGGTATGTATGCTGAAATCAGGGTCTCAGGGGCCAACGGGCGCAGACACCCGTTTAAGGTAGCATTCGGACCTGATAATAATCTTGGCAGCTATATATCTGACGGTACAATTTACAATGCCGATGCTTTTCAACCTGTTACCATTGTTATCCCTGTTCCGGCGGCGGCAATATCTCAGGCGGGTACTGTAAATGTTAAATTAAACAGCACAGACCCAACCGACAACTCAGTTAACAGGATAAGTGTTCACTACATTGCCCTGACACGTACCGAGCCAATGAATATGGGCAACAGTACCGCTTCAAGGGAATGGCGCGTTCCGGCAGTAAACAACGGAACCGGTAACCTTCAAATTACAAATGTGCCTCTGGGTATGCGCCTGTTTGATATAACAGACTCGAATAAAGTACGCATTATATCGCCCTTTAACCCGATTGGTTCCGGTACATGGGCCGGCGCAATGAACGGCCTTCAAAACGGTGGTAAAATTCTTTCAAACGTAATCCCGATTTATGTTGAAGGAAAAGCCATTAAAAAGGCGCAAATGCGTGCCATTGACCCATTAAAGCACAATTACCTGATTATTTATTCTTCGGCGCTTGCAGGCCCAGGCGGCAGCTATACAAATGCGGCACGCGCCTACAGCGATTACCGCGCTTCGCCGGAAGGCGGCAGCTTTGATACTTTGCTTGTGGATATGACCACCATTGCCGACAGGTATGGGTACGGTATTCGCGGTCCGCAGGCAATCAGGAATTTTGCAGCATGCATGATGCACGGCTCGCCTAGGTTTTTAATGCTTATGGGAAGGGGTATTAAAGTGGCAGAAAGATACAGTGCCATTGAAAATAGGTATCAAAGATTTAACCAGGTTCCAACCTGGGGTGCACCCGGTTCAGATGTTGCACTTACTTCGGGCCTGGGAGGCTCACGTTTCGAGCCGGCTATACCAACGGGCAGGCTTTCGGTAACAAAACCGGAACAGCTGGCTGCATATCTTGATAAGGTTAAAGAGCATGCAGCTATCCCATTTAATGAAATGTGGAGAAAGAAGACGGTTAGCGTAAGCGGTGGTCTTACAGCTTCGGAGCTTGAAGAAATACGCGGGTACTCGCAAAACTTTAATAAGCTGGCAACCTTGCCTTATTTCGGGGCCAAGCCTGTTGCTTATTATAAAGAAAGCAATTCCATTATACAGGCTGTTGATATTAACGAGGATGTTAAAACCGGCTGCTCGCTCATCAATATTTTCGGTCACAGCTATATACAGGGCAGCGATGTTGATGTTGGTGTTCCCGGTGAAGATGGCCTTATTAATGCCGGAAAATACCCCATGATTATCCTGAACGGCTGCTTCGTGGGCGATTTGTTCAGCTCCGATACAAACGCCTCGTATGTTGACAGATGGATGAATGCAAAGGGTATGGGCTCTATTGCATTCCTGGCCAATACAGATGAAGGCTTCCCTTTTGTGATGGCCCGCTATGTAAATAAGTACTATGGAACCATGTTTAATGATTCTGTATTCTTTGCCAAGTCATTGGGTGAGCAGCAGCAGGAAGCAGTCAGGCGATTTATGATTCCTGATTTTGGCCCCAAAGCCGCTACGCTTGATTCAATTCTTGCAGATCAGTTTATGTTCTTCGGCGACCCTGCTGTTAAGCTGTTCGCGCCACCCAAACCGGATTATGTAATTACAGGTTCAGATTTAAGCTTTAATGAGCCCGATGTTACTGTTGCAACCCCGGCATTCAACCTGCGTATTGTTGTTAGAAACCCGGGTAAAGCTATAAAAGACAGCGTTTTTATTTCAGTGCATCGCAGTTTCAGTGATGGTTCCTCACATACATACCTTCCCCTGAAATTCCCGGCCCCGCTTTACGCTGATACATTCCTGTTTCCTATAAATGCATCTGAAGCAATCAGCCTGCCCGGCATAAACCGTTTTACTGTAGTAATTGATGAGCAGGACTCAATTCCTGAAATAGTTGAAACCAATAACTCGGCTGTTTTGGAAATGCTTATCCCTTACAGCGGAGTTGCCCCGCTGTATCCGCCGGCTTATTCCATAGTGAATGCACGCAGGGTAAACCTTGTTTTCCAGAGTAATAACCCTGCAGATAAAAACAGGAGCTATACCCTGCAATTAGATACTTCCGCCAACTTTAACAGTACAAACCGAACCGATAAGCTGCTTAGCGGCGATGCATTAATTAACACAGTTGTTGATTTACCTGTTGGTTACCCCGACAGTACGGTTATTTACTGGCGTGTAGCCTTTGCCGGCGATGCCGAATGGCATACCAGTTCATTCACTTATATTAGCGTAAGCAGCGAAGGCTGGATGCAAAGCAAGGTGCCGCAATACAATGAAATTACAACTGAAAATATTGCGAAGCAGGCAACAGGAACCACATTTACATTCCCGCCGAGAGAAGTTATACTGAAACTGATTTCAGCCGGATCAGATGCGGCACCTGTTGACGGTGAAGTAAGAATTAACGATGTAAACATTGCATTCGGTGCCGATAAGCCAAATAATTGCGGAGGTAAAGGTAACCTCCTTACTGTGCTCCGGCTTGACAGAATATCATTACAGCCAAAGCCTTTCAACTCTTACTCGGACAGACCTTATTATTATTATTTATGTGGCAGGCAGCCCTTATCTATTAATCAGTTTTATTTCTCACGAGGTATTTATGACGGAAAGCTGAATTTGATGATGGATGATACTGAGGATGGTGATTATTTGGCAGTTGTTGGATTTGCCGGGATTCCGTTAAGTGGTTTAAGACCAGCACAAAAGGCAGCATTCATACAAATGGGTGTCGACACTATGCAATTCGGAAAACATATAAACGGTGAGCCGTTCATCATATTTGGTAAAAAAGGCGGGGCTCCAGGCTCAGCAGTACTGCTTTTGCCGGATACGAACGGGAATATCCCCAAAAAGCAGCAAGTTCTCAATTATTCAGTACGGCTCAACAGCCTGCCCGACAGCGGCACAATTACAAGCCCCCGCATTGGCCCGGCCTCTAAGTGGGAAACCTTAACAACCCGTTTTACAGGCCTGAATCCCGGCAAATACAATAACCCTATAATACAGGTACGTGCTTATAGGCAAGATGGGCGGGATACGTTGTTTGTAAAAGGAGATTCTTCTTCAGTAATAAACCTGAGCCGCCTGAATGCAGATACATTCACAACCATAAGCCTGCGGGCCATATTGCGCGATAAGAAAAACAACCCTCCCGTACCGCCTCAGCTTCAAAAATGGATTGTAGCTTATAAGGGTGTGCCCGAGGGCCTAATTGATGCATCGGTTCCCGGCGCGAGCAGCGGCGCCGTTCCTGATTTGGATGAAGGTGCTCCCCTGAAATTTGTTTTCGGGTTTAATAACATATCGCCGCGTGCCTTTAAAGATTCCCTGCTCATTAATTATGTGCTTACCGGGGAAGGGTTGCCCGTTGAAACCGGCAGCCTTAAAATGCGTGCGCTGAGCGCTGAAGACAAAGATACCTTCCATGTATCTGTAAATACGCTTAACAGGGCCGGCGCTAACCTGTTGCATATTAACGTAAACCCTGGTCTTCAGCCTGAACTTACCTACACCAACAACGTTGCAGACCTGAGCTTTAACGTAAAGCCCGATAAAACCAACCCCTTGCTTGATGTTGCTTTCGATGGCGCCCATATTATGGACGGGGAAATAGTAGCACCAAGACCCAATATTACCGTTCTGCTCAAAGATGAAAATCGTTGGCTCAAAGTAAACGACGCTTCAAATATATCGCTCAGCATCAGGCAGGCAAATTGCCCTACATGCAGCGCAGTGGTGGTAGATACTAAAAACGATCCTTCGGTTACCTTTACCACCGAAGCATCGGCAAATAATGCACGCCTGAGCTGGCAGCCGAAAACAGCTTTCGAAAACGGCAGGTACCTGCTCACGGTTTCCGGTACCGATGCCAAAGGGAATAAAGCAGGGCAGGATTTTACAGTGAATTTCGAGGTTGTGAACGAAGCTGCGGTTACCAATTTCTACCCCTACCCCAACCCTTTCAGCAGCAGCACCCGGTTTGTGTTTACACTTACAGGTTCTGAAATACCGGAAGATATTAAGATCCAGGTTATGACAGTATCGGGCAAAGTGGTGCGCGAAATTATGCGTTCTGAGTTGGGCCCCATTCGTATTGGCAATAACATCAGCAGCTATGCCTGGGACGGCACCGATGAATTTGGCGATAAGCTGGCAAACGGCGTTTACCTGTACCGCGTACTTGTTCGCCACTCGGGCCAGGATTTAGACAAACGCGCAACTGCCGCCGATGATACCTTTAAGCACGGCTTCGGGAAAATGTATATAATGCGCTGACAGACTGAAACTGCCAAGTTTAAATGAATATCAGCGGCTTCAGTTGTTAATGCTGCAATTAATAATAAGCTATTTAACGCCTTTTCCTGTTCATAACCAAGTAATTACAACCTGGTCTATATGCGGGGAAAGAACCTATGAATAAAAGTTGTTTTTGGCCCGACGGGCTTCTCGGCCATTTGAAAACGGGTACTTTCCGAGTACCTGCTTTTGCCGTACCGGGAAGACTGCACTTTATTTTTTTGCTTTTTGCTGCCCTTCTTGCCCCCGGAAAGCTATATGCCCAATCTTATTATGTAAAGGGCAATATCTCTGATTCCTTTTATCGCAGACCTGCCGGCGCCATACATATTATAATCAACAACGGCGAAGCAGAAACAATAAGCGATATGGAAGGCAATTTTAATATTGCCCGGAGCAAACCCATTGTATCGCTGAAGTTTAAAAATGAATTGTACCGCGAGCTTACCATTTACCCCGCCGACAGTACAAAGTCAAGGCCATTGCGTATTAAGCTCTCCTTACGCAAGCTTTTTGATTTTCCTGAAAATACATCACCTGAAGCTCAGGCGCTTATAAAAAAGGTGCTGGAGCGCAGAGCAGCCAATAATCCATTAAGCAAAAAGCCTTTCTCGTACTATAATTACGATAAGCTTGTAATTTACACCGACAGCCTTTTGCGCGCAAAAAAGATGGTTAACTCGGTTTTAAGGGTGTTTAATAACCATAAGCTGAGCCCTTTTGAAGGTGACCACAATGTTTTTATGCTTGAAACATCTGCCAAAAGCAGGTATTTGGATGAGCTGCATCGCAGCGAGCTTATTACTGCTCTGCGAGTAAGCGGTATCGATGAATTTTCTGCGTCGGCACCATTGAACAGGCTGCAGAGTTTTTCGGTGTACGATAATTACCTGGTTATAAACAGCTCCAAATATATAAGCCCGCTTGCCGGGAATCCTTTTCGCCGTTACAGCTTTACTGTTTCTGATACGGTTAACACCCCGGGCGATACACTTTACATAGTAAAATACGCACCTTTACCGGGCCATTATCCTGATGCTGTAAGGGGGTGGCTGCATATAAGCAGGCAAGGCTGGGCAGTGCAATATGCCGAAGCTGTTCCCGTGCTTAAAAACAAGCTGAATGCACGTTTTGTACAAAGCTATACCCGTTACAACAGCACAGATTGGTTCCCGAATGAAACCTACGGGGAATTTGCAATCGAGAATTTTATGGGGCAGGGCATTACCATATTCGGGCGGCAGAAAAGCCGGTATCATAAGGTAAGCTTCCGTGAAAAAATGAACCGTGCAGATTTCAGCGACGTTGTTCTTGATTTCGATTCAATTTCAGGTGCACGCGACAGCGCCTATTGGCAGCAAAACCGCATGGAGCCCCTTACCCGGCGCGACAGCAACACTTTTGCCTTTTATGATATGCAGGGCCGCCTGCGTAATTTCGGCTACATGGTAAACCTGGGTGAAAGGCTTTACCAGGGACAAATTAATTTTAACCATGTTGGTATAGATTTAAACCGGGTAATAAGCTTTAACCTGTACGAAAATCTGCGATTGGGCATTGGCATACACAGCAACTACCTCATGAATAGCCGCCTGCGCACGGGAGGCTATTTTGGTTATGGCTTAAACGATGAGCGTTGGAAATACGGCTTCGATTTGGGGTATAATCTTTTACCAAAGTATGCCCTTACACCCGGCATTGCCTATAGCAATGATCTTTCGGAGCCCGGGCCTGTTACATTTTTTTCTGACAAGAAAATGTATGGCAGCGAATCTTTACGATACCTGCAATTACCAAGGCTGGATATTGCCGTTTGTGAAGAATTTAATCTTACGGCCAAACCTGTTCGTAATGTGAATATCAGGCTGGCCGCCATACATACTTTAAAATTGCCGAGGTATGACTATACCTATAAAGATGTAAATACAGGCTCTTTCGAGTTTATGGAGTTCCGTTTGGCCGGCAGGTTTTCGCCGGGTGAGCAGTTTGCCCGGCTTGCAAAAGATAAAATATCCTTAGGAACCAAATATCCTGAACTTTGGCTGCAGTACACAAAGGCAATTAATGCCCTGGGCGGAGACTATGCCTACAACAAAGTTGAAGGAAAAATAAATTACACTTTCCGAATTTTGGGTACCGGCAATACAGGTGTGCAGTTGTCAGGGGGTATTGTAAGCGGAGATGTGCCGTATACCAACCTGTTTAACGGCAGGGGCAGCTATCGCGGCGAGGCCAGTTTTGTAACCTTCAACAGTTTTGAAACCATGCGCTACAACGAGTTCGCATTCGACAGGTATGCGGGGCTCTTTTTAACGCATAACTTTATGCCTATATACATACCCGGCTACCCATTTCTGCCCTATTTCACGCTTATGCACAATACAGGTTTAGGGTCTTTGCGCAATGCAGGCCTGCACAGTAACGGCATTGCAAAAGCCCTGAAAGGTCCGTATTTTGAAACAGGCTTTTTTGTGAACGATGCCTATGTTTTCAATGTTTTCGGGTTGAAATCTGGTGTGGGTATTGGCTTTTTTACCCGGTATGGCGAAAACAGCCTGCCCGGCGGATTAAGTAAAAACTATGTTTTAAAATTTGCCCTGACCTTCAGTATATGAGCCGAATCTGCAAACAGTATTTATGCATTGCGTTCGCCTGCGTTTTCGGGCTTGCTTTACGGCCCGGCATAGCGGTTGCGCAATCATTTGTTTCTCTCAGCTTCATTCCTGAACCCGGTTGGGAAGCAGAACGCGGTGATATTCAAACCACGTATTATGATGATGCAGGCAATATTCGCCTTATTTTGCCTTCTGTTAAAGGTGGTGAATTAGCCTCAGGAAAGGCCTTTCTGTACAATGAAAACGGGAGAATTTTGGCTGAAACTGTTTTACTGAAGGGCGAAAAATCTATAAGCTATAAACAGTTTTACCCCGACAGCAGCCTGCAAATTGAAACCGCTATGAAGGCAGGCGAGGCGCATGGCGTTTACCGGGAGTTTTATAAAGGAGGCAAAGTTAAAGACAGCGGCGCCTATGAATCTGGCCGCCGTGCAGGTAAATGGATTGCCCGGCACACGGATGGCAAAAAAGCTAAGGAGGAAATTTGGTATAATGATCGCCTGAGAAATGTAACAGGCCTATGGGACAATAAGGGCAAAGCCCTGGATAGAGGTTCTTTTGCTGAAGGAAAGGGCCTTTTACATTTGCATTATTCAAACGGGAAGCCGCTTGCCGACATTTATTATAAAGATGGTCTTCCTGATGGAACATCCAAAATATACTACTCGGGCAGTTCCTTAAAATCGGAAGCAGTTTTTGTGAGCGGTAAGCGGGAAGGCGAGATGAAATCTTTTTTCCCTGATGGCAAATTGCAAAGCAAAGTGTTGTATAAAGAAGGAATGCGCGAAGGTGCTTACCTTGAACTGCACCCGAACGGCAAGACTGCCTCTGCCGGGTTTTATAAGGAAGATTTGGAAGACAGTGTTTGGGTGGAATATACCAATGACGGTATCGCTGAGTCGCGTATGAATTTTAAAGCGGGTAGGCCAAACGGTGCTGCGTACAGGTATTACCCCGATGGCAGCGTGCAGGAATTGAAAACATTTGAATCAGGCCAACTCAGCGGACCCTTTGAGGAGTATTATACTGCCAAGCGAATTTCTAAACTTGGTAATTATAAAAAAGGACTCAGGCACGGGTTATGGAAAACGTATTACGACAATGGTAAAATAAGCAGTGAAGGGGAATATATTAACGGCCTTGCCGCCGGTTTTTGGAAATACGGCTATGCAAAAGGCCGACCCATGTCGGAGGGGGCTTTCGAAAGCAATTTGAAGGAAGGGTTATGGAAAACATGGTATTTAGGCGGTGCATTACAGGCCCAAGGCAGTTATTTACACGATAAGAAAAACGGCGAATGGCTGTACTGTAATGCTGATACAAGCGCCCAGCAAACTGAATTTTGGAAAGAAGGCCAACTTCTGAATGTATCACTGTTTACTGATATGGCGGGGGCCAAGCTTACCGGCGGCACAATTAAAAACGGCAATGGCAGCCGCATTGAACGTGATGGTAACGGCAAAGCGCTTTTTGAAGGCGATTATCGTGATGGTTTAAAAGAGGGGCAATGGTACAGGTATAATAAAGCAGGGAAAAAAGACGCAGCTGAAAACTACAGCAAGGGTGTCAGGTCCGGAGATTAAATTACAATCCGGCGTTTAAAGAGTAAAAAATATGGGCAAAAGTATCCGTACCGGTTTCCTCGCGGGCCGGTAAAATCGAAGACAAAAAAAACGAACGCTTAGTTTCCGGAGGAAGCAAGGTAAACGCGTAGCTCCTGCATGGCTGTTGTGCAAACCTGCTCTACTTCAGTAAAGAGGGCTTTAATAACTTCAGGCTCAGCTTCTTCGCTGCCGGCCATGTCTTCCAATGCCTGCACCTGGTCTTTAATAATATTAATGCCCATAAAGGCAATTGTAGGCTTTATGCGATGCGTTAAATCCCGCACTTCAGCATATTTGCCTGCAGCTATTGCAGATGCGATTGCGGGCAAATCTTCGGTGCAGCGGTCAATAAAAATGCCTACCATTTCACGTATGAATTCGGTATCGTTGCTGCTGAAGTTGCGTAAATAGCTTAGGTCAGTTACTGCCTCTGAATAGGCACGTGCTCCCGGGGTTGCGTTTTCTGTCGACATCCGTAAAAGTGCAGCCTCGTCTTTTAACGCCCTAAGGCATTTGGCGTACAGGGCTTGCTGGGAATAAGGTTTAGTAATAAAATCATTCATACCTGCCTTGATGCACTCTTCGCGAAAGCCTTTGATGGCATTGGCTGTGAGGGCTATAATAGGCACATGCCTTACAGGTGCAGGCATCTGGTTACGAATCATTACAGTCGCTTCATAACCGTCAAGTACCGGCATGTGAATGTCCATGAGTACCAGGTCGTATTCTTTTTCTGCCAGCATGCGCAGTGCTTCTGCGCCGTTTTCGGCAAGGTCTGCTTCCACTTCCCAGCGTTCAAGAATATTGAGCGCAAGGCGTTGGTTCATGCGGTTGTCTTCAACAAGCAGGAATTTGCGTCCCTTAAGCCTACCGGGCAATTCTTTTAAAGATGGGTTGTTATCCTCTTCATCCATCAGGTTTTTTTTACCTGCCGGGTCGGGGGTGCCGGTATTCATACCAAGTACAGGCTTTTTCCGCTTTTCTGCAACTGAATCTGAAAAAAAATCGGGGTTACAGCCTGCTGCCAGCATTTCTGTGCTAAGCCGGTAACCCGGGCCCGAAAAAAGACCGGAGCCTGCCTGAGGCAGGCTACCGAGCCTGCTCAAACGGTTAGATGATTTATTATTCAGCATATTACAGTCGATGATAAAGCTATTAATTAGGTATGTGATATCAGCAAATAATAATACCGGCCTTTAGGGTAAACGCTGTAGCCTGTATGTAAAGGTAAAGTAAATCGTTCTCAAAATTTGTATTGCCTGCAAATTTGAAGCAAAAACAAACCGGGCACGTAAATATTGGCCTTGGCTTTTACAAACCTTTTTCTTCCATTTGTTTCAGGTATCGGTAAATGGTTGATTTTCCGATTGATAGCTTTTCGGCTACCTGAATTACGTTGCCGGCATATTTATTTAAGTAGTGCCTTATGATGCGGAAAGTATAATCGTCGAGGGTCATTTCCTCGCTCAATAATTCTTCAGAGGCGCTGAGCTCGTTAAATATAATATCGTTGGGCTCAACTGAATCGCCTGAAGCCATAACGGCAGCCAGTTCAACAACAGCCTTAAGCTCACGCACATTACCGGGCCAGCTGTATTTTTTTAGCTTTGCAGCAGCGGCATTGCTTATTTTAAGGTTCGGAAGCCTGCTTTCCTTGCAGAATTGGTCAAGGAAGAAACGGGCAAGTACCAGCACATCGTTATCGCGCTCCCGCAGGGGCGGCATTAGTATGGGCAGGCCTAAAAGGCGGTAATATAAATCCTGGCGGAAATTGCCGGCTTTTACTTCCTCGGCCAAATTGCGGTGAGTTGCCACAATAACGCGCACATCAAGCTTAACGGCTGTATTGCTGCCAATTCTTACCACTTCGCGCTCCTGCAAAACGCGTAAAATTTTTGCCTGCAGGTGCATGGGCATCTCGCCTATTTCATCAAGGAAAATAGTGCCTTGGTTGGCTTCTTCAAATTTACCGATACGCCTTGTTGCAGCCCCGGTAAAAGAGCCTTTTTCGTGGCCGAAGAGTTCGCTCTCAAGCAGTTCAGAGGGTATAGCGGCAACGTTTACTGCCACAAACGATTTGTTCCTGCGGTTGCTGTTGTAGTGAATGGCTTTGGCTGCCACTTCCTTACCTGTACCGGTTTCACCGGTAACGCTTACAGTAATGGTGCTGCCTGCAGCTTTCTCAAGAAGGCTGTAAACCTTTCGTATGGCAACGCTGTTTCCAATAATTACCTTATCGAATTCGTATTTTTGAGTTACTTCCTGGCGCAGGTTTTCAATTTGGGTAACCAGTACTTCGTTGCGCTTTACGTGGTGTATGCTGTTAAGCAGGCGTTCCCGTAATTCAGTGTCTTTGCATATATAGTCATAAGCGCCAAGCTTAAGCAGCTGAACGGCAGTGCTTATATCTTCCTGCCCTGAAATAACTATAATGGGAATATCAGAGTTAACGGCCCTTATTTTCTTGAGCAGCTCGGCCCCGTTAATATCGGGCAGCGAGTAATCAAGGGTAATCAGGGAAGGTTTTTCGTGGAGCCCGTTCAGGAGGTCTTTTCCCCTGGCAAAAAACTTTACGTCGTGCTCGGGATCTAATTCCAGCAGATACCGAAGCATCTTCGTGAAGGCAACGTCGTCTTCTGCCGCAAAGATCCTGAAATTCGAAGTATGGTTGGTATCTGCGCTTCCGCCCGAAGACGGTGAATGTGCGTGATTAGATACTTTGTCGCCTGCCATGTATAATAATCCGCATAGGCGGATAGTAGTGCAATATTACCTTTTTTGCGGAAAAAACATGAAACTCGTTCTTATGCCCGCTAAAACCCTGATTGATTGTTTTTTTTAATCGTTTAATTCATTCAGTATTTCAATCAATTACCTGCATTTGCATGGGTAATTGACCCACGGAAGGTGTAAAAATCCGCATGATATTACTTCGTCAATTAAGACAAGTGAAGTATGAAATAATGGTGCCGAAAAATGATAATACTATTATGTTGTTGATTAATAGTTGCTTACAATTAGTGCCTTATTTTCATTTTCATTGAACTGTCCCAATTCGGGATATATGTACTTATTATGGTACTTCTAGTATAATGCTTGCATTTTATGTAATTATTTCGATTTAAAATTACTGCTGTTTAAGGCGTATTTTTTTCCGGGCAGCGTTTTTACATAGCCCCGGAACTCAAGCTGCAGCAATACATTTGCCAGTTTACCCATAGGAACAAGGGAGTTTCGGCTGAGCTCATCTACATGAACCCCTTCTGTTTTGTTTAAAAGAAAGCGAAGAACCGTCTTTTCAGTTTCGTCTGCATCCGCTTTATCAATATTAATTGCCGGGGCGGCAGCAACGCGTTTCCCATCGGCCCGGGCTTCTGCGGCCCTGTCTAAATCCCAGTTCATAAATACCTCCAGGTCATTCAAATCTGCCAGGCAAACAGCTTTATTCTCATATATGAGTTTATTGCAGCCCGCGCTGTAAGCATTATTTATGTTTCCCGGTACTGCGAAAACATCCTTGTTGTATCCGTTTGCAATTTCTGCGCTTATTAGTGCCCCGCCTTTTACAGCAGCTTCAACAACAACCAAGGCATCGGCCATGCCGGCAATTATTCGGTTACGGGCCGGGAAATTGTGGGCTTCGGGAATTATACCGTAAGGATGCTCAGTAAGCATTCCGCCTGAAGATACCATTTGCTCTGCTGTTTTACGGTGCTCAGGAGGGTACAGCTTATCAAGGCCGCCTGCTGTTACACCAACTGTTTCAAGGCCTACATGCAATGCCGCACGATGCGCGGCTATATCAATACCATAAGCGAGGCCGCTTACAACCAATACATTATGTTTGAGCAGGGTCTTTACTATGGCTTCAGTTACATCTTTGCCATATTCTGTGGCTCGGCGGGTGCCTACTATGCTTACAATTTTTGTTTGGTTGAGGTTTGCGTTCCCGTTATAGTAAAGCAGGGTAGGGGCATCTGAGATGGGTTTTAAGCGCTCAGGGTAATCCTTATCGGTATAAAAAAGCAGTTGGTGCCCATCTTTGTCTGCGCGCTCCCGTATTTTCTCAGCTTCCTGCAAAACGTTGGAGGAAGTCATGGCATTCGCTGTAAATTCACCCACACCCGGAATTTTAAGCAGCTTGCCCTTGGGTGTTTTAAAGGC
>JAZKBN010000018.1:139909-174031 GCA_040388605.1 Bacteroidota bacterium | reverse complement strand
GCTGAGGCAGAGCCGCAATAGCTTACCAATTGTCGTGTAATCATGTTGCCAACACCCGGTACAAGGCCTATGGCTATATTATAAAGTGCTTCTTCTGTCATTTGTCGGGTTATGCGCCAAATAGGGGAAGGTAAAGTAGGTAAAAAAGTAATCTGTTTGCAAAATCGAATATTTGATTCGGGGATGTGGGCGTAATTTTTCCTGTAAAATGCCATCCGCAAATTATTAAACAGAAAAGCCCGCCCTAAATAAGGCAGGCTTCACTGTATTCAATTTTCACGCTGTTAGAAAGAAAGGCTTAAAGCTTATTTAAGTTCAAACCTTGCCTCTTTCACGTTGGCCGAGCTGTTACCTACGTACACTTTAAAGCCGCCTTTTTCAGCTGTGAAGTTCATTTTATTGTCGTGGAACTTCAGGTCTTCTGAGCTTATTTTAAAGCTTACTTCCTGTGCGGCGCCGGGCGACAGCTTTATTTTTTTATAACCTTTGAGTTCCTTTACCGGGCGGGTTATGCTGCCAACAAGATCCTGCACATACAACTGCACAATTTCTTCTCCTTCGAACCTGCCTGTATTTTTTACCGATACGGTTACAGTAAGCTCTTCCTTAAAATTTACAGCGGTGCTGCTCAATTTTGGAGCGCTTATATCGAATGTAGTATAGCTTAAGCCATATCCGAAGGGGAACAAAGGCTCGTTAGGAATATCGAGGTATTTGCTTGTATAATGGTTTTTAGCATCGAAGGGGCGACCTGTATGCTTTTGGTTATAGAAAACCGGAACCTGCCCAACGCTGTATGGAAAGGTCATAACCAGCTTGCCTGCCGGGTTATAGCGCCCGAAAAGCACATCGCAAACTGCGGGGCCGGCCATAGTGCCCGGGAACCATGCTTCAAGAACCGATGTTGCATTGGGTACTACCGCGGTAATATCAAGCGGACGGCCATTGAAAAGAACCAAAACAATTGGCTTACCTGTTTTCCTGAGTTCTGCAATTAAAGCTTCCTGCTGCCCTGGCAGCTTTATGCTTGCCCGGCTGCAGGCCTCACCGCTCATGTCTTTACTTTCGCCCAAGGCGAGTATTACCACATCGGCAGCTTTGGCTGCAGCAACAGCTTCAGCAAAGCCGTTTTGGTCGGTGCTGTCAATTTTGCAGCCCATGGCATAAGTAACTTTAGAATCGCCTATTTCTGCTTTCAGGGCAGTGAGCAGCGACGTTACTTTTTTCCCGTCGCCCTGTGCCGACCATCCGCCAAGCATATCAACCTGCGAAGCTGCAAGCGGACCAATAAGAGCCACTTTACTTACCGTTTTGCTGAGCGGCAAAACATTGTTTTCGTTTTTCAGCAACACCATGCTTTTACGAGCCATATCTCGGCTGGCTTCCAGGTTTTCATTGGTTAATACCAAGGTGTTTTCGCGTTGCTTATTGCAACGGCGATAGGGGTCTTCAAAAAGGCCAAGCTCAAACTTCTTACGCAAAATACGCCTTGCCGATGCATCAATATCAGAAACAGGCACTTCACCTGATTTTACAAGTGCAGGCAATTTTGCATTATAAACGTTGCTCTGCATTTCCATATCGGCGCCGGCAATAATAGCTTTCTTAGCCGCATCTGCCGAATCTGCTACGTTCCCGTGCTCAAGCATTTCTGTAACGGCTGTGTAGTCGGTTACAACAAAGCCTTTAAAGCCCCATTCTTTGCGAAGAATGCCGTCGAGGAGCCATTTATTGGCGGTTGCAGGCGTGCCGTCTATATCGTTAAAAGCGCTCATGAAAGTGCCTACTCCCGCTTTTACAGTAGCCTCGAAAGGCGGAAGATAAACATCGCGCAAAACGCGCTCGGTAATATCTGTGGTACTGTAATCTCTGCCGGCCTGTGCAGCACCGTATGCCGCATAATGCTTGGTACATGCCATTACCGATAAAGGATCTTTCAGGCTTTTGCCCTGGAAGCCTTTTACCCTGGCTTCCGCAATCAGGCAGCCGAGGTATGTATCTTCCCCTGCGCCTTCCATAACCCGGCCCCAGCGTGGGTCGCGGGCAATATCTACCATGGGTGCAAAAGTCCAGTCGAGGCCTTCGGCAGCGGCTTCTGTTCCTGCCACTCTTGCAGACCTTTCAATGGCCGCCAAATCCCATGAGCAGGCTTCAGCAAGCGGGATAGGGAAGGTAGTGCGGTACCCGTGAATAACATCATACCCGAAAATGAGCGGAATCTTCATGCGGGTTTTGGTCATTACCATTTCCTGCAGGCTGCGCACATAATCTACTTTCAGGGCATTAAATATGGAGCCCACCTTGCCGGCCATAATATCTTTCTTGTACTCAGGCCGAACGAAGGGCCCGGTTACATCCTGGTCGCTGGTGAGAATGGTGAGCTGGCCAATTTTCTCTTCCAGGGTCATCAAGGCCAAAACAGAATCTACTTTTTGGTCAATGCTTTTTGACGCACCGGTTTTGGCAGGTGCCACCACGGCACTTGCTGTCCCTGATTTTAAAGGCGCTTTGGCTGCCTTTTGCTGGGCCATGCCCGGCGCTGCCGTAAGCAACAGGGCACAAGCCGATATAAGTAGTGAATGCTTCACTTTCTTCATGTTTTATTGAAAAACGGTTAAGTATCAGGTGTATTGATCGGCTTTTACTTTTAAAGGTATTAGCCGGTCATGCGTTTTTTTGCAATCACTTTACTGAGGCATAAATCAGCAGGAACTAACCAATTGCCGTAAATATTGCTGACGGGGATTAATTAAAACCCAGTGTTTGTTTTGCCTTTTGTGCTTCAGGCGAAGACATAAAGAGGTTCCAAAGTTTTTGGGTTCTGTAATTCTCCATCATCACCACAATCGGACCCTGGTCTATAGCTAAATAGCTTTGGGCCACCCATCCGGCAGAAGGGTTAAAGGCATCTTTAAAACCGTATTGCCCCCATACCCTGTCGCCGAGCTTATAATAGAAAAAGCGCATGGCGGCTTTACTTTGCTCCGGTGTATATGGCATGCTGCTGAGAGCGGCAGTAGGGGAAATGGTACCATTATCATTCAAAGGCGACTGTGCGCTGTAGCCGGTGTTGTTATCGCTGGCAGTAAGGCCCCAGCAATCAGGGCTGTAACCTACATAGTTGCGGGGGTTAGCTACACAATACTTGTAGTTAATGGTGCTGTGCGCAACGCCTTGGGTCCAATAATTGGCATATTTATCAACAAGGTTTCTTGGGTCGAGGCCAAGGAAGCTATAATGGCTGAAGAACAAGGGCCCCCCATAATCTTCGCCGAGCGGCAGCAATGTTCCGTAAAAGGTTTTACCGTTTTTAATGGCGCCGTTCCTGGCCCAGCCTTCGTCATATACCACTTTCGGAACGCTGTGGGTTTGAGAGCCGGCAGCAAGGAAATAGATTATAAGGCCTTCGTTCCAGCCTGTAATAGGCATATTCATTTTCCAGCCTTTATCTATGCTCCAGTGCCAGAATATTTTGTTCTGGGCGTTTTGGCGGTACCAATCCCATTCAACAGCATTTACCATGCTGTCAATCCGCATTTTAACTTTATTCTCGGCCGGTACGGCAGCGTTCAGGTATTGGCGAACGGTAATCAGGCCGTGAATCATAAAAGCAGTTTCCACAAGGTCTCCGCCGTTATCATCTGCGCTGAAGCTTTTTACCTGACCCGTGTAACCATCCATCCAGTGTCCCCATGCGCCATGGAAATCCTGGTGGGCGCGCAGGAATGATGTCATTTTATCCCAGCGGGCAACAACCTCGCTGCGGGTGTACCAGCCGCGCTCAACGCCTACAATCATACCCATTATACCGAACCCGGAACCGCCTGTGGTTACGAAATTGGGGTCTCCGTTGCTGCGCTCAAGGGCAAGGCCGCAATTGGGATGCCCGTATTCCATGAAATATTTCAGGGTGTTGTGCTGTACCAAATCCATGAGCGCATCATCTGAAACACGCGGGTTTTTATCGGTGCTGTCAAGCGGGGAGTAGGCAGTTAAATTCAGGCCTCCGAAAATTTGCCCGTATTTTCCTTTAAGCTCATTGGTAAGCAGCAGGTTGTACCTGTCGAAACTTACAAGGGGTTCGGTTACAGTCAATATTATAGATTTATTGCTGTCTGAGGGCACAAAACTGAAACGGGCGCTGCCCATGCTGTTTGAAAGAAACACCGAGCCGGTATTTAAACCTGTCGGTAAAAAGGGACTTTCAAAATTGATTTTAATTATTGGCTTCCTGCTTGTTAACCTGATGCTCCCGGTTTTGGCAACAGCAGTTCCGTTTACCGTAATGCTGCTTATGGTAAGCGTTTCCTGAGTGGAAAAGCGGTAGCTCGAACCCGCATAAGTCTTACCCCAGGCGCCTTTAAGCTCTTTGGCAATGCTTAAAGTGTAAGTTTTATTATTGCCCAATTTCGATGCGGGCAAAAGAACAACTGTACTGAATTCGTTTTTATATTCAGTGGTATATGGAACTGTACGGTTATTCTCGTCCTGGATTGTAATGGTGGTTTTTACCAGGTTGGTGTCCAGCCTGTCGGTAAAGTCAAGGGTAATTGGCTGGTCAGTTGCTGAACCGTTGTTTAATACCCCCGGGCTCAGATTCAAAACCATGCTGCCAATGGTTACCGATTTCAGGGTGAGTTCACCGGGAGCAGAGCTTTCTTCTTTTTTGCAGCCTGTAATCAGCAGGCCCGAAAGCATAAAAATTGCGGCTAGCAGCCTCGCGCTTATTATTCTTGCATTCATTATTCAAGTGGTTTATAGCCGGCAGAGGGCAAATTCTGCAGGCAGGTTAATCGGTGCCCAAATTTACTGAACAGATACCTATAGATGTAATATTATTTAAAGCAAAAACCCGGCTATGGCGGGTTTTTATGGTATTATTTTGGGAAACAAACTCTAAGGAAACCAAGGTGATGAACTAATCGTTTTTATCGCCGAATATTTCCGTTTTAAATATTCCCGTTAACACAGAAAACAGATGTTATGAATGAAGTTCAAACCCACCCGCAAACGCAAAAAGCCCGGCCGAAGCCGGGCTTTAAGAAATCAGCAGAAATTGCCGATATTATTTTTCTGAATTGTATAGTGCTGTGATCTCAGCAGGAGTCAAAGCAGCTTTCCAGAAACGAACGTCATCAAGACGGCCTTTAAAGTGGTTAGCACCCGGGAAGGTGTAACCGCCCCAAGGCTCAGTGCTCCAGTGAGTAGATGCACGGTCGTGGTTAAAGCCGAATGCCAGTTTGTTTGTAACCTCAGCATTTGCATTCCATGAGAAACCGGTGAAAGTGTTAGGTCCGCCTGCGTCAGGAACGTTGGCGTAGTTGTTACGTTGGCTAAGCACACCGTTCAGGTACAGCAATTGAATTTTGGCAGCTGCATCGTATGTGAATACAACATGAGTCCATTTGCCTAACATAAGTGCGCCAACACCGTTAGCAGCACCGGGTGCCGATGCATTGATGTTCAGGCGGTAATCCCAGCCTATCCATCCGCCGTTGTCTTTGTCTTCGCCGCTGCCGTTGTACCACATATCCTGTGCGGAATTAGAGCCGTCGCTTTTCTTGAAGTTAGCAGTTTGCTTTAATGCACCGGGCATACCCAGTTCAACAAAGAAACCATAAAGGTCACCCACACCCATAGGGAAGTGTCCTTGAGTATGGCCACCTGTGCTGTCGGTATAAACCCAGAAAGATAGAGCGTTGCTTGGGGTAAGCAGCTTGTCGCCGTTGTTCACTTCAATAATAGAAGTGGTGCCGTTGAAAGATGCAGCACCGTTGTCGTAACCGAAACGGTCTTTGCCGTAAGTAAGGTCAACAGTTGCAGCAGTAGTGTAATCTGTGCTGTTGTTGGCTTCTGTAGCGGTGTTGTTAAAGTTCCAATAAGCAAGCAGGTTGGTTGCCTGCGGAGGAGTAACACTTGGCGCTCCGTAAGATTTGAATGCGATAGAGTCGGTGTTGCTTAAAGCGCCGCCGTCTTTTGCTTTTACGCCCATAAAACGGATGCTGTAATTGGTGCCTGTCATCAGTGCGCTGTTCGGGTTAATCCAAATGGTGCTGCCCGATGCAGTGATAACCGAAGCAACAGTTGTGCCTCCCATTTTAAGCATTACGGTAGATGAAGTTGCTGTAGCTGCATCTATTTCCCTGGCGAAAGTAACCGAAATGGTGCTGTCTACGGGTACATCAGTGGCAGATGTGGTTCCGTAAAGGTTCTTACTGCCTGATTTTGCAGAGCTGATTTTAAGGGCAGAGGGTGAGCTGTCGTCATCGGAGCAAGAGGTCATGATAAATGCCGCAGCAGCTACCATAAAGAGCTTCTTTCCAATAGAAATTAAATTGGTGCTTTTCATTTTTTTGGTGAAATGGATTTTTGGAAATGGGTTGGATAAATGGTGTATGAATTAATTAAATTATACTGAAAACAATACGGGTAATAATTAGATTTGTGCAATTACAAGGCCGTTGATTGGGTTTGTTTCCATATATGGCGCGGTAATATGCAAAGTTAACATTTTTATAATACCAAAGCTTAAACCTGTTTTTTAAGCATTAAATGCCCGGTTTAGTATTGTGGGTTCTGGATTATTTTTCCACCGCTTTGTTCAACCTCAAGGCTGGGTAAAGGTAGCAGCTCGTGTTTGCCTTTTATGAAGCCCAATGGGCCTAAAACAGCTTCGGCACGGCCGGTTCTTACCAAATCCCAATAGCGCAGGTCTTCCAAAGCCAGCTCCCTCCTGCGTTCATCGAAAATAATATCGTCGAGCGCTGAGGTATTTGTTTCTGTAATATCGGGCAGGGTATCGCCGCCGGCGCCGCCCCTTGCCCTTTGCCTTACCTTATTAAGGTATGGTAATGCCTCAGCCGATTTCCCGTTTTTATTCAGGGCTTCTGCCGCCATAAGCAATACATCGGAGTAGCGAATAATTTTACGGTTAGCGCCGAAAGCGCTGCCAACATTATTACCCGGTACCCAAACTTTTTGATTGTAGCATTCAATCTCTGTAATCTTACGATTGGCATCATAGGTAGTGTCAAGTGTAACTGCGTCGCCAAGGGTGGTTATACCGTCGGGCATTACCTCGCCCAGGAAAATGATTGTTTTGTTTTTCCTTGGGTCTTTATCACCGAAGAAATTCATGAGCTCTAAAGACGGCCTGTTAAATCCCCATCCGCGGTTAGGTGTACCCCGAATGGCCTGAGTATTGGCATATTGGCTGCCCCCGTCGGCCATCCAGTTATAATCATTCGGCAGGCCTTTAACGGCGCCTACTTCGTAAACGGCTTCTTTACCATAATCGCCGGCCGGCAGGAAAACGGTCGAAAAATCTGCTTCAAGATCATAAACATTGCTGTTAATTACTTCCAAAGCGTACTTTTCGGTATTGGCATAATCTCCTTTAAAGAGGTACATGCGCGCCATTAAAGAAGATGCTGCTCCTTTTGTAATCCTGCCTTTTTCTGAAGCAGGGTAGGCAAGAGGCAAAACATCATGCGCTTCCTGCAGGTCTTTGAATATTTGGGCATAAACCTCATCTGCGCTTGAGCGGCCAATGCCTACCGGCGGGTCCATTTGAGTTATGAGCGGAACCCCGCCGAAACCACGTACCAAACCGCTGTAGCAAAGTGCGCGGAAGAACTTTGCTTCCCCTAAGATTCTCGCTTTCAGGTTTGCGTCCATTGAAATGGGCGGCACATAAGTGAGCACAGCATTGGCATCCCTGATAATTTTATAGAGCTGGTAATACCAGTCTCCGTTCATATTCAGGTTAGGGGTGTGCTTAAATGTTTCGTAAAGCACAAGGTTTGGCTGGTCGCCGGGGATGCTGCCTTTATAGGCATCATCGCTCATAATATCGTATATCGGGAAACCGCTTTCGTGGAAAGCCCATACACGGGTCTGTCCATATAGCGCATTCACTGCCTGGGTTGCGCCCTGGGCTGTGGTATAGAAAGTGGCATCGGTTATTTCACCTTTGGGAGCCACCACAAGATAATCTTTAGAGCATGATGCGCTTACGGCAATCAGCAGGGCAGTTGCGGCAACCGTTTTTAATTTCGAAACCGCTGTTATTATGTTCTTCATGGCTGTGGTTCTTAGAAATTAAAGTTGATGCCGCCTGTGTAAACTGTTGTAACCGGGTAAGTACCGTAATCTATACCGGCTGCCATGTCGCTTCCGCCCACTTCGGGTGAATAGCCGGTCCACTTGGTCCAGGTAAGCAGGTTGGTTCCGCGCAGGTAAACCTGCAGCTTGCTGATGTTCATTTTCTTATTCAGCGCTTCAGGAATGGTGTAAGAAAGGGTTAATGTACGCAGGCGCAGGTAAGAGCCGTCATATACATAGAAGTCAGAAATCAGGTAGTTAGAGCCGCTCAGGTAAGCTGCCGGAACAGAAGTCTCGGTATTAGACGGAGACCACCCGTTGGCATAATGCGATTCGAAGTTGGTAGTACCGAAGTGCTTTATCTCTTTTCCGTTCATTATTTTGTTCCCGAAAGTTCCGTTAAAGTCGGCGCTTAGGTCAAAATTGGCAAAGTTGAAACCGAGGTTAAAGCCGTAGGTCATTTTTGGTATGGGTGAGCCTAAAGAAACCCTGTCTTCAACGCCTATTTTCCCGTTGCCCGAAACATCGGCATACTTTAATTCCCCGGGCTTTTGGTTGCCGGTATTGGGGCTTGCGTCCACATCGGCCTGGTCTTTAAATACGCCAATTACCTTGTAGCCATAATATTCGCCAACAGAGCCCCCGCGTTTGTTAATGGTTGCCGGGCTGCCGTTTATTGATTCGCCAATAAGCTCATCGCCGCTTGTCAGGTCAGGGTTAAGGGCAATAATGGTGTTTTTAACAGTTGCCAAATTGCCGCCCAGCCTGTAGCTGAATTTGCCTATTGTTTCTCGCCAGCTTGCGGCCAGCTCAATACCCGAGTTCCTGATACTGCCAACGTTGGTAAAAATTTTCCCGCCGGTAGCGCCGCTGCCGCCTGCGCCCACATAGCCGGGAATAGGAACTTCGGCCAGCATATTCAGGTTTTTCCTGTTGTAATAGTCGGCCTCAATTCTTAAACGATTATTCAGTAGGCCTATTTCAACGCCTGCGTCAAATTGTTCGGTGGTTTCCCACTTAAGGTTTTTGTTTACAGGGTTTCCAACGGTTTGGCCGGTCTGCTGGGTGCCGTTCAGCACAGCGCCCTGGTTGCCTGCAATTTTGGCGTACTGAAGGTTGGGGTCAATTTTATCGTTACCAAGCCTGCCCCAGCTTCCGCGCACTTTCAGCAGGTTTATCCAGTTGATTTTTTTCATGAAGTCTTCTTCGCTAACCAGCCAGTTGGCCCCGAAAGAAGGGAAATACCCAAGCAGGTTTCCGCTTCCGAATTTCGAGCTGCCGTCTATTCTGTATGTACCGGTTAAAGAATATTTGCTCTTATAGCTATAGCTGGCCCTGCCGAAATAGCTGACACGGTGCACTTCAAAGCCGCCGTTCGTAACATTGCTTTGCGCAATATTGGTGCTGCTGCCTGTGCTGTTCAGGTACCAAAGGTCTGGCGCCGAAAGTACATTGTTGGCTGCCGCATTCAGGAAATCGCTGTAATCAAGGTAAACAGAATAACCGGCAAGGGCATCTATATTATGCGGTCCAAAATCCTTTTTGTAATACAAAAGGTTATCCAGCAGCAGGTTATTATAATACTGCCTGCCTACTGTGAGCTTCGAGTTCGGGAATTGCTGCAGGTTGTTTACACGGTAAACCGGGGTGTAAACAGTGCTTGTCTGGTAGGTCATATCTATACCGGCATTTACGCGGTAAGAGAAGCCGGCCGGCAGGGTTAGCTCAGCAAAAATATTGCTGGTGCTTCTTACGCCTTTATTAAAGCTTTCGCTCTCATAAGTCAGCGTGGCAAGGGGGTTACCCACGTTAAGTTCAGGGCTGAACTTAATAGGGAAAGCCTGTAAGCAGGTATCGCAATGGGGTTGCACAATCGGCGATGCGTAATAGGCATTAGAAATAATGCTGCTCGGCGTATTCTGCCTTGAATATGGGGCAATACTGATGTTATGGCCTACTTTAATACGCGGACCAAGAAAGTAATTGCCGTTAAAGCGGGTTGTAAGGCGTTGGTAATCTGAATGCGGCAGAATACCATCCTGCTTAAAATAACCTACACCAAGATAATAATTACTGGTTTTGCTTCCGCCGGAAACGCCGAGCTGGTAATTCTGAATGGGCGCCGACGTGCGAAAAACAGAATCCTGCCAATTGGTTGAAGGTACTGCATTTGCATTGTAGCTGGCCCAGCCTGCATTATTGGCCACGGTTGCATAACCCGGACCATCAAGCACGCCAATCATCTTGTTTACAGTCTGAAGCCCATACTCAGCATTAAAGGTTACCCTTGTTTGCCCGGCAGTACCGCCCTTGGTGGTAATAAGAATTACCCCGTTGGCCCCGCCGATACCGAAAATGGCTGCGGCAGAAGCATCTTTCAATATTTCCATAGACTCAATATCCTGGGAATTGATGCCCGAAATATCGTTCATGAAAACACCGTCGACCACGTAAAGCGGGTCGTTTTTGCCTGCGCTTGCACCCGGCGCCGATGCTGAGGTTGATGAGCCGGTTGATGTTGAGCCAATACCCCTGATACGCACTTTGGGCGGATCACCGGGGGTACCGCTGTTGCTTACAACCTGCACACCCGCAACCTTGCCTTGCAGTGCCTGCATGGCATTGTTGTTAGGTACCTTAACCAGGTCGTCGCCCCTTACAGAGCTTACTGAACCTGTATTGTCGCTTTTCTTCTGAACGCCGTAACCAATAACAACCACTTCATCGGTTATTTTTTGCTCAGGCATAAGCACTATGCTGAATTGCTTTGTACTGCCTACCGGAATTCTTTGCTTAACAAAGCCGATATAAGATACCAGCAGTACAGAATCGCCTTCGCGCAGCTCAAGGGTGAAATTGCCGTCGAAATCTGTGGTTACGCCACGCGTTGTGTTTTCAATCTGTACGGTTGCGCCGGGTAAAGGGCCGCTGCCGTCGCCGGCGGTTACTGAGCCTGATACGGAATTAGCAGGGCTTGCAGTTGGGTCGGCTGTTCCGGCGGGAACCTGCGCCCATGCAGGCGACAAGGTGAACAGCCCCATGAAAATGAGGAGTAGTAAAAATCTTAACATAGGTGGTTAAATGAGTGTAGACGCTGCCAATGTAGGTATTTTTATAATATAACATAATGGTACGTATTTTATTCGCTTACCCGGGCAGTATTTATGGGTAAAGTTAAAAACCGTGCCCTTTTTTGAATCTTGTAAAAATAGTGTCCCGGGAGTGCCCAATCCCCGTATTTATACATAATTGGGGAATTTTTTACACAGTATTTTCTTTAAAAAGTGTAAAATAGTATCATTTAAATCCGGAATACATATAGTTCAATTAGTGCAAATTTTGAACGGAAAAATAACACACGTTTATACGGTTGTTTACTGAAAGCGCAAAGGCGTTAAACAAGCATCAGCGGAAGCTCAAATCGTAACTTAATTTTGGTTTAAATATCGGTCGGAAATGTGCAGATCATCTGGCAAAAACCATTACCCGGTGTGGAAAATTATCGGCTGTTGTTACATCCGGGCCTGTTTGCATGGTGGTGATCTAAATTATTGCTCCCTTGCATCCTTATTTTGATTTATTTTGCAGCGGAATTACCTTCTTTTCCATGCACAAAAAGATCCTTATCACCGGCGGAGCCGGCTTCATCGGCTCGCACGTGGTGCGGTTGTTTGTAAACAAGTACCCTGAATACCACATCTTCAACCTGGATGCCCTTACCTACGCAGGTAACCTTGCCAACCTGACTGATATTGAAGATGCCCCCAATTACACCTTCCTGAAAGGCGATATAAATGATGCCGCCTACCTTGATGCCCTGTTTACCGAGCATAATTTCGAGGGCGTTATTCACCTGGCAGCAGAATCGCATGTGGACCGCAGCATAAGCAACCCGCTTGCTTTTGTAATGACCAATATAGTAGGTACCGTTAACCTGCTGAACTCCGCCAAAAAAGCCTGGAGCGATGATCTGCATGCCCACCTCTTCTACCACGTAAGTACCGACGAGGTTTACGGCAGCCTGCACAACCCCGAGGACTTTTTCCTGGAAACCACTTCTTACGATCCGCAAAGCCCGTACAGCGCCTCTAAGGCCGGCTCTGACCATTTTGTGAGGGCATATTACAATACTTACAAAATGCCGGTAATCATTACCAATTGCAGCAACAACTACGGACCCAACCAGTTCCCCGAGAAATTGCTGCCATTAATGATTCACAACATCATTAACCACAAACCCCTGCCCGTTTACGGCAAAGGCGAGAACATACGCGATTGGCTTTTCGTGGTAGACCATGCCCGCGCTATCGACAGCGTGTACCATAAAGGCAAGGTGGGCGAAACTTATAACATTGGCGGCTTTAACGAGTGGAAGAACATAGACATTGTAAACCTGCTCTGCCGCGTAATGGATAAGAAGCTCAACCGCCCCGAAGGCGATTCTGCCAAGCTGATTACTTACGTAAAAGACCGCGCCGGTCACGATCTCCGTTATGCCATAGATGCCAATAAGATAATGAAAGAGCTCGGCTGGGAGCCAAGCCTGCAGTTTGAAGAAGGAATGGAAAAAACCGTTGACTGGTACCTGGAAAATACTGAGTGGCTTGAGGGTGTAACCTCGGGGAGCTATCAGCAGTATTATAGTAAGATGTATGAGGGGTAGGAATCCCTTCGAAAGGAAAAGGCAGCTGTTACAAGCTGCCTTTTATTAATGTAAATTGTTAATAGTTTTTATATGAAGTTAGAGTCAAAAGATAATCCTAACAAGGAGCGAATTCTTTCCGATTTTCTTAGTAACAAAGAAGTTTTTGATTCTTTTAAGGATCGAGTAATAAATCTTATTACAGATCTACTTAGGCCGACAAACTATAAAATATTAGATACATATGGAAGGACTAAAGCATATGATAGTTTATCAAAAAAGATTGATAGTGATTTGAAATACACTTCAATTGATACAATTACAGATATAGTTGGTATACGTATAATATCGTATTTGGATAGTGATATTGATGGTGTAGCTGAAATAATTCAGAATGAATTTAAAGTTGATTTGGAAAATTCTTCAGATAAACGGAATTTGGAAAAGGATCAATTTGGTTATAGATCCCTTCATTTGATTGTTTCATTGAATAATGCTAGAACAGCTCTAAGAGAATACAGTGGATATGTGGATTTGAAATGTGAAATTCAAATAAGAACTATTTTACAGCATGCATGGGCAGAAATAGAGCATGGGTTAGGATATAAAACAGAATATGATATTCCTGACAGATATATTCGAAATTTTAATAGAATAGCTGCACTGCTTGAAATTGCTGATATTGAGTTTGTACGTTTAAAAGAAGCGCTTAAGGACTATAAGGACAAAATTGGCAATGAGATAAAAACAAAGCCAGAAGACGTTACTTTGGATCAAATATCCTTATTTTATTTTAATAGTCAAAATGAAGTTTTAATTCAAGCGCGTCAAATAATTCAGGATATTACGCACTGCAAATTTGTGGATTCAGGAGATATGCTTGATGGGTTCGTGGAAAAGCTTTATTTTTTTAAAATTAAAACTGTAAAGCAACTTACTGATAGTTTAGATGTGGATAAAGTACTTTTTTTTGAATTTATAAAAATTCTAATTGATGGATTTCCAATAGATGAATTGGTGTCAAGTATTGCTTTGTTTCACTATTTACATTTTTTGGCTGGTAAATCGCTGGATGCTATTGTTGTTAAGCAATATTTGGAAATTGGCAGTATGAAAATTGCTGGAAATAGTGACTATTATATTCAGCTATTTGAAAAGGCTAAAAGTAGTATTGAAGGCAAGTAGTGTTATTGACCTGTTACTATTTACGCTTTTAAATCTATGTTTTCAAAAAGGATATGGGTCCCCTACCCCTTCTTTAAAAACTCCGTCCTCAGCACAATCGCCGTCCCGTTCACCCTGCAATCCACTTCATCGGCATCTTCGGTGAGGCGAATTTTCTTAACGGTGGTACCTTTTTTAATGGTCATGGTGGTACCTTTTACTTTCAGGTCTTTTATTAAGACTACTGTATCGCCGTCTTTAAGTACGTTGCCGTTAGAATCTTTTACTACAAGTATATCTTCGCTCATGGGGATGTTGTTTATGCCCCAAAGATAAGAAATTAAAGAAGGTAATTCCCCCGATTAATGATTGTGGCTACAGGCTTTCCGGTGCTTATAATTCACCACGAAAGCTGCAATGCTCAATCCGCTGCCGAGAATGGTAAGCAGCATGGCCGGCAAATCTGTAATACCCAGCTCACGCATGATTACGATGCCCATTCCGCTTAAAAAAAGTAATACCGGCAGGCGCAGCTTATGGTGCTGATAATCACGTATAAAAACATAAGCCCCGAACAGGAAGCCGACAGCCAGGATAACATGCTCGGTTGTATGGCTCATCAGTACAGAATCGCCGAGCACGGGCATTACAGACATAGCTACCGGCAGCGCCAGGCAATGTATTCCGCAAAGCACCGATAGTAACAGGCCGACTGCATCTGATTTCATATTACAAAGATAGGGTAAAGTTCTATGGTTATGCAACGCTGTTGCAATAAATAAAACGCAATTAGCCTGCCGATGTTTATGCTTACTGCCTAAATACTTTATATTAATTCATAAGTACCTACCAATCAGGCCGAACAGCCTTGGTAAATGTCTTCTGAAAATAGCTTACATTAAAGCTTACCTCCACCACGCCCAGCTTGCCGCTGGCATGAATAAAGCGAATATCGTCGCTTTTAACCTCGGTAACTATGCCTACGTGCGTAATGCCCCGACCTATTTTGCTGTCGGAGAAAAAGAGCAGGTCGCCGGGTTTTAGCCGGCTTTTATCTACCTGGCTGCCCGTTTCCGCCTGAAGCGCCGAGTTCCTTGGAAGGCTGATATTCGCTGCCGCAAAAGAGGTAATTACCAGCCCCGAGCAATCCATACCCAACCTGCTGTCCCCCGCCGATTTGTAAGGGGTGCCCAGGTAGGAACGGGCTGCTTTAATCACGTCGCCGGGTTTGCCGTGGGGTAAATCTGCGGCAGCTTCGGGGGTTTTGGCTCCGCCTTTTTTGCGTACCTTTGCATGCACCTGTTTGGCTTTTCTCGCTTTCTTTTTGCTTCGGCATGCCGGCAGCAAAACAGCAAATGCAAGCATCAGCATAAGAAAAAGCCTTATTGCCCGGTAAAAATGGTGTTGCCTTGTTGTCATTTCGGGGTGCGCGCGTTTCCGGGTATGAAGCTAAGAAAAAACCTGTATTATATACATTAAGATGGCCTTTGGAATTTTACCGGGGCACAATTTGAAATGAACGATGTAATGAGCGGCAGCAGTATAGCCGATGCCATGCGCGCCATTGTAGGCGCAGAATACGTATTCTCTGATGCCGAAACCATGGACCGTTACGGCCGCGACGAAACCGAGGACCTGAGCTTCCCGCCTGATCTCGTGGTAAAGCCCGACACCCCCGAGCAGGTAAGCGCCATTATGAAATACTGCAACGAGTACCTTGTTCCCGTAACCGCCCGCGGCGCCGGCACCGGCCTCAGCGGATCGGCACTGCCGGTGAACAAGGGCATTGTGCTCAGCATGGAACGCTTTAACCGTATCATTAATATAGATGTTCAGAATCACCAGGGCACTGTTGAGCCGGGCGTGGTGAACGAGTTTTTCCAGAACGCGGTTGTGGAGCTTGGCCTGTACTATGCCGTAGACCCGGCCAGCAAGGGCAGCTGCACCCTCGGCGGCAACATTGCCCAAAGCTCCGGCGGACCAAGAGCCGTAAAATACGGCACCACCCGCGAGAACGTGCTGAACCTTGAAGTGGTGCTTCCCACCGGTGAAATTATCTGGACGGGCGCTAACGTATTGAAATACAGTACCGGATATAACCTCACCCAGCTTATGGTAGGCTCTGAAGGTACGCTTGGCATTGTTACCAAGGCTGTTTTCAAACTTCGGCCTTACCCTGCGCATAATCTTGTTATGCTGGTCCCTTTCGCCTCTGCCGAACAGGCCTGCGAAGCGGTATCGGCTATATTTATGGCCGGCATTGTGCCTTCCTGCCTCGAATTTATGGAGCGCGATGCCATAGACTGGGCCATAGATTATACCGGCTCCAACATTGTTGTGCCCCAAAACATACAGGCCCACCTGCTCATAGAGGTAGACGGTAACGATATGGACCTGCTTTACCAGGATGCCGAACGCGTTTACGCTGCCCTCGAACGCTTCGAAACAGGGGAGGTGCTCCTTGGTGAATCTGCCGACCAAAAAGAGGCGCTTTGGATGCTCAGGCGCAAGGCTCCCTATGCGGTTCGCCACAACTCGGTTTATAAGGAGGAAGATACCGTGGTGCCCCGCGCCGCCCTGCCGCAATTGCTGAAAGGCGTTAAGGCTATAGGCGCTAAGTACAACTTTAAATCAGTGTGCTACGGGCATGCGGGCGATGGGAACCTGCACGTAAACATTATTAAAGCCGGCATGAGCGATGAAGACTGGCACAACAACCTGCCCCATGGCATTACCGAAATTTTCCGATTGGTGGTAAGCCTCGGCGGAACCATCAGCGGGGAGCACGGCATAGGCTATGTGCAGAAACCATATATCGGCATAGCGGTAAGCGATGTGCAGCTGAACCTGATGCGCGGCATCAAAAAGGTATTCGACCCGAACGGGATACTGAACCCCGGTAAAATATTCTGATAATTCTGCCCGGCTGCCTGTTTCGGCAGCCGGGCATTTGCTCCTTTTGCCTCATACTTTGCTCTTTTAAGCTGATACCAACACAGTTCCCTGCCTGATGCCCAATATTCTTATAGTAGACGACGACAAGCCTATACGCAGCACCCTGCGCGAAATTCTTGAATTTGAAGACTACCACGTTGAAGAAGCCAAAGACGGTGAAGAAGCCTTTGCCCTCATTCAAAAGAACACTTACGATGTAGTGCTCTGCGACATTAAAATGCCCCGCATGGATGGCATGGCCCTGCTCGAAAAGGCGCTCATGCTCCGTAAGGATGTACAGTTCATCATGGTATCGGCGCATGGCACTATTGAAACGGCGGTGGAGGCCACCAAGCTTGGGGCTTTTGATTTTATTCAGAAGCCGCCCGATTTGAACCGCCTGCTCGTAACCGTTCGCAATGCCATAGACAGGGGAACATTGGTGCAGGAAACAAAATCGCTGAAGCAGCAGATTACGAAGCAGAGCGAAATTGTAGGGCAATCTGCCGCCATTGAACGGGTACGTAAGGCCATTGAGAAAGTGGGCCCCACCGAGGCCCGCGTACTCATTACCGGGCCGAACGGAAGCGGTAAGGAGCTCGTGGCAAGGGCTTTGCACCAGGGCAGCAACCGAAGCAATCATACGCTTGTGGTGGTAAACTGCGCCGCTATTCCCGGTGAGCTAATTGAAAGCGAGCTTTTCGGGCACGAGAAGGGCAGCTTTACATCGGCGGTTCGGCAGCACATAGGCAAGTTTGAGCAGGCCGATAAGGGGACGCTTTTCCTTGATGAAATAGGCGACATGAGCCTATCGGCACAGGCCAAGGTTTTACGGGCTTTGCAGGAAAGCAAAATAGCCCGCGTGGGCGGAGATAAGGAGATTGTTGTGGATGTGCGCATAATAGCCGCCACCAACAAAGACCTTAAAAAGGAAATAGCCGAAGGCCGTTTCCGGGAAGACCTTTACCACCGCCTGAGCGTGATTCTTATACACGTTCCGCCACTTACCGAACGCCGCGATGATATACCCCTGCTGGTAGATAAGTTCCTGCGCGATATAGCATCGGAATACGGGGTGGCGCCATCATCTATGGCTCCGCAGGCGCTTGCCTGGCTGCAAAACCTCAGCTGGACAGGTAATATCAGGGAGCTGCGCAACGTAATTGAACGCCTCGTAATTATGGGCGGCAACCGCATTACGCTTGATGATGCCAAGACTTATGCGCCGAAGTAAGATTTTGATGAAGGTTTCCCAACTAAATTTAAACCTTTTAAACAGCCTTCAATTTTTGCCTTATTGCCATCTTTACCGTATGTTTTAATCATTACACCGTAAAATTCGTACCAAAGCAGGTTGGGAGCAAAAAGCTGTATTTTCTTAAGCAAAACTTCCTTTATGAGTTGTTCTGCCCTGGCTTTTTCCGGTCCTTCTGAAAAGGCCTTTACTATAACTGAAGTGTCAATAACGAAATGCTCCATATTACAGTTACAGCCTAAAAATCTTCTTCCCGAAGTTGGCGAAGCGCCTCATCGGTATCCATTTGCGGGTTAGAAACATCCAGGTTATGGATGTAATCCAATATTGCCATGTCCTGCTTGTTTCCGGCTATAGCATTGGTTTTCATAAAATATTCCGGAAAGGCTTTTTGTAATGCGCTTTCCAATTCCCGGGCAGGCACCTCCCTTATCAGGTTCCATATCTCGGGACTTAGGCTTATGGTTGCATTTTCAATATGCATGGCTTGAAGATTATGATAGTAAATATAAGTAATTTTGCTGATTATTTAACGTGGTTTTTTAGGTTGTGTGCCTGGTTATATTTGTAAAAACATGCTCTTTACGGGAGTAAGAATGTGGATGGTCGTCCGTTTGATAAGGAAGAGAACAGGCCTGCTAATTTGCAGTTGCCGCTTATCAGGAAATAAGGATTTGTAAATCATGTCGAAGCCGGGAGATGTAAACGCCTCCCGGCTTCGACATAATGCTTTATGGGGCTTATACTATTTTTAGATTAAGGTTGATCCCCTACATTAATAAAGCGGCCAATTTTGTACTATTGCACATAGCTTCGTTTTATATGTTGAATTGGTTTAAAAGTATATTCATTAAAAATACGGATGGGAAAACATCCGTCGGACCACCGGTGTTTATAAACCCGGCTGATTGGAAATCCGAGACTTCGATTTTTAGTTTCTTAATCGCCAACATACAGGATGAAGGTAAGCTAAAAGATTCGTCTATTGATTTGCCCGGAACGCCTGAAGATGAATTAAACGGTAAAAAACTAAAATTCGCCCCCGGTCTTTTCGATGCTTTGTTTAGTGGCGGCGAAGACGATATTGATGTTAAAATACATGCTTTGGCCGAGTTGCTTAACCGCGTAGCCCGCTTTGGTGACCAGGAATGCGAAATGGAATTTTATAACAGAATTACAGGTCGAGACGGAATTATAAACATTATTGATCCACTCCTTGATGAGATTGGTAAAATGGGTATCCCCCTGCAACCATACCTGATGCCATATATTACGGATTTGGCATTTAAGTCAGCGCACCGGAATGCTGTAAAATTCGGAATGGCTGTATTAGGCAGATCCGGTAACAGGAAAGCGCTGGATGGTATTAAAATACTTGGCTTGCACGAGGAGTTCACCGTTTTTGCAACGCTTGCCATTATTTCCCTTTCCAATGATGTGGTGAACGACTTATGGGAACTCGCCAAAAAGACTGACGGTTGGGGTAAAATACAGCTGGTCGACAGGCTGGCCAAAATGGAAATCAACGAGGAAATAAAGGATTGGCTAATATATGAAGGGTACAAAAACAATATTATGTATGATTACCTTGCTTATACCTGCGCTGTGCAAGGCGAACTTAGCAAAAAGCTTAGGGCAGATACCATAAACCCTGCATTGTTCCAATCAGCAGTAGAAATTATAGAGTGCCTTATACCCATAAATGGCCCGGCAGAGGATATATCTGATTTGGCTGATGCCGCGTACATGCTTGAGCGTTTTTTGCTGCATGCCAAAACGCATGCGCTAACTGCGAGGCATTTTGTAATACTCGGCATTATACAGGAATACCTTGTTGAATTACAGAACAATATCCCGGAGCCCTCGCAGGGTTTTACGGAAGATATGATTACTGATTGCCTGATAGATATTGCTGAAATGCTCGGCAATAAGCAATGGCCCCCGCGAATACTGGTTTCCCTTGAAACCGGCCCGGTTTCTGAATTTTATTATGCTGTAACTGCTGCCAATACATTGCAAATTAACACTTGGAAATTCGCCTGGCAAAGGTTGCAGGCCGACCATAAGCAAGGCTGTTATTTACTTTGGAGTTATGTTACATGCGACGCTAATGAAGCGCAGATCAAGGCAGTGGCAGAATATGCTATGCAGGTAATTCCATACAAAGAATTGGCGACAGGCCCGGATAATGATATGGGGTTTGGGCCTGTTCTTGCCCATTTTCAGCCCTTGGGTTATATATTGCCTGCCTTAGCTTTATATCCTACTCTGGGTGAACCCATGCTGCTTGCAGCGCTTAACGGCCCGGTAACAAGGTACAGGAATTCAGCCTTAAATGTGCTTAAAAACTGGGGGAAGGATAATTGGTCTGAGGCGGTGAAAAAGCAGCTTTTACAGCTTAAGAAGACAGAACCGAATGAAAATACTTTGAAGGTGGTTATGGAAATGTTAGGGGCTTAGGGTATGGCACACTCCCCGTCCCCAACCTGTATCCCAAACCTTAAAACCGCAGCATCAACACATATCCGCTATCATACCTTTGCTATGCCCAACCCAAGAGCAAGCAAATGGAACCCACCCAAACAAAAACGGATTTAAACGCCATAATCCGCGCCCGCAGTACCGCCGCCGCATCCGATTATTTCGACACCTTCAAAAGCTTCGCAAGCTTAGATCAGCTCAGTACGCTTACCGGCTACACCCCTGGGCAGATTAGCAATGCAATAGGCACTTTCGAAAGCCGCATGCGTTCCGCCTCCATGCGCATCCTTACCGATAAGCTGATGAACAGCTTATATCAAAACTGTCTCGATGGTAACATTGCAGCCATGCGCCTGTATATGGAGATTGTGGAAGGCTGGAGTACCCGCACCGATGCAAAAGCTGAAAAGCAGGATCCCAATTTTTATAAGCAGCCCGAATCCCCGTCTCTATATAGTGAGCCGGAAATAAAATACCCCCGCCGCACAGTCGACAAGCCAAAGCTTCATTCAGATTTCCTTACTGAAACCATAACACCCCAACCTGCCCCGGCAGCCGTTTTTCCCAACAATAATGTCGAACAGTCGGCCCCGATTGCCGAACCTCTAACTGAAAAAATCGGGATACCTGAATCCGCTGAAACACAGGAAAGAGGTTCGGCATCTGCCGACTTTAATGCTGATACTATTGCTGCCAATAAACCCGGTATCCCTAAAAAAGCTGAAGCCAAACCTTTAAACCGCAACATAAAGCATAAGCCTGCTTTCATTTTTAAAACCAAATCTCAGCCCCGCAACGGTTCCGGTTAAACATTAAATGGTGGCCGTACAAAAAAAATCCACCCGACTCCCGTCGAATGGATTTTCCAATAAAGCCTGAGCCCTTAATTAAGCTGAATTCGGGTTAAGAAATTTGGTTTCCTCTTCACACCCAATTCCAGCGAACCGATCAAGGTTCGCCCATATCTTACCAATCTGGGGCTTCCACTAGCACAGACGTGCACAATATCCTGTCCTTCAGGTTGAAAATATTTCAAATGCAAGGTATAAGCAAGCGCGGGAGCGCGAAGCTTACGGGCATAGCCCTAAAGAGATAATCCGCGTAGCGGATGGGGCGAAGATTTGTATTTTCAAACTGAAGGACGAGCCGCGGCGGCGGTGAGCCGTTAACTACCAAATGCGCGCCCCCGGATTAAAGAAAAATGCCTTTACAAGTAATTGATAATAAATAATATAACCTAAGTTCCTTATCCCGAACTAAAGCTAATCAATTCCCCAACCAGCCCAAAATATAATCTGCCTCCTCATGCCAGTTCGGCAAACCGAGCACGTAATGGTTTTTACCGGGAAACTCCTTGTAATCTTCAATTGAGTTCTTGGTATTGTACTTGGCCTGGTTGTTTTTGTTCATGCTTGCCGGGGTAAAATGGTCTTCGGGGCTGCTTATAAATAACAGGGGTTCATGCTCATGTTTCCAGTCTACGGCGGCCATGCTTGTAAGCCCGTTGCGAATCACGCGGCGAGATTCAGGTACGGCGTTTTCTTCGTAGGCTTTCTTCTGAACTTCAAGGGGAAGTCCGTTGGCGAAGGCATATTGGAAATGTTCGAAGCTCATTAAATAGGTTTCGTCTATTGATTTAAAGAAATTCAGCGCCGGCCAGCCCGATTTCAAAAAGCTCAATTGGTAAGGTATTACCCCCTGCGGCGGCGCCGAGTGTATGGCAATGCCGGCGGCAACCAAATCACGGCTAAGCAATTGCTGCGTTATAATTCCGCCGAGGCTGTGGCCTATGGCAATGGGGCGCTCACCGTTTTCTTTGGCAATCTTTTGCGCCAGTTGCGCGTAATGGTTGGTTACATCGGCAAAAGTTACTTTGCTGAGTGCGGCATTGGGCTGTTTGGCACGTTGCTCTGCCGCCGTTCCGTTCTTCTGCGGCCAGGGCGATACATAAACCTTATATCCCTTGCTTTCGAAATAGGCTTTCCAGGGGTTCCAGCCTTCGTGGCTTACAAATGCGCCTGTAATAAACATTACTGATTTTGATGCGATGCGTGGCATAATAGTATAGTATTGAGGTTTGTTTTTGAATAAGGAAAAGCCCTTTGGCCTTTTGTATGGCACAAAGTAGGTGCATTAAAAATCAGCAAATTTTAACCTGGGTTAAAATCGTGCTGAGGGGCAATTATTTTTCAGAAATTCTTTTCCGGATGCGGCTCAGCGATGGGCCGGCAATACCGAGAAAGCTTGAAATATGGTACAGCGGCACCGAATTAAAAATATCAGGGTGCTCGCTTACCAGTCGCAGGTAACGTTCTTCGGGGCTCATGAAAAGAAAGCTCTCAGTACGGAACATGGCGAGGTCAAACGCCTGCTCAGCCATCAGCCGGCCGAAATGCTCCCATTGGTGCGAGCTTCGGTACAGGTTGGTGAGGTCGTCAACGTGTATGTAAAGTATGCGGCCGGCGGTCATGCTTTGGGTAAAATAGCTGCATGGTTCGCTCTGCACAAAGCTTTTGAAGGAAACCACTATTTGGTTCTTCGAAAAAAAGAAGAGGTTTTTCTCGGTCCCGGTTTTATCGTCGGGGTAATAGGTCCTGAAAACGCCTTCGAGAATAAAGCCGAGGTATTTGCAAACGCTGCCCCGGGCATTATAAAATTCGCCCTTGCCGTATTCCCGCTGCTTCCAGCTCGGTGCCGAAAGCGCGAAGGCAGCTTCATCTATTCCTGAATATGCATTCAAAGCATGGGCAAGCAATTGAATATCGGTCATTACAGGATTATGGGTAATAGGGTTAAACTAATCGCCGCTCACGGTTTCGAGCACCATTTGGCCGTTATCTATCTTATAGATGGGTACAATCTGGTTATCGCCGGCGTTTTTGTAGTTAAAGCCGAGCATGGTTTGGCCCTTATGGTAGCCGGTATTCCTGAGCAGGTCTTTAATATCGCGGCTGCCGGCTTTGCCCAGCATGCGCCCGAAAAAGAGCATCATTTCGCTGCCCATATAGGCGTATTTGCTGGGGGCCAGGTTTTCTTTCTTGGTGTACCTGTCGCGGAAGGCGGCAACTGCCGGGTTATCATAATCAAGAAAATCGGGGAAAATAAAGTGGGCATGGCGCTCTTCCCATTGTTTGAGCGTATGCACCGGGCTGAAAAGCCAGTCGCCGTAGGTAATAAAAGGTATGTTCAGCTTGAGCAGTTCCAATGCCGATACAAGCTGAACCTGCACCAATTGCTCATCGTTGGGTACAAAAAGATGCCCGGTGCTGTCGAGGCCGGCCTCGGTAATATGCTTTACCAAATTGGCTGCCGAGTTCTTGCTCGTCCGGCGGAACAGGGCCATATTACCGCCTTCGTTATTAATAAGCTGCCGGTACTCATAAGCCAAAATACTGTCCTTGGCCGAGTTGCCCCTGATAACAGATGTCCGGCTTATATCGAGGTAGTTCTTAGCAAATTTGGCCACCTTCTGAGAAATGGTGTACACCGAAGGTTCGGTAAGGTAAGCATATTGGTTTTCAGGCTCCCAGGCGGGTTTGTTGCTCAGGGGGTTCACCATTACAATGTGGTTGCTGTCGGCAAAGGCGGCCATTTCTGCAGCGCCGGGGGTGTAAACGGGGCCCACGAGCAAATCCATCTCCTTCATTTCGGGCAGGTTCAGGAGCTGCTTAATTTTGGCTTCGCGTTTTTCGGTATCGTAAACGTAAAGCTCTATGCCTATGCCGCTGTCGGCGAGGGCGGCGGCGGCCATGGTAATGCCGCTGTACAGGTCAAGTATAAACTGGCTGCTTCGGTTGGCAGCCCTGAAGTGTATGCTGCGGTAATTGAAGGGCAGCAGGAGCGCCACTTTAAAAATGCCTTTGTCGGCGGCCAGCAGGGCGTTAATGCGGCTTTGCAGGGGCAGGTTGGTGAGCTTTTGGGCAAGCTCTATGGCAAGGCCCTTATCGGCACGGGAAAGGGGCTGTTCGGCAAGGCGATGCCCGAGCAGGTCAATAATTACGGCATCGCGGTTGAACTGCTTGTAAATGGTTCTCAGGGTGTCTGCCGGGGCTTCGTTCAGGTAGAAGCGCTTCATATTGCCGGCATCGGCGGCCAGGCCGGGTCCGCAGAGGCTGAGCCAGTAAACGGCAAGGCGGGGCTTTTTGAGCTCGAAGCAGATGTTGCCCAACAGGTAGCGGCCTTCGTTCTGGAATTTAGGGTCCTGGCTTTTTTGCAGGGTTTTAATGAGCAGTTGCTCGGCCTCGGCAAAGTTCCTGGTTCGGAGGCAGCAGAGGGAATAGTAGTATTCAGCCTCGGGCGAAAATCCGTTAACAGCGCCTTCGGTAGCTTTTACCTCGGCGAAGAACTCACGGGCCTTGCTCCAGTTGCTTTCTTCAATGGCCCTCAGGCCCTTTTTAAAGCGCCGCCTTTCGGCATCACTTTGGGCGGAAAGGGTGTTGGCGCTTAAAGCCCAAAGGCTAAAAACAAGGGTAAAGAGGTATAAATAACGCGATGCTGGCTTGTTCAATGCTTTAAGGCCCTGTGCTGAAAAACCGGGTACCGGCAAAGAGCCGGCGAGTATGTATAATTGTAATGCGGCCGCAAATTACGGAAAAAGATGCAGGTACAATTTACGGTTTTTGCATCAGGGCATTCGTCCCCATTTTTAGGCATTTCAGAATGCCTAGTATTGCAGGCAGAAATCGTGCTTACTATTTTTACATTGCGATCAGCATATAACCGGCCCGGCCGAATATTTGTTTAAAGCGGCAAAAGCGTTACCATGGAAATTACTACGATTACATACACCCGATAAAACATTCAGTAAAAGCCTGCAACAGAAAGGCGATACTGAATTAAGGAATAAAAATGTCATCCCTCCCATATACGGCCGGTTACGAGAAAAGACAGCGCTACGAGCCTGCTTTCCGTATTGTGGCCAATTCTTTGGCCGCCCTGGTTTTTACATCGGTGCTCCTGGTTCTGCCGGGCACCAAAGCCATGTTCTCCGGCGAAAGCAACCTGCGGACCATTCTTACAACAGTGTTAATCACCAACCTGCTGCAGGAAACCAACCGCTTTATTGATATCAGGGTTTCACAGGCCTTCCGTTTTGAGCAGCTGAAACGCATGCTCTTCGAATGGACATTGGTGCCCGTTTCCACTTCGGTATTCCTGTTCCTGCTGGGCTACCTGATGCCCTATATACCTGCTTCGGCTGCCTGTACCTCGTTTGCTATCGGGCTGCTGTTTTTCTCGGCTTTGCATGCGGCAAGGTCTATGCACAGGGCATCGTTTATGAGCTGCATTATTGCAGATGCCGAAAAGCGCCAGAAAGACCAGGCCATGGCGCAGCTGAACCTCATGCGCAGCCATTTTAACCCGCATTTCATGTTCAACTGCCTGAATGCGCTCAGCTCGCTCATTCACCAGGACCAAAACGGTGCATCAGATTTTGTTGATGAGCTCAGCCAGGTAATGCGCTATGTGTTAGCCAATAAAGATAAAGAATATGTGCCGCTTGGCGGCGAGCTCGATTTTTTACGCAGCTATATGTACCTTGCCAAAATCAGGTTCAGGGAAAAGATTAAATTTGAGCTTGATATTTCGCCGGCCGTAGCCAAACGCAGGCTGCCGCCCCTGCTGCTGCACATGCTTGCCGAAACCGCCCTGCGTGAAAACGCGGTAACCGCAGAGCAGCCTATGACCATCAGCATCCGTACCGAGGGTTCGTCGATAATTATAAGCCACCCTTTGTATCCTAAAGATAACGATGAGCAACCCGGTCTTGAGGCAGCAGAACGTTTGCGCATGAGGTATGCCGTTATAAGCGGCCCTGCCCCGGAAACGGAAATTACCGATGACCATTTTAAAGCCGCTATTCCCTTATTGCCGGAAGAAGGTATAGTATAAAGAGTATTATAATCAGCTGAGAGCCAAAATAACAGATAAAGGAACATGAACGTTGTAATTATTGAAGACGAAGAAATAGCCGTTGAAAAACTGGAAGGCCTTATTAAACGCGCCCGACCCGATGCCAATGTGCTTGCCCGCCTCGATTCAGTTAAATCGGCAGTGGCATGGCTCAACGCCAACCCATCGCCCGACCTCATGTTTATGGATATTCAGCTGGCCGATGGCATCAGCTTCGATATATTCAAGCAGGCAACCGTAACCTGCCCCATCATATTCACCACTGCTTACGATGAATATGCAGTTAAAGCTTTTCAGCTTAACAGCATAGATTACCTGCTTAAGCCTATTCGCCCTGAAGAGGTGCAAAGGGCAGTAGATAAATATCACCGCCTTTGGGAGGCCCGTGAGCAGCAGCCCCCGCTTGATGTGGATGCCCTGTTAAAAGCCATAGCTCCCCAAAAACAATATAAGCAGCGCTTTTTGGTAAAGCTGGGCCAAAAAATCCGCTCGGTTCCGGCCGAAGAAATTGCTTACTTTTTTGCCGAAGACAAGCTCGTGTTCTTAATATCGCACGACGGCAGCAAAATGCCTGTAGACTACAGCCTCGATCAGCTTGACGAGATGCTTGACCCGGCCAGGTTCTTTAAAGCCAATCGCCAGTTCCTGATCAGCATGGAGAGCATTGCCCATATTTATCCATACAGCAACAGCCGCATAAAAGTGAATCTGAAACCGGTTGAGCCAAGGGAGCTTATTATAAGCAATGATAAGGCGCCGGTGTTTAAGACTTGGTTGGATAGTTAGGCAGCGGATTATTTTATTTCCAAAAGCTTCATGATTTCATTTAGAACCTTAACTGCAACTTTTTCTAAATACAGATCAATTACCATTTTATCCCATGGGCCTTCATAAGAAACTTCAATTGTTTCGGAATTTAGTATTGAAGCAACAACCTCAATAAAGTAATCTTCTATATTAAAATCAAGATTGAAAATAAATATCTTGTCTTTATAAAGTTCGTTTTTAAAACGACCTATAGTTATTAGCACTCTAATAGTATTTATATCATAGCGTTTTACTGTTTCAAGTATATCGCCTTGACCTTCATATAAAGCTGTGAAATCCTCATAATTTAAATCTTTAATTCGATCCGGTGTAGAATAGAGCACATTTAACTTTATATCACGAGCAATTATATTTAATTTTGAAAGATGGCTCTCAAGTTTATTAATTGATGGCCTTATAAATGCTGTAAATCTTTCGTTTATAGAAGTATCGGTCTTTTTTAGTCTTGGAGCTTCAATTTTTATTTTTAATTTTTCTGACAATAAAGATAACATTTTGTCAAAATCACCTTCAGCCGTAATGTCTTGTCCTTTTGCAGCTTTTAGCTCAAGTTCAATTACTGCTTGAACTTTTTCGGCAATGAATTCAGTTAAATAGTTGACGTCACTTGTAGCGTCAACAGTACCCAATACCTCCAAATATTTCGCTTTTTCTTCAACTCGTATAATAGCCGGAACATAATTATGTCTAAGTAGAATTAAATTCATAAGTATTCTTGTAAGCCTGCCATTTCCATCGTCAAACGGATGAATTAAAATGAATTCATAGTGAAACCATGCAGCAAGCTCTATGGGATGGATTAATCCGCTTTTTGCATTATATTCGTCAATAAGCTTTTCCATACGTGGTTCTACATCAAGTGGATCTGCATAATAGAACATCTCCCCATTCGATTTAAGTACAGAATTAGGCTGTGATTTATATTGTCCTGCGACGATTTTCTTTTTAGTAGGGCTACCATCAGACGTTATCGCTGGTACATAGTATTCTTCGGGTAGAAGACTTTTATGCAGCTCTCGTATTAGTTTCTGATTTAAAGGATATTCCTTGTCCTTCACTAATTCATTAATGTTCTTAATTATATCATCATGTCCTCTAATTTCCCTGTAAAATCGACCTTCGTGATTGCCCAGATAGCGGTCATAAATTAATAAAGCCTGTGTTTCTCCATAGTTAAGTGTGTTCCCCTCAATAGCATTGCTATGATAATTCCAATCTAATCTAATTCTAAGATCAATTGCTCTAATTGTTTCTTCTGGTAAGGGACGTAAAGTATCTAGCTCAAATTTGAGTTTATCAACTTCGTTTAATTTGGTTTGTGCGGAGGGCATATAGATAGAGTAGTGTTAAATTTATGTAATAAAACACTTAATTATTTACAAACCAAAATTTTATAATCCCAATCCCAAACCTTCCTGCATGCCGCAAAGTTCGGCATAAGCGGGCACTTCCTTAATCAGGCGCATAGTGCCGTGCACCTCGTCTGCAATAGCGCAAAAATGAACTAGTCCGTTACTGAGCACAAGGCAGCGTGCCCCTATAGTGCGGTTGTAAAGCGAAGCCTGCCTGAAAACAGCATCGGTAATTTTTATATAGGGCGATTTACACTCTATAAGCATAAGCGGTTTGCCTTCGGGGCCATGGCATACAATATCGGTGCGCTTTTGCAGCTTGTTCCAACGCAGGCCGCCTTCAGCTTTAATTAAGCCTTTGGGGTATTTTAATGCACCTGTAAGGTAGTGCAGCCAATGCTGGCGCACCCATTCTTCGGGCGTTAATACCAAATGTTTTTTGCGGATAGGATCGAACACATAAGTATGGCCGTCTTCCTCTTTCAGGCGCAGCTCGGCCGGGGGCAGGTTTAAGGGGCTCATGGCTGTACGTGCTTTAAAACTTTTGGCTTGGCTTTTTCAGCCACTTTTATTCGGAAGCCGTCGGAAAGGTTAGGTCCGCGGGCCTGTACCCAATGCGGAGGTATTTTATCGCCGTAAAAGCAGGGGAAGGGTGTTTCCCAACAATAGACCGGCTGGAAGCTGAGGGTGGTATCAAGGTAATTGCCTGGGCGGTTTACGGTAAAGCCGTTTGCCTGCCAAACAAAATAATCCAGCTGCGGATAGGGGGCAGGGGATACAAGGTAAGCTAACGGATTCTGGAGTTCCCTATAGCTTTTCAGGGTGCCGGCACCAACCAATATTGTAAGCAGGCCGGCCAAGCCAAATGCTGAAATGCGAGAAGCTTTGCCTTTCAGTAAAATTAACAGACCCGCAAGCCCTGTACAAACCGCAGGTATAATAAAGCCCAAGCCGAAACGAACCTCGGGCAGGGTGCACCACCAAAACAACAGGCCGGCAAATATTGCTGCAAGCCAAATTAAATACCTGCCGCTTCCTTTCCCGGGCATGTATATTACTAATGCCGGCAGAAAAAAGAGAGGTAGCCCGATTAACAGGCCCTTATCGGGTTTGGTAAGGCTATGCCACCAGTGTTTCAGTGATTCAATACTTGGGTGCAAAGGGTGGCTGGGCAGGGCATCGTACATGCGCAGATCGCGGGTTACTTCAGCCATGGTTTCAGGTACCTTCCAGTCGAAATTAAAGGTGCCAAGCTCAGGCATGGGGTAAATTAAATAGCCGCTCAGAATTACGTTCCTTGTTAACCAGGGTAGTGCAATAAAGGCCGCAGATACAAGGGCCATTATAATGGGTTGTCGTTTCCGGGCAGAAATAATTTGCCAAAGCATGGCAAAAGCAGGTACAGCCAGTGGGGCCAATGTTATTTTAACCGTGCAGGCATAAGCACAAAGCATAACTATAAGCAGGCTCTTAAGGTTAGATACCTGTTCCGTTTCCCGGCTTTGCCCCGATTCGGAACCTGCTTTTTGCAGGAGCATGCTTAATATTGCCCATGCGGTGAACGCGCCCGGAATATCTGCGCTGGGGGCAGTGAGCAGGTTGCGCAATAAGAATGCGGGCATCAGGCAAACTGCCCAATGCTGCAGTTGCGCTTTTCCTTTTAGTACATTATTTAACCCTGTGAGCCACAGGGGCAGGCACAGGAGCACAAAAAGCCCGTTTAAATCGTTCCACATGTGGCCCTTATGCAGGCTTGTGAAGCTCCAAAGGGCATTCATGGCCATCCATGCGGAATTAAGGGCGAGGTGTCCGTGCAGGTTGCCCAGGCCTGTAATAATGCCATAATGCTCTATTACCCAAGCCGATTGAATGTAATAAGCCCCCTCGTCATACTGCTCAGAAGGTGAGGCGGTTTTAAGCAGGCACGTAAGAAAAAAGAGTGTCGCCGCAGGCCAAACGCCCCAATGTGCCTGCCTTAAATTGTTAAGGTATTGCTTCCATAAGCCGTAAAGCGCCACCCTGTAAAACCATATCGCAGCAAGCGATATGCCGCAAAAGGAAAAAGCGACCCCATTACCAATGGGCATAAACAGGCTTAGAATATTAACTATGGTATTGCTGAATGCGAAACCTGCAAGGCAGTAAAAAGTGAAGTGCAGAGCAGTATCGCTGCCTGAATCAGTGTAGCTTAGCTTTAATGCCGCCATGCGGGCCAACAGGCCTAAGCCCATGTAGCCGAACA
The DNA here is from genome assembly GCA_040388605.1 of Bacteroidota bacterium. GTDB lineage: Bacteria > Bacteroidota > Bacteroidia > Cytophagales > Flexibacteraceae > JAZKBN01. The sequence goes on along the minus strand of JAZKBN010000018.1, from coordinate 143,117 downwards.
TGAAAGTTACTATTGCCTCGGGAATCCAGGAAAGAAATATTCCAATCATTATGTAAGAGCCGAGCCCGGGTTACTTAAATCAGTTAACATCGGCTTCATCATCTTCGCGGCGGGCTTTACGCTTGTTAGGGCTCCAGTCAATAACCGGTTTTTTCTTTATGCGAAAAGTCTCAAGCAGAATTTCATCGCCGGGGCGGGTATCTGCCATAAAGTAACAGCCTGTTTGAAGGGTATCGTTAGCCAGCCACTTTTCACCGAGGTTTAATTTTACTTTTAGTCTGCCGCCATACGGGCTAAGAATTTTCAGTTGGTCGCATTTGCCATTTTTATAAAGGGCATTCAACAGGAAACCTCCCTCAGTTGCAAAGTTGGTATAATGCAGGTTTTTGAGCCCATGCGGTAAGGCAGGGGCAGGAACAAGCGTATCGCCTGACCAGGTTATGAACATGCTGTGGAGGGCAGAGGCGAATACAAATTCTGCAACCGGGTCAGGAACTGCGATAGTATCGGCTATATAAGCTGTGCCTGCAAAGCCGGTGTAAGGCGTATTTATTAATGGTTGGCCGACTTCATTTATAAAATTCTGCATCCAAAATCTTAGAAGCGCATAGCCTGCATCCGGTGAGCCTTCGAGGATAAGTTTTTCAGCATCGGCTAATAAACCGGACGCAGGTTTGTATTTTATTAATGCCGCATCCTGACCCACTTGTTTTTTAGGCTCATTTGCCGTGTTAATTCCTGGAGTTGTAATTGGTACAATTTTAAGCAGCGATGCCGCTGTTAAATATGAACGTTTGACCCGGATAATTGCCGGCTTTATAGCTTCGGAATTATTATCAGAAGATTCTGTAACTGCCGCTTTTAAAAGCGGATAGCAGGTTTTTCGTAAAAATGCAGTGTCCTGGGTAGCGCTGAAGTATTTCCATGCTAACAGGGCTTTGTAAACCGTAGCTTCCGGGGTATCTTTAGTTAGCAAAAGATCATTATTGCTGTTCCAATAATAGGCAGCCTGGCTGCTGCGATTGGTATTTACAGCTGTACCATTGACCCAATAGGGCAATTGATCTTTGTAACTGCCTGTTGGGCCGTAAAACGCAGAGATTTGCTTTGTAAAAGCCGTGTCCCCTATGGATATTAAGTCGGCAGAGTTTTGAGCAACTACAGCTTCGTTTGGAAAGCTGTAATTTGCAAGGGACCAAAGCATGTGGTTCCAGGTGTTTTGCAAAAAGTAGTCCGGGGTAGCAATGCCGGCCGCGGTTTCGCTGAAGAATTTATGGTATTCAGCGGTTGCCGATTTAAGTTCAGGTGAATCTTTTGCCAAAACAGCTTCTGAATTGGCTTTAGAGCCCGCAGCCGATGCAATAGTTATGATGTTGTTTTTTTGCCTGGCGCAAATGCTCAGGCCGCTTCGGGTTTTACCTGCATTTTCAAAACATGTAATTTCTCCATTGTTGCTTAATTTTGTTGCGAAAACTGAATTGTTAACAGGCTGAAAATTAAAAATGCTGATTCTCCCTGAAAGGGCTGGCGGCAGCGTAACCCAAAGCAGGTCTGCCGATGAAGCATGAAGTAATTTAATGCCAGTGCTTACACCCCGCTTATTGGAAGCAACAATATTAACATTGCCTGTGCTTACATTTGCCTGTGCAGACTTCAGCTGCCAACCCGCGGGCAGAGATAAATATAAGCAACCCTCGCCGGCTTTGTTGTTAATTGAAAATTTCAACAGATTGCTGTAGCCTGAAACCCAAACGCTTGTTTTTCCGTTACCCATAGGAATACTTTCGGAAAAGTTAGCCGTGGGAAAGGTAAATTGAAGTTTGCCTGGATTCCGTGAATCGGCGGGCTTATGCTGTGCAGAAACAATGCACGCAAACGGGAGTAAAAAAAACAGCAGCAAAAGCAGGTTTAAACGTGGCATCAAAATCAGTTTTTTCGCTTGAATCATTATCCCGGCCGAAAGGGGAGGTAAAGTACGTGAAACTTTAGTAATTTCAATCCCTTTTCAATACATAATGCCTGCACTAGCATCAGCAGCACATGCCGAAACTTTTAAAAAGCACTTCCCACCCGAAGCGGCAGATTTCTGTTTTAAGCTCTGGCAGCAGCATGGCTTTTATTTCAGCATAAAACACCCGAGAAAAAGCGTTTTAGGAGATTACAGGTACAGGAACGGCATACATACCATTACCCTGAATGCCGATTTAAACCAATACGCTTTCCTGGTTACCTACCTGCACGAGGTGGCCCATTACCTTGTAAAAACCAATTATAAGCTGCGAAAACAACCGCACGGTAAAGAATGGAAGGCTTGGTTTAAACGGGTAATGCTGCCGGTGCTTAGGCCCGATGTTTTTCCCCCGGAAATACTGGAAGCTTTAACCCGCTACATGGAAAACCCTGCCGCGAGCTCCTGCGCCGACCCAAGCCTGTTAAAAGCTTTGGAGGTAAGGCAAAAAACAGATTTACATGTTTGGCTTGATGAGCTGCCCGACGGGAAGGCATTTAAATTCGAAGGCAGAATTTATCGCAGGCTAAATAAACGTAGAACACGTATTACCTGCCGCTTATTAGTCCCCAATACTGCTGCAGGGAAAGTTTTCCTCATAAGCGGGGCAGTGCCCGTAGAGCCGATTGATGAAAAATTGTATAACCTGCCTGCCGAACCGTCTAAACCTGAATTGCCTTCAGGTATGAAAAAACTTAAGTTTCTGCCGGACAATTCCCCTTTTAAATTCCAGGGCCGGAGCTTTATAAAGCTTGCCCTGCAACGGACAAGGGTGCTTTGCGCAGAAAGCGGCAGCAAAAAACAATTCCTGATATCAGGCGATGCAGCAGTCAGCCCGATTTAAAATCAATAAGGATATCAATCAATAAGGTACTTTAAGACCGTGGTAATCCTGCTGCAATTCATAATCTTTTCGTAAAGGGTATCCCTGCCAATCTGCAGGCAGAAGAATGCGCCTCAGATCCGGGTGGCCGGTAAAATGGATACCCAGCATGTCATAAGCCTCGCGTTCGTGCCAGTTTGCTGTGCCGAAAATTGATGCTATACTTTGAATCCTTGGCAAATCACCATCGGGCGAAATTCGGGGGACAACAATTTTTAAATCGAGCTTCAGGTCGAACGGTATTGAATAGAAATTATATATCAGCTCAAAGCTACCGGCCTCGGTTCCGTTATCAAGGGCAGTAATACAGCTGAGCA
>JAZKBN010000018.1:129459-139899 GCA_040388605.1 Bacteroidota bacterium | reverse complement strand
AGAAATCCTGCAAAATTACGGAGCTCCCTCTTATCGAGAGTTACCGATACAAGGTTACCAGCCGGCACATGTGTAAGGCTTCCTTCGGGTAATTCAGCTTTCAAAATGCTCAATATGCTTTCAGTAAACTTTAACTCTGCCATAGCCGTTTTTAATAAGGCCTAAAGATATTTATAAAATTACCGATTCGTTATTGCCCCCGCTTAATTTTTTGAAAATCGACATGAAAACGGGATTAATAATACGAAAACCGCAAAATGCCGGCCCGGGTTTGGTTGAATTTAAAGCTTTGTTCGGAAAAGTTTAGCTAAATTTGCAGTCGCTTAAGCTGCGGATAGCATTTAAGCTGCCATTTGCTGAAAAATTGCACCATTTCAAATACCTGAAATATTAATATGGAATTTCCTGAAAACCTGCAGTATACCCCTGAACATGAATGGGTACGTTTTGAAGACGAATTTGCATACGTAGGTATAACCGATTTCGCACAAAGCGAACTTGGCGATATTGTTTATGTTGATGTGCCTGCAGTAGGAAAAACAATTGAGGCAAACCAGGTTTTTGGATCTGTTGAAGCAGTAAAAAGCACGAGCGACCTGTTTTTACCCGTAACTGGTGAAATAACAGAGCTTAACGCAGAGTTGTTGAACAGTCCCGACCTGGTAAACAGCGACCCTTACGGTAAAGGTTGGATGGTAAAAATTAAAGTAAGCGGCGGAGCAGCAGGTTCGGCCTTGCTTACTGCCGCCCAATATAAAGAGCTGGTAGGAGCCTGATAAGCACTTTACCGATGCAGCATAAAGCCTCAAAGGCAGTTTATGCACCACCCGCAAGGCTAAAGCATTTTATGCTGCCTGCTGTTTGGGCCGCATTTATACTGCTACTTACCTTAATGCCCGGCAGCAGCCTGCCCTCGCTCACCTTTATGGACGCATTTCGTCCTGACAAGGTGGCGCATTTCGTAGTATTCGCAATCCAGGCCCTGTTGCTGATTACAGCATTTATTAAGCATAACCCACGCAGCATTGCCGCAAGGCATACCTTTATTGCAGCACCGGTGTTAAGTTCTGTTTTCGGAATGCTCATAGAGCTGGCACAAACCACAGTACCGGGCCGAAGCTATGAATTGGCTGATTTGCTGGCAGATTCATTAGGCGCATTATTGGGGATACCCTTGTTTATACTCATTTACAGGGTTGGCGCCTGATTTACCCACATCAATTATCTTATCGGCAATTACCCGGTAATTAGTTGACCATAGTGGTATTAAGCCATAATGTTCCTAAAGCGGAAATCAATAAAAATGGAATTCAAAGAATTAAGCCTGAAGGGCCTGGTAGAAATTACCCCCCGTTTATTGGAAGATGAACGAGGATTTTTCTATGAGTCATACAGCCGAAGAACATTCAGTAAAAACGGCCTGGACCTTGAGTTTGTTCAGGACAACCAAAGTTTTTCACATAAAGGTGTGGTCCGAGGACTGCACTTCCAGAATCCGCCCTTTGCGCAAGGTAAGCTGGTTCGCGTTGTTGTTGGTCGGGCCCTTGATGTTGTGGTTGATATTCGAAAAGACTCTTCCACATACGGAAAACATTTGACGGTAGAGCTTGACAGCAAAACCTGCAATATGCTTTATGTTCCGCCCGGTTTTGCACATGGGTTTGCCGCATTGACGGATGTGGTTTTCTTTTACAAATGCACCGGTCTTTACGACAAAGCCTCTGAAGGCGGATTGCTTTGGAATGACCCGGTATTGGAAATAGACTGGCGGGTAAGCAACCCGGTAGTATCAGAAAAGGATATGGTTTTGCCATCACTTGAAAACTTAATCAGTGGTTTCTGAAAATGAAACAGGCTCATACTGTGCCGATTAAAAAATAAACCCTGCTTTAATTCTCATTCTGCCCTGAATAACGATTACTTTTTTACCCGCAAACGTATTAAAACTGCGGACCAAAGTGTCCGAACAAAAAAACTGATGAAAATACTACGGACGGCATGCCTGCTGTTACCGGTTTTGTTATTGCTTGCCGGTTCCGGTTGCAAGTTTTACAAACGCGATTATGCCTTTAGGCTTGATAAGGAGCATCCTGAAAATATTACTTACCAAACCGGTGCCGCTGAAGATAATTATAAAATAAAAAACGGCGATTGGATAGTTTTAAAAGTATATACCAATAAAGGTGAGCTTATACTTGATCCTAACTCTGAGCTCAGCAAAACTTTACAGGCAGGCGTTGGTGGTTCCCCTCCGGGAACGGGCGTTTCAGGCGGAATAAGTGCAAACCTGGGTCGTTACCTGGTTGGCAATGATGGTTTCGCCATTATCCCCCTGATTGGTAAAGTTAAATTTGCCGGGTATACCTGCAGGCAGTCTGACAGCCTTGTAGCACAAAAACTGACTCCTTATTACCAGGAACCTTATGCAATTGTTAGGGTGGCTAACCGCCGAATTTTTGTTTTCGGGGGCGGGGGATCCGGTTCAGGCGGTCACGCGGCACCTGTTACCGGTCAGATTGTTGACCTTCCTAATGAAAATATTTCTATTGTGGAAGTACTGGCACAAGTGGGAGGAATTCCTGCATATGCTGATGCCAAACACATAGAATTAATTAGGGGACCACTTGATAACCCCCAGGTTTATTTAATAGATGTAAGTACTATTCAGGGTATGAAGACTTCATTACTCACCGTGGAACCTAACGATGTTATTTATATTGTTCCCGGAAGGCGTAATTCAGTTGAGGTTTTAAGGGATTACGGCCAGTTCTTTGGTATTATTACTGCATTGGCCTATGTAAGTTTATTGATTTCAACCCGCTTATAAAAAATGCAAACTGAAAATAATGCAGCGGGTAAACCTGCCGAAACAAGCCAGACCCCCAAAACATCAACCCCGAAACCCGGCGTTCAGCAGGCAAGGCTCAACCAAACAGTTGCAGCAATACTTGAAGATGAAGACTCAGGCTTTGGTAAGATTGATTTCGATAAGCTAATTCCAATACTGAATAAAAGTTTAGGTTGGATTATTGTATTTATACTATTTAGCGGCGCAGCAGGTTACCTTTATCTTCGCTGGACACGACCGGTATTTGAAAGCAATTCTATTATCAAGCTAGATGTACGGCAACGTGCTGAAGGAATTCTGACTGCGGGAATGGGTGGTTTTGGATCGCCTGATGCAGAATTTGATAAAAACCTTAGCGGCGAAATTGAACTTATCAGGAGCAGCCTTACCTATAATAAACTTATAGACCGCATGCCGCTGAATGTTACATATAACCAAAGCGGAAAATTTCTTTTCTCGGAACTTTATAAAACGAGTCCCTTTAAAATTGAATATGAAATAAAAAGCGGTGCAATCTATGATACCCCTATTGACGTTGAAATTATTAACGCCAACGAATATATACTGAAGTATAAAATGGGGGCCGAAGATGTAACAGATAAGTTCAAATTCGGAAAGTATTACGAAAATGATTATCTGCGGTTCAGGGTTACACTTACCGGTTATTATAATTCAGATCATAACGGGGTTCGGTATTTTATTACCATTAACAGTCGTAACCAATTGCTTAAGTACCTTGAAACCAATACAAAAGCAAAGGTTCTGAATGCTAATGCCAATACCCTGCAAATTACATTTGCTGATTTTACCCCGGAAAAAGCACAGGATATTGTAAACAATATCGACAGTGTTTACCTGTACCAAACACTTGAGAAAAAGAACCAGGTTAATATACAAACCTTAAAATTTCTTGACGACCAGCTGGACACTACAGCCCGCAGACTGGAAATGTCTGAAGCAGAGGTTGAAAATTTTTTCAAGCGCAATAAATCGCTTGATATGAAGGCTTCTTTCACAAAATCGGTTGAAGCAGTATCTGACTTCCAGAAACAAAAGCTTGAGCTGAATCTTGAGTTAGCGCAACTTAACGACCTGCAAAGCCTGGTTTCCGATAACCGCGATGTTCGGCAGTTTGTGCCTAATATGCGCTACCTGAAGAATAAAGATCTGACCACAATGGCAGATAAGCTCAATGATATGCAGCTTGAACTGCAATCTATGCTCTTTACTTCCAAAGAAGGCAGTACAGCTGTAAAGCTTAAAAAGCAAAAAACAGACGCATATCGGCTTGAGCTTCTTGATGTTATTGAGCTTACCCGTAAGGAAACTTACAAATCTATAGAAGAGGTTAATAAGCGAATAAAAGAGGCTGAAAGTGAGTTTGAAACCCTTCCTTCCCAGGATACCAAGCTTACCCGTATCAGGAGATTCTATGCACTGAACGAGAAGTTTTATTTGCTCCTGATTGAAAGAAAAGCTGAATTCGGTATAGCGAAAGCAGGTATTGTGCCTGATTTCTCAATTTTGTCTTCTGCTAACCTGCCAACAATACCGGTTTCGCCCCAGAAAGGCAGCGTTTACACCATCTGGATAATTATAGGTGTTGCAGCAGGCATTGTGCTTGTGGTTGTTCGATATATGCTCCAGGATACGGTTGTAACCATGAAGGAGATAGAGAAGAACGTGGCAGCGCCACTGCTTGGCGTAGTCCCTGTTTATACAAAGGAAAAGCTGCGAGTTGCGAAAATGGTGGTTGATAAAAACCCAAAATCTTCGCTAAGCGAATCACTAAGGGCCATTCGAACAAATATTGACTTCCTGAATGCACCGCCTGAGCCCGGCAGAGCACGTATTATCAGTGTTACAAGTACCGTTGCGAGTGAGGGTAAAACTTTTATTGCAATCAACCTGAGCGGGGTACTTGCCCTCAGCAGCCAACGCGTTATTATTATTGACCTTGACTTACGTAAACCAAAGCTGCACCTTGCCTTCGACCTGAATAACGAGAAGGGTATGAGTACGCTGCTTATAGGTAAACATACAGTAGATGAGTGTATTGCGCCCACAACCATTGAAAATGTGGACGTAATTTGCGCCGGCACGCCGCCACCAAACCCAAGCGAACTTCTTTTACGTGCAAACCTTGATGTATTGTTCGATGAGCTTTCGCGCCGATACGATATTATTGTGATTGACTCGCCCCCGGTAGGTCTTGTAACTGATGGTATAATTGTAATGCAAAAAGCTGATTTGCCAATCTACGTGGTAAGGTCAGAATACAGCAAGCGTATATACCTGAAGAACATTAACAAGCTTGTTAAAATTAACGGCTTTACCAATATGGCGGTAATCCTTAACGGCCTCGATAAGTTTAAGACTTATGGCTATGGTTATGGGTACGGCTACGATTACTATACCGATGATGACTTACCGCAAGGCTTCAATATCAGCTGGATTAAAAACCTGATGGCCGGCAGCTAAGCCGCAATTAAGACCATAGTTTTACGTTATAACAACATGAAACCAAGCATATATAAATGCCTGCCCTTAATGGCAGGCATTGTGCTTTTAATAAGCACCTTAATTCCCGCACATGCACAAACTGCTCCGCAACCGGATAAAGCCCGGCTGAGCCTGAAGGTTTCCGGTAATTGCGAAATGTGCAAGGAACGCATTGAAACCGCCGTTGATGTAAAAGGAGTTAAAACGGCTCATTGGAGTAAAAAAAGCGGAGAGTTGGTTGTTAACTATAACCCACAAAAGATAAGCGCAGAATCATTGGAAAGCAGTCTGGTTTTGGCCGGGTATGATACCGAACACAGAACCGCCACAGAACAAAAGTACCTGGCCTTGCCCAAATGTTGCAGATACAGGGAGCCAATACCAGGCGATATGAAACCTTAGCCCTGCACGGAATAAATCCCTGAAATGGTTTTAGGCAGGTTAAGTACAAAACGTAGCCCGCAGATAACCCGATTATAAACAGTCAGGATTAGTTATGGGGGTATTTCCTGAAACAGGTTTTAAGTAATTATTCCTGTAAATGCACAAATTTGAATGATTCACCGTCAAATAAACCCTTGTCGCTGAGTTTGAGGCGGGGAATAACCAATAAGGCCATAAAAGACAAGGTCATAAAGGGTGAGCCGGTAGTTGAACCCAATTTTTTTGAAAGAGCATCAATTGCAGTATAAGCAGCCGCAATTTCTTTCCCTTCGCCATCGCTCATAAGCCCGGCAATGGGGAGAGGCAGTAAAAGTTTCTCGTTTTCTGACCAGGCGGCGAGCCCGCCCTTGCTGCCTATTACCATATTTACTGCTTCTGTAATGGCTTCGTCTGAAACGCCGACCGCAATTATATTATGCGAATCATGTGCAACGGTGCTTGCCAAAGCGCCCTCTTTTAGCCCGAAGCCGCGGACAAAGGCAATAGCAGGCGGGGCAGGGGAATACCGGTTAATAACCACTATCTTTAAAATATCATTTTCAGAATCGCTATAGATCCGGCCGTTTTTCTCGGGTAGCTTATGTAATTCCAAACCGGTAATAAGCTGCCCTTCTTCGGCCTTAATTACTTTTACCGAAGCTCCGGGCTTTTCAGCTTTTACAACAATGTCGGCCGGTTTAATGGGTTCGCAATTAAAACTATTAATATGTAAAGGCTTTGTAAAAGGCAGTCTCGATACCCCGTTTTCTGATACTATTTTACCGGCAATGCGGGTTTGAAGCACCCTGAAGCGTGCGGGATTCAGCAGGTTTTCAGTTAAAAGAAAATCTGCTTTGTCGCCAACCCGGAGCATTCCGTTTGGGAGCCCATAATGTTTAGCAGGATTATAACAGGCGGCACGCAATACATCGAACAAAGGCGCGCCATGCATTAGGGCCCTGCGAACCAGGGCATCAATATGGCTTATTAAAAGGCTGTCCGGGTGCTTATCATCTGAGCAGAACATCACCTTGGTAGGGTGCGAATGGAGCAGGGGCCAAAGGGCTTCGAAATTTCGGGCGGCGCTGCCTTCACGTATAAGTATATGCATGCCCTGTTGCGCTTTAAACTGTGCTTCTTCAAGGGTAAAGCATTCATGATCGGTACTGATGCCGGCGTTTATATACTTCAGGGCATCATCTCCGCGCAGGCCCGGGGCATGGCCGTCTATTGGTTTATTTAGGGCTTTGGCTATATTTATTTTTTGCCAGACTTCCGGGTCCCCATTAAGAACACCCGGGTAATTCATCATTTCGGCAAGGTATGTAAGCCCGTCTTCTGCGAAAAGGGCTTCCACATCGGCAGGACTGACGGAGGCGCCGGCTGTTTCGAAAGCAGTGGCAGGAACACAGCTTGGTACGCCAAAACAAAAATGAAAAGGACTTCCTTTTGCATTTTCAAGCATCCACCTGACACCTTTCATTCCGGCAACATTGGCAATTTCATGCGGATCGCTTACTGTTGCAATTGTGCCATGTACCACAGCCATACGCGCGAAAGCCTGCGGGCTCAAAAGGCTGCTTTCTATATGCACATGGGCATCGGTAAAGCCGGGAATCATGCAGGGTTTTGCCGGGTTGGGCTTATCGCCGCTGCGCTTTATGGCAGTAATTATACCGTTGTCGATATCAATGGAGCCGGGGTAAATTGATTCAGCAAAGATGTCGACAATATTGGCCTTTATGGTTTCGGGCATGGTACTAAGGTTTTGGTGTTCCGGGGCACAATATAACAAAGCAAAAGGCCCTGATAGCATTCCTGCAGCAATATTTCATATTTTTTTCCGTAATTCGTTCTATGGTTCATGAATACCTTACACCCGCTGTAATCCAAAATTTTATTGTTGCCGCCCTGCAGGAGGATATTGGCAGCGGAGACCACAGCACTCTTTCATCTATTCCTGAAAATGCCAAAGGAAGGGCCAAGCTGCTTGTAAAAGCAAACGGTATTTTGGCCGGGGCAGAGCTTGCCGCTGCAATTTTTAAGCACTTCGACCCTGAACTGCATATTACGAGCCTGGTTGAAGACGGCGACGCCATTAAATATGGCGACATTGCTTTTACCGTTGAAGGAAACAGCCGCAGTATTTTAAGCACCGAACGCCTTGTATTGAATACAATGCAGCGCATGAGCGGCATTGCCACTTACACGCGCCACCTGGTGGAGCAAATAGAAGGCACAGGCGCACGCCTGCTTGATACACGGAAAACAACCCCGGGTTTTCGCTTTGCTGAAAAATGGGCTGTTAAGATTGGCGGAGGTACTAACCACCGTTTCGGATTATCTGATATGGTGATGTTGAAAGACAATCACGTGGATTTTGCCGGCGGAGTAGCTGAAGCTGTTTCTGCAGCAAAGAAATATCTTGCAGATAAGAAACTGAATTTGCAAATTGAGGTGGAAACACGCAACCTTAACGAAGTGGCACAGGCCCTGGCCGCTAAGCCTGACCGTATTATGCTAGATAATATGAAACCGGAAATGATGCGTGAAGCTGTTGCTATTATTAACGGTGCCTGTGAAACAGAAGCCTCAGGCGGTATAACTGAAAAAAATATACGCGAAGCGGCCCTTACCGGCGTTACTTATATCAGCGTGGGTGCATTAACACATAGCGCCCGGAGTCTTGATTTAAGTCTTAAGGCTTATTAACTTTCTTCGATAAACATATAGGAGCGTATGCATGGCCGCTTTTATAATTTGGCACAGTATTACCGGGTATAGTTTTATATTCGCTATGTCTTGCTGCCTTTTTTAATGCACACCAATTAAACGCGATTTTCCATGAACCGATTGACTGCCATTATACCGGCATTGCTCATGTTTTTTTTCGGACTATGGGCGCATGCGCAAGCACCGGACTCTATATCCGCACCGTTAAAAACACCTGCAATTGCCTTAAAGCCTTACAAGGTCCTGGTTTTAGAACACAAGCGCAACCGTCATATTTATACAGAGGGCAGCCAGATAGATTTTAAGCTGAACGACGACAATACGCGTTACCATGGTATTGTAACCCACCTTTACCCCAATATGGTGGCTGTCAATTTCGGCGATGCAATGGATGTGCCCCTTGCTGTTACAGATTTCCATAAGATTTACCTGCCCTCCCGTGGCAGGTTTACAGGTACGGCTAATACCCTTGGCCTTATTCTGCCCCTGGCAGGCGCCCTGTTCTTTGGGGCCGATGCACTTAATTCTATGAGGCAAAGCGACAGGAGCTTTAATTGGAAAGCTTCCGGTTCAGTAGCGCTCATTTGCCTTGGTGCCGGTGTAAGCATGCGTATAGCAGCGGCCGATAAAAGGTATAGAATTGGCAATCGCTGGCACTTAGGCATTATGCAGGCCGATGGCTTCAGGTACCGCAGGCAAATTCCAGGTGAAAGCTGAGTGGCCCTGAATTTGGGCTCACTCCTGCGCTTATTTTCAACTGTAAACAAAAAAGCCGGCGTAAGCCGGCTTTTTTAATAATTATATTTTTATTTAACTTCTTCGTAATCAACATATTCTCCACCCGGGTCGAAGTTTCGGCCCTTGTTGTTTTTATTTGGCGGGGTATCTATACGAACGCCGTCGGCGGAATTGCGGGAGCTGTAATTTTGATTGTTGCCGGAAAAGGGGTTCCCCCTGCCGCCAAAAGGTTGGCCGGATGAGCCGGCTGTAGGTTGGCCATCGCGAATAACGCGGAACACAAAATTCCTGATTAGTACCCGCAATAAAAAGCGGACTACATAATATACAAGAACTATAAACAGGATTACCTTAAAGAACATTTGTATGCCGGTTTTTATGCAGGGCTTTACAGTCGGGTGTTAAATTCGGCCTTTTTCCTGCTTACCGTAATACTGCAAAGCTACAAAAATTAAGCCTGTTCATAATAACCTGCTTAACCGTAAGGAAAAAACTATGGTATGAACGGCACATGGAAATGATTGCATTGGCGAGGGACGCTCACTTATTAATACGCGCTTCAGCTTCGGCGCAAGACTAAAATGAGTTTGCTGAATCAGGAATATTCAGTGTTTAAATCAGGTAAGCCAACCTGTGTTTCTTAATTCCGTTTTTCATTTAGCGGGAAAAACGATAAATTTGGGCCCGTTTCAAACCCGCGGACCTTCCGCGCCTTCTAATACAATAGATGCCATTTCTTTTTACTTCGGAATCCGTTTCTGAAGGACATCCCGATAAAGTAGCCGACCAAATTTCTGACGCTATACTTGACGCCATGCTGGCGCAGGACCCTGACAGCAGGGTGGCTTGTGAAACGCTTGTAACTACCGGCCTGGTAGTGGTGGCCGGCGAAATTACAACCAATGCATACGTTGATATACAGGACGTTGTTCGTAAAACCATCAGCAAAATAGGTTATAACAATGCTGCTTACCAGTTCGAGGCCAACTCGGCGGGTATAATAAACGCATTGCACAGCCAAAGCGCCGATATTGCACAAGGTGTTGATGAAGGTGAGAACAAAGAGCAGGGTGCCGGTGATCAGGGCATGATGTTCGGGTATGCAACCAATGAAACCGAGGAGCTTATGCCTATGGCACTTGCTTTCTCGCACCGTTTGGTGAAAGAGTTGGCCAATATCCGTAAGAATGAGGCTC
>JAZKBN010000018.1:128746-129449 GCA_040388605.1 Bacteroidota bacterium | reverse complement strand
AATGCCTTACCTGCGTCCTGATGCAAAGAGCCAGGTAACCATTGAATACAGCGACGATAATAAGCCTGTACGCATTGAAACAATAGTGGTAAGCACCCAGCATGATGACTGGATAGCTCCCAAAAGCGACAGCCCCGCCGACCGCAAGGCCGCCGAGGATGAAATGCTGGCTCAAATTAAGAAAGACGTAACAGAGATAGTGGTTCCCCGCATCATATCTGCTGATTTACTGAAAGATACCAAGTACTTTATTAACCCGACGGGCAAATTTGTAATTGGTGGTCCGCACGGAGACAGCGGGCTTACCGGGCGTAAAATTATTGTTGATACCTACGGGGGCAAAGGCGCACACGGCGGCGGAGCCTTCAGCGGTAAAGACAGCAGCAAGGTAGACCGCAGCGCAGCTTATGCTGCCCGCCACATTGCCAAAAACATGGTAGCTGCAGGCATTGCCGATGAAGTGCTTGTACAGGTAGCATACGCCATTGGTATTGCCGCTCCTGTAAGCATGACTGTTAACACTTATGGTACTGCTAAAGTAAAGCTCAGCGATGGCGAAATAGCTAAAAAAGTACAGGAGGTTTTCGATATGCGCCCTAAAGCCATTGTAGATCGCTTTGGCCTTAAGAACCCTATTTTTGGTGAAACAGCCGCTTACGGTCACATGGGCCGCGAGCCGTTTACCCGCAAAGTTGAAATCAAC
>JAZKBN010000018.1:127740-128736 GCA_040388605.1 Bacteroidota bacterium | reverse complement strand
AGATTCGTGAAAACGGGGGAGAAAGAACTGAAATCCGCAGACGCGAATACAAAGAAGTTGAATTCTTTACCTGGGAAAAACTTGATTTTGTAGACAAAATTAAAGCAGCTTTCGGCGTATAGGTACTGAACCTTATTGCTTTGAAGCATATACGAAAAGACCCCTTGAAATGTTCAGAGGGTCTTTTCGGTTTTTATCATGAGTAGGATCTAATACCCGTACTTTTCTCCCCAAAGCCTTTTTAAGCGGGTACGCAACTCATCTTCCCTGGCATTTTTTCCGGGGTCATACAGCTTTGTTCCGGCGAGCGCTTCAGGCATAAACTCCTGGTGGGCAAAGTTCTCGGGGAAGTCATGCGAGTACTTATATCCTTTGCCGTAGCCTTCCTGCTTCATGAGCCTTGTGGGCGCGTTGCGGAGACTCATAGGCACCGGCAAATTCCCATGCTGCTGCACAAGCCCTGCCGCCTGCCTGATAGCCATATAGCTGGCATTGCTCTTGGGTGATGCGGCAAGATAGGCAGCAGTTTGCGAGAGTATAATTTCTGCTTCGGGGTAGCCCACATAAGTAACAGCCTGGAAACAGCCTGTAGCCATCATCATGGCGGTGGGGTTGGCATTGCCTATGTCTTCCGATGCGAGTATAAGCATTCGTCGGGCTATGAACTTCGGGTCTTCGCCGCCGGCAATCATGCGGGCCATCCAATAGATAGCCCCGTTAGGGTCTGATCCGCGGAGCGATTTGATAAAGGCGCTGATGATGTCATAATGCATTTCGCCCTTTTTGTCGTACATAACGGCCTTGGTTTGGGCGGCGCTCATTACGCTTTCATCAGTAATGGTTATGTCAGTTCCTTCGGCGGCTTCAGCGGTTAGCTCCAGCAGGTTTAAAATGCTGCGGGCATCACCGTCGGCAAGGCGGAGCAGGGCGGCAGTTTCGGCAAGTGTTATGCTTTTTGTTTTGAGCCATTCGTCTTCTGCAATGGCGCGATTCAGG
>JAZKBN010000018.1:15156-127730 GCA_040388605.1 Bacteroidota bacterium | reverse complement strand
GCTCGCCCTTGCGGTTGCCGACCTTGGGCGCGAGCACCAGGATGCGGCTGCCCTTGATGGCGTGCATGTCTTTGATGAGCTCATCATCGGTTAAAGATTTTAGGGAGAAAATTCGGCAGCGCGATAAAAGCGCCGAGTTGACTTCAAAAGAAGGGTTTTCGGTGGTGGCGCCAATGAGGGTAATTATCCCGTTTTCAACGGCATGCAGCAGGGCATCCTGCTGGCCTTTGTTAAAGCGGTGAATTTCATCTATAAATAATATAGATCCGTTTATGTTCTTAGCCTGCTCTATTACCTCGCGAACATCTTTAACGCCTGCGGCAGTGGCACTCAGCTTATGTAAAGGCCGCCCTACAGCACCTGCCAGTAAGCCGGCCAAGGTGGTTTTGCCAACCCCGGGAGGCCCCCATAGAATTAAGGATGGAATATAGCCTTGCGCCAATATACGCCTTAAAACCCCGTTGGGGCCGGTTAAGTGGCCCTGGCCTACAAATTCATCGAGGTTCTTAGGCCTCATGCGTTCAGCAAGGGGAATTTGTACCGGGTTGGTGGTATTGGCTGGTTTAGTTTTATCTGGCATGGCTGCGGGCAATTTACGAATCAATTAACGAATATTATGCCGCAGGCCCGGCAGGCTTATGCCTGAGAAGCTTGGGCCTAAACATGGTTATTAAAGCTACCAAAGCCAAAATGGTATTTGCATCATTAGCCCATGAATACCGACAAATCAGGCGGGTAACCTGGCTGCGCTCTATTATTCCGCTGAAAAAGATTAGCACATACACTATACATGCAATTCGGAATACTAAGGGGAATTTAGTGTCGGCAACGGCGAGACATACGAAAGGTAGGATAATGAAAAAGTGGTTAATCCATACAATGGGCCAAAAGCTAAGGGTGATACTGATGCATGCAATTGCGAACAATAGTCGGTTTGAAGGGTCCTGGCTTTTGAAATATTGCCTTGCGGCCATGTACAGGAAGGTACCGGCAATAAGGAGGATTGTGCCCCCGTACAGAACACTTGCAATAATGCCGAAGGCGCTGCCGCTTTCGTTAAAGGAATGTAAATCCTGCCAAATGCTGCAATTCAGCTCAAAGCCGGTGAGCCATTTCACATAGCCTTGGGTATAAGGTGTTTTGGGGCTTAAATAGCTGATTGCCTCTGTAGCGCTGAAAAGCCCCGATGCCCAAATAAGCAGGCTGAGCACTGTGCCGTTGAACAGTAAAAACAAATAGCTCTTAAGCCTGGGTTTTAAAATGAACAGGCCGAAAATAAGGGGGTAGACTTTTAAAAAGCCTGCAGCAAGGAGCAGCCCCCTGGCCCAAATACTTTTGCCTGTATTTGCGGCAAACAGGGCTGCAAACAAAAGCCCGGCTATTATTCCTGAAACCTGCACGTTTATAACAGTATTCTTTGCCGGGGTGGTAAACATGCTTAAGCTTAGCAAGGCCACAGCAAGAAATGGCCAAAATGCCTGTTTGGTATAGGCTGAACCTGTTTGGAATGCACTTTGTTTGAGCAGGAGCAGGCACATAAGGGCAACAATAAACAGGCGCATGATCCAATCGGTGAAAAGGAGAGCAGCCATAAACCTTAAAGGCGAACCAAAAAAAAGCAGCGGTTTCATGAAGAATGAAGCCTGCGGGGGGTATAGGTACGGCGATACCCGCATCTGCTTTGATGATGAATCGGCAGATTGATATGCAAGCAGGGCTTCGTAATTATAAATGTCCTTTCCAGGTGCTTTTACAGACATTTCCATTGCCTTGTACATGGTATAGCCGTCGATATGCCCGCCTTGCAGCCAAATTTTATCGGCGAGGCCTGCCGGGTAAAATATAGCCGCAACCAAGGAAAAAAGCCCGGCAGAAAACAGGATGAACAGGTTTCTTATTTTCATGGGCGGGTTTGTGTATTCAGCACCAAGCCCGTTTTTCCGTTCTTCTTTTCGTAATGCAATGCTGTTATGCCTGTTAAGGCAACAAGAGCATTTATATCATTTATCCACCGGTAAGACACAAAAAAGCGGGTTTCCCAGCCAAGCAACCATTCGCCGTTAAACAGCATAGCCGCATATAATGCGCTTGCAATACGAATAGCAAGGGGCATTTTTTTTTCGGCAACAGAAAGGCATAGGAAAGGCACCATCATCATATAATGATAAACCCAAATAACCGGCCACACACTTTGCATAAAGAGCAGGCATGCTATAGCGAACAGTATATGCCCGGCATTATCGGGCAGGGTTTTGAGGCGGCTTAAAGCAAGTATGGGGAAGGCAATGAGCAAGGCCAGTATAGTGGAGCAGTAAATAATGCTGATAATAAAATCAGGTGTTTGGCCACTTAAATTCAGGTGTAAAAACTCGCTGTAAAGGCCGCTGTTGGGCAGGTATGTAAAAATCCAGCGGAGCTCGCCTGCTGTTTTCCCGGTTTTTGGCTCCAGGTACCGGTATATGGTTTCGAAGCTGAAAACCTTGAAAAGCATCATTATGGCAGAAAGCACAATGCCTGTTGCTGCATACTTTGCATAGCTTCGCCAATTAATTTTAATAATAAACAGGGCCAGGAACCAAGGGTATATTTTAATTACGCCTGCCAAAAATAAGAGTATCCTTGCCCAAAACTGTCGGCCGAACCTTGATGCCGTATATGCCCCGAATACCAAAACCGACATGAATCCGCTGACTTGGGTAAAATAAGCATTGCTCCGGTATGGCACATTATGCATAGATAAGGCAAAAAGAGCAATGGCAGCAAAATCGCAAAAACCGGGCTGCAGAGTTAAGAGAGGCAGTTTTATTTCCGCAGATTCAGAATTGCCCCTGCGTGATAAGATATTGCCTTTCAGCCTGTTTCTGTAAAACAGGAGCAGGAACAGTAACGAAAAGCTTAACAGTCGGGCAAGCCACTCAGTATATAAAATGCAGGCAACAAAGCCCTGTACTGATTTTACCGGTAAAAATTTAAGAAACAGGCTGTTTTGCGGCGTGTACAAATACGGCGAAATGAGCATGTTGTAAGATGTGTCAGGCGAAGGTGTTTGGGTAAGTGTATCGAGGTTATAAAAGTTCTTTTCAGGCTTGTACTTCATGAGCACCGATGCTTTATACATGGTATAGCTGTCTATATAATGGCCTTTCTCTTTTACAATTGCTTCACTTTTGCCGTATGGCATAAAGGTTCGGAATATGTATGCGAATACAAGGGCGGAAAAAAGTAGAAATAGCGTTCTGCTGTTCATGTGGCCGCAAATTACGGTTTTCGGCAAAAACGGGAAGGCTAAGTTTTTTACGACTGTGTTTGCAGGCAGGAAGAGGCAGTTGCTTATACGTATGTATTGAGCAGTAAAAATGAAAGCCGCGCATTTTTCAATGCACGGCTTTGCAATACGGTGTTTTTTTGAGGCAGGTTAAGTGCCTAAGTCTATTTAAGAGGGTAATAGATACGTGTGAGCCATTTGGCGGTGTCTGGCTCGGTCATGGGGTCTGTTATATATTCCTCCCAGGGAGAGCCGGCCATCTCTTTTTTATTGGCTTTCATCCATTCGTTAACGGCATTATGACCAATGTCTGATTTTGAGTAATCACCGTAATAATCAACAACTGCGGCATTCCGTTTCGGGAATTTGGATGATACAATTTCACCTGCACCTTTAAGATCTGATGCCGTAGGTATGGCGGGCTCCATTTCAGTATTTCCTTTCGGGTCGTAAGAGTGGTAAATTGCGAATGGCGCGCCTACGAATTTGGCATGCTTACTTTCCATAAACTTGCTGAGCGTACCGAAAGCTTTGCCTAGCTCGGCGCCTATATCAGAAGATTTAACAGTTTTCTTAATGCTGATAACCTGCATTTCAGGTACCTCAACCACATTAACGGTCAGTTCCGGGGCTTGAGGTTTGGCTGCTTCAACAACTGAAACACTGTCGAGATTATGAAGGCCGGCTTCATAATCTTTTCCCAACATCTTGTCCATTGCAAATTTAGCGAATAAGCGACCTATAGGGTTCATGCCCATTTCGCCGTCCATGGTCCAGGTAACTTTAGTGGCATCTGCTAAAGGCTCAAAAATAAATTGGGCTCCTGCTTCATCCATTTGGTCGAAAACCATTTTGGTATGTATGTTTTTCGAAGGCTCGCTTGATTCAATGGTAAGCTTTCCTGTTTTTACTTTATCGTTGCCTTTCCATGCGTACCAAGCACCGGCGCCGGTGGCATGCTCATTGTTATATGTGATTTCCATATTGGGATCAAGGCGATGCCAGGGGCTCCATTTTTCCCAGTTGCGCAGGGTGTTTACCTGCTTAAATACCACCGAAGCCGGCGCTTTAATAATTTTACTTCTTTCGATGTGGTAGGCTGAGGGCAGCATAAAGCCGAATACCAAAACGAGCACTACCAAGGCCAATAGCGACAGGCCTATAATTTTAAATACTCTCATGATGTTTGAATTTTTAACGCGATTAAATAGCCCGACGGGTTTTTAGCCGGCATGTACAGCGGCAAAATAGAAATATAAAAGCTAAACAATGCAATATTTAAGATTAAATTTTTTTAGCTACTGCGCATTAAAAAGTTTGAAAGGCCCGTGAGCCGAAGAAAAAGGATTTTATGGCAAAATGAACGGTATTTTGGAGCAGTTCGCTTACCGATAATTGCAGGATCCGGGACCGGCTTTAGCTGCAGCTTCGTCAGGTTTAAACAACGCGGCCGTCTCTAAGAACTATTCGTTTATCGGTACGTTCGGCAATGCCGGGGTCGTGGGTTACAATTACTATGGTTTGCTTAAAAGTAATGCTGAGGTCACGGAAAATATCGAAAACCACGTTGCTGTTATTGGAATCGAGGTTGCCGGTGGGCTCATCGCCAAAAATGATTTTGGGGCTGTTAATAAGTGCCCTTGCAATGGCCACACGCTGCTGCTGCCCCCCGCTGAGCTGCGAGGCCCGTTTATCTGCCTGGTTTTTAAGACCCAGTATATCAAGCTTATCAAGGGCTTTAATTCTTATTTCCTCTTCCGAAAATTTGGCCTGCTTGCGGGCCGGCAGGCTTACATTTTCCAGAACAGTAAATTCAGGCAACAGGTAATGGAACTGGAAAACAAAGCCTATGGTCGAGTTTCGCAAATCGGCCAGGCCGTTTTTGTTGAGCGCGTGTAAATCTGTGCCTGCTATGTGAATTTTGCCCGAATAATCAGTATCAAGCGTGCTGAGCACATACAACAGGGTGCTTTTGCCACTGCCGCTTTGCCCGGTTATCGATACAAAATCGCCGGCATTTATACTGATATTTACGTCTTTTAAAACCGGGAAGTCTTCGGCGCCTTTTTCAGATGCGCGAAAAATTTTACTCAGGTTTTCGGTGCGGATTACAGTTTCCAGAACAGGTATCAGAGAAATTACAAAGCTTCAAAACAGCTTAGTTTTGAAGGCGTTATTTTTGAAAAGTACATGCTTAAGGGCTGTTTTAATTGCCGCTGTTACATGAATCTTTAAACGCTTATGCTGCAAGGTCATGCTTTTTTCGGAAAACATAAACCGTGTGCAGGCCTGCTAAGCAAAATATTATGGGCTTCATAGGCCCCCGGGCCTAAATTTCCTTTTCATATTCTCAGGATTTACATTTCTTTGCACATGCAAGCGGTTTTGCACAACAGGAGCCGCATAAAAACCAATAACCATGAGCAAGCAAAGCGTGCAGTACCTGGGCATAGATGTAGGCGGTAACCACGTGAAGATGGGTTTTGTTGACGAGGAAGGCCACATCCAGGAGTTCCAAAGTCACCGCACATCTGAATGGCGCGAGACCGGCAACTTTACCCAGCGCCTGCAAGAGGCTATAGCCTTTAAGCTGATACCGCACCCCGAAGTGGACCGTGTAGGCATAGGGCTTCCCGGCATGATTTCTAAGGACCGTAACACCCCGCTCGAAATTACCGCCATTCCTGAGCTGAACGGCACCCCCCTGCGCCAGACCCTTTCTGAGGCTATGCCGAATATCAGCTTCTTTCTTGAAAACGATGCCAATGCCGCAGCCCTCGGCGAGCTTGTTTTCAATAAGGCCAACGATGATGAAAATTTCCTGTTCATTACCCTTGGTACGGGTATAGGCAGCGCAGCCATTATAGACCGCAGGATTTTTACCGGCGGCGATGGTAACGGCCTTGAACTCGGTCATATATTAAGCCGAAATGGTCGTAAGCTGGAGCAAAACATTGGCAAGCAAGGTATTTTAGATATGGCTTGGGAACGCCTGGCGCAATTTCCCGGCGATACCACCATTGCGCGTACCCTGCCTATGAGCGCAACTAAAATGGTGCTGGCCGCCCAAAGCGGCGATAAATTCAGCCAGCAGGTTTTTGATGAAGTAGGCGAAATGCTGGGCGAAGGCCTGGTTGCCCTCATCAGGATTCTTGATGTGAAAACCGTATTGATTGGCGGCGGCTTAAGTACTGCCATGGATTTTATTCGCCCCGGGGCCGACAAAATACTGAACGGCTATCTTACACCTTATTATCTCGAAAAACTGAAAATCCGCAGGGCCTTCTTTGAGAATGATTCAGGCCTGCTTGGCGCTGCGGCCATTTGCTTCTGACAGTTCCTCAGAAATTGCTTTACAGAGACCGGTTCTTCACTGAGCTTATCGGCTAAAAGCACAGAATACCCTACATATTCTCCCTAATAATAAGGAGGAACCTGTGAACCCTTGTACCTTTGGCATAAATTGCAGGTCGGGCCGGTTTACGGGTTCCTCTGTTTATTTAAAGATTCCAGCCAACGCACCAACTGTTGCGTCATATTATTTCATCAGACCATTACCCAATGCCGGACTTCCGGGACCACCTTCATTCCAATCCTATCTTCGAATGTGTTGCCTCCGTGGCTGCCAAAATGAACCTGCCCGTTTGGCTGGTTGGTGGCTATGTGCGCGATTTATTGCTTAACAGGCCTTGTAAGGATATTGATTTTGTATGTCTTGGTTCGGCCCCTGAGCTCGCCGAGGCAGTTGGACGGGAGATAGATGCCAAAACAGGCAGGCATACACAGGTAACCGTTTTTAAAACTTTCGGAACAGCCATGCTCAGGCATGGCGATACGGAGCTGGAATTTGTAGGCGCCAGGAAAGAAAGCTACAGCCCCGAAAGTCGCAAGCCCGCAGTTGAGCCCGGTACCCTTGAAGACGACCAGAACCGCCGCGATTTTACTGTAAATGCACTGGCAATCAGCCTGAACCGGGAAGATTACGGCAGCCTGCTTGATCCCTTTAACGGTCTTGAGCATTTAAAGCAAAAATTGCTCTGCACACCCGTTGATCCTGATGTAACTTTCAGCGATGACCCATTGCGGATGCTGCGGGCTGTTCGTTTTGCCTCGCAACTCAATTTCGATATTGATGCCGATACTTTTGCAGGCATTAAGCGTAATGCAGCAAGGCTTGAAATAGTAAGCCCTGAACGGATAAATGTTGAGCTGAATAAAATAATTTTAAGCCTGAAGCCAAGCTACGGCTTTAAGCTGCTCCTGCATGCCGACCTGCTGAACCTTATTTTACCCGAGATGGTTTTATTGCTCGGTGCTCAAAATGTGGAAGGACATACACACAAGGACAATTTTTACCATACCCTTGAAGTGCTCGACGGCGTAGCCAAACGCAGTAACGATTTATGGCTGCGTTGGGCCGCCATTTTACATGATATTGCCAAGCCCGAAACCAAGCGCCTGGACCCTAAGCACGGCTGGACCTTTCATGGCCATGAGGAACGCGGGGCTAAAATGGTTCCTAAAATATTCAGGCGTTTGCGCCTGCCGCTTGGCGAGCAAAGCCGATTTGTACAAAAGCTTGTACGTATGCACCTCAGGCCTATATCGCTTGTAAAAGAGGGGGTTACCGATAGCGCCGTGCGTCGGCTGATGGTAGAGGCAGGCAATGATCTTGAAGCCCTGATGCTGCTCGTAAGGGCCGATGTAACCACTAAAAACCCTGAAAAAGCCCGGCGGCACCTGGCCGGTTTCGACAAGGTGGAAAGGCACATGGCCGAGGTTGAAGCCACAGACAAGCTCCGCAGTTTCAGGCCAATCATTTCGGGCGAAATTGTGATGGCTGTTTTCGGGCTCAGCCCGGGCAGGGAAGTGGGAGCTGTAAAAGAAGTTGTTCGCCAGGCAATACTCGACGGTGATGTGCCGAACTCGCTTGCCGGTGCTTTGCCTTACCTGCTTAAAACAGGCGAAAATCATGGCTATAAGCCTGTTATGCCTGAATCTGAAATATTACCTTTCCTGGAGAGTTTAATAAATCCGGCCTCGGAGGAAGTTGCAGATACAGGGGAAATAAATCCCGGAGCATAGTTTTTCGTCTGATTGGACTTTTATGTTTTTGTAAATGATTGTTGGTTTTCAATTAAGCAGCGCTTTCTGAATCGTGGAATTCGGGATAAAAACTTCGTTGTATTTCAGCCGGCACAGTTTTGGATTTTTGCAGGAAACACAAGCCTGCTTAATTGCCGGCTTACAAGCTGAATTCGGCTGTACATTTAAACGCAACGCAAACAAACCAACATTATGAAAAATCTGTTCTATCAATTAGTACTCCTTATATTTTTTGCCGTTGCAGCTTTGCTCAACACCGGCTGTTCAAGCCATAAGCAAATGAGCCACAACTACCGTTACGAACGCCACGACGACCCCGTTGCACGTTATGACGACGAACAATTCAGCGCACGCGAATACAGCAGTGATGTAAATACCCTTTCTGCTTCAACAGGAAAAAAAGGCGCGGTAATAAGCCCCAAACTTTTGAGCGTTGAAAAACTGAAAGCGCTTCAAAAAAAATACGGTGTTAGCGCCCAAGGCGAAAAAATGAGCAAATGGCAGATGTTCAAAAAATACCGTGAAATTAAAGCAGAGCTCAAACGCCGCAAAGCACTTGCAGCCGATAAGAAAGCAGGAACAACGCCTGATAAAGTAACTGCCGACCAAACTGTTTTTGATTCGGAAGATATGAACAGCATCAGGAAGATTTCAGATACTCAAAACCACCGCCTTGATGTGAACTCTACTGCCGGCAGCAACAAAATGCAGGAAATGAGCAACCGCAGCCTGATTATTTTGCTTGTTGCATTAGTTCTGCTGCTTGCTTTGGTTGGTGGTACATCAAGCGCATTAGGTAATGTGCTTAGTATTTTACTTGCTGTAATCCTGATTGTTCTCCTTGTCTGGATACTGTTTATGTTGCTGGATGCGGCAGGAGCTTAATAAAACGACCGGGAAGAAGGTTTAAACCTGTATCCTATTAAATTGCATATCAAAAACGGGTTGGGGATATTATATCCTCAACCCGTTTTTGTTGTTTTAACTGTTCCATAATTAGGGTTATGGAATTACAACACCCCTTTTGCACCACCAGGGATGAATTTCTGCTACAAGGCGGCCGGAAGCTACTGCCGGGTCTTTATCGCAGAAAGCTTTTGCATCTTCCATGGTTTTAACGGTGAGTATAAAAATGCCGCGTAAATCTCCGTCGTCGCCCATTGGGCCGGCAACAGCAACTATTTTATCGGCGGCTCCCTTTACAATATTGGCCATGTGCCCTTCCTGTATTTTTGCGGCTGTAAGTGAATCCTGGGTTCTTACAGGACCTTTTTTCAGCAGCACTAAAAAATACTCCTTCATTTCGGGCATGTCTTCCATTTGGGCTTTCATATCCTTCTTCGGCTTTTTTGAGTCGCCGGGTTTTACCGGGGCTGCAACAGTTTTTTTGCTATGCGTATCCTGAGCCTGCAAGGTGGCAGGGCCAAGGCATAAAAACGATAAAACAATAGGCACTATAAATACCGCAGATAATGTTTTTTTCATTGCTTAAGGGGAAGGATATAAGGTTTTGAAGGAAATTCCGGAAATTTGGGCAAAATACAATTATATGAGCACCGAACCGAATAAGGAATTGATGGTAATTGCGGCCAACCTGGCCGAAGAGAACGTGCTCCGCGGCACAGGCGGGCCTTTCGGTGCGCTGATTGTGCGTAACGGTGAAATAGTAGCCCAAGCCGCCAACAATGTAATTGCCGGCAACGACCCTACAGCGCATGCCGAAGTGGAAGCCATACGCGCCGCCTGCCGCAAGCTTGAAACCTTCGACCTGAGCGGATGTGAGATTTATACCAGCTGCGAACCATGCCCTATGTGCCTGAGCGCCATTTATTGGGCACGCCTCGATAAAATATACTATGCCGGCACCCGCCACGATGCCGCAGCCATAGGCTTCGATGATGAGCATATTTACCAGGAGCTTGCCCTGCCCATGGATAAGCGCGAGGTTCCTATTGAGCTGCTTTGGGTTCCCGAAGTGGTGAAAGGTTTCCGTGCATGGATGGATAAAGAAGACAGGACAAGGTATTAATGGAACTAAATCAACAGGCTTCAGGGGCAGGTACACCCGGGCAATTGATATCTTCGCCTGCCCAAATAAGATTGGCAGGGCCCGGAGATATACCTGAAATACGCCGGGTGGCAAGGGCTGCCTTTTACAGTACCTACATAAACATTATTACCACCGACCAGATTGAATACATGCAGGCAGTAAGCTATTCGGAAGAAATGCTTAAGCATGTAATGGAGAAGGGGCTTCAGAATTTTTTTGTTGCTGAAGAACCAGGTTCCGGTAAGGTATTGGCGTTTACAGCTTACGGCCCGCAGGAAGATGAACCCGGGGTTTACAAGCTGCATAAGCTTTACGCCTTGGCAGAAGCGCAGGGAACCGGCTTAGGCAAAGCTTTGATTCACCGGGTAATAGCCGAAGTTAAGGCCTTAGGCGGCAGGCTATTGGTGTTAAACGTTCACCGCAATAACCCGGCTTATACATTTTACCTGAAAACGGGGTTTAAGGTGTTACAGTCGGTAGATATACCTTTCGGGCCATATTGGCTTAACGATTATTATATGGGATTGGCTATAAGCAGCTAAACAATGCTGTTTTAGGGTTTAAAACCTCGGGTAATTCCATGATTTTTTACTATAATTGTGCTAATCCGATTGTGATAAACAGGGCTAAGCAGGCTTCAAAATCCTGCTACCTTATTTCGCAATTTAAAATACCAGGTTCAACCGGCCTGTTAAACCAAAGCGCATTGGTTTTTCGAAACATATCTACGAAAATGAAGAGTACACCAAACCAATTTTCCGGGGCCGCGTTGCGGGGTATAGCCGCCGCATTCCTAATCCTGATTTTTTCTGCGGGAAATGCAGCTGCGCAGCAGGTAAGAATGGTATCTATGTCGATAGATGAATTACCTGAAGCCATTGAGCAGCAGTTTAATACCACTTTTCCCGGTGCAAAAGGCGCTTCATGGAAACGCGAAGAGGAGGTATATGGTAAAGATGATGCTGTTCCCGGGTTTTATTATGTAACCTTTAAGCACAACAAACTGAAAAAACAATCGGTATTTGATGCAAAGGGCAAGCTGATTGAAACCGTAACCACCA
Source organism: Bacteroidota bacterium (assembly GCA_040388605.1). GTDB lineage: Bacteria > Bacteroidota > Bacteroidia > Cytophagales > Flexibacteraceae > JAZKBN01. Next base: position 116,248 of record JAZKBN010000018.1, on the reverse strand, counting down.
TCAGCCGTAAAGAGCTTCCCCTGGCTGTAAGCAATGCGTTTAATAATTATGAAGGCCAAAGCATTGGTCGCCTCCGGATGATTGAAAAAGGACGCATGATTTATTTTGAAGGGGAATTCCTGCTCAACTTCGAGAAAATTACCTGTATTTTCGATTCTAACGGGCAGATAGTTGAGAAAGTAAAAAGGAATGCTCTGCCAAAGAAGATTTCAGTTGTAAAGTAAGTTATATGTTAAATAATTCTGTTTTATGAACCCTAAAGCGGGCTATGGGGCAAACCTTAAGACCGGTTCAGAATCGCTGTTTCATTCAGGCGAGGTATTACCATTTACATTGTTGCATTTTTGGCAATGGAGCCTGTCTGATTTACTGAGCAATGCCACCCGCGGGCGCTTTGCGGAGTTCATTGTTGCAACTGCCCTAGGTTCCGATGTAAGTCAATTTCGCAGGGAGTGGGATTCTTTTGATCTGCTGAGTCGGGAAGGCATTAAAACAGAGGTTAAATCAGCGGCTTACCTGCAATCGTGGGAGCAAAGAAAACCATCTAAAATCAGGTTCAGCATTAAGCCGGCACGTGAATACAGCTATGAAACAAATGTTTACGTTGAACTGCCGGCCAGAACTGCCAATGTGTATGTTTTCTGCCTGTTTCACAATGCCGATAAAACCACTGCAAACCTGTTAGATTTAGGGCAATGGGAGTTTTATGTATTGAGTACCCCTTTCCTCAATGCCGAATATGGCAGCAGCGGTTCAATATCGCTAAAGGTGTTACAACGAAACTGTAAACCTGTAAGTTACTCCATGCTTGCAGAAGAGGTAAATGCTTGTCACAATTTGGCTGTTGCCTTACAGGCTTAAATTGCATTAAACTCCCATTATTGCCGTTCCGGTTTATTAATCGCTCAGCCTTGAATTTTTCAGCCTTTGCGGCTGAATTTTCCTTACCTTTGCCTGCTTAATTCCTGCCCCGGGCAACAGCCCAAATCATGCAGAAGCAGAAAATTTCCTCCGCATTACTTTCCGTCTATCATAAGGAGGGCCTTGAGCCCCTTGTAAGAGCCTTGCATTCACATGGCGTAAGCCTTGTAAGCACCGGCGGAACCCTTGATTTTATTACCAGGCTGGGCATTCCTGTTCAGCCCGTTGACGACCTTACAGGTTATCCTTCCATTTTCGGCGGCAGGGTTAAAACCCTTCATCCCAAGGTGTTCGGCGGCATATTGCAGCGCAGAAACCATGCTGAAGATGCAAAAGAGGCTGCAATACACAGCATTCCCCCTATAGATCTCGTTATAGTTGACCTATATCCCTTTGAAGCCACAGTGGCTGCAGGCGGAACAGACGAGGAGATTATAGAGAAAATAGATATCGGAGGCATATCGCTGATTCGGGCTGCGGCCAAGAATTTTAACGATGTGCTCATAGTTTCTGACCGCGACCAATATGCCGATGTTTTGGCAATTCTGGAGCAGGGTTGCGAAACCACCCTTTTGCAGCGCCGTAATTATGCTGCCAAAGCTTTTGACACGAGCTCTCATTACGATACCGCCATTTTTAATTGGTTCAACAGAACCGAGCAAATGCCGGTGTACAAGTACAGCCTCCGCAAAGGGGAAAGCCTGCGCTACGGCGAGAACCCGCATCAAAATGCCGAGTTCTTTGCTGATGTTGCATCGGTACCGGAGCAATTGCACGGTAAAGCAATCAGCTACAATAACCTGGTTGATATTGATGCCTCGCTTGCCCTTATTGATGAGTTCGCAGATACGCCCGGCGTTACGTTTGCCATAATAAAGCATACAAATGCCTGCGGTGTAGCTACCGCCCACAGTGCAGCCCGGGCTTATAAAAACGCCCTTACTGCCGACCCGATTTCGGCTTTCGGCGGCGTAATTGTAAGCAACAGTAAAATTGATATGGCCTGCGCGCAGGAGCTGAATATGCTTTTCTTCGAGGTGCTTACTGCGCCTGATTACGAGCCCGAAGCATTGGAACTGCTTAAAAGCAAGAAGAACCGCATTTTGCTGAAGCGCCGCGCCAATGCGCCCCTGCAAAAGCAAATTAAAACCTTAATGGGTGGTGTTGCCATACAGGATGCCGACCTTAAAACCGAAACACGTGAAGACCTGCAACCCGTTACTAAACGCAGTCCGAACGAGGATGAATTGAAGGGGCTGCTTTTTGCAGCTAAAATTTGTAAGCATACAAAAAGCAATGCCATAGTCCTGGCCCGTGAAGGCCAGCTGCTGGCCAGCGGAACAGGGCAGACCAACCGTGTTGACGCCCTCAAGCAGGCCATTGAAAAAGCCCGCCTGAACGATTTTGACCTCAACGGCGCCGTTATGGCTTCCGATGCCTTTTTCCCTTTTCCCGACTGTGTCGAGATAGCAGGTAAAGCAGGCATTACAGCGGTAATACAGCCCGGCGGCTCTTTAAGAGACCAGGAGAGCATAGATAAATGTAATTCCCTTGGCATGGCCATGGTAATTACAGGCACACGGCACTTTAAGCATTAATTACCTGCGCAGGCCACCCGGCATGCACAGGTAACCCATAAAACGTACCTCCTACACAAAATATAAATACCCGCCCTTACAAAAGCCGAGGACGGAAATCCGAAATATGGGATTTTTCGATTTCTTTACCAGCGACATTGCCATTGACTTGGGTACCGCTAATACCCTCATTATTCATAAAGATAAAATAGTGGTTGATGAACCATCCATTATTGCTATTGATAAACTAACCGGTAAGGTGCTCGCAATAGGCAATAAAGCCATGCAGATGCACGAGAAGGTGCACGAAAACATTAAAACCATTCGCCCCCTCAAAGACGGGGTAATTGCTGACTTTACCGCCGCCGAACAAATGATTCGCGGTATGATAAAGATGATCAGCAAGGGCAACGGTATACTGTCGCCTTCGCACCGCATGGTGGTTTGCATACCAAGCGGTATTACCGAAGTGGAAAAACGTGCAGTTAAAGACAGCTGCGAACATGCCGGCGCTAAGGAAGTTTATATGATTCACGAGCCCCTGGCAGCTGCCATAGGCATAGGAATAGATATAGAGCAACCTGTAGGTTCTATTATAGTGGATATAGGCGGCGGTACTACTGAAATTGCCGTTATAGCCCTCAGCGGTATTGTAGGCGATGAAAGTATAAAAGTTGCCGGCGATGTGTTTACAAAGGATATTGTTGACTACATGCGCCGCCAGCATAACCTTGCCGTTGGTGAGCGTTCGGCTGAAACCATTAAGATTAACGTAGGCTCGGCTTTGCAGGAGCTTGAAAACCCACCGCCTGACTACGAGGTCCGCGGACGCGATTTAATGACAGGCCTGCCCAAGCTGGTGCGTTTACCGTACCAGGAAATTTTCCATGCCATAGATAAATCTGTAGCGAAAATTGAGGAAGCGGTATTAAAGGCTTTGGAAGTTTGTCCGCCTGAGCTGAGCGCCGATATTTATGAAAAAGGTATTTACCTTACAGGCGGCGGAGCGCTTCTGCGTGGCCTTGATAAACGCCTTGAACGTAAAACCAAGCTTGCCTGCCACGTTGCCGAAGACCCCTTACGCGCCGTAGTTCGCGGAACCGGTATTACGCTGAAAAACCTTGAGCATTATAAAGGTATACTGATGAGCTAAGGGGCACTTGCCTTACTCTTCTTTATATACAAGGCTCTTTAAAATAAAAAAAATCACGGTGCTCAAACGCCGTGATTTTTTTGTTTTCGGTACCTGGATTTAGCAGAACTTGCTCTTTCCGGTTAGCAGCATAGCATTTGAAATCCGGTTAGATCACAAACCTGCACAATTGCTTAATCGTGCAAAATGCCCTTTAATTCAATCTGCGGAATATAGCTCAGGTTTTCTTCCACTATGCTTTCGGGTACAAAGAGGAATTTCTTATCATAGATTTTAGTACCGAAATTGCCTTCGTAATAAGTTACAAAGTACTCGTTAGTGAGGTGGAAAACCTGCGGGTCTATACGTTCAATAATGGCGTAATCGTGGGGGGCCACGGTTTGAATCATGTGCCTGAGCACCCCGGTTTTTTGCTGCTCACCGTTTTCAAGCAAGCCGTAGCCTTTGCTGGCAACCAAGACGTTTGCCAAAGGGAAATCGTTATTATTCAGGAGGTAAACCACCCAATCGAAACCATCGCCTTCCGCATCCGGCTTTTGTACAACAGCTACCGATACATTCTGTACCTTCGGAAATTCAATATCCTTTTTCAAATCTGTTTCTTTCTCCCTTAATGGGTCAATTGATTAATGATACAGTTTAGTATTGCCAATTTAATACCTGCTGAACTAAATGCCAAATTCCGGTGACATTCGGCGAGCCGGTTTTTGACCTTATAAACAGCTGATGTTTAAGGGGAGTGCATTAATCCTGCATGTCTTCGGCAGAAACCTGTTTTGTGCCCTGGCGGCTGCGTTTAAGACCGTAATCAAGTATTGCATCTATAAACTTATCGGGGCGGTATCCGGCAATAGCTGCCTGGTGGAAAATTACGGTGGCAGGTGTCATTCCGGGTAATGAGTTCACCTCGATAATTATTGTTTCAGCCCGGTTGTCGGGGAAAATACGGACAAAGGCATCAATACGGGCGTAGCCTTCCACGTCCAATATTTCAGCTACCGTTTTTAGCGTGGCTCGTACCTGCTCAGATATTTTCTTTTGCGCATTCTTATCGGCTGCAAACCTTGCCGGGGTTATGTTCTGGCCTTCGCCGGCCAGGAATTTTTCCTCTAAAGAAAGCACCTCGCCCGATGCAAGGGTTTCGCTTGGTTCAAAAACCTCGTAAACGCGCTTGCCTGCTTTATCATATTTGGTTAACAGGCCGCCTGTAATTTCAAGAAAATGGCTTGCGCCTTCGCGGCTTATGAGGGTTTCAACCATAAACCTGTCTTTAAACGGGAATTCTTCGTTCTCGCGCAGGTTAAGCAATTTGGCGGCGGCAGGCTCAAGGCGACCCACTTTGCGGAAAATAAGCTCGGCAAATGCTTCAAGCTCTTCCCTGTTGTTTATTTTCTTAACAGCCGAACTACAGCCATCGTCAAGGGGCTTGGCAATGATGGGGTATGTATATTCCTTTTCAAGCGATGCAATGCAGCCGGCTTTATCGGCGTTCCATTCTTTGGCAAAAACGGAGGTATGCCTCGCCACCGATATGCCGCGGCTGCCCAGCAGCTCGTTGGTTTCGTACTTGTTAATGGTAATGCGGCTGCTTTCAGGGCCGGAGCCGTTATAGGGAATACCGTAACGTTCCAGTTTTTCCTGAACAACACCGTCTTCACCCGGTCGACCATGCAGGGCGATAAACACACTGTCGACAAGGGTGCTTAATTCCTTATAGGTAATTTTACGCGCACGTTCCAATGGGTGATGCACGTACTTTTCGGTTACAGAAGAAGCTTCCTCACGAATTTGAAGCAGGGCAGGGTGCACACGTGCTCGTCCGTCGAGCTTTTCCTTTATATCATCGGCATTGTCTTTCAGCATTACGTTTACCGGTATCAGGTAGAGGTCATGCCTGATTTCGTTGCCTGTAAGGAAGATAGGGAAGGGTTCGTACTTGCCGCTGCCGGCCAGCTTTTCATAAATATTGCGCCCGCTTTCAACCGAAATATGCCTTTCAGAGCTATAGCCGCCCATAATTACACCTACCCGGGTTTTACCGCCGCTGCGTGTTTTTTGGTCTGCAATACTTTGGTCCAGGGTATTGAGCAGGCCGATAGTCTTATGAATATGCTTGCCTGATTTAGCCCTTTCCGATAAAGAAGTCCGGATAATATAGGTTAAGAAAGTGCTGGGGTTAAGCCCGATTTCGGCAGCCTGGTGGAAAAAGAAGCTGCTCGGCAGCATGCCCGATGTCGTGTTCGGATCGTTCAGGAATACCTCTCCGCGCTCGTTTATAAAACCGTCTATACGGGCATACACGTTAAAGTGCAGGTCTTCGAAAAGCTTGGTGCACTGTTCCTTGATTTGGTTAATCTGCTCTGCGGGCAAATCTATGGGGGTAACCTTGCGGCTGATTCCCGGCAGGTATTTGCTTCGGTAATCATACACCGAACCGGTTTTAATAATCTCGGTAGGGGGCAGGGCAATAGGCTGACCGTTCTCAAGCTGTATAACAATGCAGCTGAATTCGCGGCCCTTTATAAAGCTTTCAAACAGTACGCTGTTTTCACCCTCTGTACTTTCAATGCGCATGGTGCCGTTCCAATCATTGGCATTCAGGGCAGATAGTAATTTGCCGGGGTGGTAAATGGCTCGGCCGTCGTAGGTGCTGCCTTTGCAGAAGAGCATAACAGGCATGCCTATGCCTTCACGTATATCGGTAAGGCTGCGCACATAAGCCACGCGCTCAAAATCGCCCATGCGCTGCCAATCTGCCTTTTCAACCTCGCGGATAAAGAAGGAGCGGTTAATGGCATCGGTGATTTCTTTTTCGTTGGAGGTGTGAATAACGGTTACGCCAATTGAGCTGCCTTGGGCCGGGCTTTTTACCACCATGGGCAAGCCCACCTGTATCAGCGCGTGTTTAATTACAAAATTGCGGTTAGGCGCAGTTTGCCAGCTTTCACGGCTTATTTCATGATGCCTTGGACGGCGGAACCCGGCCCGCTGCATTAAATCTCTTTGCAGCAATTTGTTAATGCCTATGGCCGAAGGCAGAATTCCTGCGCCGCTATAAGGTATGCCATACCATTCAAGCAGGCCCTGTATGTTCCCGTCTTCACCATAGGGCCCGTGCAGGGTCAGGAATGCGAAATCAAACAGGCTGCTGAATTCTGAAGGCTCTATGCGGCGGCCTATGGAGCGTATAATTATTTGCAGGGCTTCGGGAGAAAGCCTGCCAAGGTTTTCTATGTACAGCTGGAACTGTGAGGCTCCGCCGGCATCGGCATGATCAAGCGGGGGATAGAAATCACGGATTGTACCTTTGTAAACGTACTGCCAGTCAGGCAAAATAAAATTGCCAAGGCTGTCTACAAAAATAGGAACAGGCTCAAACAGTTCTTTGTCCAGGTTATCTATAACAGTGCGCCCGCCGGCAAACGAAATTTCACGCTCTCGGCTCATGCCGCCGAAAAAGACTCCTACCTTAATCATGCTGCAAAATTAAGTATTTGAAGGCAGACATGCTTATTTGAATGCAGGGTTAATTTAATATGCCGGGTATTATTAATAACAGGACCTTAAAATTTAACCTGCACCAATATAAATTACTACCCCCCTACAACAAAACAAGCACGAACCTTGCGGCCCGTGCTTGTGTATTTTGATGCAGGCTTAAAAACCTGTAATTATTAATGCTTATGACCTTTGTGGTCTTCAACTGCAGCCTTAGGCTCAGCTCCTTTAGGGGCAGCACCGGCACCTTTGGGGAATACCTTCACAAGATCCATTTCAAATACAAGCGGGGTGAACGGCGGAATACCGCCGGGGTAGCCCTGTGCACCGTATGCCAAATCATAAGGAATCATTAAAGTAGCTTTAGTGCCTTCCGGAACAGTCATTAAGAACTCATCCCATCCTTTAATTACGCGGCCGCGGTCTACAAGAAGGCCGTAAGGAGCGCCTGGTTTAGATGCGTCGAATTCTTTGTCGTCGAAGAATTTACCTTGGTAACCTACCAAAACAGAATCGCCGGAAGCGGCAAGCGGGCCTGTACCTTGTTGGGTAATCTGGTATTCCAGGCCCGATGCGGTTTTTACCGTGTTGGTAAGCTTATGATCTTTTTTGTAGTTATCCCACATTTCGGTAGGGCTTTCCACTTTAACCACTTTTATGCCGTAGGCAATTTTAGTGCCCTTAGGAATAAAAGGAGGACGCTGATCGTAAGGTCCGCCTTTGAAAATACTGTCAGACTCTTCCCAGATAAGCAGGCTGTCCCCGGCGCCCATGAAGTTGAAAACTTCCTGCACCTTGTTTTTGAACATAGCGGTATCAATACGAACCACTATTGGCTTGTTTTCGCGCTGGTAGCTTGAACCTACCACCGAATCTTTGTGGTTACGTTGTGTAACGTGTACAGTAACGTAATCGCCATGCTTGGCTTTGCGTGCGCCGGCATCGGTTACCAATTGGTATTCTATACCTGATTTCAGCTTTATTTTTTTACCCGAGCCCGAATTTTGATTACAGGCAGCCGTAAAGGCGAGCAGCCCAATCATTAGCGCTGCCGTCAGTTTATTTTGCATTTGGAGGTTATTGATCTGTTTTATTGAATTTAAAATTTAGAAAGCCTAATGGAAGTTCCCGGCTCCCAAGGTTTTTATTGCCCTTTTTCAGCCTGCCGATAAATTAAATTGAAGGGCAAAAGCTGCAAGGCATATTAATGTTTGGTTGAAACAAGCTCAACCTCGAATACAAGTGGTGTGCTGCCGGGTATTGTAGGCGGAGAGCCTGCAGGGCCGTAGCCTAATGAAGAGGGAATAAGCAACACAGCTTTTCCGCCTTCTTTCATAAGTACAACGCCCTGATCCCAGCCGGCAATTACCTGGCCGCGGCCCAGATTAAAGGTATATTGGTTGTTCTCAAAAGACTTACCCGATACGAACATACCATTATATTTAACAGTAGATTTATCTCCGACAGCAGCCTGTGCGCCTGTGCCTTCTTTGGTAACGGCATACATCAGGCCGCTTGGAAGAGATATTATGGTCAGGTTTTTACTTTTGGCATAATCAAGCAGCATTTGCTTTTCCTGCGCAGGTGTGTTACCCTGTGCATTCACTGTGTCTGAGGCAGGCATGCAGCCGGCGGCCACAGCGAACAACAGGATCATGATAAACGCTTTCAGCTTAGTTTGCATTTTTTGCATGGTTTTAAAAGGTTCAATAACCCGGTTTCAGTAAACAAGGAAATTTAATTCAGGCTTATTTTTGGCCAGGTGCCTGCATGGTTCCGGCAGGTTTTGCCTTTGGCGTATGGGTGCGCACCAGCTCAACTTCAAATACCAATGGCGCATAGCCGGGAATTGTAGGAGGCGAACCGTTAGGGCCATAAGCTAACGCAGACGGAATAAGAAGAACAGCCTTGGTTCCTTCTTTCAGGAGGGCAATACCTTGGTCCCAACCCTGAATTACACGGTGGGTTCCCAATACAAACTCAATAGGCTGGCCGCTTTGCTTGCTGCTGTCGAATACTTTACCATCGGTAAGCATGCCGGTATAGTGAACGGCCACGCTGTCGCCTGCGCGGGCCTGTACGCCGGTACCCTCTTCGGTAATGGCATACATAAGACCGTTTTCAGATTTGCGGACCTGCAGCTTTTTGCTTTTGGCATAAGTCATCAGCGCATCCGTTTCTTTTTGAATCAGCTCAGCTTCTGTGTTTATGTCTACAACTTTCAGGTAATAGGCCAGCTTGGTTTTGCTGTGCACAGCCGGCGGCCAGTGATCGCGCGGGTAATCTTTCAATACCGAATCGGCAGGAATAAAGAATACCACGCTGTCGCCGGGGCTAACCATCATGAGGCCGCTTTCCAGGCCGCCTTTGAAAGGAGGCTCTGCCGCCTTAATGCGGATAGGATTGCCTGCTGCACGGGTGCTGCCCAGCAATGAATCCTGGTGGGTGCGGTACTCAATATGCATGGTAATAATATCACCAAGGCGGGCTTTTTTACCGTTGTTCTTTTTAAAGAAGAAATACTCAAGCCCGTCTACCGTATATTTTGATTTCAGGTTGGGGCGTGAATGCGGACCGTCAAGCGCAGGACCTTCGTTCAGGCTTTGCTCTCCGGCCGATTCCTTTGGCTTGGCAGCTCCGGCTTTTTTTGCACCGGCTTTGGCCGCTGATGCAGGAGTTTTCTTTTTAGCCGCCTGCGCCGAAGCATCGGCAACGGGCAGGCATAAGCCGGCAATAACAAGGCCTGTGGCTGCTATACCAAGCTTAATATTTATTAAATTTTTGAACATCTGAAATCAGGGTGCGGACTGCTTAAGTCCTGTTGTTTTACCTGTGTGATGAAGGGAATGAAAACGAAAGTTAAACTCAGGCTTGGCCTGCATATTGTTGCGGAAATCGGCCGTTTAAATAAACAGCTTATTCCGGCAGGAATTTATATGGCAGTGGTTGGTAAAACCAAGGCAACAGGTTTTTCAGGCACCGGCTGCAGGGCTTCTTTATAAGCCGGCAGCAGCGATACGAATTTCTGAACCGTGTGCTCAAGGGTATCGTTGCTTTTGCCGCCGGAGGCATTGCGGTGTCCGCCGCCTTCGAAATGCTTGCGGGCAAAATCATTGACCGAGAAATCGCCAACGGAACGGAAGCTGATTTTAATGGCCTCGGTGCGGTCTATAATGATTGCACCCATTGTAATTCCTTCAAGGCTGAGCGCGAAGTTTACAAAGCCTTCAGTATCACCGGTTTCAGAATGGAAACGGGTAATTTCCTCTTTACTGATGGCTATATAGGCTACATGGTATTCAGGTAATACAACCAGCTTTTCAGCCAAAACGTAACCAAGGAAGCGCAGGCGCTGCTCGGTATTGTTTTCGTATATAAGGCCGTGAACACGGCTGCCGTTGGCGCCAAGCTCGGTGAGGCGGGCAACGGTTCTGAAAACTTTAGGCGTGGTGCTGTTGTGGCGGAAGCCACCGGTATCTGTCATTATACCGGCATACAGGCAATCGGCAATATCGGCATCAATTTTTTCTTCATCGCCCATAAAAGATATGATGTCGAAAATGAGCTCTGCGGTTGCCGCCGCCTTGGTGTCCCAAACCCTTATATCTGCAAAATCCTGTGGTTGCAGGTGGTGGTCTACCATTACCTTAACGGCCTTGGCTTCGCCCACTACAGGACCCAGATCGTTAATGCGCTGCAGGTTGCCAAAATCGAGACAGAATATAATTTTAGCTTCGGCAATTATTTCGGCTGCCTTTTGCTTATTATCTGTAAAAACAATTACACCGGGTTCGCCGGGCATCCAGTTCAGGAAGCGCGGATAATCAGAAGGCGTAATTACGTTTACAGTATGGCCTAACTTGACCAGGTAAGCCGCCAGGCCTAATGACGAGCCCAAAGCATCGGCATCGGGCTTGTGGTGCGTTGTGATAACCACCTTTTCGGGCCTGCTGATTAGCTGCCTTAAAGCCTCAAAGTTTTCCATTTCCAGGTTTACCGGGTACCCGCAGATGTGGGCACGAAATGCAAAGGTGAATAAATTTCGGGGTTATAACAATTGCCGATTTTTTCCACAGTACGGCAGGCTTGTTTAAATACTTGGTGTTTTAATTCAATAATTACATACTGCATGTTTATGCCGGGCCGGTTCCTGCTTGGTTCAGGCCTGCGAACAGCATTTCATAATCTTTTAATTGGCAAAGCCTTGTGCCTTCACTCATGGTTGCTGCAGTGCCTGCGGCAACCCCGCTGCGCAGAATGGTTTGCCAGTCATAATTTTTGGCAATGCCTGCCAGCATTCCGGCTACCATGCTGTCTCCTGCGCCTACAGTGCTTTTCTTTTCTGCTTTAGGAGCGTCAGAAAAGTAAACTTCATTGCCTTTTGCAAGCAGGGCACCATCTGCGCCCATAGATACCACTATAACTTCGCAGAGGCCGCGGGCAATAATTTCGCGGCAGGCATTTTCAGCATCGGCACGGCTTAATTCTTCTTTCCCGTAAATGCTGCTCAGCTCATTCAGGTTGGGCTTTATAAGGTAAACGCCTTCTTCAAGGGCTTCTTTTAATGCCGCACCTGAAGTGTCTATTACAAGCTTTGCATTTTTGCGCTTGACGAGCTCGGCCAAAAGGCGGTAGAAATTATCAGGAATTCCGGGCGGCAGGCTGCCGCTTGCAGCCAGTATATCGAAATTTTCTTTTTCGAGCGCATCAAGGCATTGCTGCCATTCCGGCTCTGTAACCGCTGCACCTTCCATGCCAAACCTGTACTGCTGTCGGCTGCTGCGGTCTACCACAATCAGGTTTTCGCGTAATTCATTTTTAACCGGTAAGGGCAGGGTCTCAACACCTTCCTGCAAAAGCAATTGGGTAAAATAGCTGCCGGTAAAGCCGCCTGCCAGGTAAACAGCCAAAGAAGGCACACCCAAAGTATGCAGGGCACGGCTCACATTTACGCCGCCGCCGCCGGGCGCTGTTTCAGGTTGTTGGCAGCGAAGCTTTTTATCAGGCACTATGCTCTCTACCGATGTGTTTTTATCGAGGGCAGGATTCAGGGTAAGGGTTACTATACGCGGTGAAAAAGACATTTTTTAATTTTATCTGGAAAGGGCCGGGTACTGCAGAATGAGCAGGGCAAAATTTGTGTTGTATTAAAAATAAAAACAGCCGCGATGCGGGCGCCGCGGCTGTTTCCGGATGGTTATAATTCTTAAGCCAGTTTTTTGTACCTGATACGGTGAGGAGTATCATCGCCGAGGCGCTTTTTACGGTTTTCTTCGTAATCAGAGAAGTTGCCTTCAAAGTAATACACCTGTGAATCGCCTTCGAAAGCGAGGATGTGGGTACAAACACGGTCGAGGAACCAACGGTCGTGGCTGATGACTACTGCGCAGCCTCCGAAATTTTCAAGGGCTTCTTCGAGTGCGCGCAGGGTGTTTACGTCGAGATCGTTGGTAGGTTCATCTAGCAGGAGCAGGTTAGCGCCTTGCTTTAATGTCATGGCGAGGTGCACACGGTTGCGTTCGCCGCCGCTGAGCATGCCTATTTTCTTTTCCTGGTCGCCGCCGCTGAAGTTGAACTTACCTACATAAGCACGGCTGTTTACCTGCTTGCCTCCCAGCATCAGGAAATCTGTGCCTCCGCCAATGGTTTCGAAAACGCTTTTATCGGGCAGGAGGTTGTTGTGTTCCTGGTCTACATAAGCTATTTCAACGGTGCTGCCTACATCAAAGGTGCCGGAATCAGGTTTAACAGCCCCGGTAATCAATTTAAACAAGGTGGTTTTACCCGCGCCGTTGGGCCCTATAATACCCACTATACCACCTTGCGGAAGGCTGAAGTTAAGATCTTCGAACAGTAGCTTGTCGCCGTATGCCTTGGTAACATGTTGCGCTTCAATAACCTTGGAGCCCAGCCGGTTCCCGGGCGGAATAAAGAGCTCAAGTTTATCTTCTTTCTGGCGGGCTTCCTCGCCGAGCATTTTTTCATAAGCGCCCAAACGGGCCTTGCTCTTGGCCTGCCTCGCCTTGGGCGACATGCGAACCCATTCCAACTCCCTTTGCAGGGTTTTTTGGCGGCGGCTCTCGGTTTTTTCTTCCTTGGCAAGCCTGGCCTGCTTTTGGTCGAGCCATGAGCTGTAATTGCCTTTCCAGGGAATGCCTTCTCCGCGGTCGAGCTCAAGAATCCAGCCGGCTACGTTATCAAGGAAATACCTGTCGTGGGTTACGGCAATAACGGTTCCCTTGTAATCCTGTAAGAAATGTTCCAGCCATGCCACTGATTCGGCATCGAGGTGGTTGGTAGGTTCATCGAGCAGGAGAATGTCGGGTTGCTGCAGCAGCAGGCGGCAAAGGGCCACGCGGCGTTTTTCGCCTCCGCTGAGCACGCCTATTTTGGCATCCTGCGGGGGGCAGCGCAGGGCGTCCATGGCTTTCTCCAGGCGGGTGTCCAGTTCCCATGCATCCAGGTTATCAAGCTTTTCCTGCACTTCACCCTGGCGGGTAATGAGCTTGTCCATCTCGGCATCGCTCATGGGTTCGCCGAATTTTATATTTATGTCGTCGAATTCTTTTAGCAGGGCCACAATGCCGGCCACGCCTTCTTCAACAACATCTCGCACTGTTTTATCAGGGTCAAGCTTTGGCTCCTGCTCCAGGTAGCCAATGGTGTAACCGGGGCTGTAAACTATTTCGCCGATATAATCTTTATCGACGCCGGCAATAAGCCGTAAAAGGGTACTTTTGCCCGAGCCGTTCAAACCAAGCACGCCTATTTTGGCGCCGTAGAAGAAGCTCAGGTAAATGTTTTTCAGTACTTGTTTCTGGGGCGGGTGTATTTTACCAACGCCGGCCATGCTGAAAATAATGGTTTCGTTGCTCATTCTGGTGCCCTGTTTTTGCTAAGGGCGGGTAAATATCAAAAAAATATCTTCACGGAAGTGTTTTTTCAGGCTCGTATTTCTACTTTTGAAACGCGTTTTACACCGGTATGAATATTAAATCAATCAGGAGTATTTCCTCCCCGGCCCCAATAGGCCCTTATTCTCAGGCAATAGCCGCCAACGGACTGCTTTTTATAAGCGGACAAGTGGCCATAGACGGCCGTGTTGGCACCATGGTTCAGAGCTCAATTGAGGCTGAAACCCACCAGGTGATGAAAAATATCGGTTTCATTTTGCATGAAGCAGGTATAGATTTCAACAGCGTGCTTAAGGTTAGTATCTTTGTGCGCGACCTGAATAACTTTGCTACCATAAACACCATTTATGGCAGCTATATGGGCGCAGTACTGCCCGCCCGTGAAACAATTGAGGTAAGCCGCCTTCCGCGCGATGCCAATGTTGAAATTTCCTGCATAGCACTTATGCCTGTAACGCCTGATCAAAAACAGGCCGAACCGGAAAATCTTAAATAATATTATCCTGATCTCCACTTACTTTACCTTGAAAAATAACCCTTCATTAACCGGTATGGCTGTTTTAACATCTATAGAGACTGATGAATTGATTGACCGCCCCAATGCACTGCTGCCGGTAACTGCCGGTCCGGGCGGCGCTGACGACGACGATGACCTCGCCGATGACGATGACTTCGATGACGACGACGAGTTCGACGGCGACGATGAAGAATTCGAAGATTTCGACGAACTGGAAGAAGGCGAACCGGACGAAGAGTTCGAAGAAGCCGACTTCGATGAGTTCGACGAAGAAGACGAGGAGCTGGAAGACGACGACAGTTTCTAAAATATGCAGGCTTAAGCACTAAGCTCGGTTCGCGAATTTCAATATTCGTTTACCGGGGTGTTCCTGCATATTAATTTGTACGGCATAACAGCATTCAATGCTTTCGTATAAGCCCGCCATTCGGCGGGCTTTGTTGTTTTGCTATAGTTTCTTAGTAACAATTCAATAAAACAATCTGCTTCCCAGTACCGCAGAGCCAAATTACAGCATTTTTGCTTTGGCGGTATTTAAACAGAAACCCATGCGCATAGCTGCCTTTTTTCTCATTCTGACGGTTGTTTTAAATTGGAAGCCATGCCTTGCGCAAACTGATGCCGACAGCCTGAAAAACCTGTTGCTTACCGAAAAACGCCCTGAAAAAAGATTCCTGCTTTATAAAAAGCTGTTCATTGGTGCCTATTATGGGAACGATCACAATGCCGCTTATAATTATGCCGAAAAATGCCTTGAAACTGCCGAGGCAATGCATAACGATACCCTTGCCGCCAATGCATTCTTTTGGAAAGGAACATCTTTACACAGCCTCGGCAAGCCTGAATTGGCATTACCTTTTTATAAAAAGAGCATTGAGAAGGGTAAGAATATGCGCTTACAGCAGTACATGTCTTCGGTTCAAAACCATTATGCAATATCATTACAGGAGCTTGGCAGGTACCCGGAAGCAATAGAGCACGATCTTGAAGCGGCAAAGATTGCGGAAAGGCTTGGCGAAAAAAGCCTGGTAGCCGGTGTATATAACCACCTTGCGCTTACCCATGGCATGAGCGGCAACGTAAAGGCCGTTGAAAAATACTATTTAATGGGCCTCAAAATTTTCAGGGAGTTAAATGATGCGGAAGGGCAGTGCATATCTTTAAACGGGCTTGCACAGGTTTACATTCAACATAACAGGCTGGCTGAGGCTAAAAAATATGCCGATGAAGGAATGGAGATTACTTTAAAAGCATCGGGAGAGAGCGTGCATACTTTAATGGGCACCCAAGCCGAAATACTCATGAAGCAGGGCAAACCGAAACAGGCAATACCATTACTGCTGCGAAGCATAAGGATATTAAACAGCAAGCATATAGTCTTTAACAGCACCGAGCAGTTTACCATGCTCGGCCAGGCCTATTTGCAGGCCGGAGAATTGGAAAAAGGCATTAGCATTTTCGACAGTGCAGTGAAAATGGCGGTAATCCGTAAATGGCCCAGGGAAGAAATGCAAAACAGGCAATACATTGCCGAGGCCTACAGGCTAAAAAGAGAATATTACCCGGCTTTTGAAAACCTGAAAATTTTTGAGCATATTAAAGACAGCCTCTGGAGCAGCGACAGAACAAAACAGGAATACGATATGCTCACCAAGTACAAAACTGAGCAGAAAGAGCATGAGAACATAGTGCTCCGCAAGAACCTGGAAGTGGAGCAAAGAGACCGCTATATACTTATTGGTGGCCTTGCCGCATCGGGCATTTGCCTGGCCTTGCTTGGCTTTGTATTCAGTCAGAATGTAAAGGCAAGCCGGCAGGCCAGGCATTTAGCAGAAGAGAAAAACAGGAGCAGGTTGCTTGAAATGGGCAAGAAAGCGCTGGAGATGGAAAAGGAATTGCTTATCCGTAAAAACCATGAGCAGGAATTAGCCGCTGAGCAACAGCGCATGCGTGCCGAGCTTGAACATAAAAGCAATGAACTGGCCGGTATTGCCGGCTATATGGTGCGCAGGAACGAAATTATTGCATCGGTAAAACGTGGCGTAAGCAAGCTGAGCTATCTTGATAAAGACATGCAAAAGCTTGTTGAAGATATGGATGAGTATATAGATGTAAAGGAAGAATGGGAAGATTTTCGCCGGCATTTCGAAACCGTGAACCCCGGTTTCATTACCCGGCTCTCTGCCGCCTGCCCCGACCTTACCGACAAAGAGCTGAAAATGTGCGCCTACATACGCATGAACCTCGATATAAAGCAAATAAGCAACCTGCTGAATGTGCAGGATGCCTCGGTGCATAATTTCAGGTCAAGACTGCGTAAAAAATTCGGGCTTGAACAGGGGCAGGATTTGAACCTGTTTATAATAGGTCTGTAACCGAGGCCTGGTTCTTAATAATTCTCTAAATATTCTTTCCAATCATCTGGATGCTCTGTCATGATTTTTTTTACAATATAGACAGGGATAGGTTCGTCTTTATACTCAATGCCTTTACTTCGTAAGAAAGAAACGATTTCCATTTTTTGCTTATGTTCCTGTGAGCCAATGGTGTACATTCGCTCTCTCAGGAATTCCGGAATAAATACCTTTTTATCAACTTCAGGCCTGTAAAAAAGCGGCAACCTATAATCGGCGCCTTTATTGAGCAAGTAAATAACAACATCATAATTCCATTGTATTAACGCTTCTGATAATGCTGTTTGCCCGTATTCATTTTGATAATTAATATTTGCGCCGGAATCGGTTAACAGCTTCACAACATTCAATCTGCCGGCCATAGAAGCTTTAATTAAAGGAGTTTCTCTTGTTGAATTATACTTTTGCCTTGGCCCGGTCTCCACATCGTTTACATCAGCACCGTATTTCAATAGTGTTTTCACGAACTTAATTCTGTTAAGGTCAAAAGAACATGCCTCAATAATAGCAGATGTGCCGTCATAATAATTATGAATATTTACGTCTGCGTGATTGTCCAATAAGGCTTTAAATGATTTATACTGTTGATTTTCAATGCTTAATATAAGCAGGGTATTGCCAAACACAGGCTCACGGAAGTTAACTAAGCCGGGCTCTTTGGCCGCTGCTCTATTTATTTTACCGATGTTTTTATCCTGAACAGCCTTTGCCAGCTCCCATGCCGGCGTTCCCTGAAAAAGCCTGTAGTCATTTCCAGGCAGTTTAGACTTATCTGCCTGCTTATTCCTTTTGTAGTATCTGCATGAAAATAATAAACCGCTGAAAAGTAAAAATAAGACAAGGTTTTTCATCAGGTTTTAAATGATTAAATACAGCCTGTAAAAAGAACAGGCAAGGAAACAGATGCCTGTACGCAGAATGAGTCAAACTATTCATTAAAGTCTAACTGCCTGCTAAAACCCTATTTTGCCAAAGCCTGTGCCGTCTCTTTCAACCTTTACAGCCGCTTCCAAAACTTTATCCTGCATTTCTTTTTTATAATCGTTAAGCTTTTGGAATACGGCTTCATCTGATGTGGCAATAATTTGGGCTGCCAGTATGCCTGCATTGGCAGCGCCGTTTAAGGCAACTGTTGCCACAGGTACCCCGTTCGGCATTTGAAGAATGGATAGTATAGAATCCCAGCCATCAATGGAATTAGACGATTTAACGGGTACTCCTATTACCGGGATGCTGCAAAGGCTGGCAACCATACCGGGCAGGTGAGCCGCCCCGCCGGCACCTGCAATAATTACCTTAATTCCCCTTGCCGATGCGCCCTGCGCATATTCAACCATGCGCAAAGGTGTGCGATGCGCAGATACTACTGTGATTTCAAAAGGTACCCCGAATTTCTCAAGTATAATTCCTGCTTCGCGCATGATCAGCAAATCGGAATTTGAGCCCATAATTATGCCGACTTTAATCTCTTTTGTTTCCATATCAGTTTATTAAGCAGGTATTAAGGGGAAATAATTTAGCCATTGCCGGATTAGCCGATTTCAATAACCACGTTATCTGTTAATGGGTGAGATACGCAGGTAAGCACATAACCCTCTTTCAACTCCGAATCGCTGAGGCCTTCAGTTTCAGTCATCAGCACCTTGCCGCTGATGCATTTGCCGCGGCAGCTGGTGCAGAGGCCGCTTTGGCAGCTGTAAGGCAAATCTATATCAAGGTCCTGGGCAGCCTCAAGTATGGTGTTTTGAGGAGGAACGGTGAAAGTGCTTTCCACATCGTCGTAAATAACTTTTACCTCGCGGGCAATAATGCCTTCATCTTCGGCAATGGCGCTGAAGTCAATGGCAGGGGCGTCGCTGAAAAAGCTTTCGTGGTAAATACGATCTTTGGGCACCTTACGTGCTGCCAGTACAGATATTACAGCATCCATCATGCCTCTGGGCCCGCACATATAATGCAGGGTATCTTCGGCAGGCGGGAATGGCTGCAACTGGTCAAGTATTTCACCCAGCATGCCTTCCGAGATGCGGCCTGTTGCGCCGTACCATTTTTCGGGCGGCGATGTTAAGCAATGCACAATGCGGAGGCGGGCAGGGTGTTGGGCCTGCAAGGCATCCAGTTCTTCCCTGAAAATAATGCCATGCTCGAACCGGTTGCCGTAAATGAGCGATACAATGCTCTTAGGTTCGGTTTTTAAGGCCGATTTAAGGATACTCATTAAAGGAGTAACCCCGCTGCCGGCGGCAAAGAGCATAATATGCCTGCGTTTATCGGGTTTCGGTTCAAAAACGAAATTGCCCATGGGCTCCAAAACTTCCAGCTTATCTCCTTCTTTCAGGCTGTCGAAGAGCCAGGTCGACATTTGTCCGCCGAGAATCAGCTTAACGGCCACTGCAGGGAAGGCATCGGCATCTGGCGAGGTGCAAAGGCTGTAGCAACGCCTCGATTTTGAATCGCCTGGTGAAATCAGGGTAAGATATTGGCCCGGCTTGTATTGCAGCAAACCCTTTTGCGGGTGCTGAAAAGTTATGCTTATGGTATCTTCCGTTTCGCGCTTTACTGAGCGAACGGTGAGGTAAATACTGTGGTTGCTCATTTAATTACAAGCGCCGGGCTTTCATTGCTTTAACTGTAACCGATTGGGCTATAATTTAAGACTGTACTTCCCCGGATAGCTGTTCTTTTATATTGAAACCCCGGCCGTTTTTGAACCGGGGCTGCGTGATTTAAATTAAAATGTTACCCCGGTTTCCCGGTTAAAACTTTGACAGCCTGAAAAGATCTATGTCTTTGTGCCTCATGTTCAGCATTTTGGCAATATGCTTGCCTGTAAGGTGCCCCATATAAGTATAAACCCCCTTCATAAACCAATGCTTACGGAAAATCATTTCCTCCATACCGCCCAAATCATGGGCTTTCAGGAGTATAGGGGTTAATATATTGCTCAGGGCATTGCTGGCTGTATGCGCCACCCGGCTGGCAATATTGGGCACGCAGTAATGTATTACGTCGTACTTTTTAAATACAGGCTTGCTGTGGCTGGTGGTTTTGCTGGTTTCGAAACAACCGCCCTGGTCTATGCTTACATCCACAATAACCGAGTTGGGTTTCATGAAGCTTACCATTTCATCAGTTACCACGCATGGGCTGCGGCCTTCCTCGGCACGGAGCGCGCCTATTACCACATCTGCACGTCGTAAGGCATCTGTCAGGTTAGCGGCATCAATTACCGAAGTAAAAATCTGGTGGCCAAGCTCCTGCCTTATTCGGCGCAGCTTGTACAGCTGGTTATCGAATACCTTTACCTCGGCGCCGAGGCCAAGGGCTGTGCGGGCGGCAAATTCGGCGGCGGTACCTGCACCAAGAATAACAACTTTGGTTGGCGGTACACCGGTAATACCTCCCAGTATAATGCCACGCCCGTTATTGGTGCTGTTCAGGTATTCGGCGGCAATCAGGAGAACGGTGCTGCCGGCAATTTCGCTCATGGCGCGTACTATGGGCAGGCCGCCAACTTCATCTTCTATAAGCTCGAAAGCAACCCCGATAATTTTACGCCTGTTGAGGCATGCAATATAGTCAGCCGACATCTGGCTCATCTGCAAGGCAGAAATAAGCACGGTTTGCGGCTGCATCTGCTCAATTTCCTCGGCAGTGGGCGGGTTTACTTTTACTATAATATTGCTGTTCTCATATAATTCCGATGCCGAATATATAATGCGGGCCCCGGCCTCGCTGTATTCATTATCAGCAAACTTGGCAGCATTGCCGGCCCCGGCTTCCAATAAAACCTGGTGGCCGTTCTGCACCAAAATCATTACAGATTCAGGTGTAAGGCTAATGCGGTTTTCATCTTCCCCGGTTTCGCGCGGAATACCGATGTTGAAGGTTTTTGCCCCGTCTTTCAGCTTGAGCTCCTTTTCCTGCGTTAACAGCTGGCCGCCTTCGCGCGCAATGGCTTCTTCTATCTTAAAGGGAAGTTTCATGATGCACATTTGCCTTGCTGCAGAGCCAGGCAGGGTTGTTAAGAAGTGTTGTTTTGTTATTTATTCTTTTGACATGAGCCTGTCGGGCATTCGGGGGTAATCTTCAGGAATGTTTTTGTAAAGTGTTACATCCCTTTGCTCATTCACCCCAATTTCCATAATAACGCAAAACGTATCCTGCGGCAGAATATCGACCACTTTGCCGGGCCATTCAATCAGGCACAGATTGCCGCTGTCGAGGTATTCCTGAATGCCGATGTTATAAGCTTCGTCGACCTTGCGGATGCGGTAAAAATCGAAATGGTAAACGGGGTTTCCCTTAGCGTCATGGTAAACGTTTACCAATTGGTATGTGGGGCTTGTTACATTTTCGGTGCAGCCCAGGAGGGCGCAGAGAGAACGTATAAGCGTTGTTTTGCCGGCTGCCATTTCACCGTCGAGCGCCCAAATGCGCTGCGGGCCTGCGTAATCTATGATTTTTTGAACGGCAAGGTTCAATTCATTGGGCCCGTTGTAGCTAAGTTGCATCATTTTGTTATACTGCCGGCGAAATTAGCGGTTTTTCGGATACATTTCTCCAAATTTAAAAGCCCAAAGCAGGCAGCCGGAATTACACCGCCGGAGAAAACCGCCCTTTTTAAAACGAATAACACTGTCGGCTTGATACAGCTTTTCAAACTACTGCAATTTTTGCGCCCTCATTACATGCCGCTTCGGCCTGTAAAAGGTTTGCATTCTGCAGGCTGTGTTATAATTGCGACTGTGATCTTATGTACCCTGTTTAATGCAAACCCGGTAAGCGCCCAAATTGTTACCGACAGCAGCCGTAATGCATCACCTGCCGTACTTCTGTCGGGTGATTCTGCATTAAACCTGGGCCCTGCTCCTGTACGGGCAGTAAATACAATAGGGCAGGATACGCTGCTGCGGCTCGATATGTTTGCCGGTCGTATTGAAAACTATACTTTCGCTTACCGCAATTCCCTGCTTACCTGTTTCAGGCCCGCTGCCAAAACACGCATATATGCATTTCTCAGCAACGAGCACGTTTATTACAGTGTGCTTAAAACGCTGCCTTTCACTGCCAAGGACATACATTTTGAAATGAATTACACCGCCGCGGTTTATAAAAACCTGTATGGCGGCCTGTATGCAAATATATACGACTTTGGCGCCACCGGAACCAGGCTGCTTACCATTGCGCCTTACCTGCAATATGCATTCAGGCCGGCGCCGAGGCAATTGCTCTCTACGCAGGTTCGTTCAGGCATCAGCAGCGATAAGCGTGTGGCATATACCAATACCGGGCCCGGGGGCGAGGTACGCAGCGAATACAGCGGCATTAACCGCGACAGCAGCATGAATTATACTGCAGGCGGCTTTTTCGGGCAGAATAATATTTTGCCGAGGCGCAATAATAACGGCAGGGTTGGCTTTACACTCAACAAAGTATTTAATGAGTATGCAGGTCTGAGCGCCGGAAGCTCCTATACAACCCGCCGCGTGGAAGATTACCTGCGCCGGGGCGATGCCCTCAGGGGCGACACAGCCACCATGATTCAAAGCGTGGTTTCTGATACCGTTGTAACTTTCCTGAACCTCAATTACCGAATAAGTAAAGCATTAAGCCTGCGCTCATATAACGAGTACGACAGGCAGTACCGTGGCTTTAATTTCAGGCAATACCAAAATATAAGTACCAAGATTAATGAGTTTTACAATGAGCAGGATATTCTGCTCAGGCAGGAAGCAGTACTTAATATAAAAAAATTCCAGGCAAGCATGCGCTTTGAATACACCCTCGCCGACCGTGTTAACCGGCTGGGTAAAACGCCGGGAATTAGCCAATCAATTGCCGACAGCCTGTACCTGAACATGGAAAAGACCCCCGTAATTGAAAAGGATTTTACGAACACACGCTATGCCTGGGCTTATTCAGTAAGCTATGCGCCAAGCAGAAGCCATGTTTTTACAGCCAATACGCTGGCCCAGTTATTACGCGTAAGCACCCCTTCGGTTACTAAAAAGCGCGATCATGACGAGGAGCTGTATTCAGGCGAGGTGGCGTATAATACCTTATGGTCTTCCATTTTCCGGACAGGCTTTAAGGTGTCGGGCAGCTTTACGCATCTTGTGAATATTAATGCAAATAACAGCTCAAGTAATTCGAAGCAGCGCATTCTGCGTTTCGAGCCTAATTTCAGGTTCCAAAGAGGCGGACTGCTGTGGACCGGTTCCTACAACCTTGCCGTAACTTATTCGGTTTTTGATTATAAGTCGCAAAGCCTGCAGGACCGCAGCAACCGCATTTTTCTAACCACCCAAAACCTTGAATACCGCTTCGGCCGCAAATATGCAGTGCTGCTCGATTTTATTCGCCGGGAAAACCGTTTCGGATTGCTTGATTGGGAGCGTTTTAGGGAAAGCCCGCTTGATACCGTTATTACTTACGATGTTACCCTGCGAGGGAGAAGGAACATTATTATGACCGGTAAAGGCGTTTTCAGGATGGAATTGGGTTACCGCCTTTTCAGAACCGGCAGGCATGATAAAGGAAGCCTGACAGGGGCCGATACTGTTAATTACCTCATTTATACGAATAATGTAACCCTTCAGCACGGCCCGAAATTTACCGCCGCATGGGATATGGGCAGCAAGCTGCAGTTCAGCGCCGATTGCTGGATGATGACATCGCGCATATTTACAACCTACAGGAAAACCAATGTGGCATATATAGGTAACGACATTCCCATTAAAAGCCTGCAAACCGTGCTAAATAACTTTTACCCTTATTTTACTTTTAAACTCAGTTATAACCTATACAGGGAAAGCAGGATGTAAGTACTGCGGCACCAGTTTAACCGGCCATATGAAAATAACTGTAAACCATATTCTCGATGCTTACCAAGGCATTATTGACGGCAGTGTTTCAAGAGATGAAATTTCAACTTGGGCTGCCGGTTGTATGTTTGCAGCAGAAGCCGGAAAGCTGGATTTTGATCCCCGGCAGGATGAAAAAACGATTTGGAATTCCATTCAATTCCTTTCAGGTGTAGATTTATTCCAATATGACCATGAAAATAACCCAATCGGGTACCTGGATGACAATGCCGGTTTAGAGGAAAAAATACTTGAAATACAGAAGGTGATTGATATGAGATAAATTACCTGTGATTAAATATATAATTCCTGCCATGAATTTTATCCGGGCAGGAATTATAAACCGCTTACAATAATTGCTTGATTAATCTGCCGCCATAACCAGCACCAAATCATCCTGGTTGGTGAGCGTGCCGGCAGGAAGCATAATCTCTGTTACTTTCCCGGAGAAAGAGGCTGTTACTGTAGTTTCCATTTTCATGGCCTCTATACTGAACAGCGGGGCATTATCAAGCACCTGCTGCCCGGGTTTTACATATACCGCAGAAACCCGACCCTGTAAGGGGCTGCCTATTTCACCTTTGGCGGCAGCTTTTCGGTTTTGTGGTATAACCACCTTGCTGTTTAGGTCAAGCACGCGGATGCGGCGCATTTGGCCGTTCATTTCAAAAGTAACCGTGCGCAGGCCGCTTTCATCGGGCTCGCGGCTGGAAGTCATTTTACGGATAATGAGGGTTTTGCCGGGGGCAATATCGGCCATGATCTCGGTATCGTCGGCCATGCCATAGAAAAAAGCGGGACTTGGTAAAACCTCCACATCGCCGAACTGACGGTTAAAGGCATAGAACTCCTCGTAAACCTTTGGGTAAAGACGATAGCTCAGGTAATCGGTATAAACAGGGCGATGCGGGAAGGCTTTGCAGAAAGCGGCAAATTCTTCTTCCTGTTTTGCGGGTGCAAGGTGGGCATTTGGCCTGTCGCTGAAAGGCTCTTCAGACTTTAATACAATCTTCTGCAATTCTTTGGGGAAGCCCCCGAATGGCTGCCCGGTTTCGCCTTTAAAAAAGCTGCGTACCGATTCCGGGAAATTCAGCTTGTCGCCGCGTGCCATAATATCTTCCGGGCTTAGGTTATTGGCAGTCATAAAGAGGGCCATGTCGCCAACGGTTTTGCTGGTGGGCGTAACCTTAATCACATCACCAAACATTTTATTAGCGCGGGCATAATTGTCTATAATTTCCTGGAACCTGTCTCCAAGGCCAAGGCTTTCGGCCTGCGGACGCAAATTGCTGAACTGGCCGCCCGGTATTTCATGCTCGTAAACACTTGCATTTCCTGCCTTTAGCCCGCTTTCGAAAGGTGCATATTGCTCACGTATATCTTCCCAATAGCTGCTGAATTGATTCAGGCTGTGCAGGTTATAAGGCTGCTCACGGGCATGCCCCTGCATCATGGCTGCTATTGAATTAAAATTAGGCTGCGAAGTGAGGCCGCTCATGCCGCCGATGGCCACATCAATTACATCAACCCCGGCTTCTATAGCTTTCAGGTAGGTTGCAGCCTGAATACCGGCTGTGTCGTGCGTGTGCAGGTGTACAGGTGCGCTGAGCGTTTCGCGCAAAGATGTAACAAGAACTTCAGCAGCATTTGGTTTCAGCAGGCCGGCCATATCTTTAATGCAGATAATGTGCGCACCTTCGTCTTCCAGCCTGCGGGCAAGATCGAGATAGTATTGCAGTGTGTACTTTTCCTGGTCGGGGGCCAGCATATCTCCGGTATAGCAAATGCAGGCTTCGGCGAGGGCGTTGGTGCGTTCCCGCACAGTCCTTATGCTTGTTTTCATTTCTTCGAGCCAGTTCAGGCTGTCGAAAATGCGGAAGAGGTCGATGCCTTTTTTCCAGGCGTTTTCAATAAAATCTTCTACCAGGTTATCAGGGTAAGCTTTGTAGCCCACTGCATTGCTTCCGCGCAGGAGCATTTGCAGCAAAATATTGGGCATGGCTGCTCGCAGAATTTGCAGGCGCTGCCAGGGGTCTTCGTGCAGGAACCGCAAAGCCACATCGAAAGTTGCGCCGCCCCAAACTTCCATGCTGAATGTTTGCGGGTGGTGGCGGGCAAAGCTCTCCGATATGCTTTTCATATCATAAGTCCGCATGCGGGTGGCGAGCAGGCTTTGGTGGGCGTCGCGCAGGGTGGTATCGGTATATTGAATTTTGGGGTCAGAGCGCAGTTGTTTTGCGAAAGCCTCCGGTCCAAGCTCAATTAGTTTTTGCCTGCTGCCGGGCGGGGGAGGAGTATAAAAGTCGTATTCGGGTACAAGCGGTTTACGCAGGTTTTTGGGTACCGGCTTATTGCCTACATCGGGGTTGCCGTTTACAGTTACATCGGCAAGGTAGCGCAACAGGCGGGTGCCCCTGTCCTGCCGATCCGGTATGCGGAAAAGATCAGGATTATCATCAATAAACTTAACGGTACAGGTGCCGGCCAAAAAATCAGGGTGGGAAATTACATTCTCTAAAAAACCGATATTGGTTTTAACACCCCTGATTCTGAACTCACGCAAAGCCCTGTGCAGGCGCTGCACGGTTCCTTTCAGGGTGCGCCCGGTTGCGCTTACCTTC
Organism: Bacteroidota bacterium; assembly: GCA_040388605.1. GTDB lineage: Bacteria > Bacteroidota > Bacteroidia > Cytophagales > Flexibacteraceae > JAZKBN01. The sequence goes on along the minus strand of JAZKBN010000018.1, from coordinate 89,767 downwards.
ACCAGCATGCTGTCGAAGAACGGCGAAATACGTGCCCCTGCAAAGCAGCTTCCTTCATCAAGCCGAATGCCGAAGCCTGTGGCGTTGCGGTAGGCTATAACAGTACCGGTATCAGGGCGGAAATTGTTTTCAGGGTCTTCGGTTGTAATGCGGCATTGTATGGCGAAGCCTCGTTTGCGCACGTCTTCCTGTTTGGTTATGAAAATAACCGGGTCGGCAAGGGCGTAGCCCGATGCTATAAGTATTTGTGAGCGAACAATATCTATGCGGGTAATTTCCTCGGTTATGGTATGCTCTACCTGTATGCGGGGGTTAACCTCTATAAAGAAGATATTGTGATCTTTATCTACCAGGAATTCAACGGTTCCGGCATTGTTATAGCCAACCTGACGGCAAATGCGCAGGGCATAAGCGTAAAGCTTTTCGCGGGTTTCATCGTCGAGGCCGGGGGCCGGGGCAATTTCAACCACCTTTTGAAAGCGGCGCTGTACCGAGCAGTCGCGTTCGAAAAGGTGCACAATATTGCCATAATTATCGCCGAGGATCTGCACCTCAATATGCTTAGGGTTTACGACCAGCTTTTCGAAAAAGACGGTATCGTTACCGAAGGCTTTTTTGGCTTCATTGCGCGCATCGTTATAGGCGCGTTCGAGCAAGTCAGGCGTTTGAACGGCACGCATGCCTCGGCCGCCGCCGCCTGCTGCCGCCTTAATCATGACCGGGTAACCTATGCGCTCGGCCTCTGCACGTGCAATCTCAAAATTATCAAGCGGAACGCGGCTGTCTTCAATCACCGGCACTTCTGCAAGGCGGGCTATTTTCTTGGCTTCCACCTTGTCGCCGAGCGCTTCCATAACCTCGGCACGCGGACCAACGAAAATAATACCTTCCTCGGCGCATCGTCGCGCCATTTCAACATTTTCGGAAAGGAACCCGTAACCGGGGTGAATGGCATCGACCCCTGTATGCTTTGCCAGGGTGATTATAGCCTCTATATCAAGATAAGGGCGCAGGGGCTCATCGGGTTTACCAATCTGGTAAGCTTCATCGGCTTTATACCTGTGCAACGAATAGCGGTCTTCGTAAGTGTATATGGCAACAGTACGAATAAGCAGCTCTTCGGCAGCCCTTAGAATGCGTATGGCAATTTCGCCGCGATTGGCAACAAGCAGCTTGCGCGGCTTTTTTACAGTTTTGTCCATGCTAAAGCCCCCGTTTTCAATGGGGAACGGTATACCGGTTTCAGGAAAATTCAGGTTGCCTTATTGGGCAGGCTTTGGAAAAAATGGTGCAGGGTAAAAGTATGAAAAAATCGGGAAGGATTGCAGTCAGCGAAGAATCATCGGAGTTTCTTTTGTTACGCCGGGGAAATTAAAAGTAAAAAACCCATACCGGGAATAAATCTTTGGTATGGGGTTTTGGATGTCAGGTACTTTCAGGGAGAATTACCTGTCGTACCAGCTGTTCCTGCGGCTGAGCTTTAAATCCTGCAAAATGCTTGCCTTCACGTTAATATCGAGTGTATAGCTTTGCAGCTGCCCGAAGGGTATCCAGTTTACGCGCATTTCCCAACAGTGCAGGTTGCGGTATATGTTAATGTTAGTAAGGCCGAATTGGCGTTGTTCCAAATCATAACCGCTGCTTGCGCCAATTTTCCAATTGGTGGTCAGGCTCAGGTCGCCGTTAAAGTTTACGGTTTGGGTACGCTTGCCTGCCGAAAGCCCGTTCTTGGTATAGTACATGTTGTATTGCATGCTCAGGTTCCAGGGAATGGTCCAGTCTACGTACAGGTCAGGGTTCGAAATCAGGTAATTCATTTGCTCAGGCGTGTACATGCTCAGGTCGCGCTTTGTGTAAGTGCGCTTTTTGCCTGCCTTAGGATTGAAGCTGGTTCCGAAGTTAATGGTGAAAGACCTGATGGTACCAATGCTGAACCGGCCTTCAGACCATGCATAGCGATCAATTCGAACCCCCGGGTCGTTAGCGGGAATAATCTTGTCCGGGTTAGCTGTTGTCGCTTCCGGGATTTCGTGTATATACTGATAGGGGTCCAAAACGGCCCCCATGTTTACATCGAAACGATTGAAAAGCTTGGTCCTGGCAGTCAGGTTCAAATTGCTGAGCTTATAGTTTGTAGCCAGGAAGTTATAGCTTCCGGTAAGGCCCAGGTTATCAAGAATCATTTTCTTCTCAAATTTCTTCCTGGGCGCATCTGCGGCAGGCTTGGATGTATTTGAAGGAGCCCCGTTTAAGCCGGTTGCCTTAGCCGTATCAGCACCTGTTTCTTCCTTGGTAACTGTTTTGACCTTGGCCTCTACCTGGTTAATCAGGCTGAAAGACATGGCGCTTGAGCGGCCCGATGTTGGTTCCTGCCCAAGGCCATACCAATGGCTGACAGTAGTCATTTTTGCAGGCTTGCCAATTAATTTGTCGGTTTGCACCTTTTGGAAGAAACCATATTTACTATCGCTGAAATCAGGCGTATAGCCATAAGATACCGATGGTATTAAGGTATGCCTGATGGCTTCAAGCCTGCCTTTCCTGATAAAGTATGTGCCGTAAACACGCGTGGTTACACCGGCCGATGTATTGTAATTATAAAACTGGCTCAGGCCGTTTATAGTATCTACGTGTACAGTATAGGTATCGCGGTTATAGCTGTAATTGTACTTTTTGGTATAAAAAGTCTGGTTGAATGTGAAAGAAGGGCTAATGTTAAAATACTTAAAAGCAGTTATGGTTGTGCTAACCGGTATAGAATGGTGTGCAGATATTTTGCCCCTTTTTAATACAGTTCCTATTTGCGAAAGGCCAAGTGCGGTGTCGCCGGCGGCATTATATACCACATCTGAAAGGCCGTTGCCCGGTATTTTAGTAGGCCCTACTTTGGCATTGCTGAACTCATTGGTAGCGGTTAAGCTATATGCAGTATTTATTTGGCTGTACCATGCTTTACTGGTGCTGTTGGCGCGTTTGAAAGGATAAATCCTGTTCATGTTCACGCTCATGTTAGGCAGCGTAAAATTTGCTTCGCCGTTACTAACGTTTTGGTTTTGGCTGGCAGCTGCCGAAAAGTTAAACGGCGTTCCTGTAAAAGTCTTAGAGTAGCTTACGTTGCTGTTAAAAGACTGTTGTAAGTGGTTGCTCAGGTTTTGCGCAAAGCGGGTATTATAGCTGCTGCTGCCCATGTTCACGCTGGCCGAAAAGCTGCTTGAACCGTAATTCTGCGGCGTATGGCTCCATGACAGCCAATAGTTTTCGGTAATGCTTTCAAGCCCTTCTTCGCCGGCTTTACGGTTTATATAGCTCAGCGAAAGCCTGCCGGTATATTTATACCTGACTTTATAATTGCTGAAAACATTGAGTCCGTAGCTGCCTTTGCTGTAAATATCGCCGAGTATTTTAACGTCGGCGTAATCTTTAATGGGGAAGTAATAGCCGCCGCCGCGCAGGAAGAAGCCAAGATCTTTAGCTTCGCCATAAGCCGGCACCACTATGCCTGCCGCCTGCGATTTGGGTGTAGGGAAAACACCGAAAGCAAAGCCTAAGGGTGTGGGCACACCCGCAAAAACCATGTTGAAAGGCCCGGTAATAAGCCTGTCGCCGGGTATCATTTTGAGCTTCGGGGCGTTAATATAGAAGTGCGGATGCGCCAGGTTACAGGTAGTGTATTGGGCATGTGACACATACATCTCATTATTCGGATTTTTCTTTACAGTTTCACCGTGCAGGTAACCTTCGCCCTGCTGGGTTACCACTTCAGAAATTATACCCTTCTTGGTCTTGAAGTTGTATTTAATCTTCTGCGATACATACTTTGTATTTCCCTGCTGAAAAATCGGAATGCCGCGGTTTCGGCCTGTACTGTCCGGCACGCCTGTGCTGTTTACTACGTTTGTGGAATAGTTAACATCTATAAGCGCAGCTTTAAGGCTTATATCGCCGTAATCTATTTTGCTGTCTTTGTAGAGGAAAAAAGTTTTTTTGCCGGCGTCGTAACGCATTGAATCGGCACAGCTGTAGGTTACGCTTGTTGAAATGTCGCGTTTGCGGGGCTTGCGTTTATTGCTTGTGTCAGACCCGGCTTTCAGGGCTGCGCCTGTTAAGTTAGTATCGCTAAGGCTGGTGGTTTTGTTTGCCTTCCTGAGCGAATCAGCGGGTATGGCAGCGTTTTCGCGCTTCAGCTGAATTTTCATCAGGCTGTCCTGCGCGCTTACCTGTGCCATGGCAGGCACAAGCATTAAAAAGAAAGCCGCGGCCAAAAACAGGGCAGCGGGAATTTTTCGGAAGCAGGTCAATTGTGAGTACACGTAAAAAGCAGGTAACAAAGGTAATGGAAAATGAGCAAAGCCAAATAAGCTATAAACAATGAGTTAATGTAAAAACTGGCAGGTATTGCAGGCATGCCTTAACCTTCTATATTTGCCGATACATTTAATTGCCAGGAAACAGCATTATGAAAGGAATAATTTTAGCCGGCGGATCCGGCACCCGCCTGCACCCGCTTACCTTGGCCGTCAGCAAACAGCTGATGCCCGTGTATGATAAGCCCATGATTTATTACCCCCTTTCGGTGCTCATGCTGGCAGGTATCAGGGAAATATTAATAATAAGCACGCCGCATGATTTGCCGCATTTCCGCAAGCTGCTCGGCGACGGTGCAAGATTAGGATGCAGCTTTTCCTATGCCGAGCAACCTGAACCTAACGGGCTTGCACAAGCCTTCGTAATCGGGGCAGATTTTATCGGTAACGATAAAGTGGCGCTCGTATTGGGCGACAATATTTTTTATTCTTCGGGCCTGGCAGTTTTGCTGCAAAGCAACAGCAATCCTGATGGCGGGGTTGTTTTCGCCTGTCATGTGCACGACCCTGAACGCTACGGCGTTGTTGAGTTCGATAAGCAGAATAATGCCATCAGCATAGAAGAAAAGCCCGAAAAGCCCAAGAGCAATTATGCTGTACCCGGACTCTATTTTTATGATAACGACGTGGTTCAAATTGCCCGCGACCTGCAGCCCAGCCCCCGAGGCGAATATGAAATAACCGATGTAAATAAAGAATACCTGCGCCGGGGTAAGCTGAAAGTAGGCATACTTGATCGCGGTACCGCCTGGCTCGATACCGGCACCTTTCAGTCGCTGATGCAGGCCGGCACCTTTGTGCAGGTAATTGAAGAAAGGCAGGGCCTCAAAGTAGGCTGTATTGAAGAAGTGGCCTGGCGGATGGGCTTTATTACCCGCGATGAACTGGCCGCCGCAGCCAAACCGCTTATGAAAAGCGGGTACGGGCAGTATTTAACGGGGTTGCTCAGGGATTAATAGCTTTATAGGGTGCTCAGGCACCCTGTTTTATTTTTCAATTTTGATGATTTGATTAAATTGATTAACTTAGCATCCATGTGAAGAATATAGATCTTGTTGCACTCAGAAATCCTGATGATCCGCTGCAGCTTTACTCAATTCATTATGTAGACAAGCCGGTTTCAGAATGGCAATATTGGACCGAGCTTTTTCAGGATGCTGAAAGAATTGAGAAAATTCTGGAAGAGCGCGAAAGCGAACTTTTATTGAACAGCCTGGATAAGTCAGTTGTAAAATCAGTAATTCTTTCCGAAGGAAAGCAGTACGATACTATTCTGAAAGCTATGCCATTGCATGGCACCTTTAAAAGCTTAATGTCGTATAAGAACTTCTACAGCGGTAAACTTAAATTACAGAACCTTATGGATTATGTAATCACAATTTATGGCGGACGAAAGAGGAAACGTAATATTCCGGATGCCCATGGGGTATTTCACCTGTATGAAGGCAGTCATACTCGGCTTTATGGCCTCATGTTTGGATCAGACACTTTGGTTATTATTGGTGGCTGTATCAAAACGTCAGAAAATCTACAGGGATCGGTTTTTACAAAGCATATACCTGGTGAAATAGATCGTATTCAGTCATTGTTTAATAAGTTTGGTGCTACACGAGACTGGTTCGATGGAGATAACTTCCCACTCTATACAGACAATATATAAAAATGAAAGCAAGAGCTGGCAGACCGGCACATATTGGTAAATTAAGTCCTGAGAGAGAAGCTATCGCGGAAAAAACCCGTGAAGCTTTTCAACGGGCTATGGATGCCGTTTCAGATGAAGACCTTTATGTTGCCGAACGAATGATTGGCATAAGGCTTGGCTTAATTGATCTCCTTGAAAAAAATAAAATCAAGCAAAAAGATCTTGCTGTTGCTTTAAACACAACAGAATCTGCAGTAAGCAGGCTGATTAATTCCATTGATTTTAACCCCAAGCTCGATACCCTGCTCAGGATTGAAAAATTCCTGAACAAAGAGTTTATTTCAATTTAATAAAGCTTAGGGTACTTTCACCTCTGCCACCTCCGGCGCCAAATAAGAAATTTCTACCGGGAAACGCTTATTCATAGCCCCAAGCTTCTCAAATGCGGGCTTTGTAACGCGTATTACCAAATCCTGATTCAAGCCGGTATCGGGCAATTTGCCTATTACGCGAACCAAAATGGTGCTGCCGTTGGTCATATTCTTAACAGATATAATGGTGCCTACAGGCGCAGTGCGGTGCATGCAAAGGTTTTTGCGTACCCCGTGATCGTCGGCAATTGCCTCGGCCATGCCCGATTCTTTAATGCGTGCCTGCCCGCTGCCGGTGGCATTCATATCTTTACCTTCAGTGTTTTCTGAACCAATGGGTAATAATTGCTCTGGTTTGCTTAATGCCGGGGCTGCAGTTGAGGCAGCTCCTGTACCTGCTGTTTGATTTTTTACCGGTCCGTCGCTGTGAATGGTAAGTTTTTGGCCGGCTTTCAGGCCGCTTTCGTTCAGCTCATTCCATTTTTTAATATCGGCTATGCTTATGCCATAAGTACGGGCTATGCCGCTCAGGCTTTGCCCCGGGGCAACTATATGGGTATGCGCCGGTTTTAAAGCCGGTTTGGTATCGGGGTTAACTTTTGGCTTTTCTTTAATAGGGTCGGGCTTGGTTACGGCTAATGCCGGGGCCGATGTGGCTTTTACAGGTATGCGCAGGGTTTGACCTGTTTTAAGTGCATCGTTCATATCAGGGTTGGCAGCCCTTATATCTGCTACCGATGCCTTGTATTTACGTGCTACCCCGAAGAGTGTTTCCTTAGGATCTACTTTATGCAATATTATAGTTTTGCCTCCGACAATCTCTTTGCCAATGGAATCTAAAGGGGCAGGAGATTTAATTAACAGGCTGATTCCTGCTTTCGCCGGTTTATGGAAATAATTTGCAGATGCATCGGTAATGCTTGCCTGTACTGATAAAATAAAGGCGCAGGCCATAAAGGTTCGTAAAAAGGTATTCATATAGCGGGTTGTATTATGATGCAAGGCAAAGTTAATAATGGTTTTCTTTAAGCCCTGCGGATTTTTTGTCTAATTTTGAACCTCATACGTCCGGCAGACTCTTGCGCATGACTGGTGCAGGGGCAAAACGGGCAGAAGCAACAATGAAATATACCACTGTCATAGGCCTTGAAGTACACGCACAATTGCTTACTCAAAGCAAAGCCTACAGCACCGACAGCAACGAGTACGGCAATATGCCGAACACGAATATAAGCGTAATAACGCTCGCGCACCCCGGAACCTTGCCCCGCAGCAATAAAACTGTTGTGGAGTATGCTGTTAAAATGGGCCTTGCCTGCGGTTCCGAAATTACGCGTTACAATTACTACGACCGCAAAAACTATTTCTACCCTGATCTTCCGAAGGGTTACCAGCTCACGCAGGATAAAACCCCAATCTGCCGTGGCGGCGGTGTAAATTACCGACTTAAGAACGGAACCAAGGGTCGTGTAACACTTACACGCATACACATGGAAGAAGATGCAGGCAAAAGCATGCACCTTTCAGGCGAAACAGATTCACTTATTGACCTTAACCGCGCCGGTGTTCCGCTGATTGAAATTGTAACGGAGCCCGATATGCGCAACTCCGATGAAGCTTATGCCGTGCTTACCGAAATACGTAAGCTGGTTCGCTACCTCGAAATTTGCGATGGCAACATGGAAGAAGGCAGCCTCCGCTGCGATGCCAACGTAAGCATTATGCCGGAAGGCAGCACTGAATACGGCAAAAAAGTGGAAGTGAAGAACATGAACAGCTTCCGCAATGTGCAGCGTGCTATTGAATTTGAAGTAAGCAGGCAAACGGCGCTGGCCGAGGCAGGGGAGGAGATTGTTTCTGAAACCCGCATGTTCGATGCCACAACCGGCGAAACGTACAGCCTGCGCAGCAAGGAAAGCCTGAACGATTACCGTTATTTCCCTGAGCCCGACCTGCAACCCATTGTTATAAGCGAGGAATGGCTGAAATCATTGACAGATGCCATGCCCAGCCTGCCAGATCAGCTTACCGAAAAATTTACCGGTGAGTTCGGCCTTACTGAGTATGATGCACAGGTGCTTACCGATACCAAGGAAATTGCCCTTTGGTTCGAAGCGCTTTGTAAGCATACTGTAAATTATAAGGCTGCAGGCAATTGGGTAATGGGCCCGGTTAAAAGCCGCCTGAACGAAATGACATTGCATATATCGCAGCTTGGTGTAACACATGAGCGGCTTGCAGAGCTTATTGCACTGGTTGAAACCGGCAAAATCAGCTTCTCAGCAGCATCGCAGCGCATTTTCCCGGTAATGGCCGATAAGAATCTGCCGGCCATGCAGGTAGCCAACGACCTTAATCTTTTGCAGGAAAGCGACGGAGATACCCTTCGCCCTATTATTGAGGAAGTGCTTGCCAAAAACGCCGCCAAGGTAGCCGAATACAAAGCCGGTAAAAAAGGCCTGCTCGGTATGTTCATGGGCGATGTGATGCGTGCTACCAAGGGCAAAGCCGACCCTAAAGTTGCCGGTACTATTTTAGAGGAATACCTGAACAGTTAATACCATTCGTCCACCGTATTAAAACCGGCGGGTTTATGTTTCTGATTCCGTAAGGCACAACAATGCGCTTTGCTTATAAGGCGCTTCAAGAAGAAAAAACAATTAAATCAGCGGTGTTTTTCCGCTAAAAACCAATTCGCATGAATCCCGGATACGATTCCAAAGAAATTGCCACATTGCGCCAGGAAGCGCTTGCTTCAGGCCTGCCCTTTATTTACAATGAAGATGAACACCGTAACGACAGTTATGCCCACTTCTTCTTTGTAGGTAAGCACAAGGGTAAAGAGGTAATTTTTAATTCAGTTATATATACCCTTCGCCTGTTGCACGGCAGCGCCCTGTATGACCGCGCCGAAGAGGAAACCGCTAAAAAATTCCCGGATTATAAAAAGTGGGACCTTACCGAGGACGAAAACGGCGAGTTTAACCTGCCCGACGAAGAAGACCTGAACCCGGAAGCCGAATTCTACAAGGCCATGATAATGGAAGAGCTTGAAGAAAACGACACCATTAAGGTGCAGGAAAGCCTGGAAATAGACGAAAGCTTCGATTACGGTGTCGGTCTTGAGGCTGCACTAAATATAGATGAGGTGAGCGATGAAGCCATTGCCATTTTCGTAGCTGAGTTCAATTCCGGCGAATTCCAACTTGATACCACTTTATATTCGTACAAGCACGAAGATGAAGAAGGTGATGAAGACGACGAAGACGAAGACGAGGAAGAAGAAGAAGAAGGCGAGGAAACAAAATAACTCCTTGCTTAAATAAGCATGAAAATATATGCTGCCGTTATCTTGGCTTTTAGCTGAAGGTAACGGCAGCTTTATTTTGTGATTTCTTACTGCTTACCTTTTTAACTTAAACGCGGTTAAGCAACGTTTTATATTTGAAAGATGAAATGTACATTCGCAAGGCTCGTTAATGCAGGCTGTATACCATTCAGGCGTTGAAAAAGCGGGAAGCCAAATTCTATTCCGCAAGTGCTTTTGAACCTGTTGAATAATTGCGGTGCCACATTAACTCCGAAATGCAATGTTCCTGAGGTGCCCCCGGTATTTGCAGTGTTATACATGGGGTCGTAGAGCGCAAGGTCTGATGCAGCTTTATCTGAACCTAAAATTTTACCCCAATGGCTCATGGTTACCCTTGCCGTTGCTGAACAACCATTAAAAAAATAATAAGCTCCCCATGCTGAAATATCTGCCCTATTCCCAAGAGAATAGCCCCTGCTGTTGGTTCCGGTTCTTATTTCACCGCTGAGCTGCGTTCCCAGGACACCCAGGCTCTTTGTCCTTACAATTGTAAATACCGGCAACAAGTCAAATGTACCGCTGCCTGCCTGCAGCATGTAAGGCAATATTTCAGATTTCCCTGTGTAATGGTTATAACCGGATGAATTAAAACGGCCTGAAGGCAATCGTAGGCCTAAGGAGCCGTTGATTGAAGTGTAGTTTAAAGTTTTAATGAGCGTATTCAGGAAAATACGCAAATCATTGAGTGAATTGAAATGACTTTCTTTTTGAATAATGCCCCCGCTGCAATTGCATGGACCCGGGTTTTGAGGGCTGCTTCCCGCACCGGCAGGAATAAGTTGCCCGTTGGCCATCATACTTTGGGAGTAATTGTTGCTCCTGGTACTTAAATTGAAATGTAAGCCAAAGTTTTGCCTTATCCCGTAGTATGCGTTTAAATTAATATTATCAAAATTGATCGCATGTGGTGCCGAGTAATATTTTTGAAGTACTTCCACTTCGGTAACTTTATTGGCATGCTCAAAAATCTCTTTCCTGTACTGGCTGGAAACTTTCATTTCTACATACCAACTGCCTTTCTCAGGAGATGGCAAAACCAATATGCCTGCAGGGTAATCGCTGAATTTAGGATGGTTTTGGGGTATAAAGCTTAATGAATCCGGTTTTTCAGCAAGATTTTGGGCAGCAGAAAATTGATTAACACCACAAAGGCATGCCGCTAAGAACCATAAAAATTGGATAAACGCTTTCAGAACGGATGATGCTTGGGTTAAAATAAATAATTATATGTTAAAACCTGATAGGGTGGTAAATACCGATTCGCAGGCAAATAAGCACCAAAACCAATAATGATACTGCCACCCAAGAAATGCTGTAATCAGGCATATCGCGAATGCGTACCTGCACAAATGTATGCCGGGTTACATAAGAAAGCGAAAGTAAAACCATAAGCATCAGGAACCACATGAGCACAAAAAAGCGGTTGAACTCAGGGTACATAATAAGCAGTATGGTAACAGAGCTTAAGATATAAGGCGCCCAAATGAGATAAAACAGGGTCATACCTCGGTTGGCAAGGGCCACCAGGTGCGAGCTGTAAACGGTACGCATAAGCAGTTTTACCAGCCTTATACCTATTGCTGTCCAGGCAATTGCCAGCAGGGCTGCAACAATCAGGAACACGTAATAGGGAACGCCACTGTGTTTGGCCACCCAACCGGCGTTTGTTTTTAGCATAACACCGCTAATAAGCGCTCCAAAGCAACAGGTATAGCCATTTACAACAATCCAAAAAAGGAGGTGCCTTCCGTAACCTTTACTGAAAATTTTGCTTCGGCCGGTACGATATACAAGGTATGTGAAAATGCCCAGCAAAACCGGCGGCAAGAGGAACATCAGCTGGGTGTTCAAAGAGTTCTTTAATCCGCGGTGGGCCAGTGCAAATACCACCATGTGCGAGTAGAGGCGCGTGGGAATACCAATTAAACTGCTGATTAATGCCGTTATAAAATTAAGGGAAAGGTATCCTAAAAGGTAAGTCAGTAAACAGGCTGTAAGGCTGTTGGTAAGTAATGCCCTGTATTTGTTGGGTTGGTGCAGTAAACCATAGTCTTTTCGTTCTCGCGAAGGAACAATTTCATCTTCAATGTTGTCCATTTTTGGAGGTATTTGGCATAATCGGGAGTAAAAAAATGCAATTACAGGCGAGGTGTTATTACGCATTATGCATTTCTAATAATTGCTAAAAATATGCAAAAGGGCCCGCAATTCAAAATTGGCCCGTTTTTATGCCCATGCAAGTTTTTTATAATAATGCAGCCAGTTTTTCAAGGCCAATACCGCGTGAGGCTTTTAATAAAATTACATAGCCGGAAAATGCAATTTCCTTCATATAAGCTTCAGCCAGCTGCCTGTTTTTAAAATAAAGCGCTTCAGGGCAATTATCTGCCGCGGCCACACATTCGGGCCCTACCAGCATAACAATTTCAAAACTGCTGAAAGCAAGGTAAACGCCAAGGGCTTCATGTTCGCTGAAGCTTTCGGAGCCAAGCTCAAGCATGTCGCCTACTATTACCATGCGGGGCTTATCGGTTTGAATGGCCGCGAAGCTTTCAAGAGCTGCGGTCATACTGCTGGGGTTGGCGTTGTACGCATCCAGTATAAGTGTGTTTTTACCGGTTTCAATCAGTTGGCTGCGGTTATTGGCGGGGGTGTAGGCACATAAGGCTGCGTTTGCATCAGTATCAGGCACGCCGAAAAAGGATGCAAGACACAGGGCTGTTGCTGCATTTGCAAAATTATAGGAGCCGGCCATTTTGGTGTTCAGCAGCCTGCCGTCCGGCATCAAAATGCTCAGGAAAAAGCCCGACGGGCCGGGTTTGCAGGTGAAATTATCCCCGGTTTCGGGGTAAGTAATAATATTGCTGATACCTTTGGCCTGCTCATCCAGGTAATCTTCCCGGGTATTAACAAAGGCTGTTCCCCCGTTTTTCTCCAGGTACCTGAACATTTCGCCGTTGGCTTTAGCTGTGCCTTCTACCGTTCCGAATCCTTCAAGGTGATCGCGGCCTATATTGGTAATCAAACCATGCGTTGGGGCTGCAATTTCGCAAAGCTCTGCTATTTCCCCGGGGGCGTTGGCTCCAATTTCAATTACAGCCATCTCGGTGCCGGGTGCAATGCGCAGCAGGCTTAAAGGAACCCCAATGTGATTATTAAGATTGCCCGGTGTACTGAAGGTTTTATATTTTGCTGATAAAACCGCTGACAGCAATTCTTTGGTAGTGGTTTTACCGTTACTGCCGCAAACCGCTATAAAAGGGATGTTAAATTGTTTGCGGTGGTGGGCTGCAAGCTCCTGCAGGGCTTTTAAGCCATCTGGCACCAATATGATTTTATTGTTTTCAGCATATTGGGCTTCATCAACTATGGCGAATGCAGCACCTTTGGCCAAAGCTTCGGCTGCAAAGGCATTACCGTTGAAGCTTGGGCCTTTAAGGGCAATATAGAGGCATCCGGAACTGATGTTACGGCTGTCGGTGCTTATGCCGGTGCTGCGCAGGTACTGGCTGTAAATAGATTCGGTATCGGCGCTTGGTTTATCGGCTTGCATTTTTTGAGTTGTAATGGTGAACCCGGGCTGAAATTCAGGAATTAAGAAATGCCTTGCTTACGCGCTTTAAGCACTTCAAGGGCAAGGAAAAGGGCAGCCCTGAAACTGTCGGGGTTTGCGAGGTTTTTGCCTGCTATATTGTAGGCTGTACCGTGGTCAGGCGACGTTCTTACAATGGGCAGGCCCGCGGTAAAGTTAACACCGCTTTCAAAGGAAAGCGCTTTAAAGGCAATAAGTCCCTGGTCGTGGTAAGCGGCTAAAATGCCGTCGAACCTGGTTTGCATGCGGGCCCCGAAAAATCCGTCGGCGGGGTACGGGCCGAATATCATGCGGCCTTTATCTTTCAGGGTGCGTATGAGGGGTTCCATCATATTCATTTCCTCGTTCCCAATTTTGCCTTCTTCGCCAGCATGCGGGTTAAGGCCTAAAAGGGCAATCTTTGGCTGCTGTATGCCGAAATCTTTCCTGAGGCTGTTGTACATTAGATCCAGCTTCAGGTTCAGCCTGTCGCGGGTTAATGCCTTTGCCACATCATGCAAGGGAATATGGCCTGTAGCCACGCCGATGCGCAAACCTTCATCCACAAGGAACATAAGACTCTCCTCGGTTCCGAACCTGCTTTCAAGGAACTCTGTATGCCCGGGGAAGGGGAACAGGGCAGGAGGCATATTGGCCTTATTGATAGGGGCTGTAACCAGTGCGTCTATAACACCGTCTTTCAGATCGCGTGCGGCATGGTCAAGGGCCATAAAGGCGCAGAGACCGGCTTCGGCGGTACTTTTACCAATAGTCAGGGCATAATCCTCGGTCCAGCAATTAATGAGGTTCGGGCGTTTTGGGTTAAGCCGGTTGGTTTCTGTTACGGTATTGAAGTTTACATCTTCGAGGTTAAGCAGCTTGCGGTATTTGTTCATCATGCTGCCCGAACCGTAAACAATTACCCGGCAAAGCCTCGTAATTCGATTATCGGAAAGTGTTTTTAAAATAATTTCCGGACCAATACCATTGAAATCGCCTGGTGTTATGCCAATTACGGGTAAATCTCGGCCTTCTTCTCTTGGCCCTGTCTCTTTTTCCATGCAAAAATTCCTAATTTTAACCCCCGATATACTGTTAACCTGTTTGCCAAAGCGGCAGGCAAGGTTTCGGATGCGGCAGTAAAGTTGAAAATTTATTGAACAATCTGAAAACTATAGTATTTAAGGCGCTTGCAGCCATTACCGGGAAAAGGCTTGGATTGGACTTTACATTTGTAATTCCATTTCTTTTGCTGTCGGTTTTGCTTGCCTCCTGCGGGCAGGATTTTACACCGCGCCGCCGGGGTTTTAACCGAATTGATTTACCTGAACCTGCCTACATTCAGCTCGATTCTTTAATGCCCTATACTTTCGAATATAACAAAGCTGCCATTGTTCAAACTGACAGCAGCCGTCATACCGAAAAATATTGGGTAGATATTAAGTACCCTACTTTAGGCGCCGAAGTGGAGCTTACTTATAAGCCCCTGAACGGCAATATGAAATTGCTTAACGAACTTACCGAAGATGCGCGTAAGCTGGTAAGCAAACACCAGATTAAAGCCAGCGGAATTGTGGAAGCCACTGTTCCTACTGCCGACGGCAATTTAGGCTTTATTTTCGCGTTAAGCGGTCAGGTGCCCAGTCAATTCCAGTTCTATACTTCCGACAGCAGCGCAAATTTCCTGCGTGGTGCGCTTTATTTCCGCACCGCAACCAAGAACGACAGCCTGCAACCTGTAATAGATTACATCAGCGAAGATATGCGCCATTTGCTCAGCACACTGCGCTGGACAAATAAAAAGCCTGCAAAGCAGCTTCGTAATCATTAACAGGTTATTGAAAACCAGCTAATCAATTATAGTTTTTTTACCGACATACACCTTGATTGTTCCATGTTTTAAAGTTTTTACCCGGCTTTTTCTCCCGGTATTACTTGTATCGCTGCTTTTTGCGCTTCCCGGCAATGCGCAGGATGCCCAGTTTTCACAGTATTTTGCCAACCCGCTGTACCTGAATCCGGCACTGGCCGGCAGCGAGGAATGCCATCGACTGAACCTTGGATTCCGCAATCAATGGACATCCATGCCGGGCCCCTATACCACATTTTCAGCTTCGTATGATGCATATATTAAGAAAGCAAAATCGGGGATAGGTCTGATTTACATTAATGATTTTGCAGGAGTAAATACCCTGAAAACCACTTCTTTAAATTTGGTTTACAGCTACCATCTCCAGCTTAATAAGAGCTGGCAAATGAATTCCGGTATTTCAGGCGGTTTTGTCAGGCAGGCCTACGACCTCAGTCAACTCACTTTCGGAGACCAGATTCAGAACGAAGGCAATATTCAGCCAACTGCCGAAAACCTTAAAAATGCTGTTTTTGTTGATCCTGATTTAAGTTTTGGCGTGGTGGTGCACAATAAAAGTGTTTGGGTATCAGGTGCTGCCAAGCATATTAACCGCGAGCAGCACGATATTTTAGGCGGGAGAACCATTACCGAATACAGTTTTGCCAGCATTGCGGCAGGGTTTACCATACCAATCAGAAATGTGAACCTATACCATCGCGACGATGATGTGCCTTCTATGTCCCCGTCGGTCATGTTCCGCAAGCAGAGCAATTTTATACAGCTTGATATGGGGCTTTCTTTCGACTTTTTACCCATTACAATAGGCGCTTATTACCGCGGCATACCCATTGTCAGCAACGGCTACAGAACCGTAAACCAGGATGCTGCAATTTTCCTTATCGGCTTTACAGCCGATGCATTTAAAATGGGGTATAGCTACGATGTGCCTGTTTCACAGGTTGGCCCGGTTTACGGCGGTTCGCACGAAATAACGGCAGCTTATCTTTTCAACAGCCCAAGACTGGCTAAAAAACGTAAAGACTATCAAAGTCTGCCTTGCCCGAGATTCTGATAATTGAGGTATTAAAATACTAATTGCCAAACCGGAAGGTATGGCCGGTTAATAAAAATGAATGCCTGTTTCTGGTTTTAAAACCGTTTACAGGCATTCATTGTTTTTTATCGGGCTTTTCTGACCCGTGTTTTTAAGCTCCGGCTATTTTTGGTGCAGGATTAAACACTTGCTTTATACCCCGTTATATTGGTTAGTTTTTCAATTGTTACAGGCTTTACCACGTAGCTTACTATTTCCGGTATTTTGGCGGCACGCTTAACGTCGGCGTCATGAATTGAGCTGCTTACCATGTGAATGGCAATGGGTTGTGCAAGCCTTTCCTTTAGGGTTTTATAATCATCGAGAAACTGCCAACCATCCATAACAGGCATGTTGATATCCAGTAAAATAATGTCAGGAAGTTTTTCAGAATTGTCTGCATTTTCGCGCAGGTACTGAATGGCTTCTTCACCGTCGCTGAATTCAAGCAATTTGTGGTTGTAGCCCATTACCCGCATGTATTCTTTTACAATGTAGTGGAACGTAAAATCGTCGTCTACAACGCATATTTTGTTGTTATTATTTATCATGTCTGTCTGTTTTCCCAAACTGCACGGTAAAGGTAGTGCCCACATTTTCACGGCTTTCTGCCCGCACATCGCCACCGGCAGATTCTGCCTGCGCTTTTACCAGGAAGAGGCCAAGGCCGCGTGCATCGGGGTTTTTGTGAAATGTTTTATGCAGGCCAAACAGCTTAGCCCCGTGCCGTTCCATATTAATTCCTAAGCCGTTATCGCTTACTTTCAGTACTGTAATATTATCTTCTGTGTAGGTGCGGAACCTGATATGGGGCTTGCGTTCAGGGCTCCTGTACCTCAGCGCATTGCTGAATAAATTCATCAGAATGCTTTCCAGGTAAGCCCGGTTAATGTAAACATTCGGTGCATCATCAAAATCGGCTTCAATAAGGGCATGGCATTCATCTATTTGGTTAACCAGGCTTTCACGCACACGGTTAAAAACAGGCATTATTTCCACCGATTCAGGCGGTTCGGTATTCTTGGTTTTTACTTTGAGCACTTCGCTCAAATCGTCGA
This sequence comes from Bacteroidota bacterium, assembly GCA_040388605.1. GTDB lineage: Bacteria > Bacteroidota > Bacteroidia > Cytophagales > Flexibacteraceae > JAZKBN01. The sequence continues at coordinate 72,446 of JAZKBN010000018.1, read as the reverse complement.
GCGTATCGGTCAGGTGACTTACCACAACCTGCAGTTTCTGAACCAATTCAGCCTTTTTTTCTGTGGTTGGCTCACGATGGTACAGTGCCAAAAGCCCGCTCATATTGCTTACCGGGGAACGCAGGTTATGGCTTGTGATACTTGTAAAATCTTCGAGGCGCTTATTGTAAGCCATAAGATCAAGGGTCATTTCCTTCATCTCGTTATTGGCCCTGTTGAGGTCGGCAGTTCGTTTATTAATAATTACTTCGAGCTCTTCAGGGGTTTTCATTTGCAGGGCCTTGGGAATTATTCTTACCAATGCAAACACCGTTACCCATGATATAATTGCTGTTGAAAACCTGATAACCGCGCTAAGCCTGTAGGCGGGCCACCAGAAAATTACGGCATCCATTAAATGGGTTAAACCACATGCAAGTATAAATGCAGTAAATAACCAAAATATTGCCATAAAGGGCACCCGCTTTTTGTAGGTCAGGTACATAATAATGCACGGAATTGCGAAATATGCTCCCCAAATTCCTAAATCAGACAAAATATACAGCCAACCTTCAAATTCAGACCAATTTCCGCAGTGCCATCTTGCCGGCCAATTGTCGGTATTTAATATGCCCCGGAAGAATTCAGTTAATTGATGCATTTAATAAGGTTTGGTATGTTCCTATTTACTAAAGGTATTGAAAAAAGGTGATGCCGGAGGTTAAAGATAGGTTAATACCTTAATTGTTGCAGGATCATTGTACTTATTCATGTAATATTTCTTGGTTAAATGTAAAATTTATGTCCTTCATACATTTGAAATGACCCTTTGGGCAAGCTGCATACCCAATCTTTGAGCAAGGCCTGCATGTAAGTTTATTATTTTCCCAAACCACATACGGTGTACGGAAAGGGTACATGCCAAATTTAGGCGTAGTGTTGCCCCAAATGCTGTATATGGTTTTTCCGAAAGCAGCAGCAATATGCATCAGGCCGGTATCGTGGCTGAAAACAAGGTTTGCCTCCTTAACCAACGATGCTGAGCCCTGAAGGCTGAACTTACCGCATGCATTAAAAACTTTACCTGCATGTGAAGTAAGGATTTCCAAAATTTCTTCGCCTCTCAACTTGTCTTCAGGGCCGCCTAAGAGAATCACAGGGCCGGGTATGCTTATGCAAAGTTCTGCAATTCGTTCAGGGGGCAGGCGCTTTGTAAAATGCTGCGCACCAATAACAACTGCTGAATACCCGAGCCTGTGCGACTCCGGTATTTCAGACAGATTTATTTCACTGTCTTTTTCAATAAAAAAATCTAAACCTAGGCCATCGTCAGGTACATTTAATTTACGCAAGGTTTCCAAATACCTGTGTACAATATGCACTTTGGGTAAAGTATCTATACGGAAATTTACATACAGCCATTTTTGAATATTAAGTTTATTGTAACTGCAGGCTTTTACCCCCAGGGCCCATTTAATTCTGCGGGTACGCAGGTTATTGTGCAGGTCTATCACCATGTCGAATTGCTCGGCTTTCAGGCGGGCAATTAAATCAGGCATATCGGCGTCAAGCAGGTGCAGCTTATCTATATTCGGGTTGGGAGCCAATATTCCGGCAAAGGCCTTCTTTGTGCAAAAATGAATTTCAGCATCGGGCATTGCCTTCCGCAGGCAGCGCATAACCGGTGTTGTAAGTACAATATCGCCTATAGAGGAAAAACGAAGAATAAGAAATTTCATGCCTGTATAAACATGCCTGGGGCCTGTTCGGAATATGGTGCCGCAAGAAGCACTATTAAAACCGGTATATACATATACCAATTTAAAATAGTTTTTAAACGTTAGGATGTCGGCAAAATGCCGGTTTTTAGCTTAATTTATTAATCTCTTCCTGCTTCTTTTTTGAAAGGCCTGATTTAATAAGTTCATAACTGTCGTCAACCAGTTCCTTAACCAGGTTTTCACGCAGGCTGCCGTCGGCAGTTACAGTGTTCCAGTGTTGCTTATTCATGTGGTATCCGGGTTTAATGCTGCTGTATTGCTCACGTAATTGCACAGCCTTTTCCGGGTCGCATTTGGCATTAAAAGAGAGTATGGGTTCGTCGAGGGAAATGATGAGGAACATTTTATCTCCCACTTTAAAAACCAGGTTATCAGGCCCGAAGGGTGTATGCTCGGTCACACCGGGTTTGGCAAGGCAGTATTCGCGTAAGGTTTCGGCGTTCACGGGTAATTTCAGTGCCTGATTATAAGCTTAACAATAATATAAATGATGCCGGCCATACCCATTACCATGGCTATGCGGTTGCTCCTGTGCATCATACGCAGGTTAAAATTTGTTGCACGCGCAGGATCAGGCTTACGGAAAAAGTAGCCGAAGACTTCACCAAGGGCGAAATAATCTTTTAATGTATTTTTTGTGCGCATTGGCGGGCGCGGTTTTGAATTGTCCATTTCAGATTGGCTTTTACCGGCAGTTTAGTGCCGATGTAATAAATTAGCTGAAGAATTAAGCACTTGGCAGCGTAATACAGCCCGGCGCGCTAATTTTTCCTTACTTTTGCCTGCCGGCCGGAGCCTTGCAGGCTATGCGATATATTACCGCAAATTTCCCCGTAAAGGTAACCACAGGCTTAATCAATTCAATGCAATTTTCGCAGGTACCCGGTTACACCGAAGTTAAGAAAGCACTCATTAATGCAGCGCAAACGGGCTCAACAGCCCATGCCATGCTTTTTGCCGGCGCCGAAGGAACACCTGCGCTGCAGCTGGCCCTTGCTGAAGCCGCTTATCTGAACTGTACCGACAGGACAGATACCGACAGCTGCGGAATTTGCCCCGGCTGCAGCAAAACTTCAAAGCTGGTTCACCCTGATTTGCACCTGGCTTTCCCTACCGCAACCAATAAAACAGTTACCGAAAAACCTGTAAGCGAGAAGTTCCTGCCTCAATTCCGGAACTTTGTTAAGGAATTTCCTTATGGCAATGCACAGGATTGGGCGGCGTTTTTCGGTGCCGAAAACAAGCAGCTAAATATTAGCGTAGAAGAAAGCCGCAATATAATCAGGGGCCTGAGCATGAAAGCCTTTGAATCTGAATACAAGGTAATGCTGCTTTGGCTGCCTGAGCTCATGAACCTGCAGGCCGCTAACGCGCTGCTGAAAATGCTGGAGGAGCCAAGCGCCAAAACCATATTCCTGCTTGTAAGCAACGATATTAACCGCCTGATGGCCACCATTATCAGCCGGACCCAAATATTTACATTGCCCCCTTATACCAACAATGAAATGGTAGCCCTTATGCGGGCAAGGGGAGCCGATGAAAAAAACGCAGCCCGTATAGCCCGCCTTTCAGAGGGCAATGTACGCGAGGCGCTCAGGCTTGAAGCCGATGAGGGCGCCGACAGCTTCCCGCTCTTTACCCGCTGGATGCGCACCTGCTTCAGCCGCCGGTTCGCAGAATTGGGGGAGCTAAGCGATGAGTTTACAAAGCTTGGCCGCGAAGGGCAGAAAACCATGCTGCACTACACATCAACCATGATCAGGGAGGCATTAATCTGGCGCATGGGTGTGCCTGAATTGGTAAGGTTACCCGAAGAAGAGGCTGTATTTATAGAAAAATTCTCACCTTTCGTGAGCATGCATAATGCAGATGATCTTTACAGCCTGCTCAACGATGCAATTTTCCATATAGAGCGCAATGCATCGGCAAGAATACTGTTCTTCGACCTTTCCTTAAAAATAGGCGCCAGCCTTAATTCAAGGGCTGCCTGATTTAAATTATATAACCAAAATACCCGGTTTAAAGTAATTAAATAACGGAGCTTTAACTCTATCCGGAATGGCATTTGCCCATTGTACTCTCCTTTGAAATACCTGATTTAAGAAAATTATTAGCCCGGTACACCTGCAACAGCAGGTCCGCCAAACAGATGCCACATATATTAAGTAACAATTTACTGGCTGTCGGCGTTCACGCGCAGGGAGCAGAGCTTTGCAGCCTTGTACGCCATACAGATAGCCGGGAATACATTTGGCAGGCCGAACCCATTGTTTGGGCCAGGCATGCGCCTGTATTGTTCCCCATTGTAGGCAAGCTCAGAAACAATGCTTACGAGTATTACGGTAAAACCTGGTACCTGCCCCAACACGGCTTTGCCCGTGATATGGATTTTAAAATAGTGACTGAAAGTGCCGACGAGCTTGTATTTGAGCTGCAGCAAACCGAGGCAACCCTCAATTTTTACCCATTCCTTTTCAGGCTGCAAATCAGTTATAAGCTCGCCGGGAACAGGCTCGCAATAAAATACACTGTAATAAACCCCGATTCTGAGAAACCCCTTTACTTCGGCATTGGGGCGCACCCAGGCTTTGCCGCCCCGGCGCATGCCGATGAAAGCATCAGCGATTATTATCTTGAATTCGAAAAGCCGGAAACGTTGTTCCGCCAAAACCTTGAAGCCGGCCTGCGCTTACCGGCCGAAACAGTGCCCTACCTTGATAATGCCCGCGTAATTGCCCTCAGCGATGAAATTTTCAAAGACGATGCATTGGTTTTTGCCGGTCATGAATCCGCTTATGTGCGCCTGTTAAATAAGCGCGGAGATTACAGCCTTAAAATAGAAATTAAAGATTTTCCATACCTGGGCATTTGGGCCAAGCCCGGCGCTCCCTTTGTTTGCGTTGAGCCCTGGTACGGCATTGCAGATACGCGTAATGCAAGTCCTGATTATACAGTTAAAGAAGGCAATATTAAGCTTGAAGCGGGCCGGGAATGGAGCGCTGAATTCGCCATTACAGTTGAATAGCTAAAAGCCTTTTTCCCGGTAATATTTGCAGGGACCGATACCCGGCAAAAAGCCTCGTGTTAATTAAAGGCAACATTAGCACCCAAATCAGCGTTCTGTATTTGAATGACTTACATTAAACACGTATTTCTCCTGCTTCTTATTTTGGCCGGAATTCCTGCTTTAATGGCCCAGCCCGTTCAAAGCGAGAAATCTCGCGCGCAGCATTTTTATACAGCAGCTACCGAGCTCATGGCCGAAAGGCAGTTTGCTCCCGCACGCAAATACCTTGAAAAAGCAATAGACAGTGATCCGAAATTTGCCTACGCTTACCTTAAAATGGCCGAAATAAACGGCATTCACAGGGAAAACGCGCAGCATATTTTCAACCTTAAAAAGTTTGCCGACCTGGCCCCGCAATCGCCGGAAAGGAATGCAGCATTGCTCAGGCTGGGCATTGTTTACCAGGACAGCGGGTATTACCAACGCTCGGCAGAAGTGTTACACACACTCTTAGCCGATACAGCCCATAATAAGGACTTTATTGCCAGGGCAAAAATTAAGCTTGAAGGTTCAAATTTCGCCATAGAAGGAATGAAGCGCCCGGTCCGCATTAAGCCGGAAGCATTGCCTAACCCCTTGAATGCATTTCCCTTGCAATACTTTCCGTGCATGACCGCCGATAAGGAGCAGATTTTCTTTACTGCCCGTAAAGGAAGCAACAATGCCGAAGACGATGAAAACCTATACACATCGGCCAAGCGAAACGGGCTTTGGGAAGTGCCGCATTCCGTAGGCAGCAGTATCAATACATTTTATAACGAGGGTACAGCATCGGTAAGCGCCGATGGCAGGCTTATGGTTTTTGCCGCAGCCGAAGGCCATGAAGGCAAGGGCGGGGTAGACCTTTTCATATCGCGCAAATTGGGCGAGGAATGGGAAGAGCCCGAAAACCTGGTTGCCATTAACTCCAATGCCTTTGAATCTCAACCCTCGCTTTCTGCTGATGGCAATACCATATATTTTGTATCAGACAGGCCCGGCGGTTTCGGAAGATATGATATTTGGGTAAGCCGGCGCGAGAACGAAGGCAAATGGGGCGTTCCCAAAAATTTGGGCCCTGTTATAAATACCCCTGATGCTGAATTCGGACCTTTCATACATGGCAATGGCCAAACCCTTTTTTTCAGCAGTTCAGGTCACCCCGGTTACGGCGGGCAGGATTTATATTTCAGCCAATTTAACTTTCCCGATTCAACCTGGAGCAAACCGGTTAACCTTGGCTTCCCGGTTAATACACATCGCAGCGAATCTTCCATTTTTGTAAGCGCCGATGGTAAGGATGCCTTGTTTAACATTGAAGACCGTGATAACCACAATCTTTCAACAAGCCGCATTTTCAGGTACGAGGTGCCCAATGAATGGAAACCTGCCAAAGTTTGCACTTACGTAAAAGGAATTGTAACCGATGAAATTACCAAAAAGCCACTTGAAGCTGAAGTAGAGTTAATAAATGCCGCAGGCAGCAGAAAGGTTTACAGCGTAATGAGCGACAGCTTAAACGGCAATTACCTTATGGTGGTTCCTTCAGGTGGCAATTACGGCCTGTATGTAAATAAAAAAGGCTACCTCATCAGAAGCTTTAACCTTGATGCCGCAAAGCCCGGCAAGCTGGGCAGCATGAGCCTCAATATTCCGCTGAGTCCAATTAAGGCAGGCAGCAAAGCCGGCCTGCACAATATCTTTTTCGAAACGAATAAAAGTACACTGCTGCCCGAATCAAAAGCCGAGCTTGATATCCTGGTTGCTTTCCTCGCAGAAAACCCAGGCCTGCATATTGAAATCGGGGGACATACCGATGATGTTGGCAGCGATGCTGAGAATGTAAAACTCAGTGAGGCGCGTGCAAAATCGGTTTCTGCTTACCTTGTTCAAAATAAAATTGCAGGAACAAGACTAAGTGTAAAAGGTTACGGTAAAGCCCACCCGATAAGCAGTAAAACAGACGAGGTAAGCCGAAAAATGAACCGCAGGACCGAGTTTAAAATTATTAGCCTGAAGTAATTCCAATATGAACCCGCTAATTTAATTTTGAGCTTCTTAATTCCCGAATCGGGCCCTGGAGTCCGCTTTCGGTTCTGAATTCAGTTTTGGGAAATCTGATTTCGTTTTGATTCGAATAGTTTAATCAACAAATTTTACTCCCCCGCAAGCATCCTGCTGCTTTTTGCCCGGTTCCGATTATCTGAAGCTGCTCCCTGATTTAATTTTCCGCAGGTACAATTAATAAGGTATGAACTTTGACCTTTGTACCTTTATTGCTGATTCCCATACTTCCCTTCATGAACTTAGTACGTTCTTTTAAATTACTTTCGGGCTTACCGGCTTTACCCATATTTATCTTTGGCATAACGGCATTGCTGCAAAGCTGCATAGGCGGCACCGACAAGCCCGGCCCTATTACCGCTCCTGCCACAGGTTGCCGGGTAAGCTCTTACCGCGAAACCCGCGATACCTATTACAGCGGATACAAAGCAGTTTACAACAGCTTTAAAAAGCCGACGCGCATTTCTCATATCGACAGCAGGACAGGGCAGAGCGATGTAAACAGCTACGATGATTATACTTATGACGGTAACCAACGCCTTGTTAAAATAGAATATTTTTATGCAGGCTCATTAACAAGCACCCAAACCTTCAGCTATGTGGGCGACAAGGCAATTAATACCGTTGTAAGGCTCAGCGGCAGCAACCCCAACCCGCAAACCACTACCTACGCTTATGACGGGGCAGGCAATCTGAAAAGCATGGTAAATACCGCCGGCGACAGCACCTTATTTTCAGCATACATCCACAGTAGACCCGGCGCGGCAGTAACCTACAACCGCGGAGTTTTGCGAAGCAGCAATAAATATATTTACGATGGTAACGGCAATCTTTTGCAGGACAGCGCAGCGCTTGTTGATGATATAAGCCATAAAATAAAGCAATACTTCCTATTCAGGTCTTACAAATTTGAAGTGGCCACGGCGGCGCTTTACACGCCAACTTTTAAAACCTTTATTTTCCCGAACGCTGTTGACAGGGGCTTAATTACCGAATCAATCAGCTATTACGTGCAGGGAAATAATTCCACCCAGCAGATTAAAACCATTGCCGGGTCAAAATCAGTTTACACAGCTGTTAAGTCAAACGATAAAAGGTTTGCCACAGGAATGTCGGTAAGCGAGAATGTGATGGGTGTTAAAGCAACCTATACCATCAGCGCAGAATATAACTGCGACTGAGATATAAGCAGGATACAGGCTGTGCCATTTCTTATTGCCGGTTCATTCTGAAAGGTGGTACTTGTTTATATTTCAGGAAAGCAAATAAGCCGTTCATAAGCCTCTAACCGGGTGCCGACCGCGGCAAGTTTGGGCAATAGCTGCGTAAGACCTACCTTGCATATTAAATGCAATGCGGGTATTAAAAGCCTGCATATAAATTGCCAACTGCATAGTAAGGCTTTAAAAGCCTTTGCTTCTGAACCTATGCAGCTATTAACCGGCTATGGCCGGAAATACCCCGTTTATTTCAGCGCTTTAAAGAGTGCACTTTGCCGCGTTTAAGCAGCCTTGCCGCAAACGCCAATCCCGATGAAGACCTATTTGCGACTGCTTAGCTATGCTAAGCCATTTTACAAGTTTATTATTCCGTACCTGCTTTTTTCGCTTGCCTCTATTTGCTTCGGGCTTGTCAATTTTTCGATGCTGATACCTACCCTGAACCTGCTCTTTAAAACCCTTGATACGGCAGCCTTGCAGAAAATGGCCGTTGAGCCGCATTTCGATTTGGCACATAAGATAGATTATATCACATCGCTTTTCAACTATTACCTTTCGAACCAGGTGCTTACAAATGGTAGAACAGGGGCCTTGGCCTTTGTTTGCGGGGTGTTGGTGGTGAGCGTTATGTGCTCGGCCATATTTACCTTTTTAGCCTCGTCTATAATTGAAACGCTCAGAACAGGCACCGTAAGTAACCTGCGGCGTGAGCTCTTTCAGAAAATAAGCAGCATGCACCTGGGCTATTTCAGCAACGAGCGCAAAGGCGATATTATAAGCCGTATTACTGTTGATGTTCGCGAGGTGGAATCGAGCGTGGCGAATACCTTATCGGTAATCATGAAAGAGCCTATTACGATAGCTTTTTACCTCGGGGTGCTTATTTATATTTCGGGCAAGCTAACGCTGTTCACGCTGCTTATTATTCCTGTTTCGGGGGGCTTAATTGGCCTTATAACCAAGAACCTGCGTCGCGAAGCCCGGGAAGGGCAGGACTCTCTCGGACGCATGATGAGTATTTTGGATGAAAGCCTGGGCGGTATGCGCGTTATAAAAGCATTTAACGGAACGGGCTATATACGTCGTAAGTTTTTCGATGAAGACGGTTTTTACACAAGGCTTATTCGCAAAACATCTATTCGCCGCGAAGCGGCCGGGCCTACTTCGGAGTTTTTAGGAAGCCTAATGATTGCAGGCATAATACTATATGGCGGCAAGCTGGTGCTTGACCCTAACCCTGAGCTCGATGCAGGCGCTTTCCTGACTTACGTGGTCATATTTTCGCAGGTTATGCGCCCGGCAAAAGCGCTGAGCGGTGCATTCGGATCGGTGCAGCGGGGCCTGGCCAGCGGTGAGCGCATATTTAAAATATTGGATGAGGTAAACCAGGTTACCGATAAGGTCGGCGCCGTTCCGCTTGCTGATTTCAGCGATTGCATAGAGCTTAAAAATGTGAGCTTTGCCTACGGAAAGTCTACTGTACTGCACAATGTTTCATTTAAGCTGCCAAAAGGGAAAACCATAGCCCTTGTTGGCCCAAGTGGCGGCGGCAAGAGCACCATTGCAGATTTAATTCCGCGCTTTTATGATGTAACTGCCGGGCAGGTACTCATAGACGGTAAAGATGTTCGCGATTACGATATTGAATCGGTGAGGGCGCAAATGGGTGTTGTTACACAGGAAAGCGTTCTTTTTAACGACACTATTTTCAATAACATAGCCTTCGCCAAAACAGATGCCACTAAGGAAGAGGTTTACCGTGCCGCAGCCATTGCAAACGCGCATGAGTTTATTATAAAATCGGAACATGGTTATGATACCATTATAGGCGACCGCGGCGTAAAGCTAAGCGGCGGCCAAAGGCAGCGCCTCAGCATTGCAAGGGCTGTTTTAAAGAACCCTGCCATACTTATTCTTGATGAGGCTACTTCGGCGCTTGATACCGAATCTGAAATGCTTGTGCAGGATGCATTGGCTAAGCTGATGGAAAACCGGACCTCATTGGTAATTGCACACAGGCTTAGCACTATTCAAAGCGCTGATTCTATTTTGGTGCTTCAAAGCGGCAGTATTGTGGAAGAAGGTACTCACATTTCTTTATTAAACGACGAAAAAGGGCTTTACAGGAAGCTGAACAGGTTGCAGGCCTTTTAAACGAATTTCGGCATTGTTTTCGGGGAATGGGATATTACATTATACCAATGTCCAAATTCCTATGAAAACTAAAATGCATTTTCGAACGCTTATTTGGCTGGTACTCGCGGGCTTCGCTATCAGCCGTGGTCTTGGTTATATTTCTGAAGATGGCGCAGGTGAAAAACAGGGCGAAAGCCTGGTCATTAACTCGGTACAGGTGCAGGCTTTGCCTTTCAGCACATTTTCGGAAAAGGAGTATAACCTTTATGTGAGCCTCTCCAACACATCGCACTCCCTGCTTACCAACCCTGATCAGAGCATAAAAGTTGCCAACCCTGAGCAATTGCCAAACGGATGGGGATTTTCAAGCAATAACTGCATCAGCGATCTTACAGGTCAGCACAGCCTGCATTTACTCAGCATTGAAAAAGATGCTTCACCACGGCTTATAGAGACGCTTGAATTTGTTCCGGCCCATTACCTTAGAAAAGGTATTCCGCCAAGAACAATTACCCTGCAGAACGATGTGGCCAAGGTTGTTCTTGGTGTCACGTGGGTAGTATAAGCCATAAGAACGCAAATAAGCGCGTAGCGTGTATTCCGAAGGTCGGGACCGATAAAGGGTTCCGGCCTTTTTTATGCTTTACCACCGGGATTACCGCTATTGCCGATGCAAAAACGCTAAATCCCCTTATCTTGCAGCAGCCTTTTAATACAGTTCAGCGCTAAAGTATGCCTTCAATTCCGCACCCCTTCCCCAAGCCTGATTTCAGCGATACTGCCACCGCTTTCGCCGCCAAAACCGATGCGCAGGTAGAAAAAGCCTTTTGGCTTTTCAGGGCCATGAATATGCCCTGGCTCACAGGCCCCGGGAGCGCTGTATTAAATTGGGCGCTTAAGATGCACCTGCCGGTGCAGGGCATTATAAAAAGCACTGTTTTCGAACAGTTTTGCGGTGGCGAAACCATTGAGGAATGCGAAAAAGCGGTAAACAATATCGGCAGTCGCGGCGTAGGTACCATTCTCGATTTCAGCGCCGAAGGCGAGAAAACGGAGGCCGCATTTGATGCCATTGCCGCTGAAACATTGGCTACAATAGAGCGGGCTGCAAAATCTGAGTATATACCTTTCGGGGTTTTTAAGCTTAGCGGGCTGGCTCGGTTTGCATTGCTTGAAAAAATGCAAAGCGGGGCATCGCTCAGCGCCGATGAAAGAACAGAGTTCGCAAGGGCCGAGGCAAGGGTTGAACGCATTTGTGGCCGTGCCGAAGAACTGGGCATTCGTATTCTTATAGACGGCGAGGAAACCTGGATCCAGGATGTAATAGATAACCTGTGTTACCGTATGATGCAGCTTTTTAACCAGGACCGCTGCATAGTGTATAATACTTTCCAGATGTACCGAACAGAAAGCCTGCAAAATCTGAAAACAGCAGCAGCGCAGGCAAAAGCCGGCGGATATTATTTCGGGGCCAAGCCGGTACGGGGGGCATATATGGAAAAAGAACGTGCACGTGCCGCCCGACTCGGCTATGCAGACCCTATACAGCCCGACAAACCTGCATCGGACCGGGATTATGACGCAGCATTACTTTTTTGCCTTGATAATATTGACCGCATATCGTTATGTGCCGGCACCCATAACGAGGCCAGCTGTATGCTATTAGTCAATGAAATGGAGAGGCGTAAAATTGCGCCGAACGATAAGCGTATCTATTTCAGCCAGCTCTATGGCATGAGCGACAATATAAGCTTTAACCTCGCCAAAGCGGGCTTTAATGTGGCCAAATACCTGCCTTATGGTCCGGTTGCGCTGGTTATGCCTTACCTCATTCGCAGGGCTAATGAGAATACCAGCGTTGCAGGACAGAGCAGCCGTGAGTTTCAGCTGATTGCTAAGGAGAGGTGGCGAAGGAAGAAAGCAAGGGCCTGAATTGCTCCTTATTTATTCAGAAACTCTTTGTTTTTCCTTAAACAGGTGCTATATTTGTATTGTATTTATATACATATAGACGGCTGCGGGTTTATCCGCAGAAAAGAACATAAACGTAAAAGAACATATAGAAAACCGCCCCGATTTGTGGCGGTTTTTATTTTATACATAGTTAAGACACAAAGCCTGCACGATAAATGGCAAAAGGAACTTACACGAATCCCTTGTTTGATTTTGCATATTTTCCAAGCTATTTGGATAGCATACGTTTTTTGGCCGAAGAGCTTGCAGATAAGGAGGACTGGGATTTTCATGATTCAGGTGCTAAATCATATTCAATTCTAAAGAACTACTTAGATTTCACATTTAGAAAGTTAAGCCAGGAAAAAAGGTAGCATTCACTGCCGATAATAAATTTGCCTGTTTTAATACAGGTTTGGTTACCCGAAATCTTGAAGAGATTTATGCTTTTTTTGAAGAGTATAAATCTTCAAAACCGGGACCATCTTCACCATATTTCTTTAAATCCTTTGTTAAGGAGAGCGACAATATGTTGCTGAAGTTCTTTTCAGATAACCTGCCTGAAATGGCTGATTTCTTTGAAAAGCCTGATTTATTGATTTTTAATCCGAAGTGCAAGCTTATACCTGATATTGATCATATAATCGAGGATAACATCGGAAGGTTTCCGCCGCATCTTCAAAAAACGGATAATGCAGATTTGAGACGGCAACTTACCGGGTCTATTGATGAGGTGAAAAAGAAAATGCGGACCAATTATAAAATTGCAGTGCCGCAATTCTATGATAATAAAATACAGCTTTTGCTGCCATTATGCCTTACTCCCGGGTCACCAAATGCAGATTTAGCATTGGTGGTTCATAAGCTGAACGATAAGACATACACAGCCAGAACCTGTTTAACATTGAAAATGGCATACAATAATGCTAGGCTAATTGTTAAGCCTCAAAGTAACTGGCTAAGGCCATAAACCAACAAAGCCGCTGCACCGCAGCGGCTTTGTTGGTTTATAAGCCTTGTGCTCATTAATAATACCTCCCCGTATTCAGGGAATTGGTAACATAGTCATCAATCCCTTCTTCCAGTGTATGGAATGGCTGGGTATAGCCAATGCTTATCAGCTTGCTCATATCGGCTTCTGTAAAGTACTGGTACTTATCACGAATATCGGCCGGGGTATCTATGAAAGATATATCGGCAGGTTTATTGAGCGATTTGAAAGTTTGCTCAGCAAGGGCCCTGAAAGGTCGGGCGGTGCCGCTGCCGAGGTTATAGATGCCGCTGTTTTTACGATGGTGCATCAGGAAAATACAGACTTCGCAAACGTCTTTCACATACACGAAATCGCGCATCTGTCCGCCGTCTTCAAAATCAGGGTTATGGGAGCGGAAAAGCTTCATGGCCCCTGTATCCTTTATCTGGTTAAAAGCATGGAATACAACAGATGCCATGCGGCCTTTGTGGTATTCATTGGGTCCGTAAACGTTGAAGAACTTAAGGCCTGCCCAGAAGAAAGGCTTGCGTTCCTGCTTTAGCGCCCATATATCGAACTCGTTTTTAGAGTCGCCGTAAGGGTTCAGGGGTTTTAATTGGGGAATGAGGCTTTCGTCATCTTTATAGCCATGTTCACCCAGGCCGTAGGTGGCTGCGCTGCTGGCATACACCAAGGGTATTTGGTACTCAATGCAGGCTTTCCAGATTTTTTGTGAATAGGCTACGTTCAGCTCGTCGAATATTTCCTTGTTGAACTCTGTGGTATCTGTGCGTGCGCCAAGGTGGAAAATGAATTCCACATGCTCAAAATTCTTTTCAAGCCAACTGAAGAATTGGGTTCTGTCAACCTTTTCAGCTATGTTTTTACCAATAAGGTTGGCTTCTTTGCTCGAATGGCTGAAATCATCAACGGCAATTACGGAAGTAAAGCCTTCGGCATTCAGCCTGGCGCAAAGGCAGGATGCTATGAAGCCTGCGGCCCCGGTTACAACTATCATACAGGTGATAATATGGTAAATGCACTTACCCGGCAGAATACCGGGCTGTATTGCAGCGCAAATTTAAGGTTTGCAACGGCATATCAGCATGAAAAAAGAAATGTGTGCATTTTATAGAGTATATAAAATTGTAATGTATTGATTTTTAATTACTTGATTCTTATACCATTCCTCTTTGCTTTGCTTTGTCTATATTTGCGGGTTATTACCCGGCGGCAGCTAAAATGCCGTATGTTTTTAAACCGAACAAGCCAAATACAATGAGCGATCATTCCTTCAGGGAAATCGAGAAAAAAATTCAGCAGCGCTGGCTGAAGGAACAAACTTTCCGTGTTGATAATCACAGCGATAAGCCCAAGTATTATGTATTGGATATGTTCCCTTACCCTTCCGGCGCAGGCCTGCACGTGGGGCACCCCCTGGGTTATATAGCATCTGATATTGTTGCTCGTTTCAAAAGGCTGAAAGGTTTTAATGTGCTGCACCCCATGGGCTTCGATGCCTTCGGTCTGCCGGCAGAGCAATACGCCATTCAGACTGGTCAGCACCCCGCTGTTACAACAGAAGATAATACCGCGCGTTACCGGGAGCAAATGCAGGCACTTGGTTTCAGCTTCGACTGGAGCCGGGAGTTTAAAACTTCACAGCCTGATTACTACCGCTGGACTCAATGGATTTTCCAACGCTTTTTTGAGTATTGGTACGATAAAGCGCTTGACAAAGCCCGCCCCATAAGCGAGCTTGTTTCCGCTTTTGAGCAAAACGGCACAGCCGGTTTAAATCCCGCTGTATTTGATGAAAATGTTATAGAATTTAAAGCTGACTTTTGGAATAGCCTCAGTGAAAGTGAAAAGCAGAGGCGACTCATGTATTACAGACTGGCATTTCTTGCTCATGTGACTGTAAACTGGTGCCCTGGTTTAGGAACCGTTTTAGCTAATGATGAAGTTAAAGACGGTGTAAGCGAACGTGGAGGATTTCCTGTAGAAAGGAAGCAAATGAATCAGTGGTGCTTACGAATTACAGCCTATGCAGATCGGTTGTTGGAAGGACTAGATGCCCTTGATTGGTCTGATGCAGTAAAGGAAATGCAGCGCAATTGGATAGGTAAAAGTAGAGGTGCTTCAATAATATTTTTGACTGAAGTTAATAATGTAGCTATAGAGGTATTTACAACAAGACCAGATACAATATATGGTGTCACATTCATATGTATTGCTCCGGAGCATCGACTTGTACAATATCTTACTACTGAAGATCACCTTGAGGAAGTTACTAGTTACGTAGAGTCAGTTAAAAATAGAAGTGAGCGAGATAGAATGAGTGAGGTAAAGCGAATTAGCGGAGCCTTTACTGGATCATGGGCCATCAACCCCTTAGATGATAAACATCGTATTCCCATTTGGGTTGCTGATTATGTTTTGGCAGGCTACGGAACGGGTGCGGTTATGGCTGTACCCAGTTCAGATATACGTGATTATGCTTTCGCTAAACATTTTGGAATGCGAATTACTACTGTTCTTGAAGGATCGAATACTGACATAAGTGTTGAAGGTTTTGACCCCAAAGCAGGAACGATGATTAATTCGGGAGATTTAAATGGTTTAACAGTTCCAAAAGCCATTGATGCAGCAATAACGATTATTGAAACAGAGGGTTTTGGTAAAGGACGTATTATTTATCGGTTGCGAGATGCCCTTTTCAGCCGCCAACGGTACTGGGGTGAGCCTATACCAATTTATTATAAAGACAATTTACCCCATCTCCTGCCCGACTCAGAACTGCCTTTAATTCTGCCGGAAATTGATGCCTATAAACCAACTGAAACCGGTGAGCCTCCGCTTGCCCGCGCCTTAGATTGGTTCTATAACACAGAAACGGCTGTTGCCGGTGGCACAACCGACAACTTCCCGCTTGAAACCAATACAATGCCCGGCTGGGCAGGCAGCTCTTGGTATTTCCTGAGATACATGGACCCCGCGAATGCCGATGCACCTTTCAGCGCAGAGGCAGCAAAATACTGGAACCAGGTAGATCTTTACCTTGGCGGTTCTGAGCATGCCACGGGTCACCTGCTATATGCCCGTTTCTGGACCATGTTCCTTTACGATATGGGCCTGCTCAACTTCAGCGAACCATTCAAACGTCTTGTAAACCAAGGCATGATCCAGGGTGTGTCTGAAAAAACCACTTTGCGCCTGCGCAAAATGGTGAACATCGATAATTTGGAGGTTAACAAATTCCAGTTCCTGAGCGCAGATTTACCGGCCTCGGAATTTGAGCACTCAGATAATGTTACGCTCATAGATGTAAGCGCCGATATTACCATGGTAAAAGACGGCGAACTTGATCTTGAAGCATTTGTCGCTTGGCGCCCTGAGTATGCCGATGCCGTTTTTATAACTGCAGGCGGCTTTATTAAGAACGGCGTTTTCAGCCCCGACCCCGGGAAAGAAAACCCTTCATCTAAATTCCTGACCCGCCAGGAGGTAGAGAAAATGAGCAAGAGCAAATACAACGTTGTTAACCCCGACGATGTGATTGCTGATTACTCAGCAGATACCCTGCGTGTTTACGAAATGTTCCTCGGCCCGCTTGAGCAAAGCAAGCCCTGGAGCACACATGGCATTGAAGGCACCTGGAAGTTCCTGCGCAAATACCGCCGCCTGTTCTTCGATGATAAAGATAATTTCAAAGTGTCGGAAGCAGAACCTACGGCAGATGAGCTGCGGGTTTTGCATAAAGCCATTCGCAAAGTTGAGGATGATATTGAGCGCCTGAGCCTGAATACTGCTGTTTCCACATTCATGATATGTGTAAATGAGCTGCAAAGCCTGCGCTGTAACAAGCGCGCTGTTCTTGAGCCCTTAACCATACTCCTATCGCCTTATGCACCGCATTTGACCGAGGAAATCTGGGCTTTACTGGGCTATTCCGACAGCATTGCATTTGCCCAATGGCCCGTTTGGAACGAGGAATTTGTAAAGGATAACACCTTTGAATGCCCCGTAAGTATAAACGGGAAGGTGCGCGTAAAGCTTACTTTCCCGCTGAACACAACGGCTGCGCAAATAGAAACTGAGACTTTGGCAAATGATGCTGTGCAAAAGTTCCTGGAAGGCAGGACGCCTAAGAAAATTGTGGTGGTGCCCAATCGAATTATTAACCTGGTTATGTAACCGGGCCTGCGGGCATTGTTGAAAAGCAATGCCCGCTTTTTTATTCCTTAAGCCTGTATTATTCAAGAACAGGCTGCATTAATCCTGTTTAGTTTCACGCTTAAAAATCTTAATAATATGCCCGGTACTCTTTTTCCCGTAAATCCGGAAGTTGAACCGGATCTTATTTTGGTGGTTGATGATACCCCCAGGAATTTGCAGGTATTGGGAACCATTCTGCATGAAAAGGGTTACGAAGTAGCGGCTGCCCGTAGCGGTGCGCAGGCATTAAGCATACTTGAGCACACGCGCCCATGCCTGATTTTGCTTGATGTGATGATGCCGGAAATGGATGGTTATGAAGTACTTTCCCGCATTCGCAGCAACCCGGCTACGGCCGAGATACCGGTAATTTTTATAACGGCACGTGTTGAAGCTGAAGAAGTGGTACGCGGTTTTAATGCCGGTGCGGCAGACTATATTGCCAAGCCCTTTAATGCAGCCGAATTGCTGGCACGTGTAAATGTGCACCTCTGCCTTAAAAAGAATAACGACCGCCTGAACGATTTAAATCGCAGGCTGCGCTTACAGGCCCGTGAGCTTGAAAAGCTGAACCGCGAAAAGAATGACATGATGGGCATTGTGGCCCATGATCTTAAAAACCCTATTGCCAACATCATCAGCATTGCTGAATCGCCGGAACTGGCAGATGCTGCCGCCGATATTCCTAAATTCGGCTACGAGATGGAGCGCATTATTCATACCGGGCGCGGCATGCTGAACCTGATTGAGAACCTGCTCAATATTAATGCAATTGAAGAAGGCCTGCTTGAGCTTAACCATGAGCTTACTGATGTGCGAAAGCTGGGTGAGCACATGATGAGCACTTACAGGAGCCTTGCCGAAAGAAAAGGACTCCGACTTTTATTCGATTTCCCTGACGGGGCATTGTTCCCTTTTAAAATTGACAGGGATGCCCTTTGCCGGATTTTAGATAACCTGGTTTCTAACGCAATAAAGTACTCACCTTCGGGCGGCCATATTGTTCTGAAAGCTGAAATTGAAACGCGTCCGCAGCGCCTGCTGCATTTTAGTGTAACAGACCAAGGCCCCGGCTTAACAGCCGACGATATGGAACAGCTCTTTGGGAAATTCAGGAAGCTGAGCGCAAAGCCCACAGGCGGGGAAAGCAGCACAGGTTTAGGCCTTGCTATTGCAAAAAAACTGGCCGACAGGCTTAAAGGAAATATTTTTGTTGAAAGTGAGCCCGGCAGGGGCGCGGTGTTTACTGTATCAGTGCCCGAAGCTTAACTGAAACGCTTATAGTCAGTTTCCCGGGTTGATTTTTGGCCTTATAAATTTAACAGCAGGGTTTTATTTCTGATTAATTGAGCTTTCAATGATTGAAAGTGCATTAATCCTTTTTTGTATTTGTTTAAAAGTGTTGTACTGATAAAACGGGCACAAATAAAAACCATGCAGCTATTGCATATTAAAAAAGTTTTGTTACCTTCGTCCCCCTTTTACGAAAAAAAAGACTGTTCTGTAAGCTAATTCTTTTTGCTGAAATGTATAGCCCGATTTTTTAGAAAGAGAAATTAATACACAACCTGCTTTAACGAAAAACACAGAACATAATGGCAAGAAAACTGGAGCTGATTACCGAATTCGAGGTACTTGAAGCACACGAAGCCGATAAAGATATGCAGGCATTGCTTACCGCGGCCCGCGAGGCCGGCGCAAAAGCTTATGCCCCTTATTCACACTTTTTGGTTGGCGCAGCCGTAATGCTCACCGACGGTACAATTATAATAGGCAGTAACCAGGAAAACGCGGCTTACCCCAGTGGTATTTGCGCCGAACGATCGGCCATTTTCTATACCGGCTCTGCGCATCCCGGTAAGGAAATAAAAATGATAGCCGTGGCTGCCAAGCCCGAGCATGCCCCTGATTACCTTACGGCCAGCCCATGCGGAGCCTGCAGGCAGGCCATGCTTGAGTATGAAGACAAGCAGCATAAAGATATAAAGCTGCTGCTGCAGGGGCGCGGGGGGCAGGTATTTATTTCTGCTTCAGTTGCTAACCTGCTGCCATTTAAATTTGATGCGGCAGCCTTGGAAGGCGCAGGTGTTATGCCCGAAACTGCCGAGGTAAAAATAACGGCATAGCAGGCAAAGCTCTATAGCATATTTTACGCTTAAGTTATTTAAAGCACAAAGCCCCGGTTCTGAAATGCCGGAGTTTTTTTATGCCACCTCCACAACCGCCCCGTCGGAGAGGTAAACCAGCCAGCCTTCGGGTTTTGTATAGCCCATTTGCAGCATCAGGTCCATATAGCGTTTTACCTGCAGGCTGTGCTTATTGTTGCGGCTACCGGTTTTAAAATCAATTACCACAGCCCGGTTATCGCGCAGCAGAACACGGTCGGGGCGCAGCATTTCGCCTTTAGGAAGCATAACCTGCGATTCGGTTTTTACCTCCCATCCCGGCCCGAACCATGCGGCAATTTGCGGGTTCTCGAAAAGCTGTTTGGTTTCAGCCAATAATTCGGCCTGTTGCAGCGCTGTTACCTGCCCGTCGAGGCGGGCCTTTTCAAGCAGCTTTTCTATAGTGTTTGTTTCGCTGAGATTGGCAAGTACTTCGTGAATAAGCAATCCCCGGTTAATACGCTGTTCCCTGATGTCGATGCGGTCAGTTTCCTCGTCCTCTTCGGCTTCGGCAATTTTGCGGTTGAAAAAGCCTTTGCTTTGAGGCCTTATGCTTAATCTGTTTCGCCAACGCTCGCTCCTGAATATATCAGGAACAAAGGGGCTGCTGCGATCAAGCTCATCTGTTTCGCTTTCCGTATGGGTGGTTTTGGGAATAAGACTGGAACCCGGTGCAACAAAGGCAGGCTTAATATTACTGATTGTAAGGGTGTTTCGGTTATCGTCCCAATATTCATGCAGGGCGCATAGGTTTTCGGCCTTGGCTGCTTCGGTAAGCGGCGCGCAGCAAAGGTTATATAATACGTCGCCAACTGTATTTAAGGGTAATAAACCGGCCTTGTTTACCTTTGGTAAAGGCGCCGATATAATAAGCGCTTCAACGGCACGGGTGGTTGCCACGTACAGCAGGTTCAGGTTATCCATATAGGCCTGTGCGGTTTCTGAGGCATGCTCTGCGCTGAAAATGGTTTTAACCAGCCTGCCCGAATATTTAACCGGCACCCGGCTCAGAATATTAAATGGTTCGGTATTGGTTTGTGCCCATAGCACATTGGCTTTTTTCGCGTCCACATTAATCAGCCAGCTGCAGAACGGAATTATAACAGCCTTAAATTCAAGGCCTTTACTTTTATGTATGGTTAATATCTGTATGGCATTCTGGCCGGCAGGAATCTGCACTTTCTTGGTGCAGCCCTTGCTGTCCCACCAATCAAGAAAGCCGGCTAAATCGCCCTGTTCTTTATGGGTATATTCAAGCACCAAATCGAGAAATGCCTGTAAGAATATGACATCATCAGCCAATTCATTCAAGCCGAAAATGCGAACAAGCGCTTCTGCCAACTCATAAACAGGCAGTTTATTCAGGTACGCGCGGCGCTCTTTTCTTATAAACTCTTCGGGCAGTAAGGTTGCCAGCAAATCTTCCTCTTTTTGTTCATCAGCAGAATCAGTAAGCTGTACCGCAAAGGGGTTTTTATTGAATTTCCGCCTGCGCTCCAGTATTTTGGGCAATTCTTCCCAATGGAATTTGCCTGTTTTTTTAATATAGATATTGTATTCCTGTATTAAATCTACCAATGCCACACTATCAGATGTATTGCGTTGGTAACGCAGGGCATTTACTATAACCCTTACCGGGCGTGCATTACAAATGCTGAGTGAGTCTGAAGATATAATGTCATAAGCATACCTGCTTTTGTCGGCGGTATGGCTGTAGTCCATTATGGTTTTGGCCACTTTTGCCCCTTCAGTGGCTGTTCTTACTAATATGGCAATATCGCTGAGCATGTAGCCTGAATCCTGCAATTGCTCAATTTGCCGGGGCAGGGCAGCCATGGCCATTTCTTTCCAGGGCAGGTTAGGGCTTTCTTCAGCATCTGCATTGTTATCCTGATTTTCAGAATATGCATAATCAGGAACATCGGGCCCTGCCTTTGGGTCAAGGAAAGATACCTGAACAAAGCCTCCTTCTTTACCTGATTCCGGCATTTTTTGGAAAGCGGTATCGTACGCGTTTACAAGCTTATCGGCCAGGTTGCGCATACGGTCATTATCGTATTTTGATGTAAGCTCAAGATGCAGCAATGCCGGCGATCGCCTGAAAATGCTGTTGTTAAAATCTATTACATTGCTGTAACTGCGGAAGTTAGATTGCAGGCTTAGCTGCTCAACATTAAAAGGGCCTACGTCGGCTTTAACTTTTTCATGCAGCAGACGCCAATCTCCGCCGCGCCAGCGGTATATGCTTTGCTTCAGGTCGCCAACAATCAGGTTTGTATTTTCAGATGCTATGCTGTTGGTCATGAGTGGTTTAATGTTCTCCCACTGTACAGAAGAAGTATCCTGGAATTCATCCACAAAGAAATGGCGGTATTTGTTGCCTGTTTTCTCGTAGATATATGGCGCATCGTTATTATCTATGATTTTTTGCAGGAATGCCGATGCATCAGACATCAGGAAAAGATTGTTTTTATCACGGTATTCGGCAAGCTTCAACGCTAAATCAGATAATATACCTGCTGTGTAAATATACCGCAGCACCTCAGAAGCCGATAGGTACAGGCGGAAATCTGTCATATATAAATCAATAGCTTCTGCAAGCGCTTCCTGTATGCCGCCAAACCATGCGGCTTCCGGTATGGCAGATTTTGCCGGGTATTTTGCCTCGTACTTATACGCAGGTGCATTGCCGTCGTTTACATCAGTGGCCCTTTTGCTTGGCTCATACTTTTCGGGTAGTAAATTGGGTGAGGCCAGGCGCAGGAGATAGCTCATGAAACCCAGTTTTCCGAAGCTGAAATGAGATATATCGGCTCCGTGACGTTTTAAAACAGCTTTGCTGCGCATGCCGATATCAAGCATTTTCTCTTCGAATTCGCTTTTAAGGGCATAAAGGGCATCGCGGTAATTGTAAAAAGGGTTCTCGTTGGTCTGCCCGGCCATAACAGAGCTTTGGAAATCAGCAAAGTTGTCTTTAAAAATTTCACCGGCGAGCTCACGTATGTCTTTCTGAAAATCCCAATTTTTCCCTTCCTCAACCTTGCTTTCAGCAAACCGGGTGAGCCATTTAGTAAGCTGCCTGTTTTTGCCCACATCGCTCAGAAGCATATCTATCAGGTCATCCAGCACCGCGTTTTGGTCGAGCTCAAGCCTGAAATTGCCCAGGTTAATTTCCTGTGCAAATGCCCTGATTACCTTTTGAAAAAAACTGTCGATGGTGCTTACTGAAAACGAAGTGTAATCATGTAAAACCAGGCTAAGGGTTTTGGCCGCATTCTTTTGAATTTGTTCGGGGCTGAAGCCGGCATTCTCCAACTCGGTTTTGTATTTGGCCCCCGGGTTTTTAGAAAGTGAATAGAGATCTTTCAGAATACGGCGCTTCATTTCCTCGGTGGCCTTCTTGGTAAAAGTAATGGCCAAAATATGCCTGTAATTTTCAGGATGGCGCAGTACCAGCAAAAGGTATTGCAGCGTAAGCGTATATGTTTTACCGGAGCCCGCCGATGAGCTGTAAATTTTAAGCGGCCTGGTTAATAGCTGTTCGGTAAGGGGCATGGTGCTGAATTTATAAAATGTTGTTTGAAATCGGTGTTATCACAGAATTTCCTGCCGGCCTGAACATGCATTTGTCCTGAATATTATACCCGGGAAAAACGGGCACTTGGCTGCCTGTAAAGCTAAGGGCAGGCGTTATATTCTCCAAACCTGTAAGAGCCAATATGCATTCCACGGCAGGTATTTAAATTTTTGGAAATATCTTTGCGGCATGAAGCTGTTCGACGTTTACCCCCTCTTCGATATTGAACCTGTAAGAGCCCTGGGCTCAGAGCTATGGGACAATACTGGCCGCCGTTACCTTGACCTCTATGGCGGACATGCTGTTATATCAATAGGCCATACACACCCGCATTATGTGCAGCGCCTGAATGAGCAGCTTAACAAGATAGCCTTTTATTCAAACTCGGTTAAAATTCCGCTCCAGGAAGAGCTGGCCAAAAAGCTGGGTAAAATGTCGGGGTATGAAGATTTTGACCTGTTTTTAGTAAACAGCGGGGCAGAAGCTAATGAAAATGCCCTTAAAATGGCAAGCTTCCATACCGGGCGCAAAAGGGTTCTTGTATTTAAGCAAAGTTTCCATGGCAGAACTTCGCTGGCGGTTGAGGCTACTGATAACCCATCTATTGTTGCGCCGGTTAACCGCACCGGCAATATGGAATTCCTGCCCCTTAATGATATTGATGCCTTAACCCAAGCCTTCACCGGCGAACCTGTGGCGGCTGTAATGGCAGAAGGTATACAGGGATTAGCAGGCATTTATGAGCCGGCTACAGAGTTCTTAGAGGCAGCGCGCACCCTTTGCACAGAGCATGGCGCTGTTTTAATACTTGATGAAGTGCAAAGCGGGTACGGGCGCAGCGGTTCCTTTTTTGCCCACCAAAATTCAGGCATACGGCCGGATTTAATTACGGTTGCCAAAGGTATGGGCAATGGTTTCCCGGTAGGGGGACTTTTATTAGGTCCGCAATTCCAGGCAAAGCACAGCCTTTTGGGAACTACATTTGGTGGAAACCACCTGGCATGTGCTGCAGCCTTGGCAGTGCTTGAGGTTATAGAAAGCGAAAACCTGATAGATAATGCTTCAAAAATCGGTCTGCAATTGGCTTCGGAATTAAGCGGGATTAACGGTGTTACTGAAGTTCGCGGAACAGGGCTTATGCTCGGTGCTGAGCTGGACAGGCCTGCCGGACCGGTTCGTACAGCCTTGCTTAACGAGTTCGGCATTTTTACGGGCTCTGCTAACCAAAAAAATACCATACGCATTCTTCCTGCCCTCAACCTTTCTGAGGCGCATGCCGATGAGTTTTTGACTGCTTTACGCAAAACCCTTGCTTAAAAAGAAAGGGTATTACTCAATCAAAGATGCATTCGTGTCTATAATTGCTTAACATTATTTAATGGGTATGCAGCAAAAGCTGACAGTAGTAAAAATAGGCGGCAATATTGTAGATAATCCTGTTGCTGCCAATAAGCTTATTGAAGAATTTGCTGCATTGCCCGGTTATAAAATCCTGGTGCACGGGGGCGGAAAAGTTGCATCGGAGCTGGGCAGTAAAATGGGCATTCCCGCTCAAATGGTTAACGGCAGGCGCATTACCGATGCTGAAACCTTAAAAATTGTTACCATGGTTTACGCAGGCCTGATCAATAAAACCCTGGTGGCTTTATTGCAAAGCAAAGGCTGTAATGCCCTTGGTTTAAGCGGACCCGATGGCGGTATTATTAAGGCACATAAAAGAACAGGCTCCGCCATTGATTACGGCTTTGCAGGCGATATAGATTCGGTAAATGCAACACAATTGGTTTCTTTTTTAAATGCAGGCCTTACACCCGTTTGTGCACCAATCACAGCTGATTCTGCAGGCCAATTGCTGAATACAAATGCCGATACTATTGCATCTGAAATTGCAGCAGCGTGCAGCATTGCCGGTTGTGAAACAGAATTGGTATTCTGCTTTGAAAAGCCCGGGGTCATGCAAGATGCTGACAATCCTGATTCGGTAATCACTCAAATTAACGCTGCTGCTTACACAGAATTATTGAACAGCGGTATTGTTCATAGTGGTATGATTCCTAAGCTTGACAATGCCTTTAAATGCATTGAGCGCGGTGTTAAGTCGGTGAGAATTACAGACGCTATTGCCAACAGGGGAACTGTTATTTCCTGATTTTAATTACCATCAATTTGTTTTTATGAACCCGGCATAGCGCAGTTGTTATGTTCATGGTGCCGTATATACTTTTACACTAATATTATCTTAAGCTCAGCAATCAGTTAAAGCTGTCTGTCCCTTATCGAATGGATTTCACGATGGTGTCTGCATGTTTCTAAAACGAAATAAAAAAACGCTGCCCGACCTGAACAAGCAGGCCGGGCAGCGTTAAACCAAGTAAATACATTAACCCTTATTAATGTTACTTAACACTAAAGCGTGTTACAGTTACTTTTCCGCTTTGTATTGTACGCAGCGTATAAATTCCTGGAGCCATAGTTGAAATGTTTAATGGCAATGAGTTAACACCGGCAATGCAGGCCGCAGATTGTGTATGTACACGAACGCCGCGCATGTCATATACTTCCATGTTTAGAGAACCGTTGTTTACTGAAGTGTATTTCACATTTGCTTCAGAAGATGCAGGGTTCGGGTAAACAACAGTTTGTGCATTGAGCAGCTTGTTGCTCACACCTACGAGTGAAGTTACATCTAATACCGGCGATATAAGTCGGTCTTCGTTTGAGTCTGAAAGTTTAACAAGCACACGGTATTTGCCGGTTTGTACGGCTGTGTAGTTTGCAGTTGTGGCACCGGGAATCACATTGCCGTTCAGGTACCAGGTAAATTCAGTACCATAGCTGGCAGTAAGCACAGGGCCATCCTGTGAAATTACGGGTTTGGTGGTGCTTAGTACGTGGGCCATTTTAGCAGCAAGCAAATCGTTACCGTTAAGGGTAGGGTGAATGCCGTCTTCAAAATACCAGGTGTAGCCGCTTCCGCCGGTTACAGCGGCAGATGTGCTGGTGTCATAGCCATCAATAACGTTAGCGCCTTTAACTTTGGCAGAAGCAATTATTCCCGGGCGAATGTCATTAGCCAAATTGGCTTCGCTGATAGCATAAGCTGAAGTGTAAGCCTTTGTTGGCGAGAATGCGTAAACATCAACCGCCGGGTTCTGAACACGGAACGTATCAATCATATTCTCGTAGTCGGCCCTGAAGCCACCGCTTAAGGTAGACCACATATAAGGCTTGCTGTCGTTTGAACCTAATTCAATAATCAGCATATCGGGGTTAAGCTTGTAAGCATTGGTCATTTCAGGGGTTTTCCAGTAAGGCGTATCACCTGCTTTCAGCATGGTAGCGCCTGAGTGACCGAAGTTATCTACTGTAAGATTTGGCATGAGCCTGCCTAATTTACGTGCAATGCTGTTAACACCCTGGAAGGGTACGTTGGCGCCGTAAGCTATGCTGTTGCCAATCATACCTACTTTAGTACCCGGTATTACGCCATCAGCCGTACAATATTCCCAACGATAGGTTATAGTTGTATCACGATCAGGTACAAGCAGTGTGCGGTTTGTACCGGCGGTGCAGCCTCCAATTACAACTTCCTGTATGCCTGCACCCCAATCATTACCGTTAAGGGTTTTCCATTGGATATACTGGCCGGAGGTAAAGGTTCTTGAATAACCATACACGTTGCCGGTACCAATTCTGCTCATTATATCTGAACTTGGATTCCAGCCTTGGAAATCACCAATTATCTGAACGCCGTTAGGGCTTACGTTGGTGCCGGTCATATCTACCATAAAGTTCACGTTTACGTTTACGTTTGCGGCAACGCAGGTTGTACACTGGTTAAAGCAAACAAGGCCTAAGGTAGTATCGGCATTGGGGTAGCTGAACCAACGGTTATTGGTGGTTCCGAATTTACAGGCGCCTGTAATTCCTTCCTGGTTAGCCCAGTTTGCGCCATTCACAAATTTATATTCCATAGGCGTGCCGGCAGGATTTGCGGGCATGGCCAAAGTAATTTGGTAAACAGTGCCGCCAACAAGCGTTAAACCATTATTTCCGGCTCCAAAAAGATCCCAATTATTAAAGCCGCCGACAATATACACAGTGCTTACCGGCAGCAGGCCCATATCGACCTGGAAGGTAACGTTGCGTTGTGCAAAGGCCCCTATGCTAAAAACGGAAAGCAGCCCCCAAAGAAGTAGTACTCTTTTCATAATAATTATTGATTATTTTGGTTGTAGAATGTTTTGCCTAAGTATTGAACAGAATTACGATTCCGGTTAATAAAAGGGTCTTACTTATAACATGCAGCGTTGTTAATTCTAATCATGCCCGGGGAAAAATATGTTTAATTTTATATAAAACTGTTTCCCGCGGAAATGCAGCAAATACCGTGTTAAAAGCGGATGTTTTTATTTAAAATTCCCCGAAACACCTGATTAGGCGTAGTTTGTATAAAAGTGCTATTATTAATTTGTAAAAACATACAAATTAATAATAGCACTTAAGCAAGATCAAAATTAAATTCACTCGAAGTTTACCCAATCTGCAAATTCATGTTTTCATCAAAGTTGAAGAATGGGTTCCATGCAACTTCCCAGGGATGACCGTCGGGGTCAAGAAAATAGCCGCTGTAGCCGCCCCAGAAAACATCAACAGGCGGTTTAATTATTGTGGCTCCGGCAGCTTCTGCCAAGGCAATAACCTCATTTACTTCATCTTTACTTTTGCAATTATGGGCCAGGCCTATGCCGCCATAGCCATCGCTTTTTCTGCTGAAATATTCAGCTTCATCTTTAGCATCGGAATAAGGGTACAGAGACAGCACCAGACCGCCAAGCTGGAAAAAGGCAATACTGTCCTGGCTTGAAGGGCTTAAAGGAAAGCCAAGGCCGTCGCGGTAAAATGCCCTGGACTTTTCTAAATCGGCAACGCCGAGGGTAATAATATGTATTCGCGGAATCATTTTTTAAGTTTATTATAGGTGGTTAACAGTATAGTTCGGTTTGCATTAAGGGTGACGGCTTTTTAAGCGGGTATGCAATCACCAATATATGCAGTAATTTTGCAGTCTAAAAAAATATTACAGCCTTGTTTTCCCGCGCATCTGCCTACGATTTTTCTGATACCATTGCCGCACCTGCCACAGCATCAGGGATTGGAGCCATTGCCATTGTCAGGCTCAGCGGACCCATGGCAATAAATATTTGCGCATCTGTATTCCGGGGAGCAAATTTAAGGGAAGTGCTAAGCCATACAGTGCATTTCGGTACCATACGAGATGAAAGCGGTATTTTAGATGAAGTGGTGGTAACCGTTTTTAAAGCCCCGGCATCTTTTACCAAGGAAGATGTGGTGGAAATCAGCTGTCATGGCTCGCCTTATATAGTTAAAAGATTGCTGGAGCTCCTGATTGAAAAAGGTGCAAGAATGGCAAGGCCGGGTGAGTTTACGCAAAGGGCCTTTTTAAACGGCCGTTTTGATCTCAGCAGGGCAGAAGCTGTTGCCGACCTGATTGCTGCGGATTCTGCTGCTGCACATCATGCAGCGCTTAACCAAATGCGGGGCGGTATAAGTCGCGAAATAATTCGTTTGAGGTCAGAGCTTTTAAGATTCGCAGCCCTGCTTGAGCTTGAGCTGGATTTTAGCGAGGAAGATGTTGAGTTTGCAGACAGGGCACAACTGGTACAATTAATCAAAGACTTAAGGCAAACTATTGCCGGCCTGAAAGGCAGCTTTGCAGCCGGAAATGTGATGAAAAACGGGGTTCCTGTAGTAATTGCGGGCAAACCAAATGCAGGCAAAAGTACCCTTCTGAACAGGCTGTTGCAGGAAGAAAAGGCTATAGTAAGCCCGGTTGCCGGCACCACGCGTGATTATATTGAAGATACTGCCGTATTGGAAGGCTATACTTTTCGGTTTACCGATACAGCCGGACTTCGCGAGACCAATGACACTGTTGAAGCCTTAGGGGTGCAGCGTACACATGAGCGCATTTCAAAAGCCTCTGTAATTATTTACCTGTTCGACCTTTCTGAAGAAAGTCCGGCTGAAGTTGCTGCCTCGGTAGCTGCCCTGGCTCCGGGTTTGAAACCTGTTCTTTGCATTGGTAATAAATCAGATTTGGCAGATTCGGCAATTTTACCATCTTACTCATCGCTGCCGGGTTTTATAGCCATATCTGCAAGGGATGGGGCTAATACAGAAAGCCTTAAAAATGCTTTGGTTGCAGCTGCCGCCTTGCCTAACCTGCAAAGTGGCGATACCGTAATCAGTAATCTGCGCCATTTCGAAAGTCTGAAGGAAACCGATAGTGCATTGGAGTCGGCACTGGGTTCATTGCAGGCAGGCCGAAGCGGAGATCTAACGGCTGCTGATATACGCAGGGCACTGTATTACCTTGGTACAATATCGGGGGAAGTAGGTACGGAGGAGTTGTTGGGAGAGATATTCGGGAAGTTTTGTATAGGGAAGTAACCGCCATAAAAATGCAGGTAACAAAAGGGTAATATTTGGGTATAAGTACCTGATTTACTTTGCTGTTACCTTTTTTACTTTATTTGGTTCTTGCGTGTTGTTATAGGTTTTTTGTGTTTATATTTGTACGCCATTTGTACGTCAAAAATTTGTACCCCCTGATTTTGTACGTCAAAACGGGTTTGGGCGAAATTCTGCTACACATGGCTACACTTTGCTACACAATGCTACAATTAGGGCGAAATGAGGTTACAACGCATTTGCAGTCTTTGCGGGAATGAATTTACTGCTCAAACTACAACTACACAGTATTGCGGCAATGTATGTTCTAAGCGTGCTTACAAGGCCCGCAAGAGGGCAGAAAAAATTGAAGCAAGCAATACAGAAACAGTTAAAGCAAAGGAAAGGCCCATTGATGAGTTAAAGGCAAAGGCATTTCTAAGCGTTCCCGATACCTGCAAGCTATTAGGCTTAAGCCGATGGACAGTGTATAGAATGATAGCAAGGGGTCAACTGCTTGCAGCCAAAGCCGGAACGCGTACAATTGTAAGGCGTTCCGACCTTGACAGCCTTTTTATTCCTGCCATTCCTCAGGTTTCAGAACCTGACCCTGTAACAGAGCAACTTCATTATGAATTATCGGAATGTTACAGCACAGAGCAGGTACGGGCCAAATTCGGAATAACGGATAAGGCACTTAGTAAACTCCTGTTCAGGAATAAAATACCTAAGTACAGGAACGGCAGGTATGCTTATGTGCCCCAGGTTCTTATAGATAAAGTTTTCATTCAAAAAATTAGCTGATATGCAGTTACAAGCCGTACAACGTAAAATTTATGAATTGAGGGGCCAAAGGGTAATGCTTGATTTCGACCTTGCCGAACTCTATGAAACGGAAACAAGGGCGCTTAAGCAGGCTGTAAGGCGCAACCTTGACCGTTTCCCCGAAGATTTCATGTTTGAACTCACAAGGGAAGAGTATAACTCTTTAAGATCACAAATTGTGATCTTAGAAACCGGAAGGGGAAAGCACAGCAAGTTCAATCCTTTTGCCTTTACTGAACAGGGTGTTGCTATGCTTGCAAGTGTCCTGAACAGCCCTAAGGCCATACAGGTAAATATTTCTATTGTACGGGCCTTTGTGTTCCTGAGGCAGTATGCCCTAACTCACAAAGATTTAACCGCAAAGCTGCATGAGCTTGAAAGCAGGTACGACCAACAATTTAAGGACGTAATAGAGGCCATAAACTACCTGCTCGAAAAGGACAGGAATGCAATCTCACAGGCTGAAAGACCCCGCATTGGTTTCATAACAAAAGAAAAAGAGTAAGGCAAAGGCAATAAAAGTAACCCTTCGCAAAGAGGCCATTTCTAAAGGCCGGGAGCGTTTATATTTAGATTTTTACCCCGCTATTCAGCACCCTGAAACCGGGAAACCGACCCGCCGGCCTGCCAGAACAGACGCATCGAACGCACCATTATGTACGCGAAGTTCCGCTATAAGGCATCGGTTGAGAACATTCATTACCATGCGGACCGCAGTATCGACCGGAATCAGGTCATGCGCCTTGCGGACTGCACCTTTGTTGGCCGTAACGAGAACCTGCTGATTACCGGCAGCACAGGTATCGGTAAAAGCTATATCGCTTCGGCCATCGGTCACCAAGCCTGTATATTAGGCTATAGGGTATTTTATGCAAGTACCCCGAAGCTCTTTGCCAGGCTGAAGATGGCCAAGGCTGACGGCTCCTATATGAAGGTAGTAACAAAGCTTGAACGTCAGCAGCTTCTGATCCTCGACGACTTCGGCATACAGCCCTTTGATGCGCAAAGCAGGGCAACCCTGCTTGATATCGTCGAGGACAGGCACCAGAAGCGTTCCACAGTGGTTACTTCGCAGATACCGGTTAAGGAATGGTATGATATAATCGGTGATAAAACAATCGCCGACGCCATCCTCGACCGCATCGTGCATCATTCATTAAGGGTCGAACTTTACGGAGAATCGCTCAGGCGCAGAAACTCTAAAACAGAAAACGTATTTTTGTAAAACCAACAACCACTAACTCATAAAAACACACGCCCTCAGAAGGCTGTCCGTACATTAACTTACGTTCTTTTTAAACCCTAACTCTGAGGGGTCATTTTCAACCGGCGAACTGGGGTCATTTTTATTGGTATATCCACATTACCAAAGGGGCCAATACAATTATGCCCAGGGCAGGTATTACAAGAGCCTGCTAAGTTTGTCGCAA
Source organism: Bacteroidota bacterium (assembly GCA_040388605.1). Lineage (GTDB taxonomy): Bacteria > Bacteroidota > Bacteroidia > Cytophagales > Flexibacteraceae > JAZKBN01. The sequence continues at coordinate 40,605 of JAZKBN010000018.1, read as the reverse complement.
GCAGGTTTGCCTCCCTTAGAAGTATGTTATCCAATGATTACAGCTTACAATACCTTAACGGCTTAATGCAATTCATGCAGGTTATACAGCAATTGGAGTACGGTTAATGACATTTAGTGCATTAAAACCTAAGATTGTTCTATAAGGTGCCATAATTTCATATTGCTTATTCCCTATTCCGGGCTTTTGCGGACCAAATAACATTGTATTATTCTAATAGCTCACTATAATAAGCATTGAATACTTTAGCGTTTTGTTCCTTTTTTAATTATTTCAGTTGTACTTATCCTTTGGGTATGAATTTGTAATTGCTTAATGCTGATTTCCACACTCAAATTTATTGGCTGTGCAATATGCCTTATTTGTAATTATTCTAAGCAAGTAAAAGGTACGGCTTTTAGCCATTGACGTTGTATGCCCTTTATTGCTACATTTGACGCTTAAACAAATTTTAACCAACAGAATGAAGTAGAACGGAAAAGACTTACAGGGTAGTATTTGCTAACCTCTTCGCCCTCAGGAAACCGCCAAAAACTCCAATTACAGCGAAGGACAGCCAAATACCTCATGCCATAGGCGTGGGGCTTGGTTGCCTTGCTGTATAGGCGCTTGGCGGTGCCTCTGAGGGCGGGTATATCAAGTTTCCGCGCCTTCATTTTTACGCAAAACAACATGAAAAAGCTAATTACAAAGTTAAAATCCCTTTCAGGGCCCCAACAGCTAATAGTTGTTACAATAGCTACAATTATAGTTTGCTCTTTAATAAATATAGTAGTTGGCGATAATAACCAGGCTGATTCAAATAGTGAGCCTCAACAGTTCTATCGAAAAGGGGATTACCAAAGAACAGGGTACTTTTTGGTAAAGGCAAACTATTGGGGCCATTCCAAAAGAATAAATACGGGCAATGAGTTCTCCTCAATTGGTAAAAGGGAAGGAACCCGCTTCGTTCAAGTTAACATTTCCTATTATAATGAAAGCAGCGAGGGAAGGGTTTTAAGCGGATGCGGATACGTTACCTTGTATAACGGAGGGAGGGCTTACAAATACGATATGCCTGAAACTATTTTGGCTGAGGGCTACGGTCTTACTTTTGAAACTTTGAACCCAATGTTAACCCATACTACAACTGTTGTATTCCCAATACCTTTTACAGTTAACGGGCCAATTTATTGGACCCCAGAAGGAGGTTATGCAGTTTACTTAGGGAATATTTAACGCAATTCATTCTTCATTAAAAGAGCGTATGAAAGTATTAGTAACAGAACTAAGTTACCGTATAATTCAAAACTGATAACAGCAGGGGGATAAGCATTGAACCTGCCGGTTAAAGTAAGTTTTGTAGGGTGCCTTAGCCGATAACTACTGTTAAGAAATTGGAAGGTCCGAAGGGTGTTTTCAGCCTAAAACCGGGTCTTTCATACATTTTTGTACGCCATTTGTACGTAATTTTTATAAGTATCTGATAATGAGGTTAAGTTACTTTATGTATAGGGGAAAATAATTATACCCCTCCCTGAACCTCAGCACCTAAAATTCCCTAAGCCTAACCGACCAAAAGCCTCCAAACCAAGATTGTGCAAGGAATTACGAAAATAACAGTGATTTAAAGCATACGGGCCAACAGTTGTTTAAACTAAAAACCGATTCAAGCAGCTCCGTTTCAGGCCGAAAAAAATCTTCTTTCCTGAAGTATTCAAAGAAAAATTTCTTAAAATTAAGCCTGAAATTAATCAGCCAACCTACAACCTATGAGAAAAGTAATGTTTGCAATGAATATCAGCATCGACGGCTGTTATGATCACAACTTTGCCAACCCTGATAATGAACTCATGGACTATTTTACAAGCCTAATGCTGGACACAGGACTGATTGTCTATGGCCGTAAAACGTATGAGTTAATGGTTCCTTATTGGCCTGATGTTGTCAAAAACCGGACGGGTACTCCCTGCGACATTGCATTTGCTGAGGCCATGACCCCTATTGAAAAAATCGTGGTTTCGCGTACACTTAAAAGTGTTCCTGAAAACACAAAAATTGTAAGTGAAAATCCCGAAGCACTGATCCGCGAATTAAAGCAACAACCCGGAAAGAAGATCGCGTTGAGCAGCACCGTACTGCTTCCCGGCTTGCTGGCACTTGGCCTTATCGATGAACTTTATTTAATTATCCACCCTGTTCTTGTAGGTGACGGCAAGCGCTTATTCGAGAACTTCAGCGTTCCTGAAAAACTCAACTTCAAATTGGAGCACACTCGGGTATTTAAATCCGGTCCCATTGCCCTGCATTACCAAAAAAGTGAATAATGGCAGGGAAAAAGCCTCCTAAACACACCTTTATTTTCAATTGCCAAATCCTCGGTTCCCTGTTCGGTTTAAGTGTTTGATTTATTTTATTATTACCTTTTTATTTTAATGTATCTGAGCGACATTTTTACATTGAGCGTTGGCCCAAGCCGGACCTTATATAATTACCAGGCATTCTTACCTTGGCAGCCTTTTATACCTGCCTTTACCCAAGTTCCTGAACCTGAGACCAAAACAGTGCAGCTTCAATGTGAATTACCAGGATGTTAAAGTACAATTCATGTAAGGGTTTAAATGGATATAACAGCCGATGTTACCAAAATAATTGATCTTTTTTGCCCCGGCTTTCCAACCTTTGTCTTGGAATAAGTGTCTTTAGTCTTATTCCGAGTTCTAAAATGCTTAAATTGCTCACTGTATTTAACTAAACCTTACAGCCGGTACTTCTCTGTTTATGATAAAACCAATACATAACCTCCGGGCCTTGCTTATTGCCCTGGTCTTTCTTTTTTCGGCACCTGCATCTTTTGCCCAACTTGCCGACAGCGCCATGTGGCAAACCAACGGACAGGTAAATGATATTCACAGAACAGGTGATAAGGTGTATATAGGCGGTGAATTCACTTATGTTGGTCCGCATACCGGTGCCGGAGCAGTAATAACAGGCAGTACGGGTGCTTTGCAAACCGGTTTCCCTGAAATTGAAGGCGGGCGTATAAATGTAAGCATAGCCGATGGTAACGGCGGCTGGTACTTAGGCGGCGCATTTAAAAAAGTTGCCGGTCAGAACCTGGATTATCTCTGCCACATTATGAGTGATTTTTCAGTAGATCCCAATTTCTTACCTGCCGCAGACAGTGCGGTTTATACCCTTGCACTGCTTAACGGAACCTTGTATGCAGGCGGTTCGTTCAGGAACATTGGTGGCCTAACCCGAAACTATATTGCTGCCATTGATGCGGCCACAGGCCAGGCTTCTTCCTGGAACCCAAATGCGAACGCAGTTGTGCAGGCAATTGCCGGCTACGGACGCCGTATTTTCGTAGGCGGCAAATTTACCAATATTGGTAACCGTGCCCGCCCCTACCTGGCAAAGCTCGATATATCAAGCAACACTGCCTCTAACTGGAACCCCGGTCCCGACGATGAGGTTAAGTGCCTGCTTACTGCCGGACGTAAGATTTTCGTAGGTGGTGGCTTTGCGCTTGTTGGCGGAGATTTTCATAACAACCTTGCTTCAATTGATACAGGCACCGGTGTATGTACCCCTACTTTCACAGGGCAGCCCTCAAGCACAGTTAACTGCATGGTTCGTTCGGGCCGAACACTGTATATTGGTGGTTGGTTCACTGCAGTGAGCAATGTAAATCACTACAACATTGCTGCAATTGATACAGCCACAGGGCTTGCAGGTTCATGGTCGCCCGCTCGTTTGCGAGATCCTCAATACTCAACCATTATCAACTCAATTGCGCTGTCAGGAACTACGCTGTATGTTGGCGGAAAGTTCAGCCTTTCAGGCACCACAAATGCTGAGGCCCGCATGTATTGCACCTCATTCAATACCGCCACCGGGGCTGAAACCATGTTACCCGGCAGCGCAGATAATGAAGTGTTTACAATGAGTACCAGCGGAACCAGGATTTTTATTGGAGGTGGCTTTACAAGTGTTGGCGGTACGCCGCGCAGCAACCTGGCCTGCCTGAGCGCAGGCACCGGTAAGGCAACATCATGGTATCCGCTTGTGAACAATAAGGTAATGACCGTAACCTCAGATGGCAATACAGTTTATGCAGGTGGTTTCTTCACAGGTATTGGTACCACCACACGCAATTACATTGCCGCTTTAGACCCTACAGACGGAACTGCCACATCCTGGAACCCAAATGCGGGAAGATACGTTTACGACCTCCAATACATTAATGCCAGGCTTTACGTTGCCGGTGATTTTACAACCATTGCCGGAACAAGTCGCAGCTACCTTTGCGCACTTGATCCTGCTTCCGGTACTGTAATTACTGCATTTAACCCCAATGCATCTTACCTGACGCTTTGCATGATTCCCGACGGCAATACCCTATACGTTGGCGGGTATTTCTGGGATATGAACGGCACCGGTCGCCGCGGCCTTGCCGCCCTGAATATCAATACAGGTGCAGTACTGCCCAATTATAATCCTGATACCTACCTCGGTGTGGCTATCGCAGTAGGCCCGGTGCAGGATATGGTTAAAATAGGAAATACCATTTATGCAGCCGGCGAGTTCAGGTTCGTAGGCGGACAGCCCCGCAATTACCTTGCTGCAGTTAATGCCACAACAGGTGCTTTGCGCTCCTGGAACCCCAATGCCGACGCCATGGTGTATAAGCTGAGCGCAAGGGGAAATAAGCTCTATGCGGCGGGTGTTTTTACAAACGTCGGGGGCAGGGCAAGGGCCGGTTTTGCAGAGCTTGATACAGCCACAGGCGCTGCTTCGGCATGGGATCTGGGCGCCAAACCTATTGGAACAACCTCATTGTCGGCAAATGCCATTTTAACCGGCCCTGATTATATTTATGTCGGCGGAAGGTTTTCTTCAATTGCCGGCAGAAACCGGATCGGTTTTGCCAAAATAGGGCCATCTGATGCGCTTTCGGTATTGTCTTTTATTCCCGCAACCGGAACTTTCGGTACGGCTGTTACTATTACCGGGGTCGGTTTTGCAGGTGCAACCGCGGTTAGCTTTGGCGGTGTTCCTGCAACTTCCTTTACCGTAATCAGCGATACCGAAATACGCGCCGTTGTTAGCGGCGGCGCAACCGGGGTTGTTTCGGTAACATCTGCCGGGGGTACAGCATCATCTGCTACAGTTTTTACATATTGTGCACTCTCTACACCTGTGATTACTGTAACCGGTGCACGCTCATTCTGCGAAGGCGGCAGTGTAACGCTAACTTCATCGGCAACTGCGAATAATATCTGGAGCACAGGGGCTACCACCCGTACCATCACAGTTACCGAATCAGGCGACTATAGCGTAAGCGTATTCAGCGGACCCTGCTTAAGCCAGGCAAGTACTGCCGTTACAGTTACAGTAAACCCTGTTCCTTTAGTTCCCACTATTACAGCAGGCTCGGCTACCACTTTTTGCTCAGGCGATGCCGTACGCCTCACGGCTTCTTCACCTGAGGTGCTCTGGAGCAACGGCCAAACCACGCAAAGCATAGATGTTATTGCATCGGCTTCTGTTACTGTTCGGGGTGTATCTGCAGGTTGTACAAGTGCAGTGAGCTCGCCGGTTGTTGTAACTGTTAACCCTTTGCCCGCACGCCCAACCGTTACTGCCGACGCCCCGCTTGCATTTTGTGCCGGCAACAGTGTAACCTTAACATCTTCTTCTGCCGCTGCCTATCTTTGGAGTAACGGGGCTGCTACGCGCAGCATTACTATAGGGGAAAGCGGAACCTATACTGTTCAGACAATAGCCAACGGCTGCACAAGTCAGCCTGGTACCGAAAGTATTGTAACTGTTACACAAAACCCGGCAGCACCCACCATTACTTATACCGGCAGCCTCCGTTTCTGCCAGGGCGACAGCATACAGCTTAGCTCATCTGCCCCCACAGGTAACATCTGGAGCACGGGGGAAACTTCCCAAAGTATATGGGCCCGCATAGGAGGCGAATACACGGTGAGGGCTTTTAACGGAAGCTGCAGCAGCAGTTTAAGCTCAATAATTTCAGTTACGGTAGACCCTGCTCCCGTTCCCGTAATCACGGTTTCTAACGGCCTGCTCAATATCTGTTCAGATGGAAATGATTCTTTAACCTTCAACTCTTCAATTTTCACCGCTTCGGCATTTATCTGGAGCCATGGCGTCACCACACGCGATCCGTCAATAAGAATAGGTCAATCAGGCACATATACGCTGCGCTCAGTAAGCGCTAATGGCTGTACAAGTGCGGCAAGCGCGCCTGTTACAGTAAATATAACAATTACTCCAAATGCACCTGCTATTACATATAACGGCTCCCTTAGGTTCTGCGAGGGCGATAGTGCCGAGCTGGTATCCATTTCTCCTCACAATGTAATATGGACCAACGGGGCAACCACTGCCACTACTTTCGTGAAAACTTCGGGGACTTATTTTGTTCGGGCACATATAGGTCAGTGCACCAGCATTGTAAGTATTGGCCTGGTTGTGGTTGCTGTTCCAAGGCCGCAGGTTCCTGTAATTGAAGCATCAGGTGCGCTGAATATTTGTGAGGGAAGTACTGTTCGCCTTTCCTCTTCAAATGCAGGCGCCACACAATATATCTGGAGCACCGGGGAACAGACACGAAGCATTGTTTCAGCTGCCGCAGGCACTTATTCTGTAAGAACCATTAATGCTGCCGGCTGCACCAGTCTGAGCTCAGAGGCGGTTACAGTTACATTAAACCCTCTGCCTGCCACACCATCCGTGAGCAATACAGGCTCACTAACGCTTTGCGCCGGAGACAGTGTAAAGCTGATTTCTTCATCTCCGGTGGGTAACTTATGGTCTACGGGAGATACTAATGCAACTGTTGTTATAAGAACGCCGGGCAGCTACACGGTACGCGTGCAGGCATTGGTATGTACCGGTGCTTCGTCTGCGGTTGTAGCGGTTACAATGGCCACCCCTGTTGCTGTTCCTGTAATTTCATATAACGGACTTACGCTTTCAGCCGGTGTGCCTGCTGCTTCTTACCAATGGTTCCTCGATGGCCGGGAAATACCCGGGGCAAACGGCCAAACCTTAGTACCTGCAAGTATTGGCTCCTACACAGTAGTTGTAACTGATGAGAATAATTGCCGTTCTCAGGTGTCTGAACCATACTTAATTACCGGAACATACAAAGCAATTGGCCAGGCAGTTTTGCAGCTGTCTCCGAATCCTACAGGTCGTTACTTCAGGGTAACAGGCTTACCCGGAATTCACCAGGCAGATATCTATAACATGCTTGGTCAAAAAGTTCAAACAGCACAGTCAGGTACAGGCCTTGATATTGATTTGGGCCTTCTGCCCGCCGGAATATACGAGGTACATATAGCAGGGAAATCACTGCGATTGGTTAAAAACCAATAAACCTGTATTTCTTAAGCATTCCCAAAACCGCGCCCGAATTAAACCTTCAGGCGCGGTTTTTTAATTCCGGGCGGAAGTGCTTTGTAATTTTTATTAAGCCCGGATTATTAGGTTGGCTAAGTATTGGGCACTTTACTTCATAATATGTCTAAATTGCCGTTCACAATATCATTCGTTATGAACAAGCTGTATTTACTGTGTACTGTCCTGTTTTTGCTGAGTTTTGGTGCAGGCGCACAATCTTTAAACTGTGCAAAATTCAAGGAGGGTAAATTTCTTATCAAAAGCGGGAACGGCGACAGTCTGATAGTTGTTCGTAAGAATAACATCCAAACAGAATATCACGGTAATGATGAGCCGGATAGGTATATGATTGAATGGATAGGTAATTGCACATTCTTACTTCGGCCAACCGAAGCAGTGGTTAAAAAATACCCTGATACGCCCAAAGGCATCATAATGAAAGTCACAATCTTAAGTACTTCAAAAAATTCTTATAAGCACACCATATCGCATAATTTCGGAGACGATGTGCTTACTTTTGAAGGGATAAAGCTTAAAGACTATTGATTTGAAACACTTATAATCAGCTTAGGAATCCTATAGTTTTTCCATCAGGTAATTATAGAAATCTACCATGCTGTCTATATCTTTTTTATGCACTTTTTCATCGGGGCTATGCACGTGGTCTTCGGCAGCGCCAATAAAAATCCAGTCAATGGGGTAGGGGCTTGCCTGTATTTCTTTTCCGTCGGATCCGCCATGTTCTTCAACTTCCAATTGGTATGGTATGCCCGATTCTTTGCCGTGGCCAATAATTTTATTAACAAAGCTGCGCCTCGGCAGGCTGCGATCGCGCATTGAAATTACTACCCCATGTCCGGGGTGCACCCCTTCAGTTACCCATGTAATATCTGAAATCAGGGCCTGCCTGATGCGGTATTGCTCGTACAGGTATTTAATAAGGTAAGATACCGAACCGCCGCCATGCTCTTCCCAACAGCTGAAAACTATTGCGCCGTCGGTTATGGTTTCAGCAGTTTTAAGGGCGCTGTAAACACCCAGGCGGTTATCGAGATAGCAGCACTGCACAAACTCATCGTCTTCCCGCCAAACGGGCTTAAAGGTCATTTCGGTGCCTCGTTCTATTTGCCTGAGCGAATCAAGGCAAAGCAGGCCGATTTCTTCATCAAAAAGTACGGTGCTTTCTATTTCCCCGGCTGAATCACTCCCTACGAGCTTTGTACCGGTTTTTAATACAGGGCCGCCTATTTGAACCAGCTTATTATCGTAGCGTACGGTAAAGCCTATGGAATCTGTATGTGCGAAAATGGCTGTCCGGGGCTTACCGAATACAAGAATAAGGCAATCCTGGAAATCGTCCCCGTAAACAAGCTGAGGCTGCACTTTCCAGTTTTGCATATTCGCCTGTACATATTCAAGCAGGAAATCTCTCATAGGACCCTCATTACCTGAAGGGGCGCGAACGGCACAGAGTTGGCGCAATAAATCGTAATCGGCTGAATGCATGCTGCAAAAATAAGAAAGGCTGCCTTGCGGGCAGCCTTAACAAGGGGTATTTTAAATAATTATTTGGAAGTCATTTTGGCCATTATCTCCTCTGTAATGCCGGTGCAGCTGAAACCGCCGTCGTGGAAGAGGTTTTGCATGGTTACTTTACGGGTTAAATCGCTGAAGAGGGTAATTACGTAATCAGCTAATTCATCGCCGGTAGCGTTACCCAATGGCGACATGGCATCGGCAAAGTTGAAAAACGCATCGAAGCCATCAATGCCCTGTCCGGCCTTGGTCATGGTAGGTGATTGGCTTATTGTGTTCACGCGTACTTTTTTAAGCTTGCCGTAACGGTATCCGTAGCTGCGGGCAATGCTTTCGAGGGTAGCTTTGGCCTGGGCCATATCACCGTAATCAGGGAATACCCTTTGGGCGGCTATATAGCTGAGGGCCAATACCGAACCGTATTCGTTTATGGCATCCTGCTTTTCGCATACCTGTAGAACTTTGTGGAAGCTCAGGGCGCTGATATCGAGGGTTTTTTGGAAGAATTCGTAGTTAAGGTCGCCATAAGGGCGGCTTTTACGTACGTTAGGGCTCATGCCGATACTGTGTAATACAAAATCAAGCTTTCCGCCAAGCATTTCAACAGATTTGCTTACCAAGGCATTTAAATCATCAACCGATGTGGCATCGGCAGGTATTACCTCGGCATTACATTCTGCGGCCAGCTTGGTAATTTCGCCCATGCGCATGGCCAGCGGAGCGTTTGAAAGTGTGAATATTGCGCCTTCAGCTTTAGCTTTCAGGGCTACTCTCCAGGCCATTGAGTTTTCGTCAAGTGCTCCGAATATGATTCCGCGTTTGCCGGCAAGCAGGTTATGTGCCATTATTTATGTTTTGGTAGTAAGTATTTTAATCAGGAATACAGGGGTTAATGAATACCGGGGGCAATATCAGCTTTTTAAAATATAAATTCCAAAAAACCGGATAACGCAATTTAGTGCACCCCGAAAGGCTGAAATTAAAAGAGCCCGCCAATAAGCACAGCCATTTTAACACGCGCAAATGTACAAATTAAAACAGACCGCAATTTATTTTACAAGGCCGGCTGCGTTCATGGCAGCCTCTGTACCGCGCAGGGCAAAGGTTATTATAAGCTCGCAAACTTTATCTATAAGCAGGCTGAGGCCGGCCATTTCATCTTTACTGAAATTGCTGAGCACATAATCAACCTGACGGCCTTTGCTGAACTCTGCCCCTATGCCGAACCTAAGCCTTGCATAGTTTTCAGTTGCCAGTGTTTGCTGAATATGTGTTAGTCCGTTATGTCCGCCCGCGCTGCCTTTGGGGCGAATGCGCAATTTGCCATAAGGCAGGTTGAGGTCATCAGTAACAACGAGCAGGTTTTCTGTCGGTATTTTCTCGGCCTGCAGCCAATAGCGCACGGCATTGCCGCTGAGGTTCATAAAAGTGGTGGGCTTGCTGAGCACAAGGGTGCGACCCTGCACTTTAATTTCAGCAATAAATGAATACCTGTCGGGTTTAAAAGTGCCGCCATGAAGTTCCGCAAGGCGGTCAAGTACCAGGAAGCCAATGTTGTGGCGGGTCAATTGGTATTCCGGCCCTATATTGCCGAGGCCGGCTATGAGGTATTTCATTAGGGGCAATTATAGTGGGCTAATGCATGTTGGCTGTTATGGGCTTCATGCACAGTAGATTTCAGCCCGTAAAACTCCGAAATATTTTCGGTAACAAGGCAATTAAGCATCAAACCTGTTCACGCTCACAATGCCGCCTACCTTTTTCAGGCGTGTAATCAGCTTATCCAATTGCAGGGTATCGTGTACAAACAACTGTATAGTGCCTTCGAAAATGCCGTCTTTTGAGCCAATGCTGATACTGCGCATGTTCACCTTCAGCTGGCTGCTGATAATTTTAGTAACATCGTTCACAAGCCCTACACGGTCTGTACCTGTAATATGCAGGCCGGTCTGGAAAGATTCTTCTTTCTGGCTGGCCCAGCGTGTTTTAATGATGCGGTAACCGTAATTGGCCATCAGGCCGGCGGCATTGGTGCAGCTGGTACGGTGAATTTTTATGCCCTGGTCAACGGTTATAAATCCGAAAACATCGTCGCCGGGAATGGGGTTGCAGCATTGGCTCAGGGTGTAATCGAATTTATCCTGGTTTTCGCCAATGAGCAGGCTGTCGGTATCGGTACGTACTTTCTTGAGTTCTTTCTCGAAGGTTTTGCCGTCCTGCAGGGCCTGTTGCTCTTCGGGGGCAATTTCGTGGGTGAGCTTGCGCTCCAGGAATTCTTTGTACCTCTTGAGGTCTGTTACATTCAGGGTTTCATCCTGGAATAGACAATAAAGATCTGTATTGCTTTTAACTTCGAAGAACTTACGCAGGTCGGTAAGGGTTTCTTCGTTCAGGTTCATTTTCAGGCCTTTAAGCTTTCTTACAAGCACCTCCTTGCCTTCCATTGCCAGCTTCTTCCTGTCTTCCTTCAGCGATTCCCGTATCTTACTTATCGCTTTACCGGTAACAACAAACTTAATCCAGTCCTCGGTGGGCTTTTGCTTGGCGCTGGTTAAAATTTCTATCTGGTCGCCGTTTACAAGCTTATGGCTGATGGGTACAAGGCGTTGGTTTACCTTGGCGCCTATACAGCGCGCGCCAACCTGGCTGTGCACGTCAAAAGCAAAATCGAGGGCGGTAGCGCCGGCAGGGAGAATTTTAAGATCGCCGTCAGGGGTAAAAACGTAAACTTCTTCAGCAAAGAGGTTGTTCCTGAAATCGTTTACGAAATCTATGGCCGATGTTTTGTTGTTTTCAAGCAGGTCGCGCACCTGCATGAGCCACATTTCTATGCCGTTTTCGCGGGTATGCTCGGTATTTTCCTTGTATTTCCAGTGGGCGGCAAAGCCTTTTTCGGCAATTTCGTCCATGCGCTCGCTCCTGATTTGCACCTCTACCCATTGGCCCGATTTGCTCATAACCGTGGTATGCAGGCTTTCGTAGCCGTTGCTCTTGGGTGTGCTCACATGGTCGCGCAGGCGGTCAGGGTTGGGTTTGTAAACATCGGTAACAATGCTGTAAACCTGCCAGCACGCCGATTTTTCATTCTCCCTCGCCGTATCAATAATTACCCTGATTGCGAACAGGTCATAAATCTCTTCAAACCGGACTTTGTTCTTTTTAATCTTATTCCAAATGCTGTAAATGCTTTTGGGCCTGCCTTTAATAGTTACCCTGAATTCCTGCTTGGCCAGCTCGTTTTCGAGCGGTGCCATAAAGTCTTTTATGAACTTGTTACGGGCGGCCTTTGTCTGCTGAATTTTATCTTTAATCTCCAGGTAAGTATCCTTCTCGGTGTACTTCAGGTAAAGGTCTTCAAGCTCGCTTTTTATAGAGTAGAGGCCCAGCCTGTGCGCGAGCGGGGCATAGAGGTATATGGTTTCGCTGGCAATTTTAAGCTGCGTATTCCTCGGCATGCTGTCGAGGGTACGCATATTATGCAGGCGGTCGGCAAGCTTAATGAGAATTACCCTGATATCGTCGCCGAGGGTAAGCAGCATTTTCCTGAAATTCTCTGCCTGCGCCGATTGGCCGTTACCGGTTACGCCGCTTATTTTGGTAAGCCCGTCTATAATGCGCATTACCTTGTTGCCGAACATGCGCTCAATATCGCTGAGCTCCATATCGGTATCCTCAACGGTATCATGCAGCAGGGCGGCAATTATAGAGGTGGTTCCCAGGCCAATTTCCTCAACGCAAATCTGGGCTACCGCAATAGGATGGTATATATAAGGTTCGCCCGATTTTCGGCGCATTTCCTTATGGGCATCAACGGCAGTTTCAAAGGCTTTGCGTACCAGTGCGGCATCGTTATCGTGCAGCATGGGGCGGGCAAATTTCAGCAGTCGCCTGTATCTCCTAACTATCTCCTTATTCTCTACTTCCGGTTCTAATACTTCCATAATACTTATCCTGTGTGCGGCCTATGGCAATTGGCCTTGGTACCTGTTAACCTGAATTAAATTTATGTTATTTTTTTGCCGCGTATTAAATATAGCAAAGTTTTTAATCAGTTCCTGAATTTTTTCAGGAAAGTGCTTTTTCCTGAAATCTGCCCCCCGAGGTTGCGCTTGAATCTTTCGACCCCGGTATTAATTAAACCGTGTAATGATGCCGTTCCCAAATCAAGCAGTCGAAAATTATGCTGTGCTGCATATTCAGCCATGCCCATATAGAGCATTATCATGGGGCTGCGGTGCTTGTACTCGGCCAAATCGGCATTGTAGAAGGCGTAGTAAACATCGGGCGCAGTGGCAAGGCCAATACCGAGAGCAACCGTTTGCCCTTTATGTAAAACCTTGAAGCCCGTATAAACTCCCGGGAGGCTGTAAACCATATCGGCAAATTCGGCTTCGGTTTGGCCCATGTAATAGCCTTTTCGGTTGCGTGTAGCGGCAATAAGTGAATATGCCTCTTTGGTATTCAGCTGATGCTCAGGAATAACTTCAAAGCTGAAACCTTCTTCAATCATGCGCCTGTATCGGCGATGATGATCGGGACTTAGTTTGCTTATTAAACCAGGTTTTACAATACCATCGTTAAACGGAAGCCCTTCAGCATCAAGCGATAAATGGAAATTTATATCGGTATGTAGCAGCTCATAGCCCGCATTTTCAAGTGCTGCATTAATTTCCGGGTTATGCCATTGGTAACAATCAGGCGGACAGGTTATGCTTATGCTGCTGAGCTCATGCGTTTGGGCTATGCCGTTTAGCTCAGTAATAATATTGAGCCAATCTTCCGGACGGGTGTCCGGGCTGCATTCTATGCCTCCGAAACCGGCATGCCAGGGGCTGTGGCCTTCATTGTTAAAAATGTACAACACCAAAACGGCCCTTGCATCATAACCTGCGGGTGAACAAATTACTTTATAGTCCGGGTGCGGCCTCGATTCAAGGAAGGCCTCGGTGTTAAAAAAGAAGAGGGCAGGGGAGTACATATTCAGGCCGTTAATATAGCCAATGCCTGCTTAAATCTTGCCGAAAATGAAATATCGCCTTTGCAATCTGTATGAATCATTGTGGTTCGCTGTTTAATTTAACCACAAAATGTCGCCAATCAACATGCCGGCAAGCCATATAAATGAATGCCGGGCCTGCTGTAAGAATAGTACTTTGCCAATTGCAAACAAGATTGTAGTTTTCGACCTCAAATCCCGGTTTTGTGCATGCTTAACCCATGTGCTTTGCCGACTCAAAAAGCAATTAAGCCAACAAGGCATAAAACAAATATATAAGCCATGCGTAACTCACATGAAGTAGATTATAAAATTAAGGGCAACGATATTCAGCTGGTTGAAATTGAGCTCGACCCTAATGAAACCGTAATTGCCGAAGCCGGCGCCATGCTTTACATGGAAGAAGGCATTGTGTTCGAAACCAAGATGGGCGACGGCTCAACACCCTCTAAGGGCCTGTTCGATAAGCTGCTCTCTGCCGCAGGACGCATTGCCACCGGTGAGTCTTTATTTATGACCCACTTTACGCACCGCGGTTACGGTAAAAGCCATGTGGCTTTTTCAGCTCCCTACCCCGGCACCATTGTACCTATAGATTTGCAGAAGCTGCGCGGCAATACGCTTATTGCCCAGAAAGATTCATTCTTATGCGCTGCGCACGGCACACAGCTGAGCATACACTTTAACCGCAAATTCGGGGCTGGCCTCTTTGGCGGCGAAGGCTTTATACTCCAAAAGCTGCAGGGCGACGGCATGGCCTTTATTCATGCAGGCGGTACCCTTATTGAACGCACCCTCAACAACCAAACCCTGCGGGTAGATACCGGCTGCGTGGTTGCCTTTGAGCCCGGCATTAACTTCGATATAACCATGATGAAGGGCATGCGCTCCATGATTTTCGGGGGCGAAGGACTGTTCCTCGCAACACTTCAGGGTACCGGCAGGGTATGGCTGCAAAGCATGCCTGTAAGCAAGCTTATTTCGGCGCTTAACCCTGCAGGCAATAATGCGGGCAAAGAGTCAGGCGGTATATTAGGCAATTTCCTGAACGGATAATTAGCAGGCATTATTAATTGGGCGGCATTTAGCAGCCACAGATATATAAGGCATATAAAACATGCCCGATTCAATTATTGCGTACCTGCAATTAATTGGGTCGGGCATTTTATATTCATACAACTATATTTGTAACCAGACAAAGCACATGCAGGCCTCATTTTCCTGCTTCACCTTTCCTAAGAGATGCCCGAATTACGCGAAGATATTGCCCTTGGTTTGCCCGATGGTAAAAAAGTTGGCCTCAGCACCGCCACTGCCATTGTTATAGCCAATATGATTGGTACCGGCGTTTTTACCAGCCTGGGCTTCCAGGCTAATGATATAAGCAGCTATTTTGCCCTGCTCATGCTTTGGGTGGTGGGCGGTATTATTGCACTCTGCGGGGCGCTTACTTATGGCGAGCTTGCATCGGCCATGCCGCGCAGCGGGGGTGAATACATTTATCTCGGCAAAATTTACCACCCGCTTGCAGGTTTCCTCAGCGGCTGGGTATCTGTAACAGTAGGTTTTGCCGCACCTACAGCCCTTGCGGCTATGGCATTGAGCAAATATGCCGGCAGCGTATTGCCTGATCTTAACCCTACGGTTGTTGCCATCACGGTTGTATTGGCCGTAACGGCCATGCACGTAATATCATTACAGGTTGGCAGCTACTTTCAATTGCTTTTTACGGCCATGAAAGTAATGCTCATTGTTATTTTTGCCTGCTCGGCTTTTTTCCTGGCGCAACCGGTTCATTTTCACCTGGGTGCAGGTAAAGGCGGTTGGGATGCCGTTATGAGCCCGGCCTTCGCCACCTCATTGGTATATGTTTCTTATGCCTATTCGGGCTGGAATGCTGCCGTTTACCTTGCCGGAGAAATTCGTAACCCAAGGGTGAACCTGCCGAAGGCCCTGCTCAGCGGCACCGCTGTTGTAATGGGCCTGTACCTGCTGCTGAATTTCGTATTCCTGTACACAACCCCCCTCACCGAGCTGAAGGGCCACCTTGAAGTGGGCTACCTGAGCGCGGTAAAAATATACGGTGCACAGGGCGGTAAAATAATGGGGCTAATAATTGCCCTGCTGCTGGTAAGCACCGTTAGCGCCATGACCTTTGCCGGCCCCCGCGTTATGATGAGCATGGGCGAAGATATACCCGCCTTCTCTTTTCTCGGCAGGCGCAATAAACGCGGACTGCCGGTAAATGCAATCCTGTTCCAAACCGTACTAACGCTTGTTTTAATTTTAACATCAACCTTTGAAGATGTTATGACCTATGCCGGCTTTACCCTGGCATTATTTACCATGCTTACCGTAACGGGGCTTTTTGTCCTGCGTATTAAATTCGGCAAGCCCAAAGGTTATCTGACTCCTTTTTACCCCTTCCCTCCCATTATTTTCCTGGCCCTTACCCTTTGGACCCTCGTATTTATCATGCGCGATAAGCCCATGCAAAGCGCTATGGGCCTATTAACCCTTGCTGCCGGGGTACCTGTTTATTTCCTCACAAGAAAAAAGACCCTTGAAACTACCGATAGAAAGGCATAAACCCTGTCAACTGCGCTTAGCTTCTTATTCGCTGTCGGCTTCCCCGCTTGCCTTTTTCTTCTTCTCCTTGGGCCTGTACAGCGGGTCTGTCTTCATGCGTTCGGCAATCATCAGTGAGCGCTTAATGCGTGTGTCCACTGATTTGCCGGTTACCACATAGCTCATTATTGACCTTTGCCTGCCCAATGGCTGGCTGAACCATATTTTAGACGCCTGTTCGTCCTGTGCCATTACTTCCAGGAATTCCTCGGGAATTTCATAATTATCAGGTTCAGGATCTGGGCGAATGGTTACGCTTACGGTGTCGCCGTTGGCGGTATGGCTTTTTTTGAGCAGGGCCATAGCAGTAATAATATAGCTCCCGCCTTCGCCGTCTGATATTAGTGCCAGGCGAAAAGGTACACCGCCTACCTCGCCAACTGTTCGGCTGATTCCTTGTTCCTTAAAAGCCAAATGCACTTCCTCAGGAACAGGTATAATATAGTACCTGAAATTGGTTTCCTGCCTGTCAACCCTTCCGATGAATGTAAATTCCATATTTCTGCAAATTACAGCCTGCAATTTATAGCAATACACATGAATAACGTTGGCGCAGCCAAACAAAAAATGCCGATACAATACCGCAGGGCAGCGGTTTTGTATCGGCATTTATATTTTCAGGCTTTGCTTAGTAGGCCCTGGCGTTATATGCCATTAAAAACTTAGGGCAAAATCACTTTGTTCGGCACCACAACGTTAACTTCTGAAACAGCGTATGCTGCAAAATGGCCTACTGCCTTGGTGGTTATATCTGTACCGCCCCCGGTTATATTGGTAGGCACATTGCCCGGCGGAACAGCGAACAAGCCTCCGTTATTCATTTCCCGGTTGCAGGCATCAAGGAACTGGTAAGTGCTTTTGTCGGTTGTCATGAGCCAAAGGCGAACTATATCATCCTTTTTGAAGCGCTTAAACTGGTTAATTCCAAATTCCATTGGAGGAATAAAGGGAAGGCCGTCCCAGTTTATAGAGTAATCGTTCAGAATCTGTATCTCGTTGGATTTTTGGGCAGTATCAGCATACTCCGATCCGTTACGCCATACCTTGGTACGGTAATTTTCACCACTACCCCTTGGGTCACGACCTGCAAGGCGGGCTTCAAAGCCGGGATCCTGCCCCATGCCTTTTTCCTTAAAATCAAACATTAATGAATCAGGCTTTACGGTACGTGGCAGATACGCCTGCGCGCTGTATGTATATGCTCCTGAAGTAAATGTAAGGGTATAAGTATGCAGGCTTTTTCCCCGGAAAGCTGCTGTATAGGTGCCGGGTGCCGTTTCGGTAAAAAGCCAGCTTCCCCCGCTGTCGTCGGAAACCGAAAGGCTTGCTCCTGTTACCATGTAGGGGTTATCGCGGGTATATATTGGCTGTGTACGGTTCAGGTACACGGTTTGGGTATCCTTGTTATTGTAAATGGCGCCGTCAACACTTATCTGCGGTTTGGCCGCTTCGGGCTCAAGCACAATCTCTTTGGTGCAGCTCATGGCAGGCAGCAAAAGCAACAGCAGCCACCTAAGCCGGAAGTTCCGGCCCTGAGGTGATAATGATTTGATATGATTTTTTATAAATTTCATTATGCTGTATTTCAACAGTTTAAAGGAATATTGTTATGCCCGTATTTTAGCGGGCCTTTTTTTTGTTTTAGCCTAGAATGTAAAGTTCCAGGTTACGCCCGGTATTTGGCTCCCGAAAACGCTGAACTGCATGGCGCGGTAAAGCTGCGGGTTGGTAGCCACCTGTTCGGTATAGACACCGAATGCATTCTGGCGACCCAACACGTTGTAAACGCTGAACACCCATGTGCTTTCATAATCGGTGTACCAGTGCTCGGGTTTACGTTTATGGCCCTGAATGGTCAGGCTTAAGTCTATACGGAATGTATCGGGGTTGCGGAATGAATTGCGTTTGTTGGCAGGGCTGGTTGGTACACCTTTGGTCTGCCCGTCGAAAATCAGGCGGTCGGTGCTTAGGCCAACGGCAGTGCCGGTTGTATAAACAACATTAGCGCCCAGGCAGTATTTCTTGGTTATATCATAGCTGCCCACCACGTTCAGGTTATGCGGACGGTCCATTTTGGCATTATACCATGCATTGTTGTTAATGCCGTTTACCTGTCTTTCGGTTTTGCTGAGGGTATAGCTTACCCAGCCGGTGAGTCGGCCTGTTGCTTTTTTCAGGTAGAACTCGGCGCCGTAAGAGCGGCCTTTGCCGTATAAAAGCGAACCTTCAAGATGCGGGTTTACGAGCAGGTCGGCATGGTCTACGTAGTCTATCTGGTTTTGCATGTCTTTGTAATAAACCTCAACGCTGGCCTCCCAATCACTGTTCAGGCCGAAGTTGCGGAAATAGCCAAGGGCAACCTGGTCGGCAATTTCAGCTTTGGTATTGTTGCTGCTCATGGTATAAACATCCAAAGGGGTAGCGGCCGTTGTGCTGCTAATCAGGTGAATGTACTGGCTCATGCGGTTATAGCTGGCCTTTATAGAGCTTTTATCGTTCACATCGTATTTCAGAGCCAACCGGGGCTCAGGTACGGTATAAGTTTTCATAACGGCATTCCCGCTGTAGTCAACCGAATCAATTACAGGATGCTCGGTGTTAAGAACCCCGGTTGTGTTGTAGTTGAAGGCAGTTCCTTTGCCAAGGCGGTTAAACATGCTGTACCTTAAGCCATACTGCGCTGTAAATCTTGGGCTTATTGTCTGCTCATTGGCAATAAAAAGGGCGCTTTCGGCTCCGTATTGGTTGGGTACGCTGTTGCCCCCGGGTGAGCCGTCTGATGCCGTGGCCAGGAATGCGCCGGGCTTAATGGTATAGTAAATGCTTTGCCCGCCGAAAGTAATTTGGTTTTGCGGGTTAGGGTACCACGTAAACTCAGGCGAGAAGCTGGTGTTTATGATAGAAGCCGTCCAATCGAAGCTGCCGTCGCCGGTGCCTGCCCCAAGCTTATAGTCATACTTGCTCCAATAGCCAATAGTGTTCAGGAAAAGCTTATCATTAAAAACGTGGTTCCAGCGTGCGGTGGTGGTTGTGTTACCCCATTGAAAGCCGAAGCTGTTGCTGCCGAACACATCACGACCCAGGTAGCCGGAAAGGAAAACCTTATCTTTTTCGCCGATAGAATAATTGGCTTTTGCAGTAAGGTCGTAAAAATAAAGGCTTGTTTTCCTTAAGTCTTTATCTGAGCTCAGTTTCAGGAACAGGTCTCCGTAAGACCTGCGACCTGCAATTATAAAGCTTCCTTTATCTTTCTTGATAGGTGCCTCAATGGTAAGCCTGCTGAAAATAATACCTAAGCCGCCTTTTACGGAAACTTTCTTATTATTTCCTTCTTTCAGCCTCACATCAAGTACCGAAGCCAGCCTGCCGCCGTATTGCGCAGGTATGCCCCCTTTCATCAGCTTTAGGTTGGCAACGGCATCGGGGTTAAAAACCGAGAAGAAGCCAAAAAGGTGAGATGAGTTAAAAACCGGGGCCTGGTCAAGCAATACAAGGTTTTGGTCGGTGCTGCCTCCGCGTACGTTAAAGCCGCTGCTGCCTTCGCCAACGGTGCTTACGCCGGGCAGTAATTGAATGGTACGCACCACATCAACCTCGCCGAGCAGGGCCGGTATTTTTTCTATGGTACGCATTTCGAGCTTGTTAACGCTCATTTCCACCTTTTTAACGTTATCAATAGGGCGGTCGGCAGTAACTGTAACTTCCTCAGTTTGGTTCTCAACCTCAGCGAGCTCTATGTTCTGCTTATGGTTTTTTGTAAGGTCAACACTTTGGGCCCATGTGGTATAGCCAACATAGCTGCAGGTAATATCATAAACGCCTGCCGGTAGTGTAATGCTGTAAAAGCCGTAAACATTGGTTGTGGTGCCAATTTTCAGGGCTTTTATGTACACGGTTGCGCCAATTAAGGCCTCGCCGCTTTTAGAATCTTTCACATACCCGCTCAGGCTGAATTTGCCGTCCTCGGCCGGGGGAGCAGGCTTCGCATTTCCCGTTCGGGCAGATGCAAAAAGGGATGTTAATGTAATTAATAACGCTAAAATGTATCTCATCAGGTTGCTGAAGGGTAATAAGCTTAATACTTGCAGCGATTCAATTCAACCGCTTATTTAAGATGTATGCTATAATCAGGATTACAAAACACCGTTTAGTGTGCCTTGCCGAGCCGTAACGGCTCAATGACAATGCAGGGTGGCTTTACCCTTACCCGCTTGCCATATTTATTTTTTCAAAGGGGGAAAATACCCGCCGGTTTTTGGGGAACCATGCTGGCAACGGTATTTCTTAAATGCGCTTAGGACGAAATTATTGACCTCCCGCCCTTTCCGTGCTGCAAGGTTAGCCTGCTTAAATCAAACGACCAGTTCAATTTGTTCAGAAATGTAATTTTACCTGACGAACGGAAGAATGAGCAGGTTGAACCTGAAACAAAACGGCCCTATATTTACGCCATGCTGTTTGCAGAGAACATTAAGAAAAGCTACGGCAGCCTGCCTGTGCTCAAGGGTATAGATTTACAAATTGCCGAAGGCGAGATTGTATCTATTGTTGGCGCATCGGGCGCGGGTAAAAGCACTTTGCTGCAAATACTGGGTACTTTAGATACCCCCGATTCAGGCACCCTCCGCATTGCCGGTACCGATATGCTGCACCTGCGCGGCGATAAGCTGGCCCGGTTCCGCAACCTGAAAATAGGGTTCATTTTCCAGTTCCATAACTTGCTGCCTGAATTCACGGCACTTGAGAACGTGTGCATACCCGGCTTTATTGCCGGCGACGATGAAACTAAAGTGCGTCGCCGCGCGCAGGAGCTGCTCGAAATGCTCGATCTCGGGGCCCGCATGCAGCATAAGCCCGATAAGCTTTCGGGTGGTGAGCAGCAGCGCACCAGCGTGGCGCGTGCACTTATAAACAACCCCGCCATAGTTTTGGCCGATGAGCCCAGCGGCAACCTCGACAGCCATAATGCCGAGGAATTGCACAAGCTCTTTTTCCGTCTCCGTGACGAACGAAAGCAAACTTTCGCCATTGTAACCCATAACCAGGCCCTCGCCGAAATGACAGATCGCCGCCTTGAAATGCGCGACGGCATGATTGTAAGCGGCACAGAACCGGTTACCATTTAAAACCGGGGCATATTCAGGTGCGTATATAATACGCTGTAAATACCCACTCTTTCAAGCAAATTAATGGCCCTTATTCTTCCTGTACGCGGCTTTAAGCCTTCCTTCGGAAAAGATTGCTTTTTAGCGCCCAACGCCACTGTTGTTGGTGATGTAATCATGGGCGACAATTGTTCCGTATGGTTCAACGCCGTTATTCGCGGCGATGTGCACAGCATACGCATAGGCAATAATACCAATATACAGGATGGGGCAATAATTCATTGCACCTACCAGGTGGCATCAGTAAGCATTGGCAACAGTGTATCTGTTGCGCACAGCGCCATAGTGCATGGCTGTACAATTGAAGACAATGTGCTCATAGGTATGGGAGCCATTGTAATGGATAATGCCGTGGTTCAGAGCGGGGCAGTAGTAGCCGCAGGTGCGGTTGTATTGCAGCGCACCATAGTTGAAGCAGGCTGGATATATGCAGGCTCACCGGCAAAAAAGCTCAAACCAGTGCCTGAAGAGCTTGCCAAAGCCCTTAACCGCACCGCCGGCAATTACATCATGTACGCCGGCTGGTTCGATAAAGAAGAATAGCGCCCGGCATGCCCCTTTTTCAAAATAAATACCTGCATTGGTTTTTAATTGCCCTGGCATCGCTGCTGGTTGGTGCCATAAATTTCCGTTCAGGCATCGGCGCCGATTCTGATAATATGCTTGTGCTGCATAATTTCAGAACAAGCGGCGAGGGCTTTGTGCCGTCGCGCTCCTGGGGAGACCCGCTTTACGAGGCCGCTGCAAAAGCCATCTATGTTCCTTTATTCCTCAGGCGGCATCATGAGTTCGATGCCATATATGCAGTGCAGGCCTATAACGTTTTATGGCTCTGTATATCGGCTTTTTGCATGTATGCCTGCGCAAGGGTGCTGAACGGCGGCAACAGGCTAAAGGGTTTATGGGCAGGTGTTGCCTTTTTAGCATTCCCGGTTATAGTAACCAATGCAAATGTTGTTATGGAAACCATGCAGGGCCTTGGCCTTGCTTTGCTTGCAATAGTTTTTTTTCTGCGGTTCAATTATAGCAGTGAAAGAAAATTCAGCTTTTTCCTGATGGCCCTTTTTGCCGGCCTTGCCACTTCCACCCGACCCGATTATGTGCTTTTAGCGGCAGCCTTGTTCCTCGCATGCCTCTCTCCTATAATTAAAACGCGTAAAATGCCTGAACCCGGCATTTTAATATTTATAGCTGCAAGCCTGCTTTACCTGTTAACTGCAGTTGTACCATATCTTTTTTACCCGGGTAATACCGCGTTAGCCCAGGATGTTTTATGGGCAAATAACGCCTTAGGTCGAAATTTTATAAGGGCAATAATGGGTTTAGCCGCATTGCTCGGATTACCTGTCTGCCTGTTTCTTGCTTGCCTGTCGGCCTTGAATTTTAAGCGTTTTTTCAGCCATGCAGCGAATGAATTACAAAAGCCAACCTGGCTGCTCAGCCTTTTATGCGCAGCATTTTTTGTTCCCCGCTACCTGCTCCTGCCCGATGAGCTGGAGTACATTATCATTTTCGTTCCCTTGCTTATTTTATTGCTTGGTACTTATCTTAAGCCTGCCATATTTGGGGTGTTCATAATTTGCGCTGCCATACCTTTATTTGTACAGGTACATTTACTGCGCATGGAAATGTTCACTTATGTGCCTGAAATCGGAATATCTCCGGGAGCCATTGCGCAGGATTCATACATGCGCCAAAGAGATTTGTTTACCACCGAGGGAATTCGCCTGCAAAACCTGGATAAAAAAGTGAAGGCAATGGGCTGCAAAAATTCATGGGTAAACCTGTACGCGCTTGATGTGCCGGGCCTTGAATGTATTATTATACCCCAGTCCCAATTGAATTTTATAAGCTCGGAACGCGGCCTGTTCCCCAACATTAAGCATACCGATAAGCGCATTCTCTGGTATCCCTTTTTTAACTATGATAAAAGCTGGCGCACTTTCGTAAAGCTTGAACAGCCTGATTATATTAATCCTCCGGTTTATGAGCTTGATTTAAATACTATTCCTTAACCTTTCGCTATAAAGTATCGGGAGCATTATCCAAATTATCTGCCTCCTTTACAAAGGCGACGTTCCGTTTCAACCCGGCAAGCCCTGTCCGCTTCGCCGCCGATTTGCCGAAAACCCGCCCGAAAACCTCCTCGGTAATTTCTTCCCAATCCTTGTTTTTCATACCGGCCAGTTCTGCCGAGGGCAAAAACTCAGGCTCATTATGGGGCTTGGCAAACCGGTTCCAGGGGCATACATCCTGGCAAATATCGCAGCCGAAAATCCAGTTCTCAAATTTACCCTTCACTGATGCGGGTATGGCATCTTTCAGCTCTATGGTGAAATAGCTGATGCATCGGCTGCCGTCTACCACCTGCGGGGCAATAATAGCATCTGTAGGGCAGGCATCTATGCAGGCAGTGCAGGTGCCGCAATAGTCTTTTACGGGTCCGTCGGGGGGGAGCTCAAGATCAATAATCAGCTCTGCAATAAAGAAAAAGCTGCCCATGCTGCGGTTCAGCAGGTTGCCGTTCTTGCCCACCCAGCCTAGGCCGCTTTTTGCTGCCCAGGCCTTTTCCAAAACCGGGGCCGAATCTGTAAATGCCCTTCCGCTTACCTCGCCTATGTTTTCACGAATACGGGCCAGCAATTGCTTCAGCTTATCTTTAATAACAAGGTGGTAATCTTTGCCGTAAGCGTACTTGCTTATTTTGTATTTAGGTTCATTGCCGGGTTCATCTGCTCCTGTTTCCTTTTCAGGGTAATAATTCAGCAGCAATGAAACCACGGATTTCGCCCCCTCATGCAGCAATGCCGGGTTTAGCCGCTTATCGAAATGGTTTTCCATATAGGCCATTTTACCATGCCTGCCCTGCGCCAGCCAGCGCTCAAGCCGTGGCGCTTCCTCAGCCAAAAAGCCGGCTTCTGAAATTCCGCAAAAGCTGAACCCAAGCTCCGCCGCCTGCTGCCTGATAAAGGCGGCATTTTTTTCAGACTGCAGCGTGATATGGTTAACCATTCAGTGAATTGTGAGGGCGCAAAATGAAAGCTGCCACGTTAATATTGTAACGCGGCAGCCCGTTCAATAATATTTACCGGTTATAAATGCAGTAATTAATTGGTTGTATAATTCGGTGCTTCCCTCACAATGGCAATATCATGCGGATGGCTTTCGCGGCTGCCTGCAGCCGTTATTTTTACGAATTTAGCGCGTTGCAGGGCTTCAATATCGGCAGCGCCGCAATAGCCCATACCGGCACGCAGACCGCCGACCAATTGGTAAATAACTTCTGCCACCTTGCCTTTATAGGGCACCCTGCCAACTATGCCTTCCGGTACCAATTTGCGGGTTTCGGTGGTGGCATCCTGGAAATAACGGTCCCGGCTGCCTTCCTGCATAGCCTCTACCGAACCCATGCCGCGGTAAGTTTTAAACTTCCGGCCTTCGTAAATAAGCATTTCTCCGGGAGCTTCTTCTGTGCCGGCAAGCAATGAGCCTACCATAATGCTGGATGCCCCCGCCGCAATGGCCTTCGTTATATCTCCGCTGAATCGTATGCCGCCGTCGGCAATAATGGGTATGCCCCTGCCTGCTATAGCTGCCGCCGACCAGGCCACGGCGCTCAGCTGCGGAACACCCACACCGGCAATAATACGTGTGGTACAAATACTGCCGGGACCTACACCTACTTTAATACCGTCTGCGCCGGCA
>JAZKBN010000018.1:0-15146 GCA_040388605.1 Bacteroidota bacterium | reverse complement strand
ATCCTCGAAGGAGACACCGCGGAGGAAGTGAACGCCATCGTTGCGGCGATGACGGCCTTCGCGCCTTCGGCTGTGGCAATATTGCCTACAATCATTTGAAGGTCAGGGCGCAGTTGTTTGAGCTGTTTCAGGGCGGTAATTACGCCCTTGCTGTGCGCATGCGCGGTATCTATGCTTATCACATCTACGCCGGCTTTTACAAGGGCCTCGGTTCGGTCGTAAAGATCGGCGGTAATGCCAACGGCTGCGCCTACACGCAGGCGGCCGAACGCATCTTTACAGGCATCGGGCCTATGCTTGCGTTTTTGAATGTCTTTATAGGTAATCAGGCCCACCAGTTTGTAATCGACATTTACTATGGGGAGCTTTTCAATTTTGAATTCCTGTAAAAGATCTTCGGCTTGGGCGTGTGTTATGCCTTCCGATGCCGTTATCAGGTTTTTGGTGGTCATAATATCACGAACTGCCTTTTTCGGGTCTTTCTCGAAACGCAGATCGCGGTTGGTAACTATGCCTTTGAGCCTGCCGCCTTTATCAATTACCGGTATGCCGCCAATCCGGAATTCGAGCATGAGCTTTGTTGCTTCGCCTATAGTTGCGCTTTCGTCAAGCGTAACCGGGTCAAGCACCATGCCCGATTCTGAGCGCTTCACACGCCGAACCTGTTCGGCCTGCTGCTCAATGCTCATGTTTTTATGAATAAAGCCCAAGCCGCCTTCCTGTGCCATAGCAATAGCCAGCTCGAACTCCGTAACGGTGTCCATGGCTGCGCTCAGGAGCGGTATGTTCAGGCGAATTTCGCGGGTGAGTTGCGCGTTGGTATTTACTTCACGAGGCAGAACCTCGCTGTAGCCCGGTAGTAAAAGTACATCGTCGTAGGTCAGGGCTTCCTCGGCGAATCTGTCAGTTTGGAAAGTCATGGGCAAATAACGGGGGTTATTTGCACGGCAATTTAGCTCCTTTAGCTTTAATTATGGCTCATGAAGCTTAATAAACACTGAAATTAACAATGCAATAATAGTATAAGCCAAAATACCCCCTTAAAACAGGCTGTTTTGGCAGTAAAAAGCCCTTTCCCTTGTATCATTCAGACTTAGGGGAAAGGGACTTTCATCAGCCAACGGCTGTAATCAGGCAATGTATTGAACACAGGCAGGCTTAAGCCTGTGCCCGATTACAGATTTTTGAGCCAAAACTCGGTCATCATGTTGTAAAGGTGCAGGCGGGTATTTCCGCCGTAAATGCCATGATTCCGGTTGGGGTAGTAAAAGGTTTCGAACTGCTTATTGGCCTTAATGAGTGCATCTTCCATTGATACCGCGTTTTGGAAATGCACATTGTCGTCGCCTGTGCCATGTATAAGCAGGTATTTTCCTTTCAGTTTTTCTGCATGGAAAACCGGGCTGTTATCATCATATCCGCCGGGGTTTTCCTGTGGTGTTTTCAGGAATCGCTCGGTATAGATGCTGTCATAAAAGCGCCAGTTGGTTACCGGCGCCACACTGATGCCTGCCTTGAAAACATCGGCTCCCTTGGTCATGCACAATGCAGTCATATAGCCGCCGAAGCTCCAGCCCCAGATACCTATGCGGTCTTTGTTTACGTAAGCCTGTGTTGCCATGTATTTGGCTGTTTCAATCTGGTCTTCACATTCCAGCTTGCCAAGGTTCAGGTAGGTGGCCTTCTTAAAATCCTGTCCGCGACCGCCTGTGCCCCTGCCGTCGGTACAAACAATAATGTATCCTTTTTGGGCCATCATCTGGTACCAGAAATAATCCTGGGCACGGCTCCAGCTGTCGGTTACCTGCTGATCACCGGGGCCGCCATACACAAACATGAGTACAGGATACTTTTTAGCGGGGTTAAAATCGGAAGGCTTAATGGTCCAGCCGTTAAGCTCATTTCCCTGTGTTGTTTTAAAGGTAAAGAACTCTTTGCGGCCCAGGCTGAAGCCATCCATGGTCTTTTTAAGATCCTCGTTTTCTTCAAGCATTTTTACCTGTTTGCCCGCGCCTGTGAACAGGCTTACCACCTGCGGCGTATTGGCCGTGCTGAAATAATCAATAAAAAAGCTGTGGTCGGGGGCAATTTCAACGCGGTGGGTGCCGCGCGCAGGGGTAAGCAGCTTTTTGCCTGATCCATCAGCTTTAATGCTGTACAGGTGGCGGGTTTGCGGGCTCACTTCGGTGCTTGTATAATAGAGCAGGCCCGTTTTTTCGTTGTAACCTTTGTAATCATCTACTTCCCAGTTTCCGCTTGTTATTTGCTTAACAAGCTTTCCCTGCATGTTGTACAGGAACAGGTGCTTATATCCGTTCAGTTCGCTGCCGTAAATGAACTGCTTACCGTTCTCAAGGTAAGTGAGGTCATCGTTAATATCAATATATGTATTGCTCTTTTCGTCAACAATAAGGGTGGTTTTCCCGGTATTGGCATCGGCGTGAAGCAGCTCAATATGGTTTTGCAGCCTGTTCATGCGGCGCAGGCTGAGCACGTTAGGGTCACGGGTCCAGTTAACGCGGGCAATGTATTGGTCTTTTTCAGCGCCAACATCAACCGGGGTGGTCTTTGCGCCGGGCAGGTCGTAAACGCTGATACTTACAACGGCATTTTTCTCGCCGGCCTTGGGGTATTTGTAGGTGTAATCTTTAGGATAGAGGGCGCCCCAAAGCTGCATGTTGTAAACAGGCACTTCGCTTTCGTCGAAGGTATAGAAGGCCAGTTTTTTGCTGTCGGCGTTCCAGAAGAATGCGGGCGCGAAGCTGAATTCCTCTTCGTAAACCCAATCGGCGCTGCCGTTAATTATTTTGTTGAAAGTACCGGTATTGGTAACCTGCGTTTCGGCGCCTGTTGATAAAGTTTTGTAAAACAGGTTATTGGCACGTACAAAGGCCACTTTCTCAGCATCGGGACTGAATGCGGCGTAGCTTTGAGCGCCTTTATCGCTGAGGGTGGTCAGCTTGCGGGTTTTCAGGTCGAAGATATAGTAAACGGCGGTGTAGCTCCGGCGATAAATGGGCTTCTGCTCCGTTACAAAAATCATTTTGCGGCGGTCGTCGCTGAAATAGTACTCGCCTATGCTGATGGGCTCAGATGAAGCGTTAAGCCTGAGCTCGCTGCTTTTCACAATGGTATCTACGGCTGCGGCTGTAGCAGTGCGGTATTTAACAATGGCGCTTTTTCCGCCGGCTAAATCTTCCTGCGAGGTATAAAACTCGCCCCCGCCAAACCAGTTAAAACCGTCTACCGATTTCGAGGCAAAGGTGCGGCCTGCCCAAATCTGATCAAGGCTAATCTGTTTTTTTTGTTGTGCAATGGCTGCCGAACCTGTTAAAAGGCATGCAAACAGGCCAAGGGCAAAAGTTATTTTAGAAAATGAAAACATGCGTCTACTGTTGGGTAAGCATTTGGTCATGCCTGCAATTTAGAATTATCCCGTCGGCATTTTGCATATAGGTACAAATTTTACTGCAAAAGCGGATGAGCGGCATGTTTTTACAAAAAAGCTATTCAGCTTTCATTGTTTAACGTCTGCCTAAAGAATGCCATCCTCCCCTGAGCCAAATAATGCAAAATCATACTTAACAGGATCTTCAGGGCAAAGCAATCGCAAGTTTGCAGTAAGCTCGAGCGCAGCAAGTAAATCAGATTCTTTACGCCTAAGTAGTCCTAACTTTCTAGCTACATCACCACTATGAACATCTAATGGGCAAATCAGGAGGGCCGGGCTTATAGTTTTCCAAAGCCCAAGATCAACACCTTTACCATCATTTCTAACCATCCAACGCAAAAGCATATGCAAGCGCTTACTTGCCATTTTACTTGTTGGGCTTGCAATATGCTTCCTTGTATGTTTTGGCACATCCGGAAGTGAAAAAAATGTATGATAAAAGCCCTTAAGTGCAGCCTGCGTATCCTTAGAATTAGCTGTTAAATGTTGACTAAAGGCAATTTCAAGAGTTGAATTTTTTGAATAGTAATGCTTGAAAAAACAGATAAAATATAGAATATCAATGTCTTTAAAATAGCGATGTGTGAAGTTAAGAAATCTAGCCAGTTCTTTTTCTGAGTGAGCTAATACGAAGGAATGAGGCTCACCGTCCATTAGTTCAAGTATTAATAGTGTCTTCCTTATACTTGTATTTCTCCGCCCGATAGCAAAAATAGCAGAAAAGAAGGCCATTATCTCTTTATCTTGTAAGGTAGATACACTGTGAGGTAAACTTATAGGGTCATTCTCAATAAATTTTGGATTGTTGTACTTGTTCTCTAAAGCATCCAAAAATATACGGAACTCCAATAGCTCAGAAGGTGAGTTTGGATTGAATACAGGATGTGAGGATGACATTATCAGTAGAGAAAGTTTAGGATTTATAAATGTTAATATTCATCATATTAATTACATAACCGCTTTAGCGCAGTATTTTAAAAGCGTAAAGAGCCGTATATAAGGTGCGCCGGGTACAAAGTAAATTATCTTTCCCATGAAGCCGTAAGTGGGCAGCAGGAATGCAACCAGCAGGCAAACCTTCAGCAGGTTAACGAAATTCGTCCTTGAAAGTTGCCTGTGCAGCACAGCGAGTGCCGGGAAAATTGCCGGGTAAACATGTGTAAGGCTGCGCGTTGAATCTAAGACTACTGCTGTAGACATTAATGCCAAAGCCAGCAGGGCTCCGAACATGGCGGTACGCAAATACCACCTGTTTAAAAGCATGTGGTAAACAGCCAATACCAATATAACTGTCAGCATTTTAAGGGCCCCGAAAACGCTGATTGGAAGCATTTCGAGTCCCTGGAAAAAGGTATTAAATCCCAGGTATGCCTTTTCACCGGTGGCTATGCTCAGGCCGAATTGCTTACCCAGCCAAAAGCGCAGCAAAACGGCTAAGATAACCGTAAGTACGGGCATATATATTTTCTTTTTGAAAAGCTTATCGCCGTCCAGGTAATCTGAAACAGCCCAATAGAAAATAAAGGCCATGCCTATGTAGCAACGTTCATCGCAGTAGAGGGCAGCAATTCCTGCAGGGAAGAAAAAGTACGAATTGCGCAATAGGAGGCAAAGGCTCAGGAAAAAGAAGCTGTATCCGTCGAACCAAAGATAAGCGAAGTGCATTGGGCTTTGATGTACATAGCTCAATGCGAAGCAGCATGTGGCCAGCAATGCAGGCAAAGGGTCTTTAAGCAGCCGAAGCAGCACAAGTCCTAATACATATAGCAGGGCATAACTGAAAATAAGGTCAATTATATAAGCCCCGTTTTGGTGCAGGTGCAGCACATGCGCAATAACAGGCATGGTAAGCCTGAATGCCCGCTTCGATTCATGCGATGTTGGATCAAGGCCATGCACAGGGGTGAGCGGGTTATCTATTTGGGTATCAAAAAAAGGATAATGGTATGGTAAAAGCTCAACAGGAGGAAATGCAATGCACAGCGAGAGCAGAAAGGCTATGCCGAATAGTTTTAAATCGGTTCGGCCTTTGCTAAGCCAATTTTCTAAACTGAAATTACTGAATCTCATTAAACGTATCGTTTTAAGAACCTGTTAATTTAATCATGGTTTTTGTAACCATGATTAAAATTGCAAATACAACCCTGTTTACTTTATTGTTCGCAATTTATATCAAAGCCTGCAAACGGCTTTTAATAAATACATACAACCGTATCCAGGGCGAATGCACACTGTAAATATATGAGCTGATAAAACCGCTTGTAGGAATTATAAAGTTGATCAGCAGGCTGCATTTGAGCAGCAGCGTAACATCTTTTTTTTGCAGGTGCCTGTTTATGATTACTAAGGCAGGGAAAACCGCAGTGAACACATAAGCCACGCTGCGCGACAGGTCACGTACCAAAAGTGCAGATAGCAGGGATAATCCAACCATGCCCGCGAAAACCAAAAGCAAGCTGTATCTTTTGGCCTTAAAAAGGCAGTAAACCGATACGGCTAAGAGCAGCATGAGTGCTTTTAAAGAGCTGATAATACTCAGCTGTAAATACTCAAGCCCGTCGAAGAGCAGGCCGGGGCCAACTCCTGCACTGTTGCCCAGAGGCGTATGCAGCCCGAAAAACCTAATTAGGCACACTCGAATAAACAGTGCTGTTATTATGCTTAATATAGGCATAAATGTTTTTTTCGGCTCAAGCCAACCTGTATCCGAAAAGTCAAGAATTGCCCAAAAAAGAAGGAAAAGCAAACTTAAATACGCTCGCTCATCGCAAAACAGGGCAGCTATTGCAAACGGCAGCATGAGCCATGATTTTCGGAAAAGCATGCTGAGTCCGAGAAAAAAGAATGCATAGCCATCGTACCAGATAATCATGAAAGGGCTCATCATGCCCTGGTGTACGTAGCTGAGGGCAAAGCAGCTGGTGCCAAGCAGGGCAGTCAAGGCATCGTTAAAAATACGAAGCAGCAGAACTGCAATAACAAGCAGTAATCCATAGCTCATTGCCAGCTCAAGCAGATAGGCTCCGCTTGCGTTTAAATGCAACAGGTGCGCTATTACAGGCATGGTTACGCGCATACTGCGCTTGGCCATGAATGAGGATGGGTCGGCGGTTGTGTTCGGGGTAAAAGGATGCGCTATTTGGCCGTCGTAAAAACCCGGCTCAAACGGCAGATTTTCAAGAGGCGGAAACGCAGTGGCCAAGGATAAAAGTATGGCAATACCCGCAATTTTTAAATGCCTCGGGCCGCTTGAAAGCCAAAATAAAAAACCCGATTTACTGAATATCATGCGCAGGATTTTGCACCGGCAGAACGCAGGTTTAAATTATTGTTTTTTAGTTGCAGCAAAACTTAAGGTTTTTGATTTGTTGACGGCTCAACGCAGCTGCGCCCTATATCATGCAAAGAATCCTGGGTCAGGGCGGCCAGCTTATCAGTATCAGGAAATTTGGTAATTACTTTTTCCAGTACGCAGCTGCACCATGCTGCCGGGTTGGGTTGGTTTTTCGCATCAGGAAGATCGAGGCAGCTTTTCATAAAGGCATTTCGTGAGACCTCGGGCCAAATAACCTCGTCAGGTGTAAGGCTGTCGTGGCATTGGTTCCTGAATTTTTCCAAGGTATCTGTATCCCAATCCCGTACATCGTAATTAGGGTATTTTTTTTCGGTTTTCTGTTGGTAACAGTCGCAAAACTCTTTGGCTTTAGGCACCTGGTTATAATCAGCCCCGTTCATGCACGATGCCAAAAAAGACTCCTTTTCTTCGGGGAACCATTCCTGCCTGCATCCGGAAACGGATAATACAAGGAAAACAGAGCTAAAAATGATGCCTATAATATTAATCCGTTTATATTTTTTCATGGAAAGTAAATTTAACCGGTGCTTACCCCTTAGTCATGAACCCGTTTTCTACCGGCAGCCCTGCGAAATTGGATATAATTTGCTCCCAAACACAGTTGCCGGGAAAAAGTTCCGGTTCAGGAGGCAAGTTTACAGCTTTTTATTTTTGGAATCATTACTAATCGAATTGGGTAAATATTCATTCCTTCGCGTTTAAACCGTGTTTTATTGCCAAAATTCCAAAAAATACACCGTTCAGCCGGCTAAATAAACCATTGATATGAAAATAAATATGAAATAGTTCTTTGCAGATTGAAGGCAGATGTTTAATTTTGCACATTAATTAAACAAAAAACCTCAATCAAAATGAGAAAAGTACTTGCGTTATTCCTAGTTGCCGGTGTATTTGCTTTGTCGTCTTGCTCAAAAGGCACTTCTGAGCATACTGCCACTGATTCTTCTGCCACTTCTGTTGACAGCGTAACTGCCCCTGCTCCTGCAATGGCTGATACTACTGCTAAAGCTGATTCAACTGCCAAAACTGACAGCACTGAGCACGCTCACTAAGATTTGCTTAGCCGGCCGCATGGCTCGCTAAGGTAAAAAGGTCCCTGGTATGGGGCCTTTTTTTTTGCTCTTTTTTTGTCATTATTCATTTTATGCCCGCATCTTCAGCTTTTCTGTTTCAATTCCCGGGAACATGCTAATTTGCGTTTCCAATTGACTGTCTTTATTACCTGGGCCATGCCGAATGCAAGGCCGGACGGACAAAAGAAGCCGGGCATTATTAATACACAAGAATTTAAGCCAATATGATAAATAAAACCATTAGCGGTCCTGACGAGGCCATTGCAGATATACCGGACAATGCAACTATAATGCTTGGCGGCTTCGGCCTTTCCGGCATACCTGAAAACTGCATACAGGCTCTTTTGCGAAAAGGGGTGAAGGGGCTTACCTGTATCAGCAATAATGCAGGGGTAGATAATTTCGGTATAGGGCTTATGCTGCATACCCGGCAGGTTAAAAAAATGATAAGCAGCTATGTAGGCGAAAATGCCGAGTTCGAAAGGCAGCTACTCAGCGGCGAACTTGAAGTAGACCTGATACCGCAAGGTACCCTTGCTGAGCGCATTCGTGCCGGGGGAGCAGGCATTCCTGCCTTTTTTACCCCGGCAGGCTTCGGAACCGAAGTGGCAGAGGGTAAAGAAATTCGCGAGTTCGATGGTAAAATGTACCTGATGGAGCATTGGCTTCGTGCCGACTTTGCCTTGGTAAAGGCTTGGCGCGGCGACACTGCCGGTAACCTCATTTACCGCGGAACCGCCCAAAACTTTAACCCCATGATGGCTGCCGCCAGTAAAATAACAATTGCGGAAGTTGAAGAGCTGGTACCTGTAGGAACACTTGATCCAGCACATATACACACCCCCGGTATTTATGTGCAGCGCATTTTCCAGGGCAGAGACTACGAAAAAAGAATAGAGCAAAGAACTATAAGTAAGGCTTCTGTTTAGCTGATTCCCCAAAAAGGACAACAAAAAAGGCCTCCGGAAATGCGGGGCCTTTTTTGTTGTCCTTTTTGGAAAGGAATTAGTAATTTGAATACCTTATGTCGAAGTTAACTTTTCCGTTTGCGCCGGGAACAATTGAGTTTACTTTAATTAACCCGTAGCGACCACTTTGGTTTTTATAGGCAATAAGATAAGGGTTAGCTGCACTAACTTCTTTTACTTCCATTAGCTGGCCGTCTGAGCCTCCCCCGGTGAATAGTTCGCTTATTCGATCTCTTCCATCAGAAGTAGGATCAGTAAACACATTTTCATTAAAGGCATCCACATCAACATTCTTGCGGAATTGAGTGCTGCGTTTGAGACTCCAGTTACCTGGCCCGTAAAGGGTGCTGTTATATTGATTTGCAGACTTAGCATATGTTGGCGAAGCAAGATATGACTTGTTTGCTGCAGAATCATAATAATAAACCAAATCTATAGTTCCGGAATATTCAGCTGCATTTGGGTCTGAAGATTTATAAGTTACACCATCAAGTGTGGAAAAGAAATTCCCGAATGAATTGCAACTCTGTGCGCATAAGCTCACATTCGTTAAACTTGAAGTTGGTGAAAGCACATTGTAAACAATGGAAGTGCTGCTCTTATGACCGGTATTGTTAACAGTCTCAACAATAAACGATATAATACCTCTTGTAACATTTAAAGGAAGGGTATATGTAAATTCTTCAGTCGTAGCCTTGGGTGAATCAAAAACAGCCGGTGTGCGCGATTCAAGCAATGAAACTGAGCCGTTTTGCTTTTTCAAATAAAGGTTCACTGCAGTAATGTCGGTTCCGCTGCGAGTATTTGCTGTTATTGTAACTTGTCCTCCGCCCACAAACGGTGCTACAGAACCTTTGGGGAAAACACCGTTAGTTACCGCGTTGGTTATTTTAATGAACGGGGCGGCAAAGTAGGTAAAAGTGTACCTTCCTACTTTATCGGCGCTGTCTGTGGCAATAAAAACTATCTGAACAGATGAGCTGGTATCAGAATACGTATAGGGTATAGTAATGGTTACATCTTTACGTTTGTTAGAATCTACAAGCGCTGCTTCACCAAGTGTGAATTCAAGGGAGCCTACACGTTTCTTAACAACAAAAGATTTTAGTCCTTTCGCCGATTGCGCACGAACAGTTAGGGCGGCAGTTGAATCCTGCTGTAAATCACCAATGTTATTTGCATTGGGAACTGATGCCTTTACAAATGAAACTGTTGGGCCGGGTACCGATACCACCGGGCTTGGATCATCGTCCTTCTTGCAGGAAACAAGGCCAATTACGGCAGAAACAAGAAGAACAGAGGCGAAACGTAAGTTTTTCGTCATATCAGGAAAAGGTTGAAAGGATAAGGCTCAAAGTATGTCGGCAGCGGTTACCGTCAAAGAAACACCGCAGGCACAACCATGCAAGTGCGAAATTAGCAAAATTTCAGGCTTATGCCTCAATTTTCGATATAAAATACGGTGAATTTATACTTTGCTTTTCGGTTTGTAAGGTAAAGGCCCTTTATTCCAATGGTTTTTCTGCAAATGTCATACGATTGCGCGCATGAATATCTTTAAATATTTCAACATTTATAAACCCTGAATTCTCCAAAAGCTGCTTCATTTCACTACCCTGGCTTTCATTAATTTCGAAAAACAACATGCCGCCCGGTTTTAGCCTTTCAACAGCATACCTGCATAATGCTTCATAAAATACCAGCGGATGTCCGTTGCTTACAAAAAGCGCCAAATGCGGCTCATGCTCCAAAACGTTTCCCCGCATTTCTGTTTTTTCATTTTCAGTAACGTATGGCGGGTTACTCACTATTATATCCGGGCCGGGAATTCCAAGGCCTAATTCCGCTGAGAGAATATCCTGCTGAAGAAAGTTAACAGGTGCATTCAATGTTTCAGCATTGTCTAATGCAAGCGCTAATGCCAGTTTACTGATATCTATTGCATATACTTCAGGTTTGTTTAGTTCAAGGGCAAGTGTAAGGGCAATGCAGCCGGTTCCGGTGCCGGCATCAAGTATTTTAAGGCCGGGCCTGTTGCCTGCTTTTTCTTTAATTAACTGTATGAGTTCTTCAGTTTCCGGCCTGGGAATTAATGCCGAGGGGCTGCATTTAAATTCCCTTCCGTAAAACCACGCTTTCCCGAAAATATATTGGATAGGCTCGCCGGCCAACAGCCTGCCTATTGCCTGCTCAGCCTTATTGATCAGGCCTGCATTTTCGGGCCGGGAAGCGCCGGCAATAATATGTGTTTTACGCATCCCGAATATTTCCTCGGCTATTAAATAAGCCATTTGCACCGCTTCCTGATCGGGGTAAACTTTTGCAAGCCTGTCAGCTGTTGTTTTAATAAACTCCCTCATTTCACCTGCAGTTTTTCTTCTTTCAGCCTGTGCGCAAAATCAGGGAAGCGGGCGAGTGTATCGGGCAATCGGTCCATATCGAAATCGGCGGCCTGCCTGCGCATGTCGGCGGCATATTTTTCAAGGGCAACGTGGTGATGCTCTTCTGCAAGCATAAGCAGGTATTGCGCAAAGCCTTCCACCTTTGTTACAATAAAGCGTTTGCTTACTTCCTGCCAGCGCTGCATACCCTCGGTTTCCAGCTTTTCGAGCAGCTCGTTGGGCAATATTACGGTGTGCGTTGCCTGCTCTGCCAAAAACTCGTTCATAGTTTCCGATGAAATGGTATTGGGCAGGAACCTGGCCAGCTCGGCAAGCAAGCCCGTCCGACTTACCGGCTTAGCCAAATAGCCGTCGAAGCCGCTGGACGCTATACGTTGCCTGTCTTCTTTCATGGCCTGCGCTGTAAGGGCAAGCACAGGAATACTGTGCAGCACGAAATCAGTTTTAATAATACGTACAGCCTCATAGCCATCCATTCCAGGCATTTTAATATCGAGTATAATCAGGTCGGGCTTGTGCTTATGTGCAAGCTCTATAGCCTGCTGCCCGCCCGATGCCTGTATTAAGGTAATATTTTCGTTTTGCAGGTATTCCTGAATAAGCTGCCTGTTCATGGCAATATCGTCGGCCAGCAAAATGGTGGCCGGGCTAAAATTGTAGATGCCTGTCCGTTGTGCAGTATGTGGCATGGGGCTGAACGGATCGGCAAGTGCAATGCCGTCAAGGCTTACCCTGAAAAGGCTGCCTTTACCCAATATACTCTCTACGCCTACGCTTCCGCCCATCATTTCGGCAAGGCGGCGGGTTATGGCCAGGCCGAGCCCGGTACCCCCGAATTTGCGGCTGCTCTGGCCGCTCTGCTGCCTGAAAGATTCGAAAATAAGGTCCAGCTCATTTTCCGGTATGCCGATGCCCGAGTCTTCCACTTCGAAAAGCAGGTCGGTGGTATTGTATTCTGTATTAATGCCCTTGCTTTTAACGGCCACGCAAATGCTTCCGCTGTCTGTAAACTTAATGGCGTTACCCACCAGGTTAAACAGTATTTGCCTGAGCCGAACCTCGTCTATAAGCAGGTAATCCGGCAGTGCAGGGTCAATTTCGAGCCTGAAGCTGAGGCCTTTTTCGGTGGTGCGCACATAGAATACGCTTTGCAATTCCTGCAGCAGGGCTTTAAGGCTAACCGGCTCATTGCGTATTTCAAGCCGGCCGGCTTCTATCTTGCTCAGGTCAAGAATATCGTTTATCAGGCCGAGCAGGTTTTTGCCGCTGCTGCTTATATTCTGAATATAACTTACGTTCTGCGGGTCTTTAATACGCTCAGCCAACAGCTCGCTGAAGCCAAGTATGGCGTTCATGGGTGTACGTATTTCATGGCTCATATTGGCCAAAAACTCGCTTTTGGCAAGGGTGGCGGCTTCGGCGGCTTCCTTGGCTTTGCGCAGGCCTTCCTCGGCTTCTGAGCGGGCCATGGCATTGGCCTGTATTTCACCGGCCAGCTGTAGAACCTGTAAATCTTCCTCGCGCCAGTCTTTTTCACGCCCATTGGTATCAAGTCCTATAAAGCCAATTACCTGCCCGGCGAAGCGTATAGGCGTAATTAACACCGAATAAAACTTACTGAGCGTTTCCATAAACGCCCGGTCCTTTTCGGCTTCCGGCGGGGGAGTGCCTGAGCCTTTAATGTTGAGCACCTCGCCGGCCATTATCCGGTCCATGGTATTTTGGAGCACGCTTACCGGCAGGTAGTTCCTGAATGCCGCCATGCCTGTTGTTTCAGGGTTTCGGGTCCATTCATGGGTGCAGATAAACCGGGTCCGGCTTTCGTCGAAACGGAATACGAAGCTTCGGTCGGCATCTGTAAAGCGGCCGGTTTCACAAAGTGAAAAAGTGATGGCCGATTCCAAATCATCGGTTATAAAGCGCCGGCTGATATTGGTGAGCAACTTATAGGTTTGCAGGGCTGTGCTCCTGTTTTTCTCCGATGTCATACGGGCTGTAACATCGCGGTGGCTCCAGATTCGGCCTATTATTTTACCTTCAAGAATTTGCGGCTTGGTATTGGCTTCCAGCACGGTACCGTCTGAAAATTCGGCCAGCATTACCCCGCTTTCCTGCGGGTGCATGCCGAAATGCCTGATGGCAGCCACCACCCGCTCAGAGTTCTTCAGGCTTTTTAAAGCGGCTACAATGGCGGCATCCAGTCTGCCGGCCTGCATAACCGCCTCGTCTATATGCCACATGCGGGCAAAGTTCTTGTTATAACTGAGTATGCGCCCGTTCAGGTCTATGGCTACCATGCCTTCGGCGGTGCTTTCCATAACCGTTCTGTACATGCTCAGGTCGCTTTCTACCTGTAGTTCGGCGGCTTTGCGTTCGGTAATATCGCGCACGCTTTGCACCACGGCTTTAATAGATTCGCTGTGCAGGTTATTGGTGGCGCGCAGCTCAAAAACGCGGTAGCTGCCGTCTGCATGCCTGAAACGGAACTCGGTAGTGCCGGTAGCCCCGGGAACGGAAGTCAGGTCGTTGAATTCGCGTTTGGCTTTGGTTAAATCATCAGGATGCAGGTAGTGGAACATGCTGTTGCCCGTATCCCTGAAATGTTGGCGGTTATAGCCCGTATGCCTGTGAAAGCTCGGACTCAGGTACAGGGGCACGGCCTGTTCGTCTACCAACAATATAAGGTCATACACATTGTCCATCACAGAGCGGAACCAGGCTTCGGAGCGCCTGAGCCGGTCTTCAAGCAAGCGCGACATGGTTATATCGCGCAGGTTAATAATAATGCCGTTAATGGCGGGGTTATCTAATTGGTTACTGGCCACGGCTTCCACATGCCGCCAGGTACCGTCTTTATGCAGGAAACGCCAATCGAATGTGAGGGTTTGGCCGGGTTTTTTTGCCAAATCGAAATACTGTGCACGCACCCTGTCCCTGTCTTCGGGGTGGTGCAATTGGTATTGGCTTCGGCCAAGCCATTCTTCGGCGCTGTATCCCAGGATTCGCTCAACCGAAGGACTCACATAGCGTTCTATGCCGTTTTCATCGCATACTATAATAATGTCGCTGCTGTTTTCAATCAGGGCCCTGAAGGCTTTTTCGCCGTTCAGGAAAAAATCAGATCGTTCAGGGGCAGTTTTAAAGGTGCTGAAAATTAAATCGTGCCCGGCCCAGCTGAAACGCAGGCCGCCGGTTAGCATAATGGGAATAAGCGCCCCTGTTTTTGAAACGTTAACCCTATATAAATTGCCAGGCACATTTCCGCCTTTAAATACCCGGTTAGCGTTGATTACCAAGTTTTTATCTGAGCTAATATCAAGCAGGCTCAGCTGCCTGAACTCTTCGCGGGTATAGCCGTGCAAATCGGCGCAGGCCTGGTTTACTTCCAGTATTTTGAAAGTATCCATTTCAGATACCATGGCCGCCTCCGTGGTGTTCCTGAACATTTCATCGAAGTAGTTCGAATTACCCTCGGGGCTTTTGCCCTCAATAATTTCGAAGCTCGGGCGCGAGGAGCGCCGTTTTTGATTCAGTAGGGAAAGGAAAAAGGCAGGGGTAGGCTTGGGCATGGGGGCGGCAAGAGATAAGGCGGGTAAGTTTACAAAGGTAATTGATGTATTGTTTAAAGCAGGAATGGGTTTTTATTAAAGATTTAATGGTAAATTGGTTATCGAAAAAACTATTTTTATTTTGTGCTTTTTAAAACCAAAATGGGAACCAATTTATGCATTTGAGACTACCGCAGACTGCGGTTCGCAGTATCTACTTACATCAGTATCGCTAAAAAAACCTTGAATTTTTGAAAATTAGCTACTAAAAGTTGCTACGTGGATTATTAAGACAATAACCATGAAAATAATGGAATAAATTAACTTTCATTAAACATACATATATGAT
>JAZKBN010000017.1:51335-62087 GCA_040388605.1 Bacteroidota bacterium | reverse complement strand
AACACCAACTACTTTTGACCACATTACCAAATTATACTTTCGAAAAAACAGAAGGGAACCAAGTTAAGTTTACAAGTGACATAGGAGAGCCTGAAACGTGTTGGTCTTTCGCGTTTAATCATTTTTTTGACTTCAAATCAGGTAAACTTAAGTACGTGCTCTTAGCGGATACCGAAGAGGAAGAATAGTATAGAAGAGAATGCTATTGCCTGAAAACTGAAGCTGCTTTTTCCAGGCCTTCTTTAATCTTATGATTGGAAAGGTTTCCTATGCTGCCCTGGTGCGTATGTGGCACCATGCCGGCAGGCCTGAAACTGCCTGATTGAATTTCATCGGCAACTTCCCGGTAAGCATCACGAAAAGCAGTTCCTTCATTTACGCGCCTGTTAACTTCTTCCACGCTGAAGATATACTTATAAGTATCTTCCTGAAGAATGTTCTCCCGAACTGATATACCGGGCAAAATGGTGTTTGCCATAGCCAAACAATTACGTAATTCCTGCAATGCAGGGAAAAGGTGCTCTTTCAGCAACTGAAAATCGCGGTGGTAACCTGATGGAAGGTTAGCGCTTATCAATGCAATTTCATTCGGCAAGGCAATTATGCGGTTGCATTTAGCCCTGATCAGCTCAAAAATATCAGGGTTCTTTTTATGCGGCATTATGCTGCTGCCGGTGCTGTATTCTGCCGGCAGGCTGAGAAATGAAAAATTCTGGCAGAGGTATAATACCAAATCGCTGCTGAACCTTCCCAGTGTTGCGGCAATGGCAGCAAGACCTGTTGCAACGGCTTTTTCGGTTTTGCCACGGCTCATTTGGGCGTTTACCACGTTCCAGTGCAAATCATTAAAGCCAAGCAGTTTGGTTGTAAGCTCCCTGTCTATAGGGAAGCTGCTGCCATAGCCTGCAGCAGAACCTAAAGGGTTCTTGTTAACAAGCTTATACGCTGCTTCCAGTGCCCATAAGTCTTCCGATAGACTTTCGGCATAAGCCCCGAACCAAAGCCCGAAAGATGAAGGCATAGCTACCTGGAAATGGGTGTAGCCGGGTAAAAGCACATCTTTAAATTTTTCGCTCAGGTTTAGCAGGGTAATTGCCAATTCCTCGGCCGATGCCGCAGTCTGCTGTATTTCCGCACGGAGGAATAGCTTGAGGTCTACAAGTACCTGGTCGTTGCGGCTGCGTGCGGCATGTATTTTTTTACCTGCCTCGCCCAGCTCCTGCGTGAGCATCAGCTCTACCTGCGAATGTATGTCTTCCACATCGGGCTGAACGCTAAGCTGCCCGGTTTGTGCTAAGACAAGCAGGCGTTCAAGGGCGGGCACAAGCACTGTTCCGTCCGTTTCGTCGAGAATGCCTGTTGCCACCAGCATTTTAACGTGGGCAATGCTGCCCTGCACGTCATAAACGGCAAGCAGGTTGTCAAATTCACGGTCGAGCCCGGCGGTAAAAGTATCGGTGCTTAGTATGGCAGATGACTGGGAGGCAGTTTGCCCGCTGCCTGTACGGGCCCAAAGTTTACTCACGAAATTTGGTAGGTTTTTTTTATCAGGTCCACATACATGGGTATGGCCTGCTTAATTTCATCGAGGTAAATAAATTCATTGGCTGTATGAGACCTTGCTGAATCGCCCGGACCGATTTTTATGCTCGGGAAGGGCATCAGGGCCTGGTCGCTCATGGTTGGGCTGCCATAAAGCTCCATTCCTAAAGATTGTGCTGCTGCCCTTACCGGGTGGTTTACCGGCGTTAATGATGGCTTAAGCCTTATGCTTCTTGGAGTAATTTCAGCAATAACGTTAGCCCTTATAATATCAAGCACTTCCTCGTGGGTATAGCTGTCTGTAAGGCGAATATCTACGGTGTAAGTACAAACGTCAGGAACCGTATTATGCAGCTCACCGGCTTTTAACACGGTTAGGTTCATATTTACTTCGCCAAGTGTATCAGATACTTTTGGGAATTTGTAAGTATTGAACCATTGTATATCAGGTAAGGCCTTGCTTATGGCGTTTTCGCCTTCGTTACGTGCTGCGTGGCCGGCTTTTCCTTTAATTAGTCCGTCTATAACAAGCAGGCCTTTTTCAGATACTGCGGCCCGCATCAGGGTTGGCTCTCCAACAATGGCAAGGTCCGGCACCGGTATTTTTGAGAACACAGATTCAATTCCGCCTTTACCACTGTTTTCTTCCTCTGCCGAAGCAATGAAAATGAGGTTAATCGGCAAATCGTCACGTTCCTGTAAAATCCGGAATGCGGAAAGCAGGCTTACAAGCGGGCCACCGGCATCGTTACTGCCCAGGCCGTACATTTTACCGTCCTCGGTATCGGCATGGAATGGGTCTCGGGTATAAGAAGCGTTTGGCTTAACTGTATCAAGGTGCGAGTTAAGCACGAGCGAGGGTTTGTTTTCATCGAAATGAATGTTGTAAACCACAATATTATTCCCATACCGCTGCGGCCTCATGCTGCGCTGAATCAGGAATTTTTGCATGCAGTCGGCCGCCAGTGCTTCCTGGCCTGAAAAAGATTCAATCCTGATCAGGTTAGAAAGCAGGCCGATTGCATCATTATATATTTTATCTTCCATTTTAATAGCTTGCTTATTCCTGTTTAAGTTTACAGGCATAAGCTGTACCAGGCTTTAAATGCCCCGGTACCGGTAAAATTACAGCGAAAGCAGCATGCGCCTGAGTACAGCCTGCGCCGCCCAAAGCCTGTTGGCCGCCAATTCTGTAAGTAAAGATCTTGGCCCGTCAAGAATTTCATCGCTGAGCTCAACGTTGCGGCGCAAGGGGAGGCAGTGCATTACCTTGGCATCAGGGGCTTTGGCGAAGTGTGACTCGGTGAGCATCCACTCCCGGCCGCCTTCAAATACTTTGCCATAATCAGTAAAGGACGACCAATTTTTAACATAAACGAAATCAGCGCCTTCCAAAGCCTTTGCCTGGTTGTGCTCAATTTTAGCACCCTTGGTAAATTCCGGCGCTAAATCATAGCCTTCCGGGTTGGTAATTGTAAAATCGGCGCCTGAGGCAATCATCCATTCAGCAAAGCTGTTCCCTACAGCCTGCGGAATAGGCTTTATATGAGGGGCCCAGGTGAGCACCACTTTAGGCTTGGCTTTACCGGCTTTTGCGCTGTGTTCCTTAATTGTAATTAAGTCTGCAAGACTCTGTAAAGGGTGTCGCGTTGCGCTTTCCAGGCTGAGTATAGGAGCCCCGCTGAATTTGGCGAAGCTGTTGAAAACCTGCTCGTTGTAATCTTTATCGCGGTCAATAAGACCGGGGAAGCAGCGCAGGCCAATTATATCGAAAAAACTGCCCAAAACAGGTGCGGCATCGCGCACGTGCTCAACGCGGTTGCTGTTCATAACAGCGCCTTCGTCAAATTCGAGTGCCCATGCATCGCTGCCGGCGTTAATTATCTGCACATCCATACCCAAATTGCGACCTGCTTTCTCGGTGCTTACCCTGGTACGCAGGCTTGGGTTCATAAAAAATAAGCCAAGTGTCTTTCGTTTCCCAAGATTTTCATCTTTGTAAGGGTTTTCCTTGGCTTCAAGCGCCTCGAATACAAGTGCATCGAGATCACTTACATCCTGTGCGCCGAAAAAACGGCGCAGGGGAGCTGAATGTTTAGATTGTGAAAGAACCGGGGCCGCCGGGGCGGGAGGCTCTGCAATTTCGTTTTTGCCGGGATCGTTATTCATCAAAGGGGTTTTGTTCCGGGTTTATGTGGTAGTAAATAGAATTTTGGTTTCCGAATATTTTAATGAAGCCTTTCACATCTTCGCCTGTCCATGCCCGGTTCATTTCGCCGTAAGTGCCGAATTTATCAGACATCAGGTCATGCTCTGATTCTGAGCCGAGAATATCGAACCTGTAAGCGTTCAGGCGTACAAATACCGAACCGCTCACATTGCGTTGCGAGCTCAGCAGCATAGCCTCGAAATCGCGCATTACAGGATCAAGGTACATGCCTTCGTGCAGGTGGTTGCCGTAGAATGTGCTTACCTGGTCTTTCCAATAGAGCTGCCATTTACCCAGAACATGCTTCTCAAGGGTATGGTGCGCCTTAATGGCTATCAATGGGGCAGCAGCTTCGAAACCAACGCGGCCTTTTATGCCAAGTATGGTATCGCCTACATGTATATCGCGGCCTATGCCATAAGGTTGGGCAATGGCAGCTAATGCCTGTATGGCTTGGG
The DNA here is from genome assembly GCA_040388605.1 of Bacteroidota bacterium. GTDB lineage: Bacteria > Bacteroidota > Bacteroidia > Cytophagales > Flexibacteraceae > JAZKBN01. Next base: position 57,878 of record JAZKBN010000017.1, on the reverse strand, counting down.
CCGGGTGCTCATAGTCGGTATTGTCAACAGATACAAGGTCCCCTTTTTCAAATTTCAGGGTAATATCACGTGTTTCGGTTTGGCTTACCTGTGTGGGCCAGGCTTCTTCAGGCAATGGCAGCTTGCTGCTAAGGGTTTCCCTGCCGCCAACCGATGTTCCCCAAAGGCCTTGGTTAATGCTGTATTTGGCCTTTTCGAAATTCATTTCCACCCCGTTTTGCTTCAGGAAAACAATTTCATCTTCCCGGCTGAGCTTCAAATCACGAATAGGGGTTATGATTTTTATGCCCGGAACCAGGTTCTGCAAAATCATATCGAACCTTACCTGGTCGTTACCTGCTCCGGTGCTGCCGTGCGCTACATATTCTGCACCGCTTTCCTTTACATATTTGGCAAGCACAGCTGCCTGGGCAACGCGCTCAGCGCTAACGCTCAGGGGATAGGTGTCGTTCTTTAATACATTCCCGTAAAGCAGGTAGCGAATAACCTTATCGTAATAGCTGCGCGACGCATCTATTACTTTGTAAGAGGCTACCCCCAAAGATTTTGCCCGCTCTTCAATTTGCTGAAGGTCAGCTTTTGAAAAGCCACCGGTATCTATGGTAAGGGCGTGTACATCAAAGCCTTGCACACGGTTCAGGTACAGGGCACAATAAGTGGTATCCAGGCCCCCGCTGAAGGCCAATACCAGTTTTTTGTTTTGCATTTAGTGATTTTGGGAAGAGAAAGCCAATGGCTTACAAGATGTTATATTTTTCAGCCTGGTTTGCAATGCAATTCAGGGCTGAATATCCGGTGACGAAATAAATGCCGGAAATGAGCCGAGTGCAGACAACACTTTGTTCGGTCAGCATATTTAAAAGGCAGAGTACAGGTTTGCCAAGGGCAGGGGAGAAAATACCCACAATTTAACCTTTGACGCAGAATACCTGATTTATAAGGGCTTACCGAATACCATAGCCACGCTTGCAGCTTTACGGAGCATATTGGCCCATCGTAATGCAAGGTTAGAGTCAGAGGTTATTGCAGCTTTGGAGCTGCTTCTGCGGCTTATAAACTTCTGCCAGGCCGATTTATGTTCGGCAGGATCATAAAGCATAGCCGTGCAGAGGCAGTTTTTTCTTTCCTTTTCTGTAAGTATTGGGAAATTAACGCAGCTGCGGCAGCCTTGCCAAAAGTTTTCGTCGTTGGTGAGCTCGCTGTAGGTAACGGGCCTGTAGCCAAGCTGTGAATTGATTTTCATAACGCCTAGCCCGGTAGTAAGCCCGAATATTTTAGCATCGGGGTACTTGCGCCTGCTCAGCTGAAAAATTTCATGTTTTATACGGGTGGCCAAACCCGAGTTCCGGAATAAGGGCGATACAATAAGCCCGCTGTTAGCCACAAATTTCCCATGCGACCATGATTCTATATAGCAGAACCCGGCCCATTCTCCACCTTCGGCAAGTGCTATTACAGCCTTACCTTCCTTCATTTTAGTTTCTATAAACTCCGGCGTGCGGCGGGCTATACCTGTGCCGCGCATTTTCGCCGAGCTTTCCATCTCGTCACATATTTGCTGCGCATAGCTGAAGTGCCGTTCATCGGCGAGCTGTATGCGGAACTTAATCTTTGTCAGGGTCATTGTATTAAAGCTACGTGTAATTAAGAATAATATTCATAATTCGTGCCCTACAGAATTCGGGCGACGGACGGCCTTGCGGCATTGGTTGCGATTCCGGTCGCAATACCGGGTACATCGGTCGTGGGTTCATGGTCGTAGAATTAAATTTTTGATCTGTTTTATGGTGTATTAAGGGTGGTAATCATGAATCCTTAAGCCTATTGAAACAATTTTTAAAGCGTTTTGTTTGCCTTTAGCCTTGTTTTTTCAATATTAATTGAGATTTCGGCAAATAAAAAGAGGCCTGCCTATTGGGCAAGCCTCTGTATTTCTTTGTCGTTATCTCGCTTAATCAGCACAAACGCATACAGGGCCTGCCGTTGAACGACCGGGTCGGTTATTGCGATTATTACGAGGGTTACGAATCATAGATCAAATGTAAGCAGAATAATGCAAAATGCAAGCGTTTTTTTCAAAAGCGCCCGCTAAATGCTATATTTACATCAATGGATGCCTTTTATATAATTCTTACCGGTGCCCTAACGGCCATACCCTGTGCTTTGCTCGGCAGTTTTTTAATGCTGCGCCGCATGGCCATGGTGGGCGATGCCATCAGCCATGCCGTTTTGCCGGGAATAGTTTTGGCCTTTTTTATATCGGGGAGCCGTAACTATGTGCCTATGCTTATAGGGGCAACTATTTTGGGCATGTTCAGCACCTTTATGATAGAGTTCTTTCATAAAAAAGCCCGCCTTCAAACCGATGCCGCAATTGGTTTTACGTTTACGTGGTTATTTGCAATAGGTGTAATACTGGTATCGGTCTTTGCCGGGCAGGTAGACCTTGACCAGGATTGTGTACTCTACGGTGAAATAGCTTACGTTCCGCTTGATATGTGGGTAACTACGGGTAATTTAATACTCGGTCCGCGTGCTGTATGGATAATGGGCAGCGTTACAGCAGCCGTGCTGATTCTTGTAATTTACGGCTATAAAGAATTACAGGTTACGGCATTCGACCCCGGTTTTTCAGATGTAGCCGGCATACGCACCCAAACATGGCATTATTTGCTTATGGGGGCGGTGTCGCTAACTACAGTGGCGGCATTTGAATCGGTAGGGGCTATTTTGGTTGTCGCGCTCCTGTTGGTGCCGGCAGCTACAGCTTACCTGCTTACCCAGGATTTGAAAAAGTTATTGGTATTGGCCTGCCTTTGCGGAATTATAGTTTCAGCAGCAGGGTATTGGCTGGCGTATGCGGTAAACGGATCTGTGGCCGGCGCAATGGCAGCGGTAAGCGGGGTGCTTTTTGCAGGGGCTTTTGTGATTGGGAAGAACAGGTAGCAGGGATTTTAAACATCGGTCAATTCGAACATTCACTTTTGAATACGGTTTAAAAAAGGCGGTTTCTGAATTAACTTCAGAGGCCTTAAGCAGCCGGCTATAACGATTAATCAATTTCATAAATTGTTATAGGCCCTGGCTGAAAAAAGAGTTCCTTTTTTGTGTTGAGTAATACTGAATTTTGGTAAATTCAGTATATTTACATGATAACCCTTCATGCTATGAAGCATATTAATAATTCTTCTATTACCTTCTCAGCTGCCATTTGGGACCTTATAAAGAAGGTGCCGGCAAAAGAGCTGGAAAGTGTTTTACGAAAGGCTTTTCCTCAGTACCTCGAAATGCCGGAAGAAAAAACACCTGCAAAACAGGTTAAAAAAACCGCTTTGGAATCAATACGTCGATTACCTATAACGAAGCCTGATTTTGATGTACAGGATTATATACGCGAAATGCGTGACGAAGAGTATATTTAGTTTGCCATGAGACCCATATGCAGCACTTTATAATTGATACCTCCGTCATAGTATGGGCGTTTATTGAAGACTCGCAAACTCCGAGGGTGCGACAGCTTTTGGAAGAGGCAGAAAAAGGTAAAATTGTGTTGATTGCTCCGGGTTTACTTTGGTGTGAATTCTATTCTGTAATTACCAGGAAGTATAAGGACGACATTACAGCCCTGAAATTTATTGAGGCGTTTGAGCTGCTTATAAGTGAAGACACAATCAAAATTATTGAAGACAGGGTAACTAAACAAGCCCTTAAAATAGCCCATACACGGGCAGATGGTCAGGAGGGGCATATAGGCCCCAATGATGCTTACTTCCACGCAGTGGCAGTTGAGTATGACTCAGTTTTTTTAACAAACGACAAAAAGCATTACAAAAAAACCATTGACAGCATTGGCCATATTATGCTTTTTGAAGACTTGAAATTGCCTGCTTAGCATATTCTCTCCGGTTTCCATCCAAATTGAATCGCTAACCCATAAAACAAAAAGACAACCCTGTTTCCAAGGTTGCCTTTTGATATATAGTTCAGTAAATAACCGCTGATTAATAAGCGATTATACCTTCTTTTTTCGCTTTTTTCAACACGGCGCTAATGCCGTTTTTGCTGATGGTGCGTATGGCAGAAGTACTTAGCTTCATGCTAACCCAAGCGTTTTCTTCGGGGATGAAAAATGATTTTACGTGAAGGTTCGGGTAGAACTTACGTTTGGTTTTATTGTTGGCGTGCGAAACGTTGTTGCCCACGCGGGTTCTTTTTCCTGTTAATTGACAAACTCGGGCCATTGTAGCGCTGTTAATTTTGAATGGGAGCGCAAAGGTGAACTTTTTAAAGCAGAAATCCAAAGAATAGTATTGTTATTTGTAAATAATTACGATTCTGCATTTTGCCGGGCTTTAACCGCCTGTTTCACTGTTGTCGTTTATGTCGTTTTTGCGATATGGGCAATGCCTGCAGCCGGAGCCACAACAATAGCCCCGACGTAAATGATATTTTTCCGTGAAAACCATTTTGCCGTCCGGATCAAAATAGTATTCCCCGATTCCGGGAATTATGGGCTCTGTTTGCTTTTCGGGGCCTTTCATTAATTGCAAAAGTAGTTAAATTTAAAACCGGGCTTTGCAGGCCGGTTTACTTTTTACCGGTATGCGTTTTAAATCTTTAACGGAAAATGCTATCTTGCGATTACATTAATCGAGATTCGGGCATGAGCTTTTTTGCCTTTTATTAATGTTGTTTAATCATTAATTTTCAGGCAGGGCATTTTATTCATCATCGCCCTTTCAGCTTAACCCAATTACTATGATACAAGTTGGCGCAGGTATGCAAACAGAATCACAAGCTATTTCTGCTGCTGAAGCCATGCAGCTTGAAGACCGATTCGGTGCACATAATTACCACCCCCTACCGGTAGTAATTGCCCGCGGAGACGGCCCCTTCCTTTATGATACCGAAGGCAGGCAGTATTTCGATTTTCTTTCTGCGTACTCGGCTGCCAACCAGGGACATTGCCACCCGCATATTATTGATGCCTTTGTGGCACAGGCCCGCACCCTTACCTTAACCAGCAGGGCTATGTACAATAACAGGCTGGGCGAGGCAGAAAAGTTCATTTGCGGGTTTTTCGGGTACGATAAAACGCTGATGATGAACAGCGGCGCCGAAGCCAATGAAACAGCCTTAAAACTTGCCCGTAAATGGGCTTATAAGGTAAAGGGAACAGCCGAAGATAAAGCGGTGGTGCTATGCGCCGAAAATAACTTCCACGGCCGTACGCTTGCCATGGTAAGCGCCAGCTCAGACCCTGATGCGCGTAACCATTACGGACCATTCCTCCCCGGATGGCAGCAAATACCATTCAACAACCTTGCAGCGCTTGAGCAGGCCCTTCAGGCTGATCCTAATATTTGTGCCTATCTTTTCGAGCCTATACAGGGCGAAGCAGGCATATTGATTCCTGATGAAGGTTATTTAGCAGGTGTTCGTGCCCTATGCACAAAATACAATGTGCTTATGATGGCCGATGAAATTCAAAGCGGCGCCGGCAGGGCAGGGCGTATGCTTGCCTGCGATCATGAGAATGTGCGCCCTGATGTACTTATACTCGGCAAGGCCCTCAGCGGGGGAACAATGCCTGTTAGTGCCGTGCTTGCATCTGATGAAGTAATGCTAACCATTCGCCCCGGTGAGCACGGAAGCACATACGGCGGAAATCCTTTGGCTTCTGCGGTAGCTATTGCCTCCCTTGAAGTTTTACGCGATGAAGACCTTGCCGGGAATTCTGAAAGAATGGGTGTTATATTCCGTGAAAGAATGCAGGAGCTGCAAACCCGATTGCCTTTCATAGCTGCCGTTCGCGGACGCGGCCTGATGAATGCCGTAGTAATTCAACCCATGAGCAACGGCAAAACTGCCTGGGACGTATGTATTGCCCTCATGGAAAACGGCCTGCTTGCCAAGCCAACACATGGCGACACCATTCGGTTCTCCCCCCCCCTGGTTATTACAGAGGAGCAAATGCTGAATGCATGCGATATTATTGAAGATACGCTTAGCAGTTTTATTACAGCCTAGCTATTCGTTTTACTGCCTGCTTTATCCCGATAATTAGGCATTAGATTTAAAAAGAGGGTTGTCTTTGGCAGCTGTATAATAATTTAGAACGCTGTTTATGCTAGGTTTGCAAATCCGTTTGCGATACAATTATTAAACGGTAAACATTCACAAATACTAAATGAGCTTACTCACAGTGGGTTCAGTTGCATTCGATGCACTGGAAACTCCATTCGGCAAGACCGATAAAATAATTGGCGGTTCTGCCACCTTCATAACACTGGCTGCATCTTTCTTCGCAAAGCAGGTAAACCTGGTTGCAGTTGTAGGCGATGATTTTCCCGAAGCTGATATAAAACTGCTGCAGGACCGGGGCATAGGTACCGAAGGTCTGCAAATTAAGTCCGGCGAAAAATCTTTCTTCTGGAGCGGGCGCTACCATGACGACATGAACAGCCGCGATACCTTGGTTACCGAGCTGAACGTGCTTGCCGATTTTGACCCCATTATACCGGAGTCGAACCAGGATTGTGA
>JAZKBN010000017.1:36107-51325 GCA_040388605.1 Bacteroidota bacterium | reverse complement strand
GCTTGGTAACCTTACCCCTACCACCCAACGCCTAGTTTTGGAACGCCTGCACAAGCGCCCAAAGCTGGTTGTAATGGATACCATGAACTTCTGGATGGATATTGCCCGTGATGAGCTCATGAAAACCATTGCATTGGTGGACGTACTTTCAGTGAACGACAGCGAAGCACGCCAGCTTAGCGGCGAATACTCGCTTGCAAAGGCTGCTAAGTATATAATGGCAGCCGGACCTAAAACGGTTATCATTAAAAAAGGTGAGCACGGTGCGCTGCTCTTCAGCGGCGATCAAATATTCTTTGCTCCGGCCATACCGCTTGAAGTGGTTTTCGACCCAACAGGTGCAGGCGATACTTTTGCAGGCGGTTTCATAGGTTACCTTGCCGGTACCGATGATACAAGTTTCGAAAACATGAAAAGGGCAATCATATATGGTTCGGCCCTTGCCTCATTCTGTGTTGAAAAGTTTGGTACCGAAAGGTTACTGACTCTTAGCGCCGAAGAGCTTGAAGCCAGGGTTCAATTGCTTGCATCGCTTGTGAGCTTTTCTCCCGCCTTATTAACAGAACCTGCTCCTGCAAAATGAAAATTTGGGTTTATTAACGGTATTTTAATAACTTTGGTTTAATTAATTTCCGTTTACCTGTATATTTCAACCCGTATAAAGAGTTATATCTGCTGACAACTTATATATTCTGCAATCTAAGGAATACGGATTTTAACACTGCCGATACTGATTTTGAGCTTCTCAGGAATTTAAGTCCTTTGATAAATAAATAGGTACAGCAGTTTAAAAGTTTGCAATTGCGTTGGCTTACAATAAAAATCGCCTTAATAACATAGTGGATGCCTGCTTCTGATTATTTGCAGGCTTGGTATGGAGAATAAAAGACCTGTTCTGGTAACCGGAAGCATCAGGTCGGGCACTACCTGGGTTGGGCGCATGCTGGCCCTGGCACCCGGTACAAGCTATTATGAAGAGCCGTTTAACCTGTTAAACGGAAGTTTATACGGCTTGTCGCTGCCCCAGGATTTCATACACGTTCATCCCGGTAACGAGGAGCGCTTTATTTCGCCGATAAAAAGCGCAATTGGCCTGAGCTTCAGCCGTTCAGATTTATCTCGGAGGCTGCAGCTTAGCAAAACAATCAGGCATAAGGCCGTAACGCTTAAAGAGTTTTTGAACTGGCACCTTCGTTTCGGTGCAGCCAAAAGGCCTATAGTGAAAGACCCTATTGCCCTGGCTTCGGCAGAATGGCTGAATACACGGTTTCACGCCTTGCCTGTAATCATGATCAGGCACCCTGCGGCATACATCAGCAGCCTTAACCGGCTGGGTTGGGGGCTTGATTTCAACTGGTTCCTGCAGCAGCCAAAGCTGATGGAAAACCGACTGGAGCCTTTCAGGCAACAGATGCTTGATATTCAAAAGCCGGGCAACGACCGCATAGACCACGGCATTCTCAGCTGGAACCTGGTTCATTACCTGATTGCTGATTATCGTGAAAAACACCCTGACTGGCTCTTTGTTCGCCATGAAGATTTAAGCAGGGAACCGCTTAGCGGGTTCAGGGATATGTTTAAACACCTTGGCCTTGAGTTTACAACTGCAGTACAGCGTGAAATTGAAAACCATACCGCTGCCGAAAACCCGACCGACGCTCCCGAAGGTGTAATTCACAGCCTGAGGCGAGACAGTGCCGGGAATATTTTCAGCTGGAAAAAGAAACTTACCGTTGCTGAAATTTCGAGAATCAGGAAAGGAACCCGGGCAGTAGCTTCCCGTTTCTATTCCGATACCGATTGGTAGCGATGCATTATCCGATTGGTTACCTAATATACAACCTGCGAAACCCGTTCAGACTTAAATGCCTGACCCGCTTTTTGCCCGATACACCCCGAAAAATACGGTGGCAGAAATTTTGACAATGACAGAGAATTCCGAGGCTGTTGGCCGGATTGGAAGAAACGAAAAGGAGGGCCTGCTTGGGCAACAAGCTTTGGCGGTTTGGTTTACCGGGCTGTCGGGCAGCGGAAAAAGCACCCTTGCTTCCTTGCTTGATAAAATACTGTTTCAGAACGGCATTAAAGTAGCCTTACTTGACGGCGATGATTTACGTTCAGGCATAAACTCTGATCTTGGGTTCAGCGAAGGAGACCGTACCGAAAACCTGCGCCGTGCCGCACACATGGCCCGTGCCTGTATGGATGCCGGCCTTGTGGTACTTTGCAGCTTTATCAGCCCCCTTGAAACACAAAGGCGCCTGATTCATGAAATTGTAGGTTCATCTTTCGTAGAAATATATGTAAAATGCAGCCCCGAAGAATGCGAACGCCGCGATACCAAGGGCCTGTATAAACGTGCCCGCAGGGGAGAAATCAGGAACTTTACCGGCATATCTTCGCCGTATGAAATACCTGAAAACCCTGATATGGTAATTGATACCGAACATTACAGCCCTGAAGCCTGTGCCGAAAAAATTTGGCAAATAGTGCGCAGCAGGGTAATTGCAGGGGCATAAGTCCTGCTTTTGCACATGTCAGCCATAGAAACAATACCGGCCTTAGCCTCAGCAAACCTGCCTGCCGACTTAAGTCACCTGCAGCAGCTTGAGGCTGAGGCCATTTTTATTATTCGTGAGGCTGCTGCCGTTTTTGAAAAACCGGCCCTGCTGTTTTCAGGCGGAAAAGACAGCATTACATTGCTTCACCTTTGCAGGAAAGCCTTTTACCCTGCCCGGGTCCCTTTTCCTTTATTGCATATAGATACCGGGCATAATTTTGCAGAAACCATAGCATTTCGCGATAAGCTGGTTGCCGAAACCGGCGTAAAGCTGATTGTAAGGTATGTGGAAGACAGCATTAAGCAAGGCAGGGTGCAGGAAGAAAATGGCCTTAATGCCGGCCGCAATACCCTGCAAACCGTTACATTACTCGATGCTATTGCTGAATTGGGTCTTGATGCAGCTTTTGGCGGTGGCCGCCGCGACGAAGAGAAATCAAGAGCTAAGGAGCGTTTCTTTTCTCACCGCGATGAATTCGGGCAATGGGATCCGCGCAACCAGAGGCCTGAGCTTTGGCAGCTTTTTAACGGCCGTAAACGCCCCGGGGAGCATTTTCGTGTTTTCCCGTTAAGTAACTGGACCGAGGCGGATGTTTGGCAATATGCCGTTTCAACAGGTTTTGAATTACCTTCCTTATATTTTTCTCACCGCAGGCTTTGCCTGAACCGCAACGGTACTCTGCTGGCATGGAGCGATTACCTGAATAAAGCACCTCATGAAAAACCGCTTGATTTGCAGGTGCGTTTCCGAACCATTGGCGATATGACCTGTACAGGTGCGGTAATCAGCAATGCTGCTACTTATGAGGAGGTTATGAAGGAAAATATGGAATCTAACCTGACAGAGCGAGGTACAAGGTTCGATGATTTACGCAGTGAAGCAGCATTGGAAGACCGCAAAAAGGACGGGTATTTCTGAAAAACAATTTAATCAGATCAGTTGATTTAAAGCCGGGAATTAACTGTTTGCCCGGTAAGGCAATGAATCATAATTTAGAATAATAGGCCTCTCTGCCACAAAAAATTCCTAATATCGCAGCCCGGAATATTTTTTAAATCAGGCCGTAACTAACCTCAAACAATTGATTGGTTATAAGGCTTTAAAAATTGCCCGGATAAATTGCATGGACTTACTCCGTTTCGCCACAGCCGGCAGCGTCGACGACGGCAAAAGTACCCTCATTGGGCGCCTTCTGCACGATACCGGCGCAATACCTGACGACCTTATGTCGGCAGTGGAACTTGCCGGGCAACGTCGTGGTGAGAAAGAGCTGAACCTTGCATTATTTACTGACGGTTTGAGGGCAGAAAGAGAGCAGGGTATTACAATAGATGTTGCCTACCGGTATTTCTCAACGCCTGAACGGAAATTCATACTGGCAGACAGTCCCGGCCATGTTCAGTACACCCGGAATATGGTAACCGCCATCAGCAACGTATCTTTGGTAATTCTGATGGTAGATGCCTTGCGCGGCATTACTGAGCAAACCAAGCGACATGCCTGTTTAAGCGCCATTTTCGGAATCAGGCACCTGATTGTTTGCGTTAATAAAATGGACCTTGTGAGCTACAGCGAGCCTGTTTTCAACAATATTAAAGCAGGTTTGGGCAGCTTTTTGGAAAGTCTTCACATACCGGATGTCCGGTTTGTGCCGGTAAGCGCGCTTAAAGGCGATAATATTGCGAATTCGGGAACTGCCATGCCATGGTATTCGGGCAATACTTTACTTTCGGTTTTGGAAAATACCACCCCCCAAAGCGATAATAACTATACTGAAGGCCGTTTGCCGATACAGGGTGTAATTCGTAACCCCGATGCTGCAGCAGACTCCCGTTTTTTCAGCGGCAGAATTGCCGGCGGAATCTGGAAGCCGGGTGACCGAATTACAGTGCTTCCTTCCGGGGCATTAACTAAAATCAAAAGTATCTATAGTGCCGGTACTGCAGTTTCAGAGGCATTTCCGCAAATGTCTGTAAGTATAAGTACCGAAACAGAAACTGATATAAGCCGGGGAGATATGCTGGCCTTAACAGGCACAGAGCCCATATTAAGCCGAGATTTCGACGTTATGCTCTGCTGGCTCGACAGGGCTGCTTATAACCCTGTCGGGCGGCTGTTATTAAAGCATTGCAGCACAGAGGCTAAAGTTGCAATCAGGGAAATTAAGCATAAGACAGATATCAGCAGCCTTACCCCAATTCTGAATTCACCGGGCCTGAATATGAATGATATTGCCCTGGTAAGCCTGCGAAGCAGCAAACCACTTTGCCTCGATACTTTTAATGATAACCGAATTACCGGCAGCCTTATTCTTATAGATGAGGCTACAAATAACACTGTTGCAGCCTGCATTGTGGTTAAAACTAATATTGAATAAAGCCATATAAACTACATGCTTTCCTTTTGATGGGTATAAATGGTTAATATTGGATAAGTATTCCCGAACCCCCGGCCGACATTACCGGATTGAAGCTCTGATTACAGGACAGAACTGAAGTTTCGTGAAATTACCCCGGCATTAAATTCTCAACAAACATTATATGAACATGATATTCAGACTGAGATATATTGCATTGTTGCTGTGCTTTTTGGCAATCACACAGGCTTTAATAGCCGGCGAACCCACCAAGACACTTGGGCTGTATATAATTTGTAATAATACAGAGTCTGAAAAGGATGATGCTGCCTTCAACAAGTTTGTCGGTACATCGTTACAGGCTAACCTGGGAGATAAATTCAGGAAATCGAATATTATTATTATGCCATTAAATGCACGCCTGCCTAAGCACAAGGTATTTAACAAGCACAGCAAGCAGTTTTATATAGACGAAAAGAAGATAGACTCAATAGGCCAGCTGAATGGCTGCAACAGGGTAATGATCCTATATTATGGCTATTCTAAGCGCATTGCCAAAATTGAAGATGCAGGGGTTTATGATCGTGTGGCATTCTATGGTGTAATTGCCGATCCAAAATCAGGGGTGGGAAAAAACTACCGATACCTTTATTATAAGCGGTACCTGAAAGGCAATCGTTTGGGGCTTGGTCCTTCATCTTTACAAAGCAAACGTTACTATACCGATTTCCTGGCCGATGCTGCTAATTCAGTTCATGACGATATGATTTCGGGCAAGTAAGAAGCTGCCGCAAGTCAGCGAAGAAATACAATGTCAGATTATGAAAATGCCCGGCAGATAATTCTGCCGGGCATTTTCATTTTTCTCCTTGAATGTTCCGAAAACCTGAACCTATTTGGCTTCCCGGTTTAGTGATTAATCCGGTTTATGCGGTTTCTGAAAAATCCATTTCACTGCCAAAAGTTTCGTGCAGGGTGCTTGTAGCCCAAACGGCTGCAATGAGTACCACTACCCCCGCCGTTACCGCCGACCATAATGGGCCAACGTGCCCGGATGAAAGATTAACATCACGAAGCGCCACAAAGAAGAAATTGAGCGGGACTAAAGAAAACCTCACGAAGTTGGGAACTGTGGTTGTAACCGTTGCCCTGATATTTGTGCCGAACTGTTCTGCTGAGCTGGTCATGAAAACCACCCACGAGCCTACAGAAACACCCATCATGGCACAAAGCACATAAAATGAATCAGGGCTTAAGCCCCGCAGAACAAAGTAGCATGTTATAGTTAATGCCTGCAGGCCGTGAAACAATAACAGCACCTTTTTACGGCTTTTCATTAATTGGCTCAGGGAGCCGCTTATTAAATCGCCTATAACCATACCGCCATAGCAGTACATTACCGCGCGTCCCCCCGTGATTTTTTCGGTAATGCCCAGGTATGGCGCAAGCTCAGGGGCTAAAGTCATTAATATTCCCACTACATACCAAATAGGTACGCCTATTAAAATGAGGCGCAGGTAGCGCATAAACAGGTCTTTGCGTTTAAAAAGCAGTAGGAAATTGCCTCGTTTAACCCCGGCATCCTGCTTAACAGCTTTAAACATGCCCGATTCGGTTACTCCCATTCTTAGGGCGAGCAGCAATAAACCCATTCCGCCGCCAATAAAATAACAGGTGCGCCATTCAAAAGATTCGGCCAGCTTAGCGGCAAATACCGCACCTGCAATACCCACGCTTGCTACAACAGTTGTGGCATAGCCCCGGGTTTCTTTGGGCATTATTTCTGTAACCAGCGTTATACCTACACCCAGCTCGCCGGCAAGGCCTATGCCTGCAATAAAGCGCCAGATTGCATACGCCTCAACGCTTTGAACAAAGCCATTGGCAATATTGGCCAGTGAATAAGTAAATATGCTTCCGAAGAGCACTGAAAGCCTGCCGCGCTTATCGCCAAGCATGCCCCATAAAATGCCGCCGATTAAGAGGCCGGCCATTTGAACGTTTATTAAAAGTATGCCGTTATCAGTAAGCTTCTCACCGCTCAGACCCAGGCTTGAAAGACTGTCTTTACGAACTATGCTGAAAAGTAAAAGGTCATATATATCTACAAAATAGCCAAGTGCAGCCACTATTACAGCGGCATTAAATACGGAGGTTTTCTTCATTTGGTGTTTATTGATTCCGCCCTTTTCGGCCGAGGTAATCAAGCCAGTCTTCATCTATTTTACCGCTGAAATCGCGCAGGAACATCAGGAAGCTGGGGCGGTAAGGCTGGCTTAAGGCTGTCATATTGGCCTCATCTGGCAAATAATCTCCCTTACGGCTGTTACAGGGTTGGCAGGCAGTTAATAGATTGTCCCAGGTTGTGCGGCCACCTTTGCTGCGCGGTATTACATGATCAAGGGTTAAGTTCTTAACACTGCCGCAATATTGGCATTTATGCCCGTCCCTTCGAAATACGTTTTGCCTGTTCAGCATTACGCCGTTCCTGTAAGGCAAATTTACATATTTATGCAGGCGTATAATGCTTGGCAATGCAAACGATTGCGAAATGCTGCGAATCTGGCGGTTTTTTGAATCAGAAATAGGTTCTGCTTTATTCAGGTAAACAAGTAAAAAAGCCTTCTGCACACTGCATACACTAAATGCACTATAATCCTGATTTAAAACCAAAACTTTTCCGTTCATTAGGCGGGCAGCCTTCGGAAATTAGGAAACAGAATTCTGCCTAACCAAATATATACAAAATATATGGTAAACAGACTTAGTTAATACAAAATTAATTTCATACCGAAAGCATTATTAATATACTAACAACTTTTATAACATCGCGCATAGCTTTTAAGGCACGGTGTATAAGGTTATAAGTACTTTGCGAGCTGAGGCCCATAATTTCAGAAATCTCCTTGTAATCTTTACCTGCATAGAATTTCAGGTGTATGGCCTCTCGCTGCCTTTCGGAAATTGTTCCCAGGGCGCGGTTAATCATATTTTCAAGGCCTTCCTGCTCTTCTGAATCCGTTATAATTTTTTCGGGGTGCGCCTGCTCTCCGCCAAGTATTTCGAAATCTGAATCTTCGGAGCTTACATAGCGTTTACGAATTGTAATTTCGTCTACAACCCTTCGGCGTAACGACATGTATAAGTAATTACCGATATTATTGGTTGCCCCCAGCCTTTCGCGTTTTATCCAAAGGTCGGTAAGCAGGTCGGCGGTAGCTTCTCGCGCAAGATCAGGGTTTTGGCAAAGGCGGAAAGCGTACCTGTATAACGGTCGTACATATTTTTCGCGTATAAAAATAAACGCCGGCTCGTTACCGGCCCTGAAGGCATCCCAAATTTCAGTGTCTTTAGTGTTTTCTAAATGCATCATTCAGATTGCTTTCGACAGGAGAGCCTCTGCTCATTCTGACCAAAACATATTGATTTGTGTGTATTTACCCTTAGAAGGTATGGCAAGATGTGAAAAATTATATTGCCAACCTTTTTTTTTAAAATTACGGACGGAAAGCCCATTCGCTGTTAAGGGGTAAATTGAAATATGTCAATAAATTTAAGAAAGGGAATGAGTAAAAAAAATGCTTCGCCCTGTTATTAAGTCATTCAGCAATGAATGAGATAAGAGGATGCCGTCATTTGCAGGCATTTTAATAAATTACACCGCCGGTTAACCGACACTTATATCCCATTTAATTGCGTAGCGCGGTTCACAATGAAATCTGAAAACCCTATACATAATTATTTTGAAAACTTTACTGCAGCTGATTTAGCGCAGAATGAGCTTTTTATAAGCTTAGTAAGAAATGAAAGTCCTGAAAGGCTGGCATATTGGAATGAGGTTTTCTATGAATACCCGCATCTGATTGAAGAGGCCGGCATAGCACGGGAAATTCTGCTTATAGGGGCTGTTCCGGCTGAAGGTGTAATGGTTGCTGATATTTTAAATACAGTTGCACTGCGTACCGGGGTTAATCCTAAAACTGCAAAAGTTGTGAAGTTCAGCTTCACATGGCAATATGCTGCAGCTGCAGCAGTTGTGCTTGCCATGTTCGGCTCCTGGCTTGCTTACAATACTTTCAGCGTTTCAGATTCGGCGCTGTTACAGGTCTCGGTTCGCACAGCTAATGAGCGCAGTGTTATTAATCTGCCCGATGGTTCTGTTGTAAGCCTGAATAAGAACTCTGAACTGAAATATTACAAAAACTGGGCCGAGGGGGTTAAACGCGAGGTTTGGATAAACGGCGAGGCGTATTTTGCAGTTACTCCTAAGCGCTTCAATAATGAGCCTGTAAAATTCGTGGTGCACGCCGAACATCTTGACGCCGCAGTTAAAGGAACAAGGTTTAACGTACGTACTTCTGACAATAAATCTGAAATTGTGCTTGAAGAAGGCAAAGTTGAAGTATCGTTACCTGAGGAAAACAAACCTTTATACGCCCTTGCACCCGGCGATAAAGTTGAATTCGACAACAAGCTGCATACAGTAAAGAAGCGCCCTGTTGAAACCCGCTTCTATACCTGCTGGAAAGACAACAGCCTGAAGCTTGACAATGCACGCATTGGCGACCTTACAGAAATGATTGAGCGCAACAACGGCACCAAAATTATATTTACCGATACATCGCTTTATAACCGCAGAATAAGCGGTCCCATAGACCTTACCAATATGGATGACCTTACAAGGGTTATCTGCAGGATTACCAATACGCGTTCTGAAAAACGCGATAAGGATCTGTACATACTTAATTGAGCTTTCCGGGCCTGATCAGCTTGGAATAATTATAGGGACATTTAACAGTTTTTGCTGTTTTCCTGCCTGACGCACCCTTCAGGCAAGGTTTTTGCCCCTTTTCACACTTTATTAACCAAAACACCGAATAATGAAGAAATTTTATCGCACGCTTGCGTGGTGTACCCTCTTTGTCCTTGGTCTGGGTCGACACCAAGCTAATTCTCAGGAAAGTGCCTATGCTTTGGCACAGCACCAGGATGGTTCGCTGCAGGGAGGCGAGATGAAAATTGCTGATTTGCTGGCCCGAATGAAGGAGAAGTACAACATCAGCATTGTTTATGAACCGGCATTACTTGAAGGCAGATCTATAAAGGTGCGTCCTGATTGCCCTGATATGAAACGCTGCCTTGAAACCGAGCTCACTAAAGCAGGTCTTAAGCTTGAGCAGGTTAAAACAGGTCTTTTTGTTATTGTGGACGCCAAGGCAATTCCTGCCACAAAACCTCTACAAACTTCAGCGGATACTGCATCTAAAACTGAAGCCTTGCCTGTAACGCCCGCGCCTGCCGAAGTGCAGGTACAAAAACCGGCACTTACAGTTAAGCCAACAGAAGATGGCCCTATAACAGGTAAGGTTAAAGATAAAAGCGGTTCGCCATTACCGGGTGTAAATATTGTGCTGAAAGGAAACCCTTCAATTGGCACCATTTCCGATTTCAACGGAAATTTTACTTTAACTGTTCCTGCGGAAGTTGAAAACCCTGTATTGATTTTCTCATACATTGGTTTCAAAACCCAGGAAGTTTCTGCCGAAAAAGGAATAGTGGATCTAACCCTGGAAGAAAGCATTGCCGCTACTGACGAAGTGGTGGTACTTGGTTTCAACCAATCGGTGAGCCGCAGGGAATTGAGCGGGTCTATTTCATCAGTAAAAGGCGAAGCAATTTCAAGAGCACCTGTTTCGGGCCTGGACCAGGCTTTGCAAGGCCAGGTATCCGGTTTGCAGGTAACAACCAGCAGCGGAACCCCCGGCGGAGCTTCTAAACTCACCATTCGCGGTAATTCATCTATTAATGCAAGCAACAGCCCGTTATACGTAATAGATGGTATTCCGCTTTCAGTTACCAATGCAAGCTATGATGCACGTATTGGGGAAAGTAACCAACCAATTAGCCCCCTCAACCAGTTCAATACTAACGATATTGCCAATATCGAGGTATTGAAGGATGCGGCGGCTATTGCCATTTATGGCTCTCGCGGAGCAAACGGCGTGGTTTTAATTACAACCAAGCGTGGCAAAACAGGGCAAAGCAATATCAGCTTCAGCGCGTATGCAGGTGTATCTTCAGTTCGTAAAAAGCTTGATGTTTTGAACGCAACCCAATGGAGGGAATATTACAAGAACGCGCTCACAAATTCAGATTATTCAACAGATGCCATTGATTCTTTAAAATCTACTGCTAATACAAACTGGCAGGACGAAATATATCGCCAGGCAACCCAAAGAAATTACCAATTCAGCATCGACGGCGGCAGCGAAAAAACCAAGTACTACGTTAGTGCCGGTTATTTCGATCAGCAGGGTACTGTTAAGAACTCGGGTTACAACCGTTACGCTATGCGCATGAACCTTGACCAACGTGTTAAGGATAACTTTAAAGTAGGTACCACCCTGAACCTAAGCAACGGCCTCAATAACCGTTCTGTACGTACAGAACGTGCAATTGGTAACGGCGGTGTTATTATGGGTGCCTTAGGCCAGATTCCGGTAATTCCGGTATATGATTCTGCAGGTAATTATGCGCGTAACCCGTTTGTACTGTTAGATAACCCGGTTGGTAATCTTTTGGAAACCAATATACAGGCTCGTCAGTATCAAATACTCGGTAACGTTTTTGCTGAATGGGAGCCCTTTAAATTTCTGCCTAACCTGACTTACAGGCCAAGCGTTTCTTACGAAGTAAAAAACCAAAAGGAAGACAGCTATTACACTACCTTGTTGCCTGCCACACAAAACGCGGCAGCAGATTTGAAAGGCCTTGCTAAAACCGCAACCCGCTTTGAATACACCAATACCATTGAAAACACGCTGAACTATAAGCTCACCGTTAAGGATAAAGCAAAGTTCAACTTCATGCTCAGCAATGTATTCCAGGTTTACCATGAAGAAGCAAGCTACGCCGACAGGAAAACATTCTCATCTGATATAATCAGGAATGTTGGCGCAGGCGCTGCAGTATCTTCGCTCCCATATAGCTATACCAACGATTGGGCTATTAACAGCTACCTTGGTCGTGTTTTGTTTGATTACCAAGGCCGCTACAGCGCAACCGGAAGTATGCGTTACGACGGCAGCTCCCGATTCCTGGGTAAATACCACTACGGTGCTTTTCCATCAGCTTCATTCGCATGGAATATCAGCGAAGAAAAATTCTTCAGCAAAGGCGATTGGGCCGATTTGCTTAAAATTCGCCTGAGCTACGGCTTAACAGGTAACCAGGATGGTATTGCCCTTTATCCGGGTTATACAACTGTTTCAAACGGAGCAGGCTACCCAGGACTTGCCAATGCAGTAAGCAGCGGTATAATTCCTGCAACTTTAGGTAACAAAGAACTGCACTGGGAAACTACTGCTCAAGGCGATGTAGGTATTGATTACTCTATTTTCGGCGGCAAAGCATTGTTTACATTTGATGTTTACAATAAAAAAACCACTGACCTGCTTTTATCACGCAGCCTGCCTGCCAGTGCCGGCTATTCAAACACTTCCTATACTGCTAATATAGGCAGCGTACAAAACAGGGGTGTTGAATTCAGTGTAACATCCACAAATGTAAGTACACCTGATTTTCAGTGGACCACCACTTTTAACTACAGCCTGAACCGCAACAAAGTTTTGAGCCTTAGCCCTGACCAGGATTCTGCAGGTGTGCCAATCGGCCAAAACATTTATCGTAAAGGTTTACCTATTGGCTCTTTCTATGGCTATAAATTCCTTGGTATTTACCAGGACCAAGGGCAAATTGACGCAGCTACCTGGCAGGATAAGACTAACCTGCACCCCGGCGATGTTATATACCAGGATGTGAATGGCGATGGTTTGTTAAACGACAAAGATTTGCAGGTAATCGGCAATCCCAACCCCAAGTTCATTGCCGGTTTAAACAACACTATCAATTTCTATAATTTTGATTTGACCGTGTTCTTCCAAGGCGTTTTCGGTAATGAGATAATGGCGCTTTACAAGCAGCAAACCGAGGGTATGAACGATGCTATGAACCAGGAAACAACTGTTCTTGACCGTTGGACACCTAACAACCACAGCAATACCCTGCCTCGCGCAGCAATAGGTTTCGCTTATAACAACCAGGTAAGCAGCCGTTATATTTACGACGGTTCTTACATACGCCTGCGTAATGTTACATTGGGCTATACCCTGCCTAAAAGCCTGTTGACCAAATTGAAAATCGGCAGCTTCAGGGTTTATGCTACAGGCCAAAACCTGCTCACATTTACTGATTACCCCGGCTATGACCCCGAGGTTAACAGCAATGGCCTAAGCGCTACCCAAGCCGGTATTGATTATGGCTCATACCCGCAATCTAAAACTTACATTTTTGGTGTTTCAGCCACCTTTTAATCACGAAGATAATGACACCGATAAAACACCAAAACCCATTTAAAATGTCTGTAAAATTTACAAAGACATTTTCGGCCCTTTTGCTAAGCGGCGCCTTAGTTTTCTGCGCCTGCGAAAGCAAGCTTGATCTTAAGCCGGCCAATGATATAACCACCGACAATGCACTTGTTACTGCCTCGCAGGCAGAAGCAGCGCTTATTGGCTGTTATGATGCTTTTCAGCAGGACGGCGCTTATGGCCAACAAATATTGTGGGGCCCTGAGCTGATGAGCGATAACTGCTCAAGCACAAATACCGACGTTTATGAGTTTGTACACTGCACTTACATCAGCACAACAGGCCGGGTGGTAGGCGGTACATGGGGCTCCATGTTCCAGGCTATTACACGTTGCAATACGCTGTTGGCTAAAATAGACGGTATCAGCATGACAGATGCCCGCAAGCGACAAATCAAAGGCGAAGCATTAGGCCTCAGGGCATTTGCGTACCTGCACCTGGTTCGCTTTTACGGTTCGGCTCCTATTAAAACCACAACTGCCGATGCTTACTCGCAAACCCAAATAGCCAAAAATACCAAGGAAGAGCTTTACACTCAAATTCTGAAAGATTTGCTTGAAGCCCAAACCCTGGTATTCGACAGGCCTTACGGAACCGATGTTGATCGCGGACGTATTACCCAAGGTGTGGTTAACTCTCTTTTAGCAGATGTTTACCGCACCCAGCTTAACTGGACCGATGCTGCTGCCGCCTCTAAAAAAGTGCTGGACAACTCTTTATATGTATTCGAAGCCAACCTTTCAAATATTTTCCCTACCAAGCTTAAAAAGGAAAGCATTTTCGAAATACAGTTTGCAGGTAATGCTGACGGATATAATGTTCTTCCTGACCTTATTCTGCCTAACCCGCCGGCCACCTACAACTTCAAAAAGTTCCTTATCCCGGTTCGCAGTTTCCTGAATGCTTTTAATGCAAATGATTTGCGCCTTAAGACATACATGAAATTTGTGGCCAACTCAAATGAAGATACGCCCGCAACTGATGTAAAAGACGAGCTGAATACCAATACTTTCCCTTACAAATGGACAAGCCCGAACGGCTTTAACAGCTTAGATAATAACCCTGTTTACCGCGTTTCGGAACTTATGCTTACCCGTGCCGAGGCTCTGAATGAAATGGGCTATCCGAATCCTGAAGCGCTTACACTTGTAAACAGGATTCGTCAGCGTGCAGCCTTGCCTGCTTTTACCCAGGATTCAGTTCCCACCCAAAAGGCATTCCGTGAGCAAATTGCGCTTCAACGCAGGCTTGAGCTTTGCTTTGAAGGCAAACGTTGGTTTGATTTGGTTCACCAGCTTGAAGTTAACAAAGTGAACCCCGGCGCATACGATAAAACTGCTCTTGACGTTATTCAGTCAAAAACAGGCCAGGCTTCAGAATACCGCCTGATATTGCCAATTCCGCGCGATGAGCTGCTCAATAACAAGGCAATGAAACAAAATCCCTTGTATTAATATTTTATTATCAGGCAGTCGTGTATTTTCGGCTGCCTGATATTGTAATTATACCCTACCAAATGATCTTCAATTTTCGCACACTGTTTATTGCCGGTGCAGCATCGCTGCTTGTTTTCTCAGGCGGCTGTAAGGATAAGGAGAACAAAACCAATCCTAACCCAACTGATACAACAACGGTTGTTGCGGGCCCGGTATCTGTTTATTCTTCAGGTCTTACTGCAGCATCCGCATTCGGTAAAAGTAAGGCAGGCTTAAAATTCAGTACTACTCCAACTGCTACTGCACCTGTTATTACCATTGATACAGTTACCCGGTACCAGCAGATTGAAGGTTGGGGAGCATCTTTAACCGGGAGCAGCGCTTATGTATTAAATCACAATATTACAGCCGGGGTTCGTAACTCCTGGCTTCAAAA
>JAZKBN010000017.1:0-36097 GCA_040388605.1 Bacteroidota bacterium | reverse complement strand
GCTTCAAAAGCTGTTTAATCCTTCTGCCCCGGTAATAAGCTATATCAGGCTTACTATGGGTGCATCAGATTTCAGCACCAAAGATTTCTCTTATGACGATGATACTGTTGGCCAAACAATTCCGGCAATAGAAAAATTCAATCTTGATAACGATACCGTTGATGTAATCCCGGTTCTTAAGGAAATTCTCCTGATTAACCCGAATCTTAAAATAATGGCATCGCCCTGGAGCCCGCCGGCCTGGATGAAAACCAAGGGTGTAATGGATGGCCTGCAAGGCGGCAACGATGGGAATAAGCTTAAAACAGCATACTATGCTGCTTATTCAAACTACTTCGTGAAATACATTAAAGCAATGGCTTCCCATGGAATTACCATAGATGCCATTACAATTCAGAATGAGCCCATGTACCCCGGTGCATCGGAATATTCAAGCTACCCGGCTATGCCGATGAGTGCAATTGAACAGGCTAACTTTATTAAGAACAATTTGGGTCCTGCTTTCCGCAGTGCCGGTTTAAATACCAAAATTGTGATTTTTGATCACAATTTCAACCTGTCGGACTACCCTAAAACTGTACTTTACGATGGTGGCGCCAATACTTTTGTGGATGGCACAGCTTTTCACTGTTATGGCGGCTCTGTAAATGCTATGGGTGAAATACATAATCTATACCCTGATAAAAAACTGTATTTTACTGAATGCAGCGGCGGCGGTTGGAAAACAGATCCCAAAGATATACTTCACAGCTTCTTTGGTGACCTGTTTATTGGTGTGCCAAATAACTGGGGCGTTAATGTGCTGCTTTGGAATATAGCGCTTGATGAAAATTCAGGACCTGTAAACGGCGGCTGCACCAATTGCAGGGGCGTTATCACTGTAAGCTCTGCAGGTGCGGTAACTAAAAATTATGAATACACCGTACTTAGCCATGCAAACTTAGTTAAGCCTGGTGCTTACCGCATTGGCAGCAGTGCAACTGAAGCTGACGGTGTTAAGCTTTCCGCTTTCCAAAATCCTGACGGTTCTAAAGTTGTCCAGCTTTTAAATACCAATTCTGTTGAGAAAACAGTAAGTATTAAGCTGGGTGAAAGGTATATCAATAAAAAGCTGGATGCCAACCAAATAGTAAGTTTGGTTTGGTAGTTCATTTTGCAACACAGGCTTAAAGCCCGTTTTGTTAACATTTTGCGCAGGCAGTTAAAGGAACGTTTCTGCCTGCACAAATTTCAGAACTCAATCCTGCTTCAGGCAAAGACTCCCGTTATTATTGATCGGGAGCCTTGCTTTTAGCATAGGGTTTTGAAATAGTGTTTTTGTCATACGGTTTTTTCCGTGTAACATACTTTTACTCCATACATCAACATAAAGAGTAAGGTTCTGCAATTTAAGCTCTGATTTTGTCAGAATTTAGATTGGCAGGTATCTGCTTGCCTATAATTGGCAATATGTTTATGTAAGGCTGTTTTATACCTAACCTTCAGCTTGTTAAAACACCTTCCTGTCATGAAAATAAACTTTACTTTATCAATTACCCGGTTTCGATTAGGGCTTACCGGTTGCCTGCTTTTGGTGTTCGGTTTTGCGCATAGTCAAAATATTCCGGGTACCATTCAGGCAGAAGATTATGACAACGGAGGACAAAATACCGGCTATTTTGATAATACAACAGGCAACCAAGGCGGCGCAGGCACCCGTGCCGATGATGTGGACCTGGAAGCCTGCTCTGAAGGCGGGTTTAATGTAAGCAATATTGCAGTGGGTGAATGGCTGAGGTACACCATTAATGTGGCTGCTACCGGCAAATATGACCTTGTTTTAAGAACTGCCGCTGCAGGTACCCAAGGCGGGATCAGCATTGAAATTGACGGTGTTGCTGTTACCGGTGACTTACTTATTCCTAATACAAAAGGATGGCAGCTTTTTTCAAGTACCAAAATTTCATATTTATCACTCACTGAAGGGCAGCACCTGCTAAAGGTAAAAGCAACAGGCCTGAACTTTAATTTCAACTGGTTCAGTCTTACCCGGAATACCGGTGCAGAAATTCCGAATGGCGGTTTGCTTCATACATCCGGTAAAAATATTGTTAACGATGCCGGTAATTACATGCTTAAAGGCATGGGGCTTGGCAACTGGATGCTGCAGGAAGGGTATATGATGAATACAGGCAGCAGCGCCCCCTCGCAACACGAATATAAAGCAAAAGTAAAAACCCTGATTGGCGCCACCAATACCGAGATATTCTACCAACGCTGGCGCGACAACTATTATACAAAAAAAGACATTGATTCTTTGAAAAAGTGGGGCTTCAACAGTGCCCGCATGCCATTGCATTACAATCTTTTTACCCCGCTTGATACGGCAGACGCCTACAAGGAAACAGGATTTACATACATAGACAGTGCCATTAGCTGGTGCCGCGCAAACGATATGTACCTGGTAATTGATATGCACGCTGCACCGGGTGGTCAAAGTCGTGATAACATTGCTGATTATGACCCTGCAAATCAAACCCTTTGGGAAAATGTTGATTACAGGATTAAGCTTGTCAGGCTTTGGAAATATATAGCCCAGCGCTATGCCAACGAAAATGTAATTGCCGGCTATGATGTTATTAATGAAACGGCTTTCAATATCAATAACGGGACCCTCCTTAGGAATTTATACGGAGATATTACCACCGCAGTACGGCAGGCAGATAAAAGGCATATTTTATACTTTGAAGGCAATTGGTACGGTAACGATTTTACCGGCCTTACCCCGCCATGGGATAATAACATGGTTTACAGCTTCCATAAATATTGGAACGAAACGAATGCCGGAAGCCTTTCTTTTGTAACTGATATCAGGAACCGCTACAATGTACCTTTATGGTGCGGTGAGTTTGGTGAAAACAGCAATCAATGGATGGCTGAAGTAATTGAAACCTACCGAAACAATAATATTGGCTGGTGCGGATGGCCGGTGAAGAAAATTGAAACAGTTAGTGCCCTTGCATCTGTTAATCAATCAGGAAGTTACCAGTCGCTTACGAATTATTGGTCAGGCAACGGGAACGCACCCAGTGCAGCTTCTGCGTTTACAACTTTGCTTGGTTTAACCGATGCTGCTCTTATTACAAATTGCCGAATTGAACGAGATTTTATAGATGCTATGAACCGTGCGGGTAACACTACTGCAACAGTTCCCTTTAAAAATGTAACCCTGCCCGCCAGAATAAATGCCGTGGAGTATGATATGGGCCGCGATAATTACGCTTACCATGATGTTGTAAGTCAAAACTCCAGCAATAATGCCGGCACTGCTTATAATAACGGTTACAGCTATCGTAACGACGGGGTAGACATTGAATGGTCAAATTCTGCCGGCTGGTTCGATGTGGGCTGGACCGAGGACGGCGAATGGCTCAACTATACCGTAAACTCCAGGGGAGAAGGTACCTATACCCTGCGCTTAAGGCATTCAGGTAACGCGGGTAAAATGACGGTTAAGGTAGATGGTGTGGCTGTCTTATCTAACCTGGCTCTGCCCCAAACAGCCAATTATTCAACTTGGATAACCACCAACCTGGGCACTTTCTTAATGCGTACCGGGCAGCATACAGTTCAGCTTAATATTGTTAAAGCGGGCTATAATATACACTACCTCGATTTCTCAAATTTTGTGGGAGTTAATAAGCCCCTGCTTGCCAATACTTTAAACGTTTACCCTAATCCTGCAACCGACAGGCTGCTGATTAATACCGATAAGCCGGTTTCTGCCGGATGCAATATTGCACTTTATAGTCTCGAGGGTAAGCTAATGCAAAGCTCCGGTCCGCTTAATACCGACTTTTCAAATGACTATGAATTAAATGTGGCAGAAGTTCCAACCGGGCTTTACCTGTTAAAGCTTGAAACTATTTCAGGAACTATGGTTAGAAAAGTGAGCATTGCCCGTTAATAAGAAAGTTGGCAGCTGTGTTTATATTTCTTATATGCATCGGCCATTTACTATTGTAATTAAATAAAACACCAAAAATGAGGTTAAAAATACTTTTGGCTGCCCTTATTGGGTTAACCGTTCAAACTAAGGCATTTTCATCTGTTTCAGGTGCAAATACCTCTGAAAATACCGGCCCGAATAGTACGATTATTTGTTCTGTAGGCTCTGATAAAGTAAATTCTGTTAATGAAGTTAAAACAGTTACCGCTACTCAAAATATAACCTTCAGGGTAGATTTGGGCGCTGAGGTAGTAACCGGACAGGTTTGGGTTACCGGCAGTTTTAACAATTACCAATTACAGGTTCCCATGCGTATGGTGCGCGGGCTTTGGAACATCTGGACAGTTACTGTGCCCATTACAGGTACTCCCGGCCAGTCTGTTCTGTACAAATTTGTACGCAACAGCTGGGACGACCAGGAACGTATCACAGGTTGTAATTTCGGTACCGGCACTAACCGTGCCTTCACTTTCCCAAATGCCGATACTACGCTGGGTCTTGTTTGCTATAACAAATGTGCTCCCTGCGATTCTGTTAGGGTAACTTTAAATGTAGATATGGTTAACGGTGTTTCTGTTGACCCTGCAGGCCCCCATATTGTTGGTAATTTCCAGCTTTGGAGCAATACATCAAGCAAAATGCTTTCAGCCGGCGGAACAAGGTATTCTTATACCCGCTGGATTAGCAAGGGTGAATACCTTGAATATAAATTTCTGAACGGAACCTCTTGGGGAACCGGTGAGGAAGTTGTTTTGGGCCCCTGTTCTTACAACCCGCAATCTATTCCGAACCGCTGGTTGGTAACACCGCAACGCGATACAACCATAACTGTTGCATTCGGAAGCTGTACTATGGATGCCACCTATCCGAGCCCTCGCGTTGGCTTTATTGGCAGCAGCGGAACTTATGGTCATGGCTCCGACAGGCCGGCATACCAAAGCTACCCTTCACAGTTTGGCCGTTTTGTAGGCGCTCCTGCGGTAGTCGGTAATTTCGGACGCAACAGTACCACAATGTCGAAAAGAAACGCCAGCCTGCCGTCTTACTGGAACACAGTCGATTTAAAATATGCCCTCTCATTTAACCCTGATGTGCTTATATGTATGTTGGGCGCAAACGATGTGAAGGATGCCAATTTTAAGACAACCCTTTACCGTGCCGATTACAAAAGCATGGTAGATACTTTCCGCACAGTTGCTCCGAACGTTGAGTTTTATGCAACAATGCCATTCAGAACCGGTTTGGCAACTGAGCCTCTTGTAATTGACTCATTAAATCCTGCATTGCGCAGAATCAGTGCAGACCTGGGCATATCATTAATAGATCAGCGTACACCTTCATTTTTGCCCGGCTTCCACCTAATACCGGACAGCACCCATACTGATTCTGCAGGCTATTCCTTAATAGCACTACATGCTGCTGAAATGTACAGAATGGCCAAGCCTGCTGTAACAGCTTCAGCTGAAAGCCTTAGCACTGCAGGCGGCTATGCCGCTTATTGGTGGTACAGGAATGGCGTTCTTCTTTCGCCTTTAGCCGGAACAACAAATTCATCAATTCTGCGCGACCCAACAGGAGGTAATTACAAAGTACTGGTAAAACTAAATGCCAACGCTGAAGATCGCCTGGTTTCACCGGTGCTTGCAGTAGAGGCTTTAGGTATTCGCGCCAACAAATCAATCAAAGGGGCTGTATCCCCAAACCCCGCCGCCGGAAATATTAATTTCCTTTTCAATGCTCCTTCCGGCGGAGATATGACAATAGAAATTTACGATGCCGTTGGCAGAATGGTGCAGTCTGAAAAATTCAGCGCAGTGGCCGGAACCAATATGGCAATGAACGATATCAGCCGTTTAAAACCGGGTATGTACACCATACTTGGCCGAGGCGGTCGAATTTTGGTGGAATCGCGTTTCGTTAAGTCGGAATAGCGATAGTGTAATCTGTATTGAGTGCAAAAAGGCCGTTCCGTTTAGTTTTAACTTCGGGGCGGCTTTTTTTTGTTTTTTAGGTTTTGCGTCCCTTGCTTTTCAGCTTTGTAGGTCAATTTTTATTTTTTAACTGCCTGACAGTTATGCTATTATAAAGCTATAATCCGTAAGGCAGGTCGCTGCATAAATAAATGCTCAAAAGCCTTATTTTGAACGGAATTGTTTTGAGTGATTAATTTTTATCTTTGAGCCCTGTATCCCGCCGGCCATAATTTGTCCCGCAGGTTTATTAAAATATTGTCTGAAATCCCGCATTTCCTGAAACACTCAATGAGTAAATCTTTTGCTGCCGGTCTTCGTAAGACCTGCCTGATTACCGCTATGCTTGGCATTGGCTTTACAGCTGCCAATGCTGCCAAAATACCCGGTTTGGTGCAGGCCGAGGATTATAACCCCGGAAAAAAAGACATTGCATATTCCGACAAGTCGAAAGGCAATTCAGGCAAAGCCGGAATTAAAAAAGATGATGTGGATATAGCCGGTTCAGGAGCAAATTTATACCTGACCAATACCGAAGCCGGCGAATGGCTTACCTACACACTTGATGTATCGGAAGCCGGGTATTACGATATTGCCCTGCATGCTGCTTCAGGCACCAATACCGGTTCATTACAATTACAATCAGACGGACAGGATATAACAGGCAACCTCCTTGTTCCGTTTACCGGGAGCGCATCCACCTGGTCAGATACCAAGCTTAGCTATGTATTCTTCGCCAAGGGCATACATGTGCTTAGGGCTAATATTAAAGGTGCAGGCTTCAACCTTGATTATTTTTCTTTTTCAAGAAACTATAAGGCCGAAATGCCCGGCAAAGGCTTCCTGAAAACCCAGGGCAAATTCATAGTAAACCAAAGCGGAACGGTAAACCTGAAAGGCACCAACCTGGGAAACTGGATGCTGCAGGAAGGTTATATGATGCAAAGCACTCCCTTTGCCCCGTCGCAGCATGAACTGAAAGATCGCATAACTGCCTTGGTTGGTCCTGAGGCCACCCAAAAATTCTATTCTGCATGGCTCACCAATTACACAACCAAGGCCGATATTGATTCTATTGCCAAATGGGGCTATAACAGCATTCGTATTCCATACCACTACAACCTGTTTACTCCCCGCGATGTGGAAGACAGTTATACAGAAATTGGCTTTGCCTTAACTGACAGCGTTATTGCATGGTGTCGCCCGCATGGTATTTATGTAATACCGGATTTGCACGCCTGTCCCGGTGGCCAAAGCCGTGATAATATTGCTGATTATGACACCACGCGCCCTGCAATTTGGGATACAACCAAGGCAAACAATGCCTATGCACAGTCATACAGAACCAAATTCCTCCGCTTTTGGAAATACTTTGCTCAACGTTATGCCAATGAACCCCTTGTAGCCGGTTATGATGTAATGAATGAGCCCGTTCAGAAAATGAATAAGAACGACCTGTTACTGAAACTTTATAAGGAAGTAACTGCAGAAATTCGCTCAGTGGATACAAAACACATAATATTCATAGAAGGCAATTGGTACGCCACCAACTTCGAGAATATGACCCCGCCTTGGGACAATAACATGGTTTACAGTTTCCACAAATACTGGAACAGCACTCACCCTGCATCAATTGGCTGGATAACCAAGATTATGAATGAGCATAACGTGCCGCTTTGGTGCGGTGAGTTCGGTGAAAACGGCAATCAATGGATAATTGAGGCAGTAGCCATGTATGATACCCTGCATATTGGCTGGTGCGCATGGCCTTACAAAAAGCTTGAATCTACTGCAGGACCTGTAACAATTAAAAGACCGGAATCTTACAAAAGACTGCTTGAATATTGGAAAGGCAAAGCCCCAAAACCCTCCGTTGCTGAAGCCGAAGCTGCGCTTGCCGATTTAGTTGAAGCCTCAAAACTGAAAAACTGCCATGTTAACAAGGATTATTCAGATGCCCTCTTACGTGCTTCGCAAACTAAGGAAACAAAACCTTTTGCCAACCTGGTAATTCCCGGAACAATTCAGCTTGCAGATTTCGATATGGGCGCCGACGGTTACGCGTACCACGATAAGCTAAGCGCAAACAAGAGTGAAAAGCCCGGCCAGGCTGTTAATAACGGGCACAGCTATCGTAACGATGGCATTGATATTTATTTATCTAAAGAAGATAAAAAACCGGTTGTTGGCTGGACCGATGACGGAGAATGGATGAAATATACAGCCACTGTAAAAGCAGCGGGTAAATATGCTGTTAACCTGCGCTACGCAGGCGCTAAAAGCGGCAACGTGAGCTTTATTACTCCCGGCCAAACTAAGTCAGACAGCATTAGCCTGCCTGCCACAGGGTCTGATTCTACCTTTAGCTCTGTAACACTCTTGAAAACAGCATTCCCCCAGGGAGTTACAGCTTTCACTTTCAAAGTAAATAAAGGGGGCGTTAACCTAAGCACATTTGAAATTATGCCGGCAGTTGAGCCTGTTCAAACCCCGACAATGAAAGTAACCGGCCCGGCCGATAAGAAAAAAACAAAGAAGTAATCAGCCTTAAACAGGTTTAAAAAATCCGGGCTCAATAATGGCTGATAAGCTGTTATTGAGCCCGGATTTTTATTTAGAGTTAATACAGGATCCGGCTATCCTGTAATTTGCTTTAAGGTATTTGCCCGGTCTGTTTTTCCGGTAGCTGTTCTTACAAAAGTGCGCAGCCAAACCCATTGTTTCGGCATTTCTTCGCGTTTAAGAACTTCACGTAACCGAGCCACTATGTATTCCCCGGTTTCGTCAGATGGTTGCACACCTTCGGCAATGGCCGTTACCTGCTGCCCGAACCTATGGTGCGGCATGGCGCAAACAAAAACCTCGGCAGTTACACCTTCGGCTTTAAATGCTGCCTGTATTTCTGCTTCAACTTTTTCGGCCTGCACTTTCAGGCCGCCGGTATTAATTATATTATCGGCCCGGCCTAACCAGCGGAATTTACCCGGGGCTGTAATTTCTACAACATCGTTGGTGATTATTGGTTCTGTGCCCGCCTGCGGGCCCTCAACAGTCAAACAACCCCTGCTGTCGGTACTGATATTTACACCCGGCAGAACTTTATAGAATTCTGATTTCAGCGCCCCGTTCATTGCCTTCAGGGCAATATGCGATGCTGTTTCAGTCATGCCGAATGTATGGTAAAACGGGGTTTCCAATTTGCTTATTTCCTCTTCCAGCTTTGGCGATGCCGCTGCGCCTCCCAATAAAACCGCCTGCATACTGTTAAGGATTTTTATTTCCGACGCTGTGCCTGAATCAAGAATGGTTTGCACCTGCAAAGGTACCATGGCTGCAAAATCAGGCTGTAACCCTGCCGGAATATCAGAAACAGGGTCAGACGATGGTTTAACCAAAATTATATTCATGCCGCCGATTAATGCTCGTAATAGCATCATCCGGCCGGCAATAAAATGTATATCGAGACATACAAGGGCCATTTGTGCTGCCGGCATTGCCAATGCGGCCAATGTACCCTCTGCGCTGGCCTGCATTTGCGTGCGCGTTAAAAAAATCTCCTTAGGGGTGCCGGTGGAGCCCGATGTGTTAAAGGCAAAAGCCCGGGAACCATTCTGCCAATCGGCTAAAAATGCCAAGGCAAAACCTATATAAGCATCAGTTTCACCTGATATAGGTTCAAATGCGTTATAGGTTTTGCCCTGATAATAAATATTCATCCCTTTTTAACTCAGCCTTTCAGGTAATTAACCATCAGTTTAGCTGCTTTTGCGCCTGCGCCGGCTTCACCAATTGCTTGCTTAATTTCTTTATAGGCATCAAGCTGGGTATCTCGGAAAGGGCCGTCGAACAGAACTTTATCAAGCTCTTTCATCAGGTTCGAAGGGTTAAAATCAGATTGTATAAGCTCAGTTACAACTTTTCGGTTGGCAATAAGATTTACCAACGATATCCATTTAATCTTAATTACGGCTTTTGAAATAAGATAAGATACCTCGCTGGTTTTATAGCAAACCACTTGCGGAATATTAAACAGCGCTGTTTCAAGTGTGGCTGTTCCGCTGGTTACAAGGGCAGCGCGGGCATTAGATAACAGATCATAAGTCTGATCTGTTACAATGCGAATACAATCGTGCCTGCGGAAGCTTTGGTAATACTTAGCCGGGAGGTTGGGCGTGGCCGCGATCACAAACAGGTAATCGTTCAGGTAAGGCGGAATAATGCTTACCATGAAATGCAGCATGTGCTCCACTTCCTGTTTACGGCTTCCGGGTAAAACGGCAATTATTTGCTTATCGCCCAGGTTGTTGTCTTTACGGAAATCAGGATTGGGTGTAAAGGCGGCAATTGCATCGTTCACGGGGTTGCCTACATAGTCAACCTCGTAACCAAAACGTTTGTAAAAGTCTTTTTCAAAAGGCAGTGTTACAAACATTTTATCTACCACCTTATTTATTTTATGTACCCTGCCCGTGTTCCAGGCCCATATTTTGGGCGATATGTAGTAAAAGGTTTTAATGCCTTCTTCTTTTGCAAAAGATGCGATGCGCATATTGAAGCCTGCATAATCCACAAGAATAACCACATCAGGTCGGTTGGCAAGAATATCGGCTTTGCACTGCTTTAATGCGCGCCTGATGGTACCCAGGTTTTGGGCAACTTCAAGGAAGCCCATAAAACTGAGATCCTGGTAATGGCGCACCGGTTTTTGGCCGGCCACTTCCTGCATGTACTCTCCGCCCCAAAAGCGAAACTCGGCATTGGGGTCTTCAAGCTTTAGCGCCCGCATCAGGTTGGCGGCGTGTAAATCACCGGATCTTTCCCCGGCTATAAGGTAGTATTTCACTTATTTGGTGTTGGCAACGGTTTCCGCTGCTTTATCGGTAAGCATTTTTTCAAGCTCTGCCTCAATGGCGGGCAGGCTGCCATAAAGCTGGGCGTAATCATTAATTACATAATACAGCTCCTGGAATTTTTCTTTTATGTAAGTAGTGCGCATAACAGCCTCAACGCTGAACGGGCGCTTGGGCACGGCATTGCTCAAAGAGTAC
The DNA here is from genome assembly GCA_040388605.1 of Bacteroidota bacterium. Classification (GTDB taxonomy): domain Bacteria; phylum Bacteroidota; class Bacteroidia; order Cytophagales; family Flexibacteraceae; genus JAZKBN01. The sequence goes on along the minus strand of JAZKBN010000017.1, from coordinate 25,091 downwards.
GGGGTTTCGCCTTTACTGCTGATTATGCCTGCCCCGTAAATATGCGGACCGCTGCCGAAATCAATAAGACCGAATTCAATGGTGTACCAGTAAATGCGGCTCAGCAGGTCAATGGCGTAGGGGTCATTAATGTGCTTGCGGGCTATTTGACTCAGGCCATGCAGGAAACCGCAATAATCAGGATCGGTGAGCAGGGGCACATGCCCGAATACATCATGAAACATATCGGGCTCTTCCAGGTAATCAAGCTGGGCCATGTTGCGCAGCCAGGTAGAGCAGGGGAATTTTTTCTCTGAAAGAAGCTTAAAGAAATAATCATCGGGCACAATGCCCGGAACTGCTTCTACCTGCCAGCCTGTAATGTTGGCTAAAGCTACATTTAGAGCATTGAATTCGGGTATGCGATCTTCGGTAAAATGTATGCGCTCCAAACCTGTAAGGAAGGCAGGGTCTGCCATGGTCTTCAGGTTTTCCATCTGCCTTGTGAAAAGCAGCTTCCATACCTCGAAAGATTCAGCTGTGTAATTATCGTATTGCTGCTGCATTATTGGTTTTCGGGTTGTGCTTAATTACGGGTACTTATTGGTTACTGCCCGGCATATTAACCAGGCGTATCCTAATACCAGGGCTAAAAATTGTTTTTTCGAATGGTACTTTAACCGGTATTTGAAAAGAATGAATTTTGTTCTTATCTGTTCAAAGTATATTTCTATAAAGCTAATAAAAAACCGGTCTCAGCCGAAATACTCCACGTAATTGCGGGGTGTTTCATACAGCTTAAGGCGGTGCAGCTTTGCATTCGGGGCTATTTGGCTGATGGCAGGAGCTAAAATATTCCAGATTTCGATTACCAAAATCTCGCAGCTGGCCATTTTTCCCTGCATAAAATCTACATCCACATTCAGGTTTTTATGATCAAGCTTATCAATTATAAGGTTCCTGATTAATGTGCTCAGCTTTTTGAGGTCAATAACAAAGCCTGTATCAGGGTCAGGATTACCGGATACCGTTGTTATGAGTTCAAAATTATGACCATGCCAGTTTTGATTGGCGCAGGGGCCGAACACCTCGGTGTTTTTTTCCTCTGTCCATGCCGGGTTATATAGCTTGTGCGCGGCGTTAAAATGCTCTTTTCTGCTTACCAGTACCATCAATCAATTAAATCTGTAGCTTCTGTGCCAGAGCAAATATACGAAGAAAGGTATTCCCGCGAAGGAAGTAACTATACCTACAGGTATTCCGGCAGGCGGGAAAACCATTCTTGCAAGGGTATCTGCGCCTACCATAAAAAGCCCGCCCAGCCAGGCCGAAAGCATTAAATTCCACCTTCCGCTTACCCCGAACATGCCCCTTACAGCATGAGGAACCAATAAGCCTGCAAAACCAATAACGCCTGCTACCGAAACGGTTACAGCTGTTGCCAATGCCGCCCCGGCAAGTATAATAAGCTGGAGGTTTTTCAGGTTTAGGCCCAATAATCTTGCCCTGTCTTCGCCAAGCAGCATTAATGTCAGGTGCTTATGAAGTAAGGTGAAAATAATAAGTAAAGGAATTAACAAACCGGCCACTACCGGCAAATGTGCCCATTGAGCCCTGTCGAAGCTGCCCATGAGCCAAAAAATGAGGGTGCGTAATTTACCTTCGGAATCGCTCATGAAGGTGAGCAGGCTGAGCAATGAGTTAAGCAATGCGCTCACTGCAATTCCGCCGAGCAAAAGCCTGCCGGTATCAGTACCTCCGGATCTTTTTGCAAGCAGCATTACTATGGTTGTACTTATAATGGCCCCGATGAAAGCAAAAAACGGCGGCATAAACAAGCCTCCGATAAAAACCGGAACCAAGCCGCCAAAGGCTATATTAGCGCCTAATGCGGCACCCGAAGCTGTACCGAGGGTATAAGGATCGGCAAGCGGGTTGCTAACCAATACCTGCATTAAATAACCGCTGAAGGCAAGAGCAGCCCCTGCCAATAATGCCATAAGCATACGTGGCAGGCGCAGCTCGTGCACCGCAATATGCTCCGGTTCTGAAGGGTTGTAATTGAATATTGCCTGCATTAATGTTTCATGCGAAACATTGAAACTGCCGGTTCGCAGAGATGTATAGCAAAGCACAGCGCTGAGCACAAGCATTACTAAGCAAAAAACAGGCAAGCGGACAGACATTGCCCGAAATTACGGTTTGCCCGTTGAATAATCATAAAAACCTTTGCCTGCTTTACGGCCCAAATGACCGGCCATTACCTTTTGCTGCTGAATCCTGCTTGGCCTGAACCTTGGTTCCTGGAAAAAGGCGCTGTAAAGCGATGAGGTTACGGCGAAATTAATATCGCTGCCAATCAGGTCCATAAGCCTGAAAGGGCCCATTTTAAACCCGATTCCTTCGGCCAGCTTATCCAGTGTTTCAATGTCGGCAACCTGCTCTTCAAGCAGTTTAAGAGATTCGGTATAAAAAGGCCTTGCCACACGGTTTACAATAAAGCCCGGGCTTTCTTTACAATGAACAGGCTTTTTATTTAAGCTTTCTGTAAATGCATGCAACTTATTTATCGTTTCCGAAGATGTTGCAGCTCCGGAAGATATTTCCACCAATTGCATCAGCACTGCCGGATTAAAGAAATGCAATCCTGCAAAGCGATCAGGGTAGGGCAGGGCTGATGCTATTTGTGTTATGCTTAATGATGAAGTATTGGAAGCAACTATAGTTTCAGGTCCGTTCGCAAGCTGAATTTCCGTTAATACAGCCTGTTTTATTTCGGCGCGTTCAATAATGGCTTCAATTACAATATCAGCCATCAGGTCCTTTTTATCTGTAGAGAACGTAATGGCTGTTCGGGCAAAGGCAGCCTGTTTGCTAACTATTTTACCTGATGCTTCAAGCTTGCTTATTGATGCCGTAATTGTTGATTCGGCACCGGCAAGGGCAGCTTCTGAGGTATCGTAAAGCACAACGCTGTAGCCGGACATGGCACAAACCTGCGCTATGCCGCTACCCATAGTACCTGCACCCAAAACCGCTACATTAAAATTATCCATCTGGTGTATTGCTATTGAAAATAAGGCGATTGAAAGCTGTAAACTTTCAATCGCCCTGGTTATTTAATTGATGAAGGGATTTTTATCCCCGCTGCAGCCGTGGCTGTTTTAAGCCTGCTTACCAAATCAGCCGGGCTGACCTGAAAACACCCTTTGGTTTGGAATGTCTTCCCTGTTGATAACCACCTTAGTTTCGGCTTCCTTTAGCTCAAGTACCTTGTCTACGGCTTCTGCAACCACATCGGAACAGATGGTAATGAAAGCGCCGTCTTTTGCATTTTTAATAGCGTATTCAATAGCTTCAAGCTCGTTATAAATTACTTTAACCGGCTTGCCCGGGTCGGTGCTGCTGATACCTGCAAGCAGGAGGTCTACAATCTCCTTATCGGTACGGCCACGGAGGTGCTTATCCTGGCGAACTATAAGCTCATCGAAAATTTCTGCAGCAAGCGCGCCCAGGGACATAATGTCTTCGTTACGCCTGTCTCCCACACCTGTAATTATGCCTACTTTCCATGTGCTCTCAACACGCTCCATAAACTTACCGAGCGCCTGCAGGCCTGCAGTGTTGTGCGCATAATCTATCATTACGGTAAAACGCTGGAAATTGAAAATATTCATACGCCCCGGTGTTTGTACCGGCGATGGTATAAAGGTTTCAAGCGCCACACGAATATCCTCTGTTTTAAAGCCGCGAATAAAGCCGGCCAGCACCGAAGGTAAAATGTTCTGGATCATGAACAGGGCTTTGCCCCCGAAGGTTAATGGCACATTCACAATTTTAGCAATGCGAATTTTCCAATTGCCTTTACAAATGGTAATGTAACCGTTTTCGGCAATGGCAGCCAGGCCCCCGGCATTGCAATGCTCACGAATGCGGGGGTTGTTTTCATCCATGCTGAACAGGGCAATATTGCATTCAAGCCCTTCGCGCATGTTGAAAACCAGGTCATCGTCGGCGTTAAGAATGGCGTGACCTTCTTCGGCAACGCTTTCAACAACCACGGCTTTAACACGGGCCATATCTTCAACGGTATGAATATCTTTCAAACCGAGGTGGTCAGGGGCAATATTGGTTACAATACCAATATCGCACTTGGTGAAGCCAAGGCCGCTGCGCAAAATACCGCCGCGTGCGCATTCAAGAACCGCAAAGTCTACTGTAGGATCTTTCAGAACAAATTCCGCGCTTTTGGGGCCCGTGCAATCTCCTTTTTCTACCAGGGTATTTTGCAGGTAAATACCATCGGTAGTTGTGAAGCCTACTTTATAACCTGCGTTTTTGGCAAGGTGCGCAGTTAAACGGGTAGTGGTGGTTTTTCCGTTGGTGCCGGTAATGGCAATTATAGGAATGCGAGAGGGTGTTCCCGGGGGATAAAGCATGTCAATTACCGGTTCTGCCACGTTACGGGGAAGGCCACCTGTTGGCGCAATGTGCATCCTGAAGCCGGGGGCAGCGTTCACTTCCAAAACTGCGCCGCCTGTTTCGTTCAGGGGCAGGGTAATATCATTGGTCATTACATCTATACCGCAAATATCAAGGCCAATAATTCGGCTGATACGTTCGGCCATAAATACGTTATACGGATGCACGCTGTCTGTTACATCAGTGCTGGTTCCTCCGGTGCTCAGGTTGGCAGTCGATTTCAGGTAAAGCTCTTTGCCGGCAGGCAAAACGTCTTCAAGTGTAAGGCCCTGCTCTTCAAGAATATTACGGGTTGCGGCATCTACCTTAATGGCAGTAAGCACTTTTTCGTGCCCGTAACCACGGCGTGGGTCACTGTTAACTATATCTATCAGCTGCTCAATGCTGTGCTTACCATCGCCGGTAACCATGGCCGGTGTGCGAAGGGCAGCTGCAACGAATTTATAATTGATTACAAGCAGGCGGAAGTCATGACCTGTAATAAAGCGCTCTGCAATTACACCTCGGCTGATTGCCTGAGCCGCCACAAGGGCGCGTTTAGCATCTTCCCAATTGGTAATGTTAATGGTGGCGCCACGGCCATGGTTACCGTTAACCGGCTTTAACACCAATGGGTATCCGAATTTACGAACTACGTTTTCAAGGTCTTCCTCGTCGTAAACTATAGCTCCTGATGCTACCGGTATGCTGCCTGCCGACAGCAGGTTTTTGGTTTCTTCTTTATCACAGGCAATTTCTACGGCTATGCTGCCTGTTGTGCTCGCCATGGTAGCCTGTATGCGCTTTTGGTTTACACCATAACCAAGCTGCACCAATGAATGCCTGTTGAGGCGTATAAACGGAATGCCGCGATGGGCTGCTTCATCCACAATGCTGCCGGTGCTTGGGCCAAGGCGCTCGTTTTCACGAATTTCGCGCATTTCCTGCAAATCATTTTCCAGGTCATAAGGAACATCATCAACCAAAGCCTGGGCAATTCTTACTGAAGCGTTAGCTGCATAAATTCCGGCTTTTTCTTCCATATAGGCAAAAACCACATGGTAAACACCGGGGGTACCGGTTCCGCGGGTTCTGCCAAAACCCATATCCATGCCGGCAAGGGTTTGTATTTCAAGGGCAATGTGCTCAATAACATGTCCCATCCAGGTACCTTCACGCAGGCGCATAAAAAATCCGCCGGGTACACCTTCTGAACAGCGGTGCTCATAAATACCGGGGAACATGGCTTCAAAGCGATCGGCAAAGCCGGGTATTAAATTAGTAGGGAGTTCTTCAAGCTGCTCAAGGTCAAGCTTCATTACAATGAGCTTATGACGGCGTACCGACCAGTTGTTTGGCCCGCGCATGGCCCTGATTTCCAGAATTTTCATTGAGAAATGTTTGTTATAGCTATTGGTAAAAAGGGGTCGGTGTTGGTTTAATGGCTTGAAGATAGAGTTTTTATGCAAAAACCTGAAATATGATGCATAATATGACTGCCTCATGAATAAAAGCAGCCATTTTCTTTGCCCAATGCCCCCTTTTAAGAGCTAACCTGATTTATTTATTGCGTATTTTTGAAAATACAGCGCGATTTCATCCCCAGGAGTTTACCTTACTGTATAAGTAAATGTAGTATTTTCAGAAGCAGGCAATTAATGAGTAAAGAACAGGGCTTTTCCGATTCCGATATTATACAGGCTATTAAGCTTGGTGATGATAACCGGGCAATTGCCTGGCTGTATAAAAAAGTATTGCCCAAGGTTCGTCACTTTGTTCTCAGCAACAGCGGCGATGCCGATGAGGCAAACGATATATTCCAGGATGCGGTAATTATTTTCTATAAGCAGGTAAAGCTTGAGAAGTTTAACCCCCAGTTCGAAATAGCCGGCTTCATATACAGCGTAAGCCGTAACCTGTACATAAATTACGTAAAACGTAAGAACAGGCAAACCGAACTCAGCGATGCCCATCATGAAACCGCTTCTGACGATAACCTGCTGGAAGGCATGATTACCCGTGAGCGCGAAAAAAACGTGAACGATCTCTTGGGCATGCTCGGCGAACGTTGCCGCGAACTGCTTGTTTACTCGGTTTTTCAAAAGCTGAGTATGAAAGAAATAGCCGAAAAAATGGGTTTCAGCAATGAGCACAGCGCTAAGACCCGCAATTATAAATGTAAGCAAAACCTGATAGGGCTTATTGAAAACAATCCGTCCCTGGCAGCACTACTAAAAAAATGATGAGTGACATCGACAAATTCGAACTCATAGACCGTTACCTGAGTAACAGCCTAAGCCCGGCCGAACATGCAGATTTCCTGCAGCGTATGGCGACTGACCCGGCGTTTGCACAGGAAACACAAATGCACCAAGCCGCCAATAACCTGGTTATCGACGGGGCACTTTTAGATTTAAAGGCTAAAATGCAGGTGCACTATGAACAAAACTACAGGAACCAAACAAGCCCTGCTACCGGGAATCGCGGCATTTATGCAGCTGTTTCAGCCGGCGCAATGCTCGTAGCAGGCGGCCTTGCCATTTGGTACATGAGCAGCAAACAACCTGTTACTGCTGTTAAAACCGGGCAAACAGTTGTGGCTAATGAAAACAAAACCATAACCACAGCTCAAAATACCGGGACAACAGAAGCAGGCCAGGTTATAAGCAGCCGGCAGACGCCAGTTAATTCCGAGGAAGCTGCAAAGACTCCGGAGCAAAAGCAAGCGCCTGTAATCTCTGCTCAAAGCGTATCTGCTAAACCTGAAACCCAAGCTACAGGTGCTATAAGTGCCGGAAATGAGCAGGCAGCCAAACCTGTTTTACAAACAGAAAATGCCCCGGCTAAGATTAATGAAAACGAGGCCGTTAAAAAGCCGGCATCAGCCGAAAAGCCAAAAACACAAACAGAGCAGGTTTTTAGTTCACCCTGTGCCAACATACATATTTCTGCCCCCATTCGTGCAGAGGCCAGTTGCGATGTTAAAGCCTCAGGACAAATTGTAATAGATGCCGCATCTGTTGAAGGCGGGAAAGCGCCATATACTTACTCACTCGGTAAAGGCAAAAGCCAATCAGAACCGGTATTTACCGCGCTTGGCCCCGGTACATATACCATCACAGTAACAGATGCCAACGGGTGCAGCACAACGCTGCCTGAAACTGATGTATCAGAACGCAAATGCCCAAAGGCCCATACATATTCTTTTGCACCTGTTCGTGAAACGCTCAGTATTCCTTTAGCAGGTAATGAAACAGAGCTTAAAATTGTAAGCAAAAGCGGCGCATCCATATTTACGACTACTTTGAACCTGGGTTCAGAAAGCTTCGTATGGGATGGAAGAACAACAAACGGTGGCGAAGTATCTGCAGGTTATTACCTGTTGCTGATTCGCTATGCCGACGGCAATGCGGTTCAGGGATCTGTTACGGTTGTGAAGTAGTCCGTAAAACAATACCCCTAAACCAATGAAAAACCCGGTTCCGTAATGGGCCGGGTTTTGCTTTTTAATGGCTTCAGGCAACTTGTTCAATTTTGCCTTTTCTATTGTTCAGCCGGAAGAATTATCTAAGCGTACTTTTAAGGGTTGTACAAAATTGTTGTTGATTTTCAAGATGCTTACATTGTAAACACGAAGAGAAAAACGCCATACACCCTGCAGTAAAACCAATTAACCTTATACAGGTAAATGTGCCTGTGAGTTATTATCATTGGCTAATCTGAATTAACTGTTTTATCTGCAAACCAATGGGCACAAAAAAGCCCGCATCAAAAGATGCAGGCTCTTGGTTAACCTGATGGTTAAGGTATTAGTTGTTGGTTTGAACAACCAGGTATTTGCTTACGCTCCAGAACTTAGTAGGGTCTGTTATGCGTAAAGATTGCCTTTTGCCGTTCTGCGCCCAAGTCCAGCTTTCGGTAGGGTGGGTAGTGAGCAGGGTGAATTTCTTGGTTTCACCTAAGTCAACCTCGGTAGTGGTGCGTTGGTCAACAGATTTGAACTTGGTGAGGTCGGCATTAGGCTGAACCTTACCTGTTTTGCCTAAGCCTAAGATACCGCCTTTACGTTCAATTACTTTCCATTCTTCCAATTGCTTGGCCGAACCTGATACATACCAGCCGGTATATTTTTCTGTTTCCAGTTGCTTGGCTTCGTTGGTTTTGTTTTCCAATTGGCTTGATTTGTCGGCTATTTGAGCATCGCGTTCGCTTACAGCGCCTTCAAGCTCACCTACACGGGTGGTAAGCAGGTTATTGGCTGTAAACAGGCTGTCTATCTCTGCTTCTTTACGTTTTATGGTATGGCGAAGACGGGCAATAAGCCTTTGCATTGAAGCAGATTTAGATTTGCTCTTGTTGTACTTATCTTCAAGCTGGCTTATTTTCTCCTGGTTGTCTTTTATATAAGCCCTGATGCCGTCGATATGCGTCTGGATTTTTTCTTTTTGGCTTGCTGCCTTGCGGTCACCTTTAAGGTCGCCCAATGCTGTTTGGTTTTGCTCAATGCCGGCAAGGTTATTCTCGACATCGTTCATGGCCTTTGTTACTTCATCAATCTGCTGATCGCGGCTCTGTGTGGCTTCGCGCAGAATTGCATTTTCTTGTTGAAGCTGCTTGCATTCCTCGGTCGGATCGCTGTTACAGCCTGTCATTAATAAGGCAGGGAAAAACGCATAAAGCGCATAACGGGCAATTGTTCTCATGATGTTAGGTTATTATCGGATGGTTTTATTATCCTTTTTTTATTAAATATATGCCTTTCGGCTTTTCGTTCGTTGCCATAGCGGCCTTAATGCCTTTTGTACAAAAGTAATACCAACATATAGACTTCCCCGAAAAAGCGTGGAATTCAATCCCCTTAAATTGTTAATTCAAATTAGCAGTTTAAGCATAAAAACCAATCCCGAACCTTCATTTATACACCCATTCTATAAGGGGTCAACATCAGGAATTACCTGTAGCGCCCTGAATTCTTTTTCCGCTGTAAGGGCAGCAATTGCCGATACAATAATTTGCTTGGCGCCTTTTAAACCGCCGCTTTCCCTGTCTATTTTTATCATTATCTCCTGCAAATGCAGGTTCCTGATTCTTGAAATCAGGGGTGTTTCGGGTCCGAGCACGCTTCTTACAGTCAGTTGCGCCTTTAGCTTATCTGCCAGCTTATTAGCGCCGCTGTGGCAGCTGATTTCATCTTCATGCTTTATTGAAAGCCTGATTAAACGTGAAAAGGGCGGGTAATAAAACTTCTTCCGTTCGGCAATTTCTTCCTCATACAGGCCTGCATAATCATGGTTCAATACTTTTTTCAGCAGGTTGTGCTCAATATTGCCGGTTTGAATAAGCACTCTTCCCTGCGATTTCCTGCGCCCGGCCCGGCCGCTTACCTGGGTAAGCAGCTGAAAAGTACGCTCATGGCTCCTGAAATCGGGAAAATGAATCATGCGGTCAACATCAAAAATGCCCACCAGGGTTACATTATCAAAATCGAGACCCTTGCTCACCATTTGGGTACCTACCAAAACATCTGTTTTGCCTGTTTCAAAATCGCTGATAATATCCTGGAAGCTGTGCTTTTTTCGGGTGCTGTCGAGGTCCATGCGCTGAATCCTGAGATCGGGCATCAAAAGCTGCAACTCCTCCTCAATTTTTTCGGTGCCGAAACCTACCGTTTTTAACCTGGTTCTGCCGCATGCCCTGCAATTAGAAGGCGGAGCCTCATAATGCCCGCAATAATGGCAGCGCAGCTCATGGGCAGCCATGTGATATGTTAAGCTTACATCGCAGTTTATGCACTTGGGAATCCAGCCGCAATCAAGGCAATTCATATAAGGTGAATAACCTCGCCTGTTTTGAAATAATATGCTTTGCTTATTATCGCGTGCATTTTGCTCTAGGGCATCAAGCAGGGTTGAAGAAAAATTATTCTTCATTGTTTTGGCATTGCGCTCAGCCTTAAGATCTACCAGTTTTATATCTGGTAAGGGGGCATTGCCAAACCTGCTGCTTAATTCTGCCAAACCCCAACGGCCGCTGCTTGCATGGAAATAGGTTTCAATGCTTGGTGTGGCAGAACCCAGCAAAAGCTTACCCTGGTGGAAGCTGTTGAGCACTACAGCCATATCGCGGGCATTGTAACGAGGTGCCGGGTCGGCTTGCTTATAGCTGGTTTCATGCTCTTCATCAACTATGATGAGGCCCAGGTTATCAAAGGGCAGGAAAATAGCTGAGCGAACGCCGACCACGAAATTATAGGTGCCGTTTCTTACTCCGCGGTAAACTTCAACACGTTCGTTATCGCTGAAACGGCTGTGGTAAACGCCCATTTTGCTGCCAAAAACTTTACGCAGCCTGCTTACAATTTGTGTGGTAAGGGCAATTTCCGGTAAAAGGAACAAAACCTGGCTGCCCCCGTCAAGCACCTGCTGAATCAGCTGAATGTAGATTTCTGTTTTCCCGCTGCCGGTAATGCCATGCAGCAGGGCTACATCTTTGCTTTCAAAAATCTCTGTAATGTTCCGCCTTACTCTTTCCTGAGGTTCCGATAATATTATTTCAGCATTTTCATCTGCTGCAATATCCTCAAACCGGCTTATCTGTTCTGTAAACTCTTCGAAAACGCGTTTAGTAACCAAGGCGCTCAATACAGCCCTGTTTGCCTTTTCTTCACCAAGGATTGTGTTTTTCTCAAGTCCTTTTGCATTGAGGTCCGGGTTATTGAAAACGGGTACTTTTTGCAGGTAGGTCATGAGCATGGCAACCTGCTTTGGCGAACGCTCCAATTGGGTAAACAGTTGGTTCAGCCGAGCCTCTGAACTGAAAAATTCATCGTACAGGCGTACTTTTTTGATTACCTTGGGTTTGTACTTTTCCTTTACCTGCTCAAAAAGTATGATGGCCCTTTTGCCAATAAGCTGCTTTAAAAGCTTGTAGATATTTTTAACCCCTGCTGTATCTGCAGCCTCATCGTAGAGTAATGAATCAGCTTGCTGAAGGGCATCAATCAGCTTTTTTTCATCGGGCTCAAGGGTGTCATAATACAGGTCTATGTCAAAATCGGGGTTGAATTGTATGCGCGATTCACTGCTGAGTTTCAGGCCCGATGGCAGGGCGGCATTCATTACATCGCCTACTGCGCAAAGATAATATTCAGCCATCCACCCGAACAGGCGAAGCTGTATAGGCGTTACAGTAGGCTCAGTATCGAGCAGCTCAAGAATGTATTTGGCTTGGTATTCTTTGGGCGGAACAGTATGCAGACCGGCAATTACGGCCGTCATTACCTTCTTTTTCCCGAATTGCACAATAACCCTACTGCCAACCTGTACCTCGGCGTTCATATCTGCCGGAACGCGGTAAGTAAAAAGAGCAGGTAGCGGTAATGGCAGAATTACATCAGCAAACCTTGTTTCGGGCTGGGCAGTTTCAGTTGAAACCGAATTGAATTCAAGTTGCATATACCTGTATTAATTCTGAAGCAGGCATGCTTGTTTAAAAACACGTCAGGCTTAATAATATAATTTACGCTTAAAATGCGTAAAAAGCAACAGGAATTATACTTAAAACAGCTGCTTTGCGGCTTAGTTAAAATCGGTAGTAAGTTTCCAGCGGGTAATGCGCTTTACTTTATCAGGCCCTTCATCGGCAAGCCAAAGAATTTTCTCAGCATAGGCAACGCTGCGCAATTTATGAAAATCAGCCGTTCCTTTATCTTTCTCATTGCTGCCGAAGCTCACTTTAATAAGCTTAGGATCGCTTATGGCATTAGGCTTTACGCCTTCTAGTCCGTCAATTGTGAATTGGAAAAGGCTGTCTTTAGCATAATCTGCCACAAAAATATATCGGGAATTATCGCCGGCCATGGCTATGGATAAAGGCCTTACGAATTTATTAGATGTATATAAAAAGCCGTTTGCGACTGAGTAATCGCCAACTACCAATGGTTTAAGCGAATAGTTAATAAAGCCTTCGCCTGATTTTACCGCCTGTATATATTGAACCCTTAACTGTGAATTTTGATCAAGCGATGTGAAAATGAAATCGTCTTTTGCCTGCAATTCAAGCGTAAGGCTCTGGGGAGGGTTTATGGTTGTGGCAATGGCAAAAGGCTGATTAAAATAATCAGTTCCATAGGTACCATTATCAGCAGTAACAGCCAAAGGGCTCCAGGAACCACGGTTGTTTTCCTGTTTGGGGGCATTACATATCATAATGCAGTTATTAGGGTATGTATAGTTAAATGCCTGCCTTTCGGGGCCGGAGCAGGTAACATAATACCTGTTACCTGATAATATGCCAATGGCATTCAGGCTTATTTGCTTCAATTCATCAGGTACCTGGAAACGCTGGGTTTCACGTGTGAAAACCGGGTAAACCATGCGATGTACCAGGTGCGCATAATTCAGGCTGAGCAGGGTAGTAGTGTTATCGGCAAGGGTATCTTTTAAATCGTACCTGCAAATGGTGTTTAGCAATTGAGGGGTGCTGCCCGTTGTTGTGTCAAACTTTGTAAGAACCAGTAAATCCAGGTTACGATCCTGTACGCAATAAGTTACACCGGGAATAGATTTTAAAGCAAGCTGTCGCCCGCTTTGGTCGAAGCTGTAAATGCCTAAAGAGCTGTCTACAACATAAACCAGGTTATCAAAACCGAGGGAAATATGGGTTGGGTTGGTAAATGCCGGGGTGGCTTTAATATCCGGCTTAATGGGTACGTATGCAACAGGCCTGCTGCTGTAATCAGGTATCGGCAAAAAGTCAGCCTTGGTTTTTTTACCGAAAAAATTATCGCATGAGCTAAGCAGCATGAATACAGCCATACAGAGTACAGATGCTGAAATGCTGAAAAACTGCTTCAGGTAAAGGTTCATGCTATTTGTGTATATGTCAGAAAAACACTGCATTAAAGCGTGTTATCAGTATTAATTGTTTAATTAACTTATAGGAATACTTTAAGCTGCCGGCTGCATATTAAGTACCCTGGAATGTTCCCGGTTATTGGTGCTGCTCTTCTGCGCTAGCTTCTTTCACCAGGTTGAAGCTTATGCCTACGCTGTGGAACAGCCCTAAGTAGGTTGTGGGCTGTGCAGCGTAATCTATCCTTAAATCATGTCTTCCTGCGTGTGTACGTAAGCCGATTCCGCCTGAAGGGATATTTTGCCCGTCGACATTAACCCGCCATCCGGCACGCAGGAACAGCGCTTTTTTAAAGGCATACTCAGCGCCCAGGCGAATGTTCTCTGCATTGTCGTTCGGGTGGTTCAGTTGAACCGTTGCAGTAATTAAATGCGGACCATTGGTATAGGCATCTATACTAACGCCCATCTTAAACAGGGTAGCGCTTGAAAAGCTCTCTACCTGCGCCGATGTACCGTCCTGGGTAATATATACCGGGCGACCGCTGCCGCTCAGGGTACTGTTAATGCCAAAGTTTTGCAGAGCCGCAGCAAAGCGCAGGTTCCTGAAATCTGTTTTATAGAGGAAACCCAAATCTACCCCTGCAGCTGTTGCGCTGTATTCAGCCAATTGCTCACGAATCAGCTTCAGGTTAATGCCAAAGCTGAACATATCTGAAAGCGCGCGGGAATAACCTGCCCCTGCCGCAAAAGAATTTGCGGTAAAAGACTGGCCGTTGCCTTCAGGCTGCAACTCAGTTCTTAATGTTTGGGCCGGTGTATTCAGGCTGTTTGCTGAAAATGTCCATGTAGTGCGGTTTTTAACGGGCACTGCCACCGAAAGAAATGTATGATAAACACCGCCTGCATAAACCAGGTTAGATGCGGTAACATTCAGTGTGCGAAATTCAGCGGCAAGGGCCGGGTTATTTGCAACGGCATAGCCATCAGCAAAAGCAGAATCAGATGAAGCGGAAACGTGTGCACCACCCATGCCTATTGACCTTGGGCTCAAATCGTTCTTAAGAAATGTAAATGCAGATATACCAACCCTTTGACCCCCAAGATTCGGAAAAATTTGGGCTTGCGATTGGTTGCAGGTACAAATGCAGGCTAAGGCTGCTACGAGAAAAAAGATATGTGGTTTCAGAGCTTGCAGGTGCTTCAAATCAGGTGTAGGTTAGCCCTACTGTTCTTTACTTTGCAAAAGTAATGAATTATATTCTTTTAAGTTATGTGCCGGGTTTTTCGGCTTGTTAAGTAGCTGTTAATTTTCAGCTTTAAAGTGGCCGGTTGCTGCCTCAGATTTAGAGATTCCATTATTGGCCTGAACCTATTACCAATGCCGGGCTTTAAGCGAATATCGTTTTCAATGCTTCCCAAAGCTTCCTCTTTAAGGCTTGGTCGCCGGAAATTAAGTCAACACCATCTGCCTGCAAGGTATTGGCATTACCGAATTCAAAAGGTACATATTTGGCTTTCACCATTGGCAGGGCAGCTAAGCCGAAAGTAAGCAGGGAGGCGGGTTTTAAATTAAAAACCATTGCTTCGGCACTTATGCCTGCATTGTCGGATAAAGATGCTAAGGCAATATCTGCCGGGGCAAGCTTTACTGCCGCCAAAATTTTATATAGAAACTCTGTATCGCTTTCTGTTAATAGGCCGGGGGTAATAACCAGTACTTTTTTAAGATATTCTCCTGAATAATTAAGTTTTGCAGGTGGAGCAGCTACTTTTGCCTGTTCTGATGCGTTCATTGCGGGCTTCATTACCGGTAAGGCAGGGGTTGCAGGCAATATTGTTTTAATTTGGCTTTCATTGGCCAAAGCTGAAAGCCGGCTAATATCTTCGCCATCTGTTTTTTCTTTAGCTTTCCCGGGCAGTAAATTCCCGGAAGAAGGCAAAAAGTCAACTGTTTCTGTTGGCTGTTTAGTATTAATTCCGGGGCTTGCATGAGCGTCAGGTTCAGGGGTTTGCTGAAAATCTTGCTTTACAAGGTATAAGCCTTCGGAATAAATATATGCCAGTGAGGCGCCGCTGGGTTTTTCCATATTAATGTTCCGCTCGGTTTATACGAACGAGCGCAATTTCCTGTACGGGCTTAATAATCAGCGGTACTTTTTCAACTTTTACCGCGCTGCTGTCTAAGCCGAACCACTTAATTTCTGAACCGGTGAACTCTTTCATGAAGAAATAGCTTTGCATAACTATTCTTTCAAAGAAGGGCAGGTCGTTTTCAAAGCTAAGAAACCTTTCAAGAACTACGAATCGGAAATCGCCGGTAATGCTCATACGGCTCAGGCTGTGGTAACGGCTGGTAATATCTACCTCCTTATTTGCCACAAGGTCACTAACCACTTTCCGGAAGAACAGGTTTATACGTTGTTCAACCCTGAAGCCCAGCTTGAAATTAATGCGGATAACATCCTGCGGTACCAGCTCAATTACTTCGTATTCAGCAGTATAAGGTTCATCTACGGTATCAACATGTATGAACCAATATATATCGGCGCGCTTAGGTCTTTTTTGGAAAATGGAATAAATAACCTTTGATTCTATTTCACGGGCTTTTTGAGCGCCGGTTAAAAAAACAAGACTGGTAGAATATTTAGGTACTGTTTCGTCGCCGCTCAGCTCCCGAAGGGCATCAAGATACTCGCCTATGCCGACAAATTCTGTTAGGCGCATTTTAATTATGGTGGCCTTCATCCAGATATACATAATGCTTACCAGTATGGCCCCAATCAGTAAAGATACCCAACCCCCATTAGCGAATTTTTGCAGGTTTGCAACCAGGAAGCAGCCTTCTATGGTAAGGTAAACTGTCAGAAAGAGGTAAATAATAATAGCCGGGAATCTCTTTATATACAGGTAATAGCTCAGCATAATGGTGGTCATGAGCATGGTGAGCGTAATGCTCAGGCCATAAGCCGCTTCCATATTATGCGATTCGCGGAAGTATAAAACTACGCCCACGCAGCCAAGCAACAGGAGCTTGTTAATACTGGGTACGTATAGCTGACCTTTAACATCGCTGGGGTAGTCAACCTTTACCTTGGGCCAGAAGTTAAGCCTGATAGCCTCGCTGATTAGTGTAAAGGAGCCCGTTATAAGGGCCTGGCTGGCAATAACTGCAGCAATTGTTGCTATACAGATTCCCGGGATAAGGAACCAATCAGGCATAAGTGCATAAAAAATATTCTCGGTGGCCATGGCCCCGCTTTTTTTACTGAGCAGGTAGGCCCCCTGCCCCAGGTAATTGAGCAAAAGAGTACTTTTTACAAATGTCCAGCTGATGCGAATATTGCTTTTGCCGCAGTGGCCTAAGTCTGAATATAAAGCTTCTGCCCCGGTAGTGCATAGGAAAACTGCGCCGAGCAGCCAAAACCCTCCCGGGTACTCTGCAAGCAGCTGATATGCATAATAAGGATTAAAGGCCTTAAGAATAATAGGATCAGTTACGATCATCCGGATGCCCAAAATACCTATCATGCTGAACCAGACCAGCATAAAAGGGCCGAACGCCTTGCCTACAATTTCAGACCCAAGACTTTGCACCAGGAAAAGCAGGGTAAGAATAATTATTACAATAGGAATGGTTGGAATATCAGGCCACTTAATGTGCAAACCTTCTATTGCTGCCGATATGGTGATGGGCGGAGTTATAATACCGTCGGCGAGCAGGGCAGCGCCGCCGGCTATTGCCGGTATAACCAACCATTTGGCATGCCTGCGCACAAGTGCATACAGGCTGAAAATACCGCCTTCACCGTTGTTATCTGCGTTAAGGGTAAGTAAAACGTATTTAATTGTTGTCTGGAAAGTCAGGGTCCAAATTATACAGCTTATGCTTCCGTAAATTAACGTGTCGCTTACAGGGTGCTCGCCGAAGATGGCGTTCATTACGTAAAGCGGGGAAGTACCAATATCGCCGTAAATAATACCAAGCGAGATTAGGAGTCCGGCACCGCTGATTTTATTCAGGTGCCGATGAGAACCGAGTGAGCTCATTTAAAAATATATCGTCCGTATATATAGAGTGTCAGACGCGCCGCTGCTAACCATTGTTAATATTTAGTTGGCGCTGCAAATTTCGTTAAACGTTAGTGAAAAACGTAATGTTTTTTATTTTGGGTTCAGACAGTCTTTTTCCCATATTGCAGCATAATTGCCGAATTCTAAGACGGTCGATTGTATTTTTCCGCGGTTCGATGAAAATACTAATAGTTGAGGACGATCCCAAAATAGCAGCATTTCTTAAGCAGGGTCTTGAAGAGCAAAGCTATGAAACCGATATTGCTTATGACGGCATGGCAGGAAAACGCATGGCCCTAAGTAATGAATACGATTGCCTCATTGTTGATTTAAACCTTCCTTACGTTAACGGGCTTGAACTTATCAGAACCATACGCGAAGCGAGATCTAAAGCTCCCGTACTGGTATTAAGCGGTTTCAGCCAAACTGAAGATAAAGTTGCCGCCTTTGACGCAGGCGCCGACCAATACATGACCAAGCCCTTTGAATTCAGGGAGCTCCTGGCAAGGTTGCGTGCGCTTTATAAGCGAAGCAAAGATATGATGCACAGCAGCACCATTCTGCGTGCGGCAGATCTTGAGCTTGACCTTGAAGCAAAAACAGTAAGGCGTGCCGGAAGGCAAATAGAATTAACCACTAAAGAGTTTGCATTGCTTGAGTTTTTAATGCGTAATAAAGGCCGTACTGTAAGCAGGGTAGATATTTCTGAAAAGGTATGGGAAGTGCAGTTCGATACCGGAACTAATCTTATTGATGTGTATGTAAATTACCTTCGCCGCAAAATAGATCGTGATTTTCCCTCAAAGCTTATTCATACGGTAGTTGGTATGGGGTATCAGTTAAAGGAGAGATAATTTTTATTTGTAATGTATAATTATAATATTAATCCGGATTAAAGGGCAGATTAGATTACATTAGAAATCATATAAAGGTCTTAATGCCGCGCTTTATACCCCATTTAAACAAAATTATATATTAATTAATTGTAATTCAGTGTTTTAATGTAAAATACTGAATTAGTGTTTAAATATTGATCTTCCTAAAATGGGAATTATATATTAATAAGATTAGATTTGAATTAAAATTCTAATGAATTCTAATTTCATTTTAATTCAGTTTTAATCTTTTTTCTGCAATTTTGTATCGTAAGGAAAAGGAAGCCGATACTTACCGATTTAGCATCATCAGGCAATGCCTATTTGCATTGCGCAATGTAAAATATTGATTGTCGCTTAAAAAAGCTTCAATTCCCTTGCTAACGGTTCAGTTTTCAAATACTTACATGTTGGTTAAAGAATGGTTTTATAATTTCCACAGTTCCATAAGCAATGAAGCCCTCACCTTTTAGGTCTGGGCTTCTTTTTTTTGCGACATCTTAATAAGAACTGAACTTTTTAAGTCGAATAGCGTTTATATTGCATTTATAGGCCGGTATTCAATAAAAACAATACTGCCTTTTCCCTGGGAACTATGAAAACAGTAAAGGCTGCATTTTTAATATTGCTATTTGTAAATATCACGTTTTCAGTGCGCTCTCAAACAAAAGCAGATTCACCTATAAGAGGTTATTTTACTGTTCGTAATTATGAAATTCCGTTCAGGTTCAGAATAAACAGGGATCCGGGCAAGGAAACAATTACTCTTTTTAATGCAAGAGAGCTGGTTTCTTACCCCTTGCACTTACCAACCTCAGAAACCGACAGCTTTAGGGTTCACATTGAGCAGTATGATGCCGAGTTGGTTTTTAAAGAAGATAAAGACCTTGATCATAATGGTTTAATGCGCAATTACAGCGGTTACTACAAACGTTATAACCTTTCAAAGCCATTTACACCCATCCCTTTTATTGCTTTTGAAAATGAAGTGTATAAACCTTTCAACCAGGCTGTACTTATAAGTGCAAGGCAAACTTATGATTTGAATATAGTAAGCAATAGTAAAACGGAGCATGCTGTTGGTAACTTCAGCTATATGGCAAAAGGTTTCGGGTCAAAAACTGTCAGCGGAACTATTTTAACCAACAGCGGTGATTATAGGTTTATGGAAGGTATATCGGAACCTGTAACTAAGGAATTGGGAGATACTACACATGATGAAAGACCTCTTATAGTTATTGGGAGGAAGTTTTACCTGTCGGCATTCAGCGGCTCGAGCCCTGTTTTACTAAGTCTCACAAGCACATCGGCGGCCGGGGACTATAAAGGTGTTTTAGTTTCACCCGGGGGTACAGACAGCGTTTTTGCCAAAATAAACCCCCATGCCAGGCTTGATGATGCTTATAAAATTACTGCCCTTAAAAAAGAATCAAGCGCACTTTCATTCGCATTACAAAACCCGGAAGGTAAAACAATATCGATCAACGACAGCAGGTATAAGAATAAGCCGGTAATTGTAACCATTATGGGTACATGGTGCCCTAACTGCGTAGACGAAGCAAATTTCCTTGGCCCTTGGTATCTTAAAAATAAAGATCGGGGTTTTGAAGTAATCGGCCTCAGTTTCGAGCGTAAGGCAGATACAGCGTTTGGGAACGCAGCTGTCAGGCGCATGAAAAAGCGCTTCAAAACCGGCTACGAAATATTGTTTGCCGGGCAGCTCGGGAAAGATAATGTACTAAAAGTATTGCCGGAGCTTGAAAGCTTTAACGGGTACCCCACAACGCTTTTTATTGGCAAAGACGGTAAGGTGAAGAAAATTCATACCGGGTACTCAGGTCCGGCCACCGGTAAATTTTACGATGAGTTCCAGGCAGAGTTTAAAAAAGAAACCGACGCATTGCTGAATGAAAAGCAATAACGTCGGTTTGTAAATGTTTAATTCTTCGGTTTCTGAAACAGCTTAAGCCTGCTGCATCAGGAAGGCTTTTATATATTCGTTAATATCGCCATCGAGGATGTTCTGCACATCAGAGCGCTCAACCCCGGTTCTTACGTCTTTCACCAGCTTATAAGGGTGTAAAACGTAATTCCTTATTTGTGAGCCGAAGTCGATGCGTTTTTTTGTGCCCTCAATACGGTCACGTTCTTCATTGCGCTTGTCCATCTCGGCTTGGTAAAGGCGGCTTTTAAGCATTTTAAGGGCCTTATCTTTATTCATTATCTGCGAACGTTCCTGCTGGCATTCAATAATGAAACCGCTTGGTTTATGGTGCAGCCTTACGGCAGTTTCTACCTTGTTTACATTTTGCCCGCCTGCGCCGCCGCTCCTGAAAGTATCCCATGTAATATCGGCAGGGTTAATTTCAATATTTATGGTTTCGTCTACTACGGGGTAAGAGAATACCGATGCAAAGCTGGTATGCCTCCGTTGGTTGGCATCATAAGGACTTATACGAACCAGGCGATGCACACCTATTTCGGCCTTTAAGTACCCGTATGCAAAATCGCCGTCGAACTCAAGCGTGGCAGATTTTATGCCCGCACCTTCGCCCGGCTGGTAATTAATTTCACGAACAGTATAACCCTGCTTTTCGCCCCACATGATGTACATGCGCATGAGCATTTCGGCCCAGTCCTGGCTTTCAGTACCGCCGGCGCCGGGGTTAATTTCTAATATGGCGCTCAGCTTATCTTCTTCGCCGCTGAGCATTTTTTTAAACTCGAGCTCTTCAAGCAGCTTCATTACTTTTTTGTAATCGGCTTCAAGCTCGGCTTCTTCAACATCGCCGGCGTCATAAAATTCGAGCAGGGTTAAAAAATCGTCGGTGGCCGATTGCAGGTTTTCGAAAGCGCCGGTCCAAACTTTCTTGGTCCTTATTTCTTTCATTAATGCCTCGGCAGCTTTGGGATCATCCCAAAAACCGGCTTTAGTGCTTTGTGCTTCTTCGGCAGCTATTTGTTCTTTGCGGTTGTCGTAGTCAAAGATACCCCCTCAGGGCCGAAACTCGGTCCTTCACATCGCGAATCTGGTCCTGCGTCATGTGTATATAATACGGTTAAATTTTAATTAAGGCTGCAAAGGTAGCCAAAAATTGGACTTTTGCGGGCAATGAACATAAGCCAAAAATACTTGCGAGCCCGGCAGACAACATAAAACAACCTAATAATTGAATATAAACTATAACACAATTAAAGGGTCAGCAGTTTCAGCATTAAATAACTATCCCCTATTCTCGGTTCTGTTAATGAACGCCAAGGCAAACCTGTTAAATGCTTCAGGCTGATCAATATTGCATACATGCCCGGAATCTGAAATAACCTGCAGTTCGCTGAATTTATGCCTGGCGGCAGAAACACGAACAGGGGGTAAAAACATGTGGTCTTCATCGCCCATCAGGTATAGGGTAGGCAGGCCCAGGTCTTTGTCGTTAAAATATTTCAGGAGCGGGTTTATTTCGTAGGTTAGCCTGTACCAGCGTAAAAACTCTTTTTGACAAAGCTTTTTAGCTTCACGCACAAAAAGCAGCCTGCTTTCGCGATGCCTTTTGCGGGGCATAATTATGAAAGCAAACAGGTTATACAGGAACATGTAAGGCAAAACATGTTTAAACATATTGCCCAAGCCTGCCAAAAAGCGAGATCTTATATTGAGCCTTGTAATTGCGCCTCCTAAAATCATACTGCTCACCCGTTCCGGGGCCATTTCGGCAAGTGTGCGAATAATAACGGTGCCTAATGAAATGCCGACAAAATGGGCTTTTTCAATCTTTACTGCATTGAGTACTTCAAGAATTTCGCCTGCAATATCCCTGAATGTATAGTTTCCGTAGTTTTTAGTGGGAACATTACTTTTACCATGTCCGCGGAGGTCTATAAGCAGCACATTGCAAAGGCTTTTAAACTCTTTTACCTGTTTGTACCAAATGCTTGAGCTGCCGCCTGCGCCATGCACAAACACCACCCATGGCTTCTCAGGCGATAAAATATAGGTTTTATGGTAAAGCAGTTCCGCAGTCAATTGGGTATGGCCGGTGTATTAAATAGGTTCCGGCTGTAAAAATACGAATAAGCAGACTGAACTATCAAAATTAGATTGCTAATCTTTGGTTTTCAATTATATAAAGCTTGTTGTCTTCCGCATCAAAGGTATGGTTTAAGGGCAAATGCATAGATGGGGCCCTGATTCCAGTCTTAAATTTTGCAGGAGCTACAAATATTCTTGCTTCATCCCAAAGGCCGGAATCAATAAATGAGATCAAAACTTTTTGCCCGCCTTCCACAATTACAGATTGAATGCCTTTTGCTTTAAGTTCCCTTAAAACAGTGTTCAAATTTTGCCCTGAACCTGGTTCGTCTGCATTAAAGAAAATAGTTTCTGCATTAGAATTAAATAATGCCGCATCCGGAGGCAGGGGAGTTCTTCCTGATAAAACTACCCTAACCGGGTTCCTCCCTGTCCATTCACGAACGGTTAAAGATGGGTTATCAGTTATGGCTGTATTCGCGCCTATTAATATGGCGTCTTCTTCTGAGCGCCATTTATGCACGAGTTGCTTCGCAAAGGCATTGCTGAGCCAAATTTGCTCACCGGGCTTTCCCATAAAGCCATCGGCACTTTGGGCCCATTTTAAAATAATGTAAGGCCGATTTTCCTGTACGCCCGTAAAAAATCGACGGTTAAGCTTTAATCCTTCATTCTCTAAAACACAGGTTATTACTTCAATACCTGCATTTAACAGTTTGGCAATTCCTTTGCCGCTTACTAATGGGTGAGGATCTGTATTGCAAATTATAACGCGTGCCGCTTTTTGCCTGATAAGTAAATCGGCACAGGGTGGTGTTTTGCCAAAATGGCTGCATGGTTCAAGGTTTACGTAAATGTCGGCCCCGGCAATCATGCTTTCATCAGTAACAGAATTTACTGCATTTACCTCTGCATGCGGACCTCCATATTTTTTATGCCAGCCTTCGCCAATTATGCGTCCTTCTTTAACAATCACGCAGCCCACCAATGGGTTAGGCGATACTGAACCCATTCCGCGCAAAGCCAGCTCAAAAGTGCGCCTTATATATTGCTCATGCAGCCGATTCGCTTTTTCCGTGTTTTGGAAATCAATGCCCGAAAGCTCTAAGGATTCGCTCATTGCTTTTCAGCCTTTTCTACCCAATTAGCCCTGTCAGATGGCGGGAATGCCCAAGGCGCCATATTGTTTTCGGTATTGCTGAACATAGAATTCCATGATGCAGGCGCCGATGTTTCTTCCATGATCATGTATCTTCTTAAATCAACTATAATATCTAAAGGGTTAATACTTACCGGGCATGCCTCGGTACAGGCATTACAGGTTGTGCAGGCTAATAATTCTTCCTTTGTAATATAGTCTCCGTAAAGGCTTTTCCCGTCTTCGAGTCCCGGGCCACCATTATCAATACTTTTGCCCACTTCCTCCATACGGTCGCGGGTGTCCATCATAATCTTCCTGGGGCTTAGCTTTTTGCCGGTTAAATTGGCCGGGCATTGGGCTGTGCAACGGCCGCATTCGGTGCATGCCATGGCATCCATGAGGTTTTTCCAGGAAAGATCGTTTATGTCTTTAGCTCCGAATCGCCCAGGTTCAGTCGGAGCTTCAGCCTGAGCATTTAAATCACCAGCTATGGGTTCTTCAACAGGCAGGCCCAGCATCATTTTTACTTCACGCGTAATAACCGGCATATTATGGACCTCGCCGACAGGACTAAGCCTGGCATAATATGAATTGGGAAATGCCAATACAATATGGAGGTGCTTGCTAAAGGTAACGTAAACAGAAAATGCCATTACGCCAATTATATGGAACCACCAAGCTGCACGTTCTGCAAAAATGAGCATGGGTGTACTGAACATATTATAAACCGGAGCCAGCATTCCGCTGATCAGGAAACTGCCTGTATGGTGATAACCGGGAACACCCCGTTGTTGTAATATATTATCTGAGGCATTCATTTTGAAAAAAGCCAGCATCATCAGAATTTCAGCGCATAAGATAATATTGGCATCCAAGCGAGGCCATTGTTTCATTTCTGCAGACTGGAAGCGCGCTGTTTTTTGAACATTCCGTCTCCAAAGGAATATAACACAAACTATAATTACACCTATAGCCAGTATTTCAAAAAAGCTGATCATGAACCCGTAAAAGCTGCCAAGGAAAGGCGCTGTTACCCGGTGCGTACCAAAAATACCGTCGATAATAATTTCAAGCACATCTATATTCACCAGCAGGAAGCCGGCATAAATAATAAAGTGCATAAAGCCTATTAAAGGCTTATCGAACATCTTTTTTTGCCCGAATGCCATGAGCAGCATATTGTTCATGCGTTCAGTCGGCCTATCTGTTCGGTTTTCAGGCTTACCCGTTTTAATGGCTCGGCTAATAAACCTGATGCGCTTGCTTACAATATAGGCAGTTGCGCCCAACAGCAATAAAAACAGAATTTGGGAAACTATGTGCATTAACGGTACCGGTTAGAAAGGGCTAATGTAGGCTGATTACGGGAAAAATTAAAAAATGAAGAAATGTTTTGGCTGTGAAAAATTAAAATCATACCTTTGTGTCCCCAAACAACAGGGTGATGTAGCTCAGATGGTAGAGCACAGGACTGAAAATCCTGGTGTCGACGGTTCGATCCCGCCCATCACCACCCTTGATTTGTAAACCCTGCAGCTGAAAAGTTGCAGGGTTTTGTATTTTAGTGGGTATTGCCTGGTTAAAACCGCCGAATCTTATTCCGCAGGGTTCTGTATTATTATTAATTTTTTTAGGTAATGTGGTCAAAAGTAGTTGGTGTTTTTAGCCGAGAAGTTCATTAA